>NZ_JBSFNK010000047.1:0-82105 GCF_053587055.1 Nonomuraea sp. NPDC003707 | reverse complement strand
TTTCGCGTCCAGGTAGGGCGGGCGACCCCAAGGTCATCTCCTTCCGAACCTTGGCCCCCTGCGGGGGCGATCCAGCACCGAGTGAAACGGCGCACCCTCTCGGTTCATACGGCTCTTGTCATCCTGATCGTCAGAGCGGAGCAGCAGCAGTTATCCAGGCCCAGTGCGCGAACATGCGTGGGTAACGCATAGCGATCCCGCGCAGGCACGCCAGGGCCTTGCGTCTTCTGCTCAGCCGCCGGTATTTCTCGCGGATCCAACGCACCAGGTAGGCGTTGATGCGCGTCAGGAGGGGATACAACGCCGACCGGTAGAACCGGCCGTAGTAGTGCATCCAGCCCGCCACGATCGGGTTGATCGCTTTGGCCAGTTGAGTGAAGGAATGGCCGGTCCGGCGATGCAGCCGCCACCGGCGGACCTGAGCGCTGATCTTGCCCAGGGCGTCCTTGCTGATCGCTGGCGCGAACGACAAGAACCTCCTCCCGGTGGCCGTGTTGCGAGCCCCGCGCGGGCGGAAGGTGAACCCCAAGAAGGTGAACGCCGTGTGCGGATAGTTTCCGCGCCGACGTCCGTCCTTGCAGTACACGATCCTCGTCTTGCCGGGATGCAGTCGCAACCCGACCTGTTCCATCCTGCTGCTCAGCGCGGCCAGGACCTGATGGGCCTGGCGTTGGGTCGCGCAGTGCACCACCGCGTCGTCGGCATAGCGCTCGAACTCCACCGTCGGGAACTCGCGTGCCAGCCAGACGTCGAAGGCGTAATGCATGAACAGGTTCGCCAGCACGGGCGAGACCGGGGAACCTTGCGGGGTGCCCGCTCTCGGTGCTGCAGGCTGCCATCCGGCAGTTGCCGCGGGGCCTGCAGCCACCGCCGCACATACAACAGCACCCATGTCGCCTCGGTGTGCGCCGCCACGGCCCTAAGCAGCAGGTCCCAGCCGACGCTGTACCGGCTGTCCATACGATCTACCCACCGCTGGCGGAGGCGTACTTCCTGGCCGTGCACCGGTTCTCGCCCGCGGAGTCACGGCACAAGTCGCTCCAGATCGGCGGAGCGCTGCTGGCCTTGGGGACGTCCCTCGTCCTGCTGATCGCCCTCCGTCCCGCGGCTCCGGCGCGGGCGGCCTGGTGGGCGTGGTGTCCCGCCGTTCCGATCGAGGCGGTGAACAACGCCCATGCCGACACGCTCGGCGCCCTGCTCACCGTCATCGCCCTGATCAACCGTGAGCAGGCACAAAGTCCGCGGCGGCCTGCTGCTCGGCGCGGCGACCGCCGTCAAGCTCCTGCCCGCCGCGGCCGCGCCCGGGATGCTCTCCGGGCTTCTGGCCAGGGGCGGGTCTTCCGGGTGGCGGCGGGCGCTGGATGCTTCGGCGGTCCTCGGGCCTGCCCTTCTCGTCGTGGCGCTCGCATATCTGCCGTACGTGCTGGCCTCCCGCGAGTCCGTTCTCGGCTACTTCTTCGGCTACCTGAACGAGGAGGGCTACCGCGACACCGGCGGCGACCGCCGCTACGCGGTGCTGCGCCTGATCCTGCCCGACTCGTGGGCCCTGCCTGCCGCCCTCGCCGTTCTCGCGGCCACGGCCCTGCTCGTGCTGCGCCGGGGCGATGCTCACCGGCCGTGGCGTGGAGCTCTGGTGGTGACCGGCACGGCCTTCCTCGTCTTCACGCCGGGATACTCCTGGTACGCTCTGCTGGTCGTCGCACTCGCCGCTCTTGACGGCCGCTGGGAATGGCTCGGCATCCCGCTGGCCGGTGCGATCTCCTATCTGAGCCCCGGGGCGGCCGCCTACGGTGTCGCAGCGCTGGCGGTCATCATGGGTCTCGTCGCCCGCGTCCCCTTCTCACCGCCCGGCGCCGCACCGCGTACAGCAGCCCCGAGACGCCGAAGAGCACCAAAGTGATCAGCAACCACCGCGCGAGATAGGGAGAGGTGCTCAATCCGACCGCCCAGCGGTAGTTGCGCTCGGCACCTCGGAGGATGAGCGGGAACCACACCAACAGCAACAAGCCCGACAGCATGGCCGGCACTCTCAGGTGATTGACCACACCAGCCCGGCGTGGGCGCGCCAGCCGCCTGGTCAAGGCCCGTGTGGCGATGTCGGCCGCGGAATACATGGGCAACAGCACCAGATCGTGCAAGATGATCGCACCGGCGAACCACGCGGCGAACCCCAGCCAGATGCCGGCGGCGACCACCCGCGTGGCGACATAACCGGCGACCACGAAGCAGGCCACCAGCACGAGAAGGTGCCACAAGGGCGCGCCGTAGGCACTCGCCAACCGCTTCACGACGTCTCCACGCGGAAGTCGAGTTCGCGCACCCATTTGGTGTTGTGCACGCCAGGGGCGTTCGGCACGATGATCCGCGCCGGATATCCGTGGTCGAGCGACAGGTCGGCGCCGTTCACCCGCAGCGCGAGCAGCGAGCGCGGGTCGGCCACCTGCCCGGCGCTGAGTGACGCCTGGCCGAAGTAGCCCACGCGCTGCAGAGACCTGGCCGTGACTCCCGCCGAGCCGGGGTCCACTCCTGCCAGGCGGGCCAGGTCCGCCAGCCGTACGCCGGTCCAGGTCTGCTCGGTCGACCATCCCTCGACGCAGGCGATCGGCAGCGCATAGGTGTGCAGAGGCATCGCCAGCAGATCCTCTCGGGACAGGTGGATCGAGCCCGCGCCGACGACCGCCAGCCGCCACTGCGGGCCGGTCTCGGCCGCGATGACGCCAAGGCTCGCCGCCGTCTTGTTGACCTGGAAGTCGTTGGGCCCGGTGCCGTACTCGCGTCCATGCGGTGCCAGCAACGCCGTGCGGCGCAGCGGCCCGTCCACCGTCTGCCCCGCGGACAGAGCGAACATCATCGCTGAACCACCGCCGACGAACGTCAGCAGCCCGCGCCGGGACATGGTGGGCGGTGCCGGATCCGCGGCCACCAGGCCGTCGGGGTCGGGAGGTTCCGGCCGCGTGTCGGCCACGCCCGTGTGCAGCTCACGGCGCAGGTCCCGCGACCGCACGGCGCGGATCGCCTTCGGCATCCGTACGACGACGTGGACGACGAGCGCGGCCAGGAAGATCCACGCGCCGTACAGATGCGCCGGGTAGAAGGAGAACGGGAAGACATAGAAGAGCTGGATGTTGAGGATCCCGGTGACGAACTCGAACACCGCGCCGCCCACCAGGAGCACCAGACTGGCCCGCTCGACGGCTTCGGCGATCGAGCGCGCGGGCGGCCAGGCGAACAGCTTGGGGATCACCGACCAGAGCTTGGCCAGCAGCACCGGCACCAGCGTCAGCCCGACGATGACGTGAGCGCCCTGGGTGAGCCGGTACATCCAGACCGGGTTCGTCGGCCAGTCAAAGAGATAGAAGCCCAGCACGCCCTTGGTGGGAGTGGTGTCGTTCCCCGGCAGTCGAGGCTCGTAGGCGGCATACGACAACAGCCCGGTGACCGCGACGATGACGAGCCCGACCAGCAGGACCAGGCCGAGCACCGACGTGAGCCACGGACCACGCAGAGGGCTCCGCCAGAACCCGGGCCGGAACGGCCCAGGAGGCCCGTCAGGCAACCATGCCGGCGACCGCGTCTTCCCACTGCTTCTGGCCCTGGTCGCGCCACGCTCACGAGCCCGTTTGGGCGGTGTATCCGGCATTGATCCCCCGAAGCCGATGTCGGATGCTGCTGTCCTTGCCGGTCACGCCGCCTTCTAAGCCTCTATAAGGCCAGGCAGGATGCTTCGGCCTGTACGCGGGACGGTTCATCCCGGTTCGGCCATGACGCGCCGCATGTCGGCGATGGCCCGCAGCGTGCCGCGTACGGTTCCGGTCACCTTGGAGCGTCCCGCCCGGGGCAGGTAGTCGACCTCCACTTCGCCGATCCGCCAGCCGTCGGCGGCGGCCCGCAGGACCATCTCCAGCGGGTAGCCGAACCGGCGGTCGGTCAGCCCGAGCTCCACGAGCCGTACGCGCTCGGCCGCCCGCATCGGCCCGAGGTCGTGCAGCATCACCCCGGCGCGGCGGCGCAGGGTGTACGCGAGGGCGGCGTTGCCGAGCCGGGCATGCCAGGGCCACGCGCCTGCCGCACGCGGCCGACGGGCGCCGAGGACCAGGTCGGCGTCGCCGCCGATGACGGGCGCGGCCACGGCGGGCAGCCGGCGAGGGTCGAGCGAGGCGTCGGCGTCCATGAAGCAGACGACGTCGGCGGTCGAGGCCAGTAGCCCGGTGTGGCAGGCGGCGCCGAAGCCGCGCCGAGGTTCGTGGACGACGCGGGCGCCGAGCTCGCGGGCGATCTCGGCCGAGCGGTCGGTGGAGCCGTTGTCGACCACGACCGGACGGTAACCGTCCGGCATGCGCCCGAGCACCCAGCCGAGCGCGGCCTCCTCGTTCAGGCAGGGCAGGATCACATCGACCGTCATGACCACGCGAACTCCTTCATGCCGTCTTCGAAGCCGACCTCGGCGCGGAAGCCGAGGCCGAGCCCGGCCCGTTCCGGAGAGGCGACGACGTGGCGGACGTCCCCCAGCCGGTAGCCGCCGGTGACCTGCGGCTGCGGCCCGCCCCGCGCGGCGGCCAGCGCGGACGCCATCTCGTCCACCGTGTGTGGAGTGCCGCTGGCGATGTTGTAGGCCGCCAGCTCCCCGGGGCGCGCGGGCGCGTGGACGGCCGCCAGGTTCGCGCAGGCGACGTCACGCACGTGCACGAAGTCGCGAAGCTGGCGGCCGTCCTCGAACACCTTCGGCGCCCGCCCCGCCTCCAGCTCGGAACGGAAGATCGCGGCCACTCCCGCGTAGGGGGTGTCGCGGGGCATGCGCGGCCCGTAGACGTTGTGGTACCTGAGCGCGACGGCGTTCCCGCCGGTCTCCCTGGCCCAGTTGGCGGCCAGGTGCTCCTGCGCGAGCTTGCTGGTGGCGTAGGCGTTGCGCGGATCGGGCGAGGCGTCCTCGCCGACGGCCACCCAGCGCACCGCCCGGCCGCATTGAGGGCAGAGCGGGTCGAACCGGCCCCGCTCCAGGTCCTCTACGGCACGCGGGCCCGGCCGGACCCGGCCGTGCTCGGCGCACGCGTAGCCGCCCTCGCCATAGATCACCATTGAGGAGGCGAGCACGAGCCGTGCGACCCGGCGCCGCGCCATCGCCGCCAGCAGCACCGCGGTGCCGTACACGTTGACCGAGGCGTAGTCCGGCAGGTCGGAGACGTCCACGCCCAGACCGACCTTGGCCGCCTGGTGCGCCACCAGGTCCACGCCCGGCAGCAGCCGGTCCAGCGCGGCGGCGTCGCGCACGTCCGCGCCGGAGCGCAGGTCGAGGCCGACGACCTCGTGCCCCACGCCCTCCAGGACCTCGACCACGTGACTGCCGATGAATCCGGCCGAGCCGGTGACCAGTACTCTCACCCGGCCGACGCTAACGATGCGCGGGGTCGCGCTGAAGCCCACGTTCGCACTCCGTAAGAACTCCCCGGCCTCGCCGGCCGAGGTTCTTACGGAGTGCGTACGGCCCGCGCCACCGCAGCCCCGAACCGGTCTCCGGGTGCGACGCTGCCCGGTGTGAGCCGTCAGATGCTTATCCTGGGCGGGGTGCTCCTGGCACTGGCCGCCGTCGTGGCCGAGATGGTGTCCGGGCCGCCCGGCCTGGGCTGGTACCTCCTGGCCTGGGTACTGTTCGCCGCGGCGCTGTGGCTGGCCCGGCCGATCCCGCAGAGGCGGCTGACCGCCCTGGTCGTCGCGGGCGGCGTCGCGCTGACCGCGATCGGGCTGGTGGCGCCGCCGAGCAGCAGCACCGACTCCTACCGGTACGCGTGGGACGGACGCGTGCAGGCGGCGGGCATCTCGCCTTACGATCACCCGCCGGCCGATCCCGCGCTCGCCCCGCTGCGCGACGAGTGGCTGTTCCCCTCCCGGTGCGCGGCCCCGGAGCTGTGGCCTCTGCCCGGCGGCGGCTGCACCCGGATCAACCGTCCCACGGTGCCCACGATCTACCCTCCGGTCGCCGAGGGCTACTTCCTCCTGGTCCACTGGCTCTCGCCGGACGGCGCCCGGCACAAGGTCCTCCAGTTCGGCGGCTGGCTGATGGCCGTCCTGGTGCTGCTCGCCCTGCGCCGCCAGGCCGGTGCCCGGGCGGCCGCGTACTGGGCGTGGTGCCCGGCCGTGCCCGTCGAGGCCGTGAACAACGCGCACGTGGACATGCTGGCCGTACTGCTGGTGGTGCTCGCCTTCGGCCCTGGCCGGCGGCACGTGCGCGCTCGCGGCGCGCTGCTGGGCGCGGCCGTCGCGGCCAAGCTGTTACCCGTCACGGCGCTGCTCGGCGCACTGTCGGGGACGCTGGCGAACGGAGTGGCGTGGCGGCGCGTCCTCGGGCTCTGCGTGCCCGCCGCGCTCATCGTGGGTCTGGCGTACCTGCCCTACGTGCTGGCCTCGCGAGCTCCGGTGGTCGGCTACCTGCTGGGTTACATCCAGGAGGAGCGGTACGAATCACCCGCCGACGGGAACCGCTATGCGGTGCTGCGGCTGGTGATGCCCGACTCGTGGGCTCCGTACGCCGCGATCCTGCTGCTCGCCCTGGTCGTCCTCCACGTTCTGCGCCGCGGTGACCCGGAACGGCCCTGGCACGGGGCGCTGGTGATCAGCGGCTCGCTCCTGCTGCTGTTCACCCCGGGATACTCCTGGTACGCGCTCCTGGTCGTCGCGCTGGCCGCCAGGGACGGCCGATGGGACTGGCTGGGCGTGGCCCTGGCGGGCGCGGTCGCCTACGTCGCCGGCCCGGCGGCGCACCCCGGCCCGGCGATGGCCTGTTACGCCGCGGCCACGCTGGCCGTGCTGATCGGCGGGGCCGTCCGCCGATCCCACGAAACGGGTGCCCGCAAGACCATGCCCGCGCCGGCCGAGCGGCTGCCGTCAGCATGTCGTAAGGATTGAGCACAGTGCGCCGCCCTACTGTCGATCACATGGCCCAGATCGTGATCATCGCCAAGGAGCCGGTAGCCGGGAGGGTCAAGACCCGGCTGACCCCGCCGTTCAGCCCGGAGCAGGCCGCCGCCCTCGCCGAGGCTGCTCTCCGCGACAGCCTCCTCGCCGTCTGCGCGACTCCCGCCACCCAGCGGGTGCTCGCCCTGGACGGGCTGCCGGGAAGCTGGCTGCCCCCGGGATTCGCGGTGATCCCGCAGCGCGGCGCGGGCCTGGACGAGCGTCTGGCGGCGGCGTTCTCCGACGCCTACCGGCTCCGGCCGGAACCCGTCGTACTGATCGGCATGGACACCCCCCAGGTGACGCCCGCGCTGCTCAGCGCGGCGACGGAGGCCCTGACGGGTCACGACGCCGTGTTCGGCCCCGCCGCGGACGGCGGCTTCTGGCTGCTCGGCCTGCGGCAGCCGGACGCCTCGCTGCTGCTGGGGGTGCCGATGTCGCATCCGGAGACCGGCAAGCTCCAACTCGACCGGCTGGACCGGGCCGGGTTGTCCGTCCATCTGCTGCCCGAGCTGACCGATGTCGACACTGCGGCGGACGCCCTCGCGGTGGCCGCGCAATCGCCTGATTCCCACTTCGCCACCACACTGCGGGAGCTGGGCGAATGATCGGGCAGATCTACGCCGACGCGCTCACCGGAGCGACCGCCGAGATCGAGTACGTCGACGGCACCCGCGCCGCGCTGGAGACCGCCCGCTGGTTCGAGCCGATCGACGGCGACGAGACGCTCCTGCGCAGATGTGCCGACCCGACCCTGGACATCGGCTCGGGCCCGGGCCGGTTCACCGTGGCGCTGACCCACCGCGGCATTCGGGCGCTCGGCATCGACATCACCCCTCGCGCCGTCGCCCTCACCCGCAGGGCCGGCGGCTTCGCCCTGCTCCGCGACGTCTTCGACGAGGTCCCAGGCAGCGGCCGGTGGGCGACGGCACTGCTGGCCGACGGCAACATCGGCATCGGCGGCAACCCCGAGCTGCTGCTCCGCCGGGTCAGGCAGCTGGTCCGGCCCGGCGGCGAGGTCCTGGTGGAGCTCGCACCGCCCGGGACGACGAGCCGCGTCGACCGGGTACGGCTGCGCCGCGGCCCGCTCATCGGCGACTGGTTCGGCTGGGCGACCGTGTCGGTGAACGACATCCAGCGCGTGGCCCGCGCCGGCGGCTTCCCGCTCGTGGACTGCTGGACGACCCACGACCGCTGGATGGCCCGTCTGACCTAGGACGGCGCGGCGAGCCTGCTGGCCGAAGAACAGGTCATGGCCCGAAGCTTGCCTACGGAGGCACCTGGGCCGCATCGAAGGGATCCGTCACGATGACAGTCAACGGAGCGCCTGGACGAGTGGCCCGCCCTCTACCAGCGGGTGCTGGCCGCCGACATCCTGGTCATCGCCGGGCCGACCTGGCTCGGCGACAACAGCTCCGTGACAAGAAGGTGATCGAGCGACTGTACGCCTGCTCCAGCCTGCTCAACGAGGCCGGCCAGTACGCCTACTACGGACGCGTGGGCGGCTGCCTGATCACGGGCAACGAGGACGGCGTCAAGCACAGCGCCATGAACGTGCTCCACAGCCTGTAGCACCTGGGCTACACCATCCCGCCCCAGGCCGACGCCGGCTGGATCGGCGAGGCCGGCCCCGGCCCCTCCTACCTCGACCCGGGCTCGGGCGGGCCGGAGAACGACTTCACCAACCGCAACACCACCTTCATGACCTGGAACCTGCTGCACCTGGCCCGCATGCTCAAGGACGCCGGCGGCATCCCGGCCCACGGCAACCAGCGCTCGGGATGGGACGCCGGATGCCGCTTCGACTTCGACAACCCCGAGCACCGCTAGAAGAGCCGGCGCGCATGTCGGTGGAGACCCTCAACGGCGGCCGAAACACCACAGACGACCGACGTCCTCCGTGCCTGACCTGCGGGGCGTTAGCGTGGTCCTCACCTGCTTCACCTCGACTGACCGGGCTACGTCCATAACACGCAGCTCCAGGAGGAATCATGTCCTCACGGCTGGGAGAAGCTGTCCGCGGGCGGGACGGTCACGATGCCCATGCAGAAGCAGGCCTGGGGCGACGAGTTCGGCATGTGCGTCGACAAGTTCGGCGTGTCGTGGATGGTCGACATCAGCCGGCCGCAGGCTTAGCAGCGGAGCCCTTGGGTCCTCCGCCTGGGCGTCAGCCTCAAATGTGATCCCGAGCTGGCCGCCGATGCGCGTGCTCGCTATACCGCGATCGCGCCGGGCCACCATCTCAACAAACGGCACTGGAACACCGCGGCCTCGATGGCTCGCTACCCGATGAGGAACTGTTGGGGCTGATCTCGTATCAGGTCAGCGTGCCGGCGCAGTATCGTGCCCAGCGTCACGACCAACCACAGGCGACCAGTTGGAGACGGCAGGTCAGCCCCATTACCGGGTCTATGGCACCTGCAGGTTGTGGGACCAGATCGCCGTCAGCGAGTGTTCACCGCCCGGCGAAAACTCAGGCGAATAGACCCGTCTATCCGGAAACTGGGTGAGATCCCAGCGGTTGTTTCATTCAGGGGAGTATCGCGGTGAGCAGTTCGGCGGCCTTGCGGACATCGGCGTCCAGCGGGCGGTCGGGATCGACCGCAGGGATCGCCTCGACCAGGGCGTCGAGGAGCACCGCACAGCCCGGAGCCGTGGGGCGGCGGGCGCCGACGTGCGCCGCCTGCCGCAGCCCCACCGCCAGCGACCCGCAGAGCAGCCGCAGCAGGTCGGCCATGTCGTAGGCCCGAAGGGCGGCCTGGGTGCCGAACGGCACCACGTCCTGGTTGTGCAGGTTGGTCGGCAGGCTCTGCATGCCGGCCGGCACGGCGGCGCGGCGGATCTCGGCGACGAACGCGGTCGTGGCGAGCTGTACCCCCTGCATCCCGTGCTGGCGGCCGGGTCCGGCGGCGAGCATCGGGGGCAGGCCGCCGTTGCGGGCCGGGTCGACGAGGAGGTCCAGCTGCCGCTCGGCGAGGTTGCCGAGCTGAGCGGTGACCATCGCCAGGACATCGGCGGCGAACGCGGCCGGCTGCCCGAAGAAGTTGCCGCCATGCACGACCAGGTCGTCGTCGGGGAAGAACAGCGGGTTGTCGCTGACGCTGGACAGGTCGGCCGCGACGACACCGTCGACATACCGCAGGGCGTCCTCAGCGGCGCCCAGCAGCTGCGGGGAGCAGCGGATGCTGTACGGCTCCTGCAGCGCACGTGTGCCGGCCGGGACGATCCCGGCAAGGGTCTTGCGCATGCCGTCGGCGACGTCGACCGCGCCGGGATGGCCATAGGCGTCGAGTAAGCCCGGGTTGAGGAAGCCCGGGTCACAGCCGAGCAGATCGACCAGCAGACAGGTGAGCGCCTGCACCGCGCGGTGCGAGGACCGGACGCTGTCCAGGGCCAGGGCGGTCGCGGCTGTGGTGAGAGAGGTGCCGTTGACGAGCGCGAGGGCGTCCCGGCCGTCGAGCGTCAACGGGGTCAGCCCGGCATGGCGCAGCGCCTCGGCCGCGGGCATCCGCGAGCCGTCGAGATACGCCTGTCCCCGGCCACGCAGTGCCTGAGTGGCATAGGCGAGCGGGATCAGATCCCCGCTCGCGCCGACCGAACCGTAACGTGGGATCGCCGGGACGAACGTCGTCGCGAACATCGCGGCGAGCCCGTCGACCACGTGCGCCGAAACCCCGGACACCCCCTGCGCGAGCGACCACACGCGCACGAGAAGCGCGGCCCGGCTCACCTCATGGGCCAGATCCGGCCCCTGCCCGGCACCGAGGTGGGCCAGGGTGTTGTCACACTGGTCCGCCTCCTCCTCCCGGCCGGCGAACCCGACCAGGGCGCCGAAGCCGGTGGTCGCGCCGTAGACCGGACGTTCCTCCTCCCGCAGCACGTCGCGGAGGAAGTCACGGCCGCGCTCGACCCGGTCGCGGACGGCCGCGTCGACCACGACGGACACCGGTGTCGCGGCGCGGTGCAGGTCGGCTGAGCGCAACGGAGCGCTGAGGTTGATGGTGCCTTCGACGGCGGGCATGCCTGGACCATAGACAGCTGATTCTCAGAATCCTCTGAGAATTCGTCCGTAGCTTCCGGATCATGGCGCATGACTACCTGATCATCGGTGCCGGACCGGCCGGGCTGCAGCTCGCCGCACTGCTCGAACATGGCGGTCACGACTATGTCGTCCTGGAACGCGGAGCCGGACCGGGCACCTTCTTCACCCGGTTCCCGCGGCACCGCCGGCTGATCTCCATCAACAAGGTGCACACCGGGTACGAGGACCCGGAGCTGCGGCTGCGGATGGACTGGAACTCGTTGCTGAGCGACGGTCCGGAGCTGCTGTTCACCCGCTACAGCGAGAAGTACTTCCCGCAGGCCGACGATCTCGTGCGCTACCTGTCCGACTACGCGGCGGCGACCGGCGTCCGGGTGCACTACGACACCGATGTCGTCCGGATCGGCCGGGACGACGGCGGGTTCACCGCCACCGATCGCAGTGGACGCTCATGGCAGGGCCGGCGACTGGTCATGGCCACCGGCGTCTCCCAGCTGTACGTCCCGCCGATCCCCGGCATCGAGCACGCCGAACGCTACGACACGTTCGAGACCGACCCGGCGTCCTTCGCCGACCAGCGGGTCCTGGTGATCGGCAAGGGCAACTCGGGATTCGAGACCGCCGACGCGCTCATGGAGCAGGCCGCGGTCATCCACATCGCCGGGCCGCACTCCATCAGGATGGCCTGGCAGTCGCATTACGTCGGGCACCTGCGCGCGGTGAACAACAACTTCCTCGACAGCTACCAGCTGAAGTCCCAGAACACGGTCCTCGACGGCACGGTGGAGAGCATCGAACGCCGCGATGACGGCCGCTACCGGGTGATGTTCCGCTACGCCCGCACCGTGGAGGCCCTGCGCGAGCTGTTCTACGACCGGGTGATCGTGTGCACCGGGTTCCGGTTCGACGCCTCGGCGTTCGACGACGGCTGCCGGCCCGCGCTGGTCATCGACGACCGGTTCCCGGAGCAGACTCCGGCGTACGAGTCGGTCAACGTGCCCGATCTGTACTTCGCCGGCACGCTCACCCAGCAGCGCGACTTCAAGAAGGCCACCAGCGGGTTCATCCACGGCTTCCGCTACGGGGTGCGCGCGCTGCACCGGATCCTGACCACCCGCTACCACGGCGGGACCTGGCCGGCCGAGCAGGTGGAGCCCACCCCGGACGCGATCAGCGACGCGATCATCGCCAGGGTCAACCGCTCCTCCGCGCTCTGGCAGCAGTTCGGCGTACTCGGCGACCTGGTCACCGTGGCCGGCGCCACCGCGCTCTACCAGGAAGAGGTACCGGTCGCCTACGTCGCCGGCGGCGGGCTCGGCCTCGCCTCGCACATGTTCGTCGTCACCCTGGAGTACGGAAAGGATCACGACGCCGTCGACCCGTTCGACATCTCGGTCCCGAGGGTCGTCGAGAACGACGCCATCAACGCCCACGACGCGAGCTACCTGCACCCGGTGGTGCGGCACTACCGGGACGGCGCGCCGGCCGGCGTCCACCACCTCGCCGAGAACCTGGAGAACCAGTGGGACCTGCCGGCGGTGCACCAGCAGCCGCTGGCCGTCTTCGTCAAGGAGTGCCTTGCCGACGCCGGCTGAACCCTACCCGGGCGTCGTCCTCGACCTCCTCGCCGCGGCCGAGGACCGGCCCGTCTTCGAGCACGGTGACCGTACCGTCACCGGCGCGCAGCTGCTCGGCCTCGTCCGGCGGATCGCGGCCGGGCTGCGCGCCGCGGCCGTCGGGCCCGGGGACGGCCTCGCCATGATGCTCGGCGTCACCCCCGAAGCGTTCGCCGCGACGATCGCCGGCTACGTGGTGGGAGCCCGGGTCGTCGGCGTGCGGCCAGGGCTGTCCGACGGACAGTTGCGCCACGTGCTCGGCCAGGACGTCACCGCGGTCGTGACCGACGCGGCCACCAGGCCGGAGCACGCGCGGCGCACGCTGACCGTCTCCGAGCTGCTGGCCGCGTCCGACGAGGACGGTCCGCTGCGCCTGTCGGGTCGGCCGGAGGACGTCGCCCGGCTCGTCTACACCAGCGGCAGCACCGGCACGCCCAAGGCCTGCGCGCAGACCTACGCCACCATGAACGCGGCGTGGACGGCCCGCCCGGCGGTGTGGCCGCCGGCGATCCGCGAACTGGCCTCCCGGCTGCAGCGTTACCTGGTGTTCGGGTCGCTGAGCAGCCAGGTGATGATGGAGTACGGCGTGCTCACGCTCGCCGCGGGCGGGACCATGGTCGTCGCCGACCTGCCCGCGTTCCCCGACGCGATCACCAAGTATCGGGCGTCCGCCAGCGTCATCACCGTGCCTCGCCTGTACAAACTCGTCGCCGCCCAGCGCACCGCCCCGGCCGACCTGAGCAGCCTCCGGGCGCTCATGGTGTCCGGATCGCCGCTGGATGCCTCCCGGCTCCGCGAGGCACTCGACGTGCTCGGCCCGGTCGTGTTCCAGGGCTACGGGCAGACCGAGACCGGCACGATCTCCATGGCCACGCCGCAGGACGTCCTCTCGTCGGTCGGGTTCCCGCCCGACGTCATCGACGTCGTGATCCGGGACGCGGACGGCCGGCCCGTCCCGCCCGGTGTCGACGGCGAGCTGTACGTCCGCAGCCCCGCGCAGGCCATCGGGTACTGGGCCGAACCGACAGAGACCGCGGAGGTATTCATCGACGGGTGGGTGCGCACCCGCGACCTGGGCCACTTCGACGAGGACGGGCGGCTGTACCTGGCTGGGCGGACCCGGGACGTCATCATCGTCAACGCCAACCTCTACTACGCCGGCCCGATCGAGCGGGCCCTGGCCACCTCTCCCGACATCGCGGAGGCGTACGTGATCGGCGCCCCCGACGAGGACACCGGCGAGGCGGCGCACGCCTTCGTGGTGCCCGTGGCGGGCCGGGTCCCCGACCTCGGCTCGCTGCGGACGCTGGTCCGCAAGCGGCTCGGCGACGCATGCGTGCCGGCGACCTTCACCGTCATCGACGAGGTGCCGCTGTCACCGAACGGCAAACCGGACAAGCGCCTTCTGATGACCGCGATACCCCGAGCCAAGAGCAGCTCTCCTTGATGACGCGCAAGGTCTACGAACTGGGCGCCCGGGAATCGGCCGAACGTCCCGGAGCGTCAGCGGCGGCTTTCATGAGCCTGCGCAGTGCCCTGCTTGGGCGAGCCTTCCCGACGTGCGCGCATGAACTCCTCGAGGTGCCGAGCCACCATCGGTTCTCGATTCCCTGCCGGAAACCGCCAGAAGGGCATTGACGTGAGATCCGCCTCGTACGAACATCCGCTGGCGTTCTGGTCCGGCGTGACGACCACCACGGTCGGCGTACTGTTACAGCTGCCGAGCTACTTCATGGCCCATGACATGCGCTATCACCTCGCCGGCATGCCCGTGACGACCGAGATGGCCGTCGGCATGGTCCTGCTGTTCATCGGCGTCGGCATCACCACGTACAGCCTGTTCCCGAAGTCCCGAGGCAGGCGGCCCGAGCTGAGCAAGGTGAGCATCACCCCTCTTGACGACGCGCCGATCAGGCCCGCCCACATCGGGCTGCTCCTGGTCATGGCAGCCGCCATCACGATCGACGTGATGAAACCGACCGCCTTCGCGTTCCTCGCTCCCGGCGCCGCGGCGGAGTACGGGCTGCGCGGACCGCTGAACCCGACGGCCGACGCGCTGCCGATCGGCCTCTACCCGCTGGCCGGCATCACCGGCACCATGATCGGCTCGTTCATCTGGGGCTGGCTGGGCGATCGCATCGGCCGACGGGCGTCCATCCTGCTGGCGGCGATCATCTTCATCGCCACCTCGACGTGCGGCACCATGCCCGAATTCTGGATGAACCTGGTCACCTGCCTCATCATGGGGCTCGGCGTCGGCGGCATGCTGCCACTCACCTTCGTGCTGCTCTCGGAGACGGTGCCGAGGAGACATCGCGGCTGGATGATCGTGCTCATCGGCAGCGACATCGCCGGCGCCTACATCATCGTGAGCTGGCTGGCCTCCACCTGGGCCGCACCGGACCAGTTCGGCTGGCGCCTGCTGTGGCTGATCGGCCTTCCCACCGGTCTCATCCTCCTGCTGCTGAACCGCTGGATCCCGGAGTCGCCACGCTTCCTGATCAAGCAGGGCCGCGACGAGGAGGCCCAGGCCGTCATGCGCAAATACGGCGCCGCCATCGTCGAGACGCCGTCCGAGCTCGCAGTCGAGCAGGACCTGGGCGGCGGTTCCCGACTGGCCTTCAGCAAGCCGTTCCTCGGCCTGACCGTCGTCGTCATCCTGCTGGCCCTGAGCATCGGCACCACCCAGTACGGCTTCCAGCAGTGGATGCCGTCCAACCTCCAGCGACTCGGCTTCTCCGAGGTGAACGCGAGCGAGATCCTCCGCAACGCCGCGATCATCGGGTTCCCGCTCAGCCTGCCGATCGCGCTGCTGTACGGGTTCTGGAGCAGCAAGAAGACCATCATCCTCGTGATCGCGGTGATGGGTGGCTCGCTGGCCGCCTTCGCCTTGCTGGGCGATCAGGTGGCCGCCAACCGCACTCTGCTGTACGTCCTGCTCGTCGTGCCGGTATGGGGAATCAGCATCCTGAACGCCGTGCTCGCCGCGTACACGGCGGAGATCTACCCGACCGTGATCCGCGCCCGCACCAGCGGTCTGTCGGCGGGAGCGACCAAGGCCGGCGGGGTGCTGATCCTGGCCCTGGTGGTCACCGCCGTCGCGATCCCGTCCGTTCGAGTGACCGCCGCCGTCGGCGTCATCCCGATGGCCCTGGCCCTGATCGCCCTCATCGCCTTCGGCCCGGAGACCCGGCACAAGCAACTGGAACGGATCACGGCCGAGGAGCTCATGTCGTTCCCCGGTCGATCCGGCAAATTGTAGACGGCTCCTTAGTCGGCAAACGTCATATCGGATCGGTTTCAAGGCACAGGTCCGGAGCATGGTCGGCGATCCGTGGCAACGACATGAAGGATCGTGACAGCTCATGAGCGGGTGTGGTCGGCGCGGTTCCACCAGGCGGCGGTTGAGACCGCGCCCGCCGCTGCGGTCGCCGCCACCAGCAGCAGGCCGAGCGGGCCTGGCGGGTCCTGGTCCGGTCCGGTGATCCCGGCGTACAGGGCGGGCACCGACCAGGGGAAGACGGCGCCGTAACCGAGCGCGGCGATGACCTGGGCGGCGAACACGAGGGCGAACAGGACGCCGACAGCGCTCAGGTAGCCGCGACCGATGCTGGCGGCCAGGGCCAGGGGCGTGGTGGTCAGCATGGTCAGCGTGGCTGTTGCCACGATGCGTGCGGCGCCGTCGATCGCGGTCGGCGCCGACCAGCCGGGCAGGGCGAGCAGGGTGCCGATCGACAGGCCGAGCCCGGCGAGCAGGAGGGCCAGCAGCAGTGTCCAGATCGCGGCGATGGTGAACTTGGCGGCCACGAGGGCGGTGCGGGAGGTGGGTAAGGCGAGCAGGTCGGTGGCGGTGTGGTCGCTGAACTCGCGGCCGAACAGCCAGATGGCGATCAGCCCGTAGATGCCCAGGCCGCCCACCGCGGCGGCCTGGGCGAGCAGGGTGAGATAGCCGTGCCAGTCGGCGCTGGCACCGGACAGTTGAGCCTTACCGCCCAGCAGGCCGAACGCCTGGGCGCGGGCGGGGTCGGCCAGGATGAACATGAACATCCCGCACACCAGCGCGGCGATGGTGATGGCCAGCGCGGTGATCCAGGGCAGGCGGCTACGTCGTACCTTCAGGAGTTCCGCCCACAGCGCCTCACGCATCCTCGGCCCCCGTTCCATTCCCTGTCTCGGTCGGCGGGCTCGATCCGACAGTGCGCAGGAAGAAGGCTTCGAGGTCCTCTTCGTGCAGGTGAAGTTCGGTGGGCGGCACTCCGCCGTGGACGAGGAGGGTGGCGACCCGCTCCGGCTGGGCCAGGGCGCGCTGGTCGGTGAGCATCAGGCCGGTCGGCGTGGCGGGTTCGGGGTGGTAGCCGTGTGCGCGCAGCACGGCCTGGGCGGTGGCGTCGTCGCGGGTGGCCAGGTGCAGGTGGCGGCGGCGGTGGTGGTCCAGTTGGCCGGCGTCGTGCTCGCCGGTGAGGCGGCCGTGGTGCAGGATGCCGATGCGGGTGGCCAGGCGGGCGACCTCGGCCAGCAGGTGGCTGGACAGGAACACCGTGGTGCCGTGCCGGTGGGCGAGGTCGGCGAGCAGGGTGCGGATCTCGGCGACTCCGGCGGGGTCGAGGCCGTTGACGGGTTCGTCGAGGATGAGCAGGCCGGGGGCGTGGATCAGGGCTTTGGCCAGGGCCAGGCGTTGCAGGTTGCCGAGTGACAGGGTGCGGGCGCGGTGGTCGGCGTACGGGGCCAGCGCGAGCCGTTCGATGATCTCTTCGGCGGTGCCGGGCAGGCGGCGCAGCCGTCGGATGATCTCCAGGTTCTCGCGCACCGTCAGCTCGGGATAGGCGCTGGCGGCCTCCACCAGGTAGCCGGTCCGCGCCCAGGCAGAGCGGTCGCCGGCCGAGACGGCGGCGCCCAGGACGCGCACGCTGCCGCCGGTGGGTACGATCATGCCGAGCAGCATGCGGATCAGCGTCGTCTTGCCGGCGCCGTTGAGGCCGAGCAGAGCGTAGATCTGTCCCTGCCGCACGTGCAGGGTGACGTCGTCGACGGCCGGCACATCGCGATAGCGCTTGCTGAGATGGGTGACCTCGATGACCGGCGTCCGCGTGTCGTGGAGGTGCTGGGCTGTCATGGCGGGTGCCGCGTGGCCGAGGTGAGAGGGATCTGACGATCTGTCCCGGCCCGTCATCGCGATCGTCTCGAACGCGAGAGGACCCGGCGCGATGACGGGACAGTCGGCGAGCAGGGTTCGGGACCCATGCGCACATCCTTGTTCGATGGGATGGACGTGCCGACCAGACTTCCCGGCTCACCTGGGGGCCAGCCTACCTCCATCGGCGTGGCCGTGCCGGACCCTGTCGCTGCCGGATCGCGGCTGTGCTCGTTGCCCCGATCCTGCGTCTCAGGGCAACGTCCGCCGCCCTCGCGAGACCCGGGCAGTGATATCGGCCGCTTGCCGTGCCCTCAGCAGTCGCCTCGGTGCTGTTCCTGCTTCCAGCGCTGCAGCAAGGCGGGAATTTCGCCGAGCAGGAAGTGGTAGAAGTCGTGCATCTGGACCAGTCGGTGATGCGCCGGATCGGCGGGAGCTGTAGCGTCCATCCCGTTCCTGGCCGCCTGGAGCATGGTCTCGATGATCGTGTTCTGGCCGGTGAACAGGGTCGCCCAGGCATTCTCGCGCAATCGGTAGTGCTCGCGGCGGCTGCCGGGGGCGGGCAGGCGCTCGATCAGGCCGACCGACAGCAGCGCTTTGACCGCGCCCGACACCGAGCCCGCGCTGGCGTTGAGCCGGTCGGCGATGTCGCCCATGGTGACCGTCTCGGCGTCGGTGAACAGGAACATGGCCAGGGTGCGTGCGGACATGCGTTGCAGGCCGCCCGCTGTAAGTGCCAGCGCCAGGCGTTCCGCCGCTTGCCACCGCTCGTTCTGGTCGTTCACACGACACCTCCCGCATATCAGGATAACGGTGTTGCTAAGGCTTCAGAAATTTCCGAACTTTCGCTATATTGCGACTATCAACCTCCGTCAGGAGCGCGATGGAGTGCCGGGAAGCCTGGTCGGCGAACACCACTGCCGACCCCGGAAGGCGATCCCGATGACTCCTCTCAGCCGCTTGTTCGACGTCCGTCCCGAGCACCGGCATCCGGTACGGGTACAGCGCGATCTGGAGATCTCCGCAGCCGACGGTGTACGCCTGCGCCGACTGCCGGCCATGGCCACCGCCGCCCGCAAGCTGCGGCGGGCCACGCTGACGCTCCCCCTGAACGAGGCCGACCTGGCGCTGACCGGGCACGGCGTCCCCTGGTTCCGCGAATGGATCGAGCACGGCCCGGACGACTGCTATTGCTGCCCATCCCCGCTTCGGTCGCAACCCCGGCACCGGCGAACCGCCGGCGGAGGCACGCGAGCTCCGCTCGTCCAGCCACGCGATCTTCCACGACCCCGAACACCCCTCGGCGATCTGGCTTCCCGTCTTCTCAGGAGCGTCATGAAACTGCTGGTTCTCGGCGGAACTCACCATGTCGGCCGTGCGGTCGTGGAAACCGCCCTCGAACGCGGCGACGAGGTGACCACGCTGAATCGCGGCCTGAGCCGCGTGCCCGCGCCCGGCGTCCGTGGCCTGGTCGCCGACCGAAGGGATGCCGAAGCGGTCCGGGCCGCACTTGGCCGCCAGGAGTGGGACGCCATCGTCGACACCTGGGCTTGGGCACCATGCGTGGTCAGGGACACCGCCCGCCTGCTGGCCGACCGAGCCGGGCATTACGGGTACGTCTCCAGCCGCGGCGTCTACCGCTGGCCCTGGCCACCCGCCGCCGACGAGAGCGCCCCGCTCGTGGACGGTGACCCGGCGAGCGAGGAGGCCGCCGACTACGCGGCCGCCAAGCGAGGCGGGGAACTGGCCGTGGTCGAGGCGTTCGGTGAACGTGCTCTGCTGGCCAGGGCCGGCATGATCCTCGGCCCGTACGAAGACGTCGGCCGCATCCCGTGGTGGCTACGCCGCCTGGAAAAGGGCGGCCCGGTGGTGGCGCCGGGACCTACCGGCACGCCGCTGCAGTACATCGATGCCATGGACCTGGCCGCCTGGATGCTGGCGTCGGCCGAGAACGGCGTCGGTGGCACGTTCAACGTGGCCGGACCGCCCGCCGCGATCACGATCGGCGAGCTGCTGCAGACAGCGCTGGAAGTGACCGGGTTCGACGCCCGCCTCCTGTGGGCGCCGCCGGAGCTGCTCCAGGAAGTGGGCTTCCCGCTGGGGATGGAGTTCGGCCTCCGCTACCCGCACGACCCGGCGCCCACCGGCATCCACGACGCCGACGTCGGCGCCGCCATCGCCGTCGGCCTGACCTGCCGACCGCTGCGGGAAACGCTCGCCGCCACGTGGGCATGGCTGCAGGCCGAAGGTGACCCCCAGCCGCGCCCCGACGCCCCGGCCCCGGACGCCTGGTTCGACCCGGCCGCAGAGCAGCGGGTGCTCACCCGCCTCCAGAATGAGGAAAACCGGTGAAGGCGCTCATCCTCACCCACGGCACCCGTGGCGACGTACAACCGTATGTGGCGCTGGCCCACGCTCTGCGCGCCGCTGGGCACGAGGCGGTGCTGGGTGCCCCGGCCGCCTCGGCCTCCCTGGCCGAGCCGTACGGGCTGCGGTTCATCCCACTGCACGACGGCCCGAACACGCTCATCGACGACCCGCAGATTCGCGAAGCGATCGAGACCAACTACCGCGGCCTGCGCGGCAAGAAGACAGCGCTCACCGTGATCAAGCGCACCAAGCCGCTGATGGCCAAGGTATTCGCCGACATGGCCGCCGCGGCCAAGGACGGGGCGGATGTGATCGTGCATCCACCGGGCATCCCCGCCCACCACATCGCCGAGCGCCTGGGCGTGCCCGCCGTACCGGCCGCGCTCCAGCCGGTATGGGTGCCGACCGGCACGTTCCCCAACCCGATGATGGCCGGGCTCAAGGTGCCGAAGGCGCTGAACCGGGCGTCGTACCTGCCGACCAGACTCCTGCTGCGGCGCGCCTCCGCCGCCGTCGCCGACCAGTTGCGGCGCGACACACTGCACCTGCCCAGGCGGAAGGGCCGGCACGACGTCCTGCTCGCCCCGGAAGGGGGCCCGGTCACCGTGCTGCAGGGCTTCAGCAAGCTGGTGCTGCCCCCACGGCTGGACTACCCGTCGTGGGTGCACACCGCGGGGTTCTGGTACCTGCCGACACCGGCCGATTGGACACCGACAAGCGAGCTGAAGGCCTTCCTGGAGAGCGGGCCGCCGCCGGTCTACGTCGGGTTCGGCAGCATGGCGGGCGCCGACCCGCGGCGTCTCGGCCGGGTCGTGCGCGAGGCGATCAGGCTGGCCGGCGTGCGGGCGGTGCTGGTCTCCGGCTGGGGCGGCATTCAACTAGACGACCTGCCCGAGAACGTGCTGCTTCTCGACCAGGCGCCGCACGGCTGGCTGTTCCCTCAGATGGCGGCGATCGTCCACCACGGCGGCAGCGGTACCACCGGTGCGGCCCTGGCCGCCGGACGTCCTCAAGTGGTGTGCCCGTTCGTCGCCGACCAGCCGTTCTGGGCCGCCCGCATGCACGCCGCCGGTGTCGCGCCCCCGCCTCAGCCGCAGCGCCACCTGACCTCGCAAGGGCTGGCCGCCGCGATCAAGGTGGCGGTCACCGACCAGGCGCTGGCCGAGCGCGCCGAGTCGCTGGGCCGGCGCATCGCGGCCGAGGACGGTGTCACCACTGCGGTCACGATCCTTGAGCGGGTGGGTAGAGGCCGATCTGCCGGTAGACGGACGTGAGGTAGCGCAGCATGCCGTCGGCGTCGGGTGGGTCGGGCTGGAGCACGCGGTAGGTCACCGCGCCGGCCATCATGTCGATGAGCACGTCCAGATCGGCGTCGCCGGACACCGTACCGTCCTGCTGGGCGCGCTCCAGCAGGAGCGCGGCCAGCTTGCGGCGGGGCAGGATGTAGTGCGTCCAGTACGTGGCCATCAGCGAGGGGTGGCTGACGGCAGAGCCCATGATCCTGGCCACCAGGGCGCGGAAGCCGGGGCTGGCGGCCATCTGCGCGGCCGCGGGGAGGACGCGTTCGATGATCTCGCGCGAGGTGAGGGCGTGAAGATCGTCGAGCGAGGGAGTGACCTGGGAGCTGACCGACTGCTCAATGGCCTGGGCGATGAGGTCTTCTTTGGTGCTCCAGCGCCGGTAGATGGTCAGCTTGCCGACCCCGGCCCGTTTGGCGATCTGCTCGATGCTGGCCGCTTCCACGCCGCGCTCGATGAACAGCTCCAGCCCTGCGCGCAGGATGGCGGCGTCGGTCTCGGGGTCGCGGGGGCGACCGCGCCCTCGGGTGGCGGTCATCGCAGGGCTCCCTCCAGCCAGCGGGCGAACTCGGCGGGGCCGCCTTTGCAGGCCAGATGGGCGTCCGGGCGCACAAGCATAGCGGGCCCGTCGGCGTGACCGGCCGCGCGGAGGCTGACCACCTGGTCACCGAGCCGCTGCCGGGCTGCCTCGAAGGCGGCCTGATCGCCGAGCACGGCCCACTTCCCGCGCAGCTCGGCGTTCAATCGGGTGCGGCTGCCGTCAGGGCGTTCGCAGGCCAGGTCACCGATGCGGTCGCCGGGGCGGGGCTTGCGCCCGCGCCCACCAAGCGGGCCGCGCCGGTAGCTCACCCAGAGCTGGGAGGTCGTGTACGTGGTCCAGCGCTGGATCCATGCCTGGTTGAACACCCGCATCAGCACCTGGTCGCGCAGGAGGCGGCCGAGCGGGCTGCCGGCGATGTTGACCTTGGTCGCGGCGGTGCTGCCGCGCAAGACCTGGGTGGCCAGCGGACGGCGTTCGGCCTGGTAGGTGTCGAGCAGGCGCTCTGCGG
This sequence comes from Nonomuraea sp. NPDC003707, assembly GCF_053587055.1. Classification (NCBI taxonomy): domain Bacteria; kingdom Bacillati; phylum Actinomycetota; class Actinomycetes; order Streptosporangiales; family Streptosporangiaceae; genus Nonomuraea; species Nonomuraea sp. NPDC003707. The sequence goes on along the minus strand of NZ_JBSFNK010000047.1, from coordinate 59,651 downwards.
CCAGCCCTTGCACGACCAGGGCCAGCTTCCAGGCGAGGTTCTCGGCGTCGCCGAGCCCGGTCAGCATGCCCTGCCCACCGAACGGAGCATGCACGTGTGCGGCATCCCCGGCCAGCAGGATGCGCCCGTCGCGGTAGGTGTCGGCCAGCCGCCGGTGGACGCTGAACAACGACGCCCAGGTGACGTCGTGCAGACGCAGGCCGGTCAGGCCGGTGCGTTCGGGCAGGATGCGCCGCATGCGTTCGACGATCTGTTCCTCGCCGGGTTTGTCGTCGCGGAAGGTGGCGTCGTAGGCGAGCAGCCGCCACTGATCGCCCGGCATCGGCATCGCGCCCAGCACGCCGTCGGGGTGCGCCCAGCCGCTGGTGCCCGACCGGTCCAGCCCGGGGTCGAGGCAGCCGTCGACCAGCAGGAACCGCTCGCTGACCTTCACCCCAGGAAAGCCGATCCCCGCCAGCTTTCGAACCGAGCTGCCGCTCCCGTCGCAGCCCACCAGCCAGCCCGCCCGGATGGTACGGCCGTCGGCCAGCGTCGCGGTGGCTCCGGCCGCGTCCTGCCGCAAGGAGGCCAGTCGCTTATCCCATTCCGGCTGTCCGCCCAACTCGGCAAGCCGCTCACGCAGCTGTGCCTCGACCCGGGCCTGGGAGATCACCATCGGTGGAGCCGCGGTGCCCAGCCCTGGGTCGCCGAACCGGATCTTCATCATCGGACGGTTCCCGGCGTAGGTGGTGATCGTCATCGCCCGTACCGACTCCTGCGGCAGATCGCCGAGGGCGTCCAGGCGGTCCAGCACCTCCGAGCCGCGGGCGTGCACGAAGTTCGCGCGTGACGTGGTGGCCGGGCCCTCGGCCTTGTCGATCACGCGGACCGAGACACCGTGCTGCAGCAACGCGCATGCCAGCGCCAGGCCGACCGGCCCGGCGCCGACCACCAGGACATCGGTATCCATCGGCACCCACCTCCTTTAATTAACGGAACGGTACCGTAAAATAAATCCTGCTCCTACAGAGCCGTCTTGTCCAGAGATGCCGTGATCCACGAGCCCGCGTTCAGAGGAGGTAGCGCAGCCACAGGTACGGCGCGACCAGGGCGACAGTGACCACCGTGACGATCAGGCCGTATTTGGTGAACTGCCAGAAGCTGATCGGCGTGCCGTTGCGGGCAGCGATACCGAGCACCACGACGTTGGCCGCGGCGCCGACGGCGGTGGCGTTACCGCCCAGATCGGCGCCGAAGGCCAGCGCCCACCACAACACGTCGTGCCCACCGTTGGCCTGAACGAGCTGCTCGACGATGGGACTCATCGTGGCCACATAGGGGATGTTGTCCACAATGGCGGACAGCACGGCCGAGACGCCAAGCAACCCCATGGTGGCCAGCCCCACCTGTCCGCTGGTCGCCGCGACGGCCCCTTGCGACAGCTCGCCGATCACGCCGGTCTCCACCAGCGCGCCGACCATGACGAATAGACCGGCGAAGAACACCAGCGTGGGCCACTCGACCTCGCCGATGGCCTGCTCGGTGGTCACCTTGGTCGCGGCCACCAGCACGCCCGCCCCCAGCAGCGCGACCACCGACGGCTCGTAGTGCAGCACCGGGTGCAGCACGAACGCGGCCATCACCAACGCCAGCACGGCCAGCGACTGCCACAGCAACCGCCGGTCGGCGATCGCCTCCCGCTCGTCCAGCGCCATGACCGACTCGGCGCGCTCCGGGTCGTAACGCATCGAGCGGCCGAACATCAGCCAGCACAACCCCACGAACACCGCCATCAACACGATCACCATCGGCGCCATGTGTACGAGGAAGTCGTTGAAGGTCAGGCCCCCGCGGCTGGCGATGATGATGTTCGGCGGGTCACCGACCAGGGTGGCCGCGCCGCCGATGTTGGAAGCCATCGCCTCGGCGATCAGGAAGGGCGCCGGGTTGACGGCGAGCCGTTCGCACACCAGGAACGTCACTGGGGCGATCAGCAGCACGGTGGTCACGTTGTCCAGCAGCGCCGAGGCCACCGCGGTGATCAGCACCAGCAGCACCATCAGCCGGAACGGCCGGCCCCTGGCACGCTTGGCGGCCCAGATGGCCAAGTACTCGAAAACGCCGGTCTGCTTCAGCACTCCGACGATGACCATCATGCCCAGCAGCAGGAAGATGACGTTCCAGTCGATCCCGGCGTGCCGGGAGAAGAACGCCGCCTCGCCGTTGGTGGCGTGGATGGCCAGCATGATCCCGGCCCCGCCGAGCGCCGCCGCGACCCGGTGGACCTTCTCGGTGGCGATCAGCGCATAAGCGGCCAGGAAGACCGCCACGCTCACCCACGACAGCACGCTCATACCGCGAGCACCCGGTCCAGCAGGGCCTGCAGTATCACCGCCCCTATCAGTCGCTGATCGTTGTCGACCACGGCGACCAGCGGGCTGTGGGTACGTGCCATGAGTGCGGCCAACTCCAGCACGGTCGCCTCGGGGTCGGTGACCGGCAGTTCGCGGGGCTGCCGTGGCAGTGCCTCGCGTACGGTGCGGCCGTCCAGCGCTTGGAGCAAGGCATCCGCGTGTGCCTCGTCCACAACCCGGGCGAGCGCCGGGTCGTCCTGGCAGTAGCCGGGCACGGCCAGGCGCATCACCTGTGTACTGGGCAGGATCGTCACCGGCGCCCCGTCGTTGTCGACCACGATGAGCCCCGGCAGATCCTGGTCGGCCAGCATCCGAGCGGCATCGACGACGGAGGTGTCGAGAGCGACGGTGGGAAAGTCGGCAAGCAGGTCTCTGGCGCGCACCGGCACATCCTTCACTCAACGGGGACAGAACGTGCCGACCAGACTTCCCGGCTCACCTGTAGACAACGTATCAAGGCCTGCCAAGATCGCCGAGAGCGGGATCGGCAGCTCTCCATCGGCTCTCGGTGATGTGCGTGCTGGCGTCGGCGTCAAGAATCCGTCTATCCGCTTGACATCGTCGCTGCTAGGGTGAGCGGCGGTGCGCCGGGAAGTCTGGTCGGCAAGATCGTCTAGTGGATCCGACCGGAGGCGTACACACAGTGACTTCTTCTTCGCGGTGCCACTGATGGGCACTCTGTTAACCGCGTTCGCGGGCGTACTGCTGCTGGCCGTGCTGCTGTCCAGTCTGGCCCACCGCACCATCCTGTCCACGGCCGCGCTCTTCCTGGTCGCAGGGTTCGTCCTCGGCGACGGAGTGTTGGGCGTGGTCTCGCTCGAACCGGGCGACGAGCTGGTGGCCACGCTGGCCGAGCTGGCGCTGTTCACCGTGCTGTTCACCGACGGCATGCGGGTGGGCTGGCCGCAACTGCGCAGCGCCTGGCGGCTGCCGGGCCGGGCGCTGGGCTGGGGACTGCCGCTCACCCTGGCCATCACCGCCGTGGGCGCGCACTACCTGATCGGGCTGGGCTGGATCGAATCCCTGCTGATCGGCGCGATCCTGGCACCCACCGACCCCGTCTTCGCCGCCGCGCTGGTCGGCAACGAGAAGGTGCCACCCCGGCTACGGCAGCTGCTCAACGTCGAGTCCGGCGTCAACGACGGGCTCGCGTTGCCCTTCGTCATCATCTTCCTGGCCATCGCCTCCGGCGCGCAGGACTTGCACCTGCGCGCACTCGCCCTGGAGCTCGGCCTGGGCGTGCTCATCGGAGTCGCCATCCCCTGGGCGGCGATCAAGCTGGAGCAGACGCGCTGGTTCTCCGCCTCCACCCAGTATGAGCCGCTCAACGCCCTGGCCATCGGACTGCTCGTGCTCGCCGTCGGCAAGGCCACACACGGCAACCTGTTCCTGGCCGCCTTCTCGGCCGGCATCACCGTGGCCACCTTCGGACAGCGGCAGCGCGAGTCGTTCGAGCACTTCGGCGAGCTCATCGCCGAAGTTTTCAAGCTGGCCGCGCTGCTGGTGTTCGGCGCGCTCATCACCCCCGCGCTGCTCGGCTCGGTCGGCTGGCAGGGCTGGCTGTTCGCGATCGGCGCGCTGGTGCTGGCCCGCCCCATCGCCATCTGGCTGTCCTTCCTGCGCTCCGGGCTGTCGGTCCGCGAACAGGCGGCGGTGGCCTGGTTCGGGCCCAAGGGTTTCGCCTCCGTCGTCTACGGCCTGCTTGTAATCGCCTCCGGCATCCCCGCCGCGCAGCAGGTGTTCCAGATCGTCGCCGTCACCATCGTGCTCTCGATCCTGCTGCACTCCTCCACCGACATCGTCGTCGCCCGCACCTTCGACGATGAGCGCGAGGTCCCGGCCTGGTACGGCGGAGTCACTCGCCGCCTGCGCAGACCGGCAGGTGACCCGGATTGAAACACGCCGTCTTCGTGGACGGGTTCCGTCCTCCAGCGCAGGTCGTGGTGATCGGCTTCACCATGGCCGTCCCGCTCTGCGGCCTTCCTCCCCGTCGACATGCCGGCAGCCATCCCTCGTGTAAGGAGCGCTCCTTCTGATGCACAGCCGCACTTCCGCCTCTGCCTTCCGTCGCCGGCCAGGTGGCGCTCGTGTCGGCCGGCCGCCGAGGGCCGCAGGTCGTCGTGGTGCCCGGCACCGGTTCCAACGCCGCGGTGGCCCTGCCGTAGCTGCGGGCGCTGTCGGCGCGCTGGGCGACCACGGTGGGGGATCTCCCCGGTCAGCCCGGACCCAGCGACCCGTACCGGCCTCGGCGGGGCAGGCTGGCCTGGTACGGCCGGGTAGTGGACGAGGTCTTGGCCGTCGCGGACTTGGACCAGATCGTACTGGTTGGCAATTCGCTGGGAGCGGCGGTGACCCTGGCTGCCGCTCATATGAGCAGCGGCAACGCCAGGAAATACGCCACCACCAACAGGGCTGATGGGCCTCGGCTGAGCGGTATGCCACGGGCGAGCAGGGCCCAGATGAACCCGATGATGCCCACCATCGCCACGATGACGGTCGAGGCCACGGTGGGCGCGCCAGCGGTGACGAGGGTGACGATGGCGCCGCCCGCAAGACTGTTACACAGGTTGCCGCCGAGCAAGGTGCCGACAAGTAGATCACTGTAACCGTACCGCTGAGCCCGGATCGCGATGATCAAGACGGGAAGCGCAGCAGCGAACGCCACCAGCGTGAACCCGACCAGATCCGGCGAGACACCCGCCCGTGCGGCCAGTTCGGACGTGTTGATCACCACGAGCTGCGCACCCACCAGCACCCCAGCCAGGCCGGCAAACGTCCGCAACACCTCTGTTCTCAGGCGCGGCAGCTCGGCCGTCTTCAGGTAACCCACGCTCTGCGCTGCCACCATGTCGTGCGGAGCCGCCCGGGCCAAGAGCACCAACAGCACTACCGCGCAGATCAGTGCCACGGCCAGCGTGACACCCGCCCCCCAGCCGAGCCCTTCCAGCAACGTGATCGCGAATATCGTGACCGCCGCCACTGACAGCAGCGCCTCACGCTGCAGCAGCAAGGACCGGATGACCAACGGCGCCGTGAGCCCGCCGACCCCGAGGACCGCGGTCAGGTTGAGGATGTTCCAGCCGACCAAGCTGGCCGTCGCCAGCTCCGCATGTCCTCTGAGGCCGGCCGTAGCGGCTACGACAAGCTCTGGAACGCTGGCGACCAATCCCATGACCGCCACGCCCACCACGACAGGCTGCAGGCCGAGCCGACCGGCCAACCTGCCCGCCCCCGACATCAAGTGATCACCCGCGAAGGCGAGGATGACCAGCCCGAGCACGACAAGGGTGGCAGGGAACAGCATCAACGTCCTCTCGGCAGGTCACCTCACTCGAATGGGCCGCGCTGACCAGCGCGGACGCCGACGCGGCGACAAATAGACGCTATAACAGAAAGGGATCAATCACGCACTCAAAGTGACCGTCGTCTGCTGGATGGCAGATCAGCGCGGGAGGATCACTCCCTCCCGACCCCATCAGGTCGCAGGACCAATCCGGCTCAGTGGGACGTAGCCGGCGACGGCAGATGCGGCGGCTCCCAGCGCCACGTTGCGTTACCGTCGGCCGCGATGCCCATGCGCCACAACGGGCCGGGCACCATGCGCAGCATGGTCGCCATCGCCCGGTGGGCGGCCGTGGAGGTGAGGCGCCGCCCGTCCTTGTCGGCACCCCGGGCGATGGACTGGGTACGCGGGCGGCGTTCGGCGTCATAGCGACGCAGCGCACCCTCGATCGTGGGCTCACCGGCCAGAGCGGCGGCGAGCACGACCGCGTCCTCGATGGACTGCCCGGCGCCCTGGCCACGATCGGGACTCATCGCGTGCGCGGCGTCGCCGAGCAGAGCCACCCGGCCGCGGACATAGGTCGGTAGCGCCTCCACACCGTGGACGTCGATATGAATGACCGCCTCCTCCGGAGTGGCCTCGATCAGCGCCGGAATCGGCTCGTGCCAGGTCCCGATCTGGCGGGTCACCTCGGCCTTTTCCTGGCCGTAGCGGATGCCAGGCGCATCGCCGGTGGTGACATAGGCCCAGTACGCCCGGCCGCGCACGATCGGGTGGATCAGAAAGTAGCCACCCGGGCCGAGCGTGACACTGCGCGGCAGATCAGGAACGTCGGCGATACCCAGCCAGGCCGTCCGCCCGAGAAAGCGCGGCACCGCTGTGTCCGGCCAGAGCCGGCGACGCACGGTACTGCGGATGCCATCGGCGCCGATGACCAACTCAGCGCTCAACTCGACGCCGTCGCACACCGCTGTCACGCCGTGGAAAGGACGCGGTCGTACTTGACGTTGGTTCATAGCCGGCCTTCGCCGTGAAGACGCCGTTTCTCCCGCTGGATACCGCCGCAGTGTGACTGCTCGCGGCACCGATGACCTTCGCGCTGGTCAGTGGGAGCCGGTGGGCATTGCGCCTGCCGAAAACCACATCCAAACACGTCAAGCAGGCTTTACATGCTTCCGATGCGACTACAAGCCCGCGCATCACCTACCGATGGCTGCTCGGTGGTTGCTCGTACGCGTTCGATCTGCCGTGAGGCTGGGGCCTCGTCACGAATCCTGGCCCTACATAGCCGTGCCGAGATAGGGGGAAAAATGGCACATAGTGGTGATGGTCAAGAACGTATGGTTGCTCGGTGGTTGCTCGCGTGTACGCGATACAGCACGGCACACGTCGCCACAGACCGACACGACAGCGGGGAGAATCCCGGCCACAGCGATACAAAACAACACCCGACGGCACTGAGCGGCACCAATCGAGCCGACTCATAATCCGTGGGTCGTGGGTTCAAGTCCCACCCGCCCTACTCTTCAATACCGCTTCCGACCTGGGGTTTCTCGGTTCTCGCCAGCCTCTGAGCTCGTTTTTGATCATGGTTGGTTGCTCGGTGGTTGCTCTTGTGTACGGACCGTGTATGGCGGTAGATCGTTTAGGCGACCACCGTCAATTCAGACCCCAGCGACGGTAACTAGAAGATCAAGTCAGACGGTATGCACGGCGTCGCTGGTCAGCGCTGGTCTCATGTACGGTCAAGCCTTGTCCAAGCCGGCTCTTCTTGCCCACCAGGCCGCTCGTGACAAGCAGATAAAAGATCCGCTGCTTCTCACAGCGATCCTCTCGGCCCCGTTCACAGCACAGGCCGGGGATCCATCGGCTGCTCCGTCTGCGCATAGCCGTTGAGAGCAAACAGGCAGGCCCGCCGGTGAATCGGCGGGCCTGCCTGGGTTGAGTGGCTCAGGTAGTGGTCGTGCCGGTGTGGTTCGGCAGGGTGATCAGCCGGGCTGTCTGAGCGCCTGCGGCTGCAGTGTTGACCAGGGCTGCGGTGGATTCGGCGGCGGCGCGGGCCACCTCGGGGTAGACGCTGGTGTAGGTGTCGCGGGTGAAGGTAGAGGAGACGTGCCCGAGGGTCTCCTGCACGACCTTTAGATCGACCCCGGCGGCGAGCATGAGCGAGGCAGCGCCATGGCGGAGGTCGTGAAGCCGTCCCGGTGGCAGTCCCACCTGGAAGGCCAGCTGGTAGAAGTGGTCGCTGACCTGCTGCGGATGCAGCGGTCGGCCGATCTCGTCCGTGAAGACGAACCCACTGTTGATCCAGGCCTCGCCCGCGGCCAGCCGCTCGGCGGCTTGACGCTTGCGATGCGCGCGCAGCGCGGTGACGGTGTCCTCATCCAACGCAATAGTGCGGTCGCTGGCCTCGGTCTTCGGCCTGCCCTGTACCGGCTCCCAGCCCAGCTGGGTGATCTGCCAGTGCACCCCGGCAGTTCCGGCGGTCAGGTCAACGTCCTTCCAGCGCAGCCCGACCGCCTCGCCGCGGCGCAGCCCGCGCAGGGCGATCAGCCGGTACAGCGCGGACAGCCGGTGAGTGGCTGCTTGGGAAAGAAAGGCGTAGGTGTGGGAGGGCGTCCACACCATCACCGGCGACGGTCGCGGCACGGACGCGTACACGTTGATCATGCTGGCGCGGCTGAGCCGCGCCCCGTGCCGCTGCTGCTCGATGTCGAGCCGGTCGTGTAGTTCGCGGTTCCAGTCGGCGACCCGTTCGTCGGTCCATACCAGCGCCTTGGGGCGTTCGGCGTCGGGGAGTTCGACGACCGCGGCGGGGTTGAAGTCGATCAGCCGGTCCTGCTTGATCGCGATATTCAGCGCGTGCCGGAGGGTGGCGCGGATGCGGTGCATGGTGGCCGGGCCGACCGGCCGCCGGTAACGGACCTTGGCTCGCTGCTCGGGGTCGCCGCTTGTGCGGGCGGTGGTGATGACGTCGTTGAACTCCTCGATCGCATCGAACATCCCCGCCACATCGGAAACGCGTAGCCGGTCCAGCCGGATGTCACCCAGATACGGGGTGACGTACAGGCGGATGTGCGCCTCATACGAGCGGCGCGTAGTGGCATCGATCTTCCGCTTGCGCCGCAGGAACTCGGCCATCCATTCGGCGACCATGACGGTGGGGTTGAGGTCTTGGCGGGTGCGGACCTTGCGCCGCACCTCCTCCACCGGAGGCAACGCCTTGCTGTCCTTGAGCACGGACAACATCAGATCGGTGACCTTCCGCCGGATATGCGGGTCCTCATCCAGCGCCAGCAGCGCGCGAGCGTGCTCCAGTTCGGCCTCGACCTCCTCCAGCGAGGCAAAACCTCGCCTTCGCAGCGGGTTACGCCGCCGCCCGTCGGCGTGCGCGGGCAACTCCAACTGGTAGGCCCACCGGCCATGGGTACTGCTCCACCACTCCCCGCCGCCCGGACAGCGCAGCTTCGGACAGGCCTTGCCCAGCTTCTTGCCGGTCGCCTCGTCCCGGCAGGAACACGTCTTGAAGGTGGTTCCGTTCATCGTCGCTGTCGTGCCTTTCCCTTGTTCGCTGACCTCGCGTCGCCGACCGCTCGACGCCGCGTTTCCTCCGGCGCTCCCCCATCCCCGCGACCTCCGCCGATCGCCGTCGGCGCCGGTATGACCGGGGCAGGACGCCACCGGTGGCATCGCGTACCCGGCCCATTACCGCGCGGTCGCCGTCCGGCGGCCCGGAGGGGGGATTGCCGCACCCCGGGCCGGAGGGCGGCCCCGGTCGGCCCGCGCAGGCCCGTTATGGGGCCGCAGCGGGGATGTTCGGGGCCACCGGATGGCCCGGGGCGGTCGGTATCGACGCCCACCTCCATTGCCCATGTCAAGCGATATCCGCTGGTCATATGTCCCAGCCCACACCCCGGCCGAGCCTGGGGTGTGCTGCAGCTTGCCTCGGTCGCAGGACGCCGGCCTCGCGCGGAGGGCTACGCCCTGATCACGTGACGGCGGTCTCCACTGGAGGGGAAGGCACAGCATCGAGATTCGGCGAAGTGGCTGAGCTGTACAGTCACCATCGGACCCCCCAATCCGGCGAGCGAACTCATCCCTGTCACTTATCTAAATACCGGCCACAACGGCCGAGTTAGGACAGCTCGATAGGCCAACCTTGAGTCAAATCCGGCATCGGACTCCGCACCGGGCAGCCCGAGCAACCAACAGCGGCTCACGGTTTCGAATCCATGAAATTCACGGATAAATCGCCGCCGGCACTTCATGAAGGAATGTCCGGATTCGATACATTTGTGCTGGCACTTCTGAACCCCGTGCGACAGAACACGGCACGCTCTGGCATGTAGGAACAAAGCTACGGACTTTTAATCCGTAGGTTCCGGGTTCGAGCCCCGGGCGCCCTACCACCAATGACCTGGGCGGACTCCCCGATCTCCATGATCCGGAAGCCCGCCCAGTTGCATTTCCAGTTGCAGTTAGCCCCAGAGAGCCCGGCCCATCCGGGCTGCTGCTTCGGTCGAGAGTGTCGCCGTGATGTGGGTGTAGCGCTTCGTCGTGGTCAGTTGTGAGTGGCCGAGGATTTCCTGAACGACGCTGATGTCCACGCCCTGTTCGATGAGGAGAGTCGCGGCGGTGTGACGGGCGTCGTGGACACGGGCGTCTTTCTCGACCTCGGCCAGGCGGAGGAGTTCTTTCCATTCGTCCCAGTCCTGGCCGGCATCTATGGGGCGTCCGTCCTCGTGGCACCAAACGAGGTCATAGTCCTGCCACCGCTCCCCCGCGGATTCTCGTTCGACCTGCTGGGCCTGCTGGTGAAGCTTGAGGAGTGGGATCAGCGGGGGCGGGATCATGACGGTTCGTTTGCTCTTGCCCTTGGGCTTCGCGAAGGCCCAGCCGCCTACGCGCTCAGGGCAGGAAGTCGCGTGCTTGGCGCAGTCGGGAGCGCAGAACTTCTGTCCTTCCCTGCTGCATACGTGCTTGCGGCCAGAGGTGCGTTTTGCCTTGGGGCAATCCTTCGGGCACGGGTAGCGGTGGAGCCTTTGGCCGCAGGCGTGCGGGTCCTTGCAGCCGTGGCGGTAACGCTGGTGCTTGATTTGCCAGAAAACGCGGATGACGCCTCGCTTGAGGTCCACGTACTTCCAGCGCAGGCCAAGCGCTTCACATTGCCGAAGACCAAGCGCGAGCGCTACGGACCAACGGGTTCCATTCCTCTGGAGGTTGGCCACGTCGAGGACGTCCCGGGCTTCGTCAGCGTCCAGTGGTTCGATCTCAACGTCTTCCGCGGTAGGTGCGTCGATCAGAGTGCAGACGTTGCGGACGATCTTCTCCCTGCGCACCGCGATCTTGAGTGCGCGAGAGAGGATCCGATGGATCTGCACGATCGTGTTCTGGGCGAGACCCTGCTGCGCGAGGTAGGCGTAGAAGGCGTCCAAGTGCTCCGGCCGTAGCCGGTCGAGGCGATGAGCGCCGAGGCGCGGGATGATCCAGTGTTCGGTCTTGGGCCGATAGGTGCTCTGCAGGGTGTGCTCGCTGACCTTGAGTGGCGCGATCTCATCCAGGTACGTACGCATCCACTCGGCGACGGTGGGAGCGAGCCCCGGCTTGTCGGACTTGCCGGAGTCCCGATTCTTCTCCAGCTCGCGGACCTTGCGGGTCACCTCGGTTTCGGTGTCGCCGATCCGATGGCGGCGGTCGGGTGTGCCGTCGTCCTTGACCCCCATGGTCACGTAGCCGTGCCACTTGCCGTCCTTACCGAGGAAGATCGAGGAACGGCCGTTGGGCTTGCGCGCCATCACGCCGCCTCCTTGCTTTCCAGGTCACGGGCGAAGTCCAACAGGGCGGCAGCAGGGATCAAGCGGTATCCGTCGCGCTTGATCGACCGGAGTTCGCCGGTCTTGATCAGTCGAAAGATGGCCGTACGGCTCATCCCCAGGACTGTGGCCGCGTCGTTCGGCCGGTAGAAGAGTCGTTCCATCACGCCGCCCTCCCTTCCGTTGCCGAATGATCTTGGCCGTCTGCGCTGGATTGGAGTTCGGCCATATGAGCGCGCCAGCGTTGCCGCTCACGGACGGACCGCAGGAGCCGCACAGCAAGCGGGGCCACGTTGGCGTCACTGGCCGGGACAGGCTTCCAGACGTAGCGGTGCGGGTCTATCGGCTCGTCGGCCTTACCGAGGGCTTCCAGGACCCAGGTACGGCGGTCCTGCTTGTGCTCGGCCAGGGTCTTGTTCGACCACTTGCGGGAGACCAGGACGCGGCGACCTGCGTAACCGAGGTGTTCGGGCTTGTGCGCCTTGGACCGGCACCGACCGGGGGCCATCCCGGCTTTGGCGTTCTTGGGCTGGACTCCGTAGCGCAGCCAGTTCGGGCAGGTCGGCGAGCAGGGCTCGAAGCGCAGGGCATCGACGAAGCGGGTCGCGTGCTCCTGCTGGGCCTGGCCGTCGAGCCCGTCGCCGAGGCTCTTGGTCAGGTACTTGGACAGGTAGCGGATGCACTGGTCGGCGTCCTTGGTGCCCGCGAGCACGCCCTTGACGTCCACCTGCTCGCCGAAGCGGATCACATGCAGCGGCTCGGCGTCCTCGTCGGTGTCCACCTCGTCGAGGGCTTCGTCCCAGGTGGGCAGGACTTCTCCGGTGTCCGGGTCGAGATAGCCGGCCCCTTCCTGCCAGACAGGCAGGTGCTCGCCCTGGAAGACCACGTGATCGACCGAGGGCCACCACACTTGGTGGTAGGTGGCCGCCGCGATCTGCTTCATCTCCGCGCGCGGTAGCGTCCCGCGGATTGCCATGTGCAGGTGTGGAGCGAGCCGCTTCTGTGGCTCCACGGTGGCGAAGTACTGCACGTCGAAGCCTGCCACGCGGCGCAGGTTCTGCACGAACCGATCCACCAGCTTGGAGAAGTGCAGCGCATCCCGAGCCGCCCGAGCGTAGTCGTAGGTCTGCGGATCGACGGGCACGCCATCACGAACCTTGCCGTACGAGGGCAAGGTGAGCGTGACGAACAACGAGGGCCGATAGGTCCTGCCGTCCGGGGCTTGGAAGGTCCGGCCCAGCGTGGTGTGCGCCGTCTTGCGCTTGGGCAGGTCTGGCGCGTCCTGCCGCCGCCTGGTCGAGCGTGAGCGCTTGGAGGTCGTCCGGCCGAGCACGCTCCCCCGCATGCCCGCCGCGTTGATCTCCTCGTCCAGGCCCTCGATCACCGCGTCCAGGTCGGTGGTGTCGCCGCCGTCTCGTTCGGTGTTGTCGCGCTGGGCCTGGATGTCGGCGCGGAACTCAACGAGCCAGCGCTGTTCCTCGTTCGGCTCATCTGGGGTGATCGTCGGTTCCTCGTCGAGGTGCCAGCCCTCGCGGCATTGGGCCTTGCGTAGTTGCTTGTTGCGCTTGGCGCATGGCGGGCACTTGCTGTCCATCGACGAGCCACAGGGAACGTCGATGATCTCCCACTTGCCAGTGTGGGTGTCGAGTCGCTTGAGCGGGACGGGCCGGATGCACACGCCGTGGAGCTTGGCGACCTCTTCGACGACGTCTCGGGCGAGTGGCATCGACAGGCGTACCGCTCGGGGTAGTGCACGGTCTTGCGCATGGGTCATAGGGACCTCCCTTCGTCGGTGTCGGTGACGTTCAGCGCGGTCTGGCCGCACTCGCGGCACTCGGCCAGGGCGCGGATCAGGTCGAGCCAGAGGGCGTTGGGCGTGCCGCAGGACGCGCAGCGCAGCCCTTCGAGGAGGTGGGCGAGAGTCATGCGACCTCCCCGAATTGCGCGACCATCGCGCGGATGTCGGCGTCGGAGACGTAGGCGGCGCGAACCCGGATCGGTTCGGGCGAGGTCTCCAACCGCATGTAGGCGACACCCGCGCCCAGTTCCGGAACCGGTGAGATGCGATCAGCCAAAGCGCCTCGATCGCGTGCACCGTCTCCGAGCACCATGTCCACCTGTTCGGATTCGTCGAGTCGGAGGGCGATCTTGTCGGGGAAGAGGTTGCGAATGTTCATGACCTCTTTGCGTGGGTCCTGGAGTGCGGCCATGACGCACACGCCGACCGCGCGGCCCTGGGTCGTCAGGGTGGCGAGGGCGGCGGAGATTCGTTGCCGGAGTTGTCTGTCGGGTTGGTAGGCGGTCAGGAACGCCACTTCGTCGACGAGCACCAGGACGAACGGATCCTCGATCGTCGAGACGTGGGAACGTTGGAGACCGGCGAAGCGAGCCGCCCGCTTCTGCATGACGCTGACGGCCTCGTCGAGCAAGTCGGCGCAGTCGGCCGGGTCGGCGGCGTACCGGCCTTGGAACAGCGCTCGCCCGAACGACAGCTCCATCAGCTTGGGATCCAACGCCCATATCTCGACCAGGCCCGCCCGCATGGCGGGGAGCAATCCGCGGATCGTGTCCCACAGGAACGACCCTTTGCCGGCCCCGGTCGCGCCCGCGATCAGGACGTGAGTGCCGTGCACCTTGAGCCGAAGCGGTTGGCCGTCCTCCTGCTTGCCGATCTCGACCGGCCCGACGGTCGGCTCGGTAGGGACGGGCAGCGCGGATATCGGCGAGGCGAGCGGATCGTGGCGCGGGAAGATGAGCAGGAGCTGCCCGCCCTTGATCAGCGCTACCCGGCACGAGGTAACGCCGAAGCCGTGGGCCAGGTTGTCGATGCGATCGGACCAGTCCTTGACCGCCTGACCTCTCAGCATGCGGACGGTGATCCGGTCGGCCCAGCCGTCGCACTGGACGCGGACGAGCCGGGGTAGGTAGCTGCGGCCATGGACGCGCTTGCCGAGGCCGGAGACGTCCATGACGGACTGCCAGTGACGGCGGTAGAGGGACATCAACCGCCACCAGGCCAGCAGTCGCCAGCCGACGAGGCGAGCGAATGAGGGCCGGTCGATAAAGGCCCAGGAGAGCAGGCTCAGCACGACGACCCCGAACAGGGACGCCGCCAGCGGCCAGCCGTACTGGTACCAGGTGAACCCGAGGACAGTGGGCACGGACGTCGCCACCGGGTGCCGCCAGATCGTACGCACGAGCGCGGCGACGAAGCGCCACCCGTAGGTGACGAGTGTGACCAGGGCAGGTGTCCGCACGACAGCCGGTTGGAACACGACTGCGGTATCTGGGGTGGTGGTGACGAGATTGCGCGCCTCGTCACCAGGAAGCCTCTTGAACATTAGGCTGTAGACCTCTCGTGATTCGCGTCAGGGGAGATGAGGGGCCGCCGGAAGGACCAGTTCCAGCGGCCCCGCTTGCTTGTCAGGCCGCCGCCTGCTGTTCGGCGTGCAGGCGCTCGCAGTCGGCGAGGAAGGCCGCCGCCGCGTCGAGCAACTGACGCGCGAACGCGACACGCTCGTCGGTGATCTCGGCGTCCTTCGTCGTGCCGATGCTCACGTGAGCGGCGGCGAAGGCGATGTCGATGAAGGCGTGGGAGCTCTTGTCGGCCGGGAAGTACGTCACCCGGGCCGAGCTGTCCGGGTAGATCGCAACCCCGATGCGAGGCTCCTCGTTGGGCGTGACCTGGATGGTGGTGTAGCTGTAGCCGGTGCTCATGCTGCGACCTCCTTGCTGTTGTTGTTGGACTTGGTGCGGGGCGCGAGCATCTGCCGCGCCTTGATCGAGTAGGCGAGCCGCCCGGACCCGTTGACGTACGGAGTGACGGTCAGTCCGTCGAACTCGACCGGCGTGAACGGCAGCCCCGCGACGGGAGCCGGGGCGACCGGTTGAGTGGGGCTGAGGATCTTGACTGCCACGGTCTTCTGGGCCGCCTTGAGCGACGGGTCGGCGTCCATGACGGGGATCTGCCAGACGAGTTCGCCCGTCTGCTTGTCCCTCGCCTGGACGAACCTGCCGTTCGCCGAAGCCTCGAAGTCCTTGACCTGCTCGACCTCCCCGACGGCGTAGCAGCCGTGCGGGAAGACCTGGGCGAACGTCACGGGGATGGGTCCCTGGATTGCCATGTCTGCCAACCTCTCTTCTTGAGCGGTCAGCCATCTTGACTGACCAAGTTGTAAGCCCATTAAGCATGACGTTCACTTGGACAGTCAAGTGCACCAAGTGGACAGGCCGAAGAAAGCTGGAACTCCGACGCGCAAAACTAGGGCGAAATAGAAATTTGGGTGATAGCTCCCAAGACGGCTCCGAATGCCCGCTTCCTGTAACCCTTGTGGGGCTCATAGCTATCTCACCTGTGTGGCTTGTCGTCTGCAGGGGAGGAGCGCACATGCCCGAGTACCAGTTCAATTCGCCCCCTGGCTGGCCGGTCCCGCCTCGCGGGTGGAAACCGCCACAGGGGTGGAAACCGGACCCGTCGTGGCCACCAGCTCCCAAGGGCTGGGAATTCTGGGTTCTGGAAGAAGTGCCGACTGCACCAGCAACGAACGCACCACAGCTACCGGAACGCAAGAGCGGTGGACTCTTCGGCGGCAAGAAGCGGCTCGAAGAGGAGAACACCCAGCTACGCCAATGGGTGGAGCGATTGGGTGGGCTGGACGCCATGCGCATCGCGGCGATGACCGAGGCCCTGCATGTAGAGCACGCCGGACTGCAAACCGCTATCGATGACGCCACCCGGCGCCTTCATGAGACGGAGCGACGGGTCGTGCAGACCGAGGAGACCGTTCTGCTCCAGGAGGTGGGTGTCTACGAGTACCGGCATCCGCTGAGCGACGCGGTGGCCTATAAGGACCAACTCACGCGGGTAAAGGCTCGCATCAAGGAGATGGCCAGAGAGGGGCGAGCCGTCGTAGGCGCCACCAACTGGCAGGTGAACGGGTCGGCGGCCGAGGGACGCAAGATGGTTCGCGACTTCTCCAGGCTGATGCTGCGCGCATACAACGCGGAGGCGGACAACTGCGTGCGAACCATGCGCCCGTACAAGCTGCAATCGGCGATCGATCGGCTGGAGAAGGTCGTGGAGACGATCGTCAAGCTGGGACGGACCATGAACATCCACGTCCACCCTGACTATCACCGAACGCGGATCCACGAACTGGAGTTGACAGCCGACTACCTGGCCAAGCAGGAGGAGGAGAAGGAACTCATCCGGGCGCAGCGCGAGCAGCAGCGCGAGGAGGAGGCCGCGCGCCGCGAGTTCGAGCGCGAGAAGACGCGCCTGCGCAAGGAGGAGGCGCACTACCGATCGGCACTGGCCAAGCTGCTGAAGAACGGTGCCGCGTCGGCGGAGAGCGTGGACGAGTTGAAGGCCAAGCTGGAGGAGATCGGTGCGGCGGTCGCCGACGTGGAGGCCCGCGAGGCGAACACCAGGGCTGGGTACGTGTACGTCATCTCCAACATCGGGGCGTTCGGGGAGAACGTCGTGAAGATCGGCATGACCCGCCGGCTGGAGCCTGAAGACCGCGTGCGTGAACTGGGGGACGCGTCAGTGCCGTTCAGGTTCGACACGCATGCGCTGATCTTCAGTGAGGATGCGGTGGGACTGGAGTCACGACTGCACGCAGAGTTGAGCGATCGCCGACTCAACAAGGTGAACCTGCGACGAGAGTTCTTCCACGCCACGCCGGCCGAGGTGCGCGACCTACTCCAGAAGATCGCTGGTCAACACCTTCTGGAGTACCGCGACACAGCCGAAGCCCTGGAGTGGCGGCAGTCGGTCGGAACGACTGAAACCGCCTCGTAGCTCCATCTGGGTCAGCGAATGGGGTACGCGTCCTCCAATTCGTGGCGGTCTCCAGGCAGTACGGACTCGACGACGACCCATGGCTTTCCAGTGGCATCGCAGGCCACCGCATAGACGGTCAGCAGCGCAGCCGAGCTCTTGACGCCGAGGAGGCCGCACTCCTCCTTGGTCGGATTGCGCGCGGTGATGTGCTCGATGATGTGATCAAGCGAAGCGCCGGCCGCGCTTTCGACGTAACGCCGAACCCCCTGTTTCAACTCCTCCAGCTCGGCGAGCGCCGTTCCCTGCGCGACCTCAACCGGAAGCCACGTCGAAGAGATCTCGGTTGGCTCGTTGTCGTGCTCGACCAGCGTCTGCCGCAGCATGACCGGCGACTTGGGCTTGATCCCGAGATAAGCGGCGACCCTGTTCGGTGCGGGGACCTCTCCAGCCGAGAGCAGCCGACTGGAGACCTGGGCCTCTTTCCGGTCGAGGAGTTCCCGCCCGGCTCGTACCTGTTGCCCCGTCGGGATCGCAGGGCGACCGCGCACGAACCGGCCTTTGCCCTGGTGGGTGACGATCCAGCCCTGATCCCGGAGAACGCCGAGCGCCTTGACGACGGTCGGGCGCGCCATGGCGAATTCGGCCATGAGCTGGTGTTCGCTCGGCAGCGGGGAGCCGGGCGGATACTCGCCCGAGTCGATGCGCCGCTCAAGTTCCGCGATCAGCTGCGCGTACTTCGGAGGCGTGTACTCAAATGACATCAGGGCTCCACATTCAACATGCCTGTCTAGCCAAGCAGGCTATCAGCGCATGCTGCTTAGGCAACCCCTTCTTCCGACAGATAGACGTACCCCAAAGAGCGACGGCGCGGCCCCGTTTCGGGCACCGCGCCGTCGAACCGACCTACACCGCCTGACCTTCAAGCAAGGCGGCCCAGACCTCCGCAGCCTCCTTGAAGGACCACCGGTAGGTCTCGTAGACCGACTCCCCGTTGTCATCGTATTCCGTCCGGCGGATGTACGACTGACCGGCCGCACGGCACAGCTCGTAGACGATCGTCCGGCAGTGGCACGACCAGGCCACCACCCGGGCACGCTCCTCCGCTTTGGACGGCTTGCGCCAGACCAACTGCATGTGCCCCTCCCGAACCCCTTCGACGTGCGGACTCATGCAGTCCGAGATGATCTCCACTACGACACCTGCCTCCTTCCGACACCCGAGCACTCGAAGCAGTTCACCCGCACAAGCTCGACCGCCTTCCCGTCGAGACGACGCAGCGCATCAGCACGGCTCTTGCGCACCCAGCGCCATCCCTTGGCCCGGCAGGCCCGGCACCTCTCACTTGTCGGTTGATCGCTCCCAGTCATGGGGACAAGCGTGTTCACCTGCGCGAAGGCAACCCATCCCGAGCCGGAATCCTCGGACGGGATCAGCAATATCCCTTGACGGGATAACTCCGAACGGTGAGCGTGGAGTCACCGGCAGTCCAAGGACGCAAGGGGATACCGCAGATGCCCGCAGACGGGGCCGAACCGGTCGTAGTACCGGCTGACCTCTGGGAACGCCCCGAAATGCGCACTGCCCTCACAAAGCGGGATATCGGCCACCTCTTCCGGCTCATCCGCCAGTACGCAGGCGTCAGCCAAACCCGCATCGGCGTCGCCGTGGGCTTCAGCCAGGGCAAAGTCAGCGAGTACATGAAGGACAAGGCTCAAGTCACCGCGCTCGACGTGTTCGAGCGCATCGCCGAGGGCCTGGGCATGCCCGACCCCGCCCGCATGACACTCGGCCTCGCCCCGCGCATCCTCACCGGCGTTCCACTCCCACCGACACCCATCCCGACGCGGGATGGAACACCAGCAAGTGGCCTTCTTAACGTGGAACAAGTTGTTGTCGGCTCGCGCCAGCCTGACGACGCTTGCGACGTTGACGTGCTGACGCTGGCCTGGATCGTGGGAAGGCTGGATGGCCACATGGACCGCCGCACGATGCTGCTCCTCGCAGCCGGACTTACCGCCGAAAGCGCCGCCTCGATCGCCAACCCATGGGAGCGCCTCACCCTGGCCCTCACCGGCTCGCGAGCCGATCAGGAAGACACGGTCGAACGGCTAGAGGCCCGCACCATCGGGTTCCACCGCCTCGAAGAGGTCATGCCCGCTCGTTCCCTCTATCAGGGCCTCACCGCACACCTCAACGAGGTGAGCACCCTCCTCCAAGCCGGACTCCCCGACCGCCTACGCCGCCGGCTAGCCGCCACCACAGGCGAGGCAGCAGTTCTGGCCTCATGGATCGCCTGGGAAATCAAACAGCCGAGACAGTCCACAGCCTTCGACCACATCGCCACTCTGGCTGCCCAGGAGAGTGGACACCCCATCATCCAAGCCTGCACCTACGGCTACCGCTCGTACGCCGTCCGAGGCGCCCCCGCAGTCCAGAACATCCGCCTCGCCCAGCAGTACCTACCAGCCCAGGGCGACGACGCCACCAGAGCCTGGCTCTTGGCCCGCGAAGCCGAAGAACTCGCCAGTCTCGGCGACCGGCAGGCACTCATCCGCCTGGAACAGGCGAAGGACGCCTACGGCGACGCACGCCCTCAACGCGAACGGGCCTGGACCCGTTTCCTGGACCCTGGCCGCATGGCCGCCTACCGGCTATCGACCTACGTGCATCTCGGCGACGAACAGCGCGTCATCGACGAAGGCCAAGCCGCCCTCAACGCCCTGTCACACGAGACCGACCACAAGAAGATCGCCGCTGTTTACGCCGACATCGCCGCCGCCCAACTCCGCATCGGCGACCTCAACGAAGGCGTCGCCAGCGGACGCCTTGCTCTCGAAACCGCCCAGCGCACCGAATCCCGCTGGGCCTTCCAGCAACTCGCCGGAGTAGAGAACGCACTCACCGGCAAGCGAGACGCCACAGCCCGTGAACTCCTGCTTGCCATCAACTCAGCACATCGAAGCCTGAGCGAATCGTCCGCGTGACCACATCAGGCATGCAGCCCTGCACTGCCGAATTGTTCTTGTAGGTATCAAGGCGGCGGCTATGCCGCCGCGCCCGCGCGGCCCTCCCGCGCTGCGCGTGCGGCCTGGGGGCCGTTCTCGCGCGGGAGCCGCGCGGGCAAGGTTCCCACGCGGCATTGAGATGATCAGCCAGCGCCACGGTGCGAGTGAAGTTCGCCCGGTCCAGGAGCAGGCTTGGATGACGCACTGTATCGAGCACGTCCAACGATATTAATGATTATGTTCGCAAAGACGAGACCCCAGAAGGGCAACTGATGCCACAGCGGCCATGGCGTGGTGGTGTCCAACCACACAAACCCCAACCCCGCGAGCAACCAACCGAAATTGAAGAACGCTAGTGCCCAACCAGCTTTGTGCCAGCGAGATCCCCGGTATTGATCCACGGAACATAACGTCCCATGAACGGATCCCGTCGATCAAGAGCCACCTCCGACGGGGACGCCGCGCCGGGGTGATCGCGAACACGACCCAAGTCGCCTCCGTTACTCATGCCACCCTCACGATCGCCTGATATTGGCTGGTGTCTGGGCGTGGTTGGGGGCGATCGACGGTCCGGGACTTCGTTCCTCAGCCCCGGCCCACCGTATGCCAGTGTGCGGGTGTGATCATCAGACGGTAGGAGGCAACTCCGGACGGAACCGCGGGCGCGAGTCGCGGGTCTCTGGCAGCTATCCGGGCACAGGGCAGGAGGAGATACAGCGTTGCCGATCGAGATGCGGAAGTTCAGAGCCGTACGGCATCATGACGGATATGACCCACCCCAGCATCGAGGAGATCCGCGAACGCAAGCGATGGGTCTTGTCCGTGATGGCAGAACAGGGCGGAGACTTCCTCCGGCTACCGCCAGGCGATCAGCCGTACACGTGCCCATGCTGCTTCCACCCCACCCTTCAGTACCGCGGCGGCTTCGGGTTCTGCGAAGAATGCTGGTGGGAGGACGACGGACAGGATGATCACAACGCCGATGTCGTCATGGGTGGCCCCAACGGGTCGGAGAGCTTGACCGCAGAGCGGCAGCGCTACCGAGATATGCGGGGACTGCCGCCGCTGGAGCTGTGACGACAACGGCCACGAACGAAGGCAGCTCAACTCAGACGTCGGAACCGGCGCTCTACGTAACAGGAGCCGTACGACCCCGTGAATGATCGTGCTCATAAAGAAGCGGCCACCATGCGCTGATGATCTCCGTCCTCATGCCGCCTTTCACGATCGCCTGACGGTGACTGGCGTCTGAGTGTGGTTGGGGGCGATCGACGGTTCGGAACTTCGTTCCTCAGTCCCGACCCACCGGATAAGGCAGGGAGCCGGGTTCATCCTGATGGCACGGGGGACACCAGGATCCACCAAAGCCTCCAGCGCGTGGGCCGGGTTTCAAGATCCAGACTATGTCCGGATTACTTCGCCTAGTTGAGAAGCGGGCAGCCCCCAAAGCACCAGTTCGGAGCGCTGCATGATGCCAGAAGCGCTTTCACTTTCACTGACGGTCATCGCGACTCATAGATCTCTTGTTGGGCTTTGCCTTCGTGCCACTGTAGGAGGCCTCCTCTGGCTGCTCGATTCTGATCGTTTCGAGGCCCGCTTTGCGCGCGTCCAGCGATTGACCGGTGTCATAAGTGACGAACCTGATCGGGCTCCGGCCACGAAACGCCTGTACCTGCACTGCACGGTCGATGATCTCGTCGTCCATGGTCGGTAGTCGCACATGGCCAGGGTCATCGAAAAGGATTTCCAGGCTGATCTTGCCACGCCTCACCTTGTCGTCCGGGTCAGTGGCAGGGAAGCCTGGCTCGCGCAGTGTCGCGATACTGGTCGGGTCCCGGAAGAGACGGTTCAGGACTGCCAAAGTCTTGCGCGCCCGCCCTCGTGGTTTTGCTTCCCCACGATTCTTTTGGGCATCCAGTTCGTCGATGACGGAGATCGGGATGACCACGTGGATGTCGACGTTGTCCAAGTCGATGGCTGGGGCCTCGTTCGGGTCATTCAGATAGGGAACAAGATCCCACGACTCGATGTCGACGGGGTGCTGCATGAACAATGTCGTGTCTGGGACGACGAACCCGCCACGTGCGATCCATCGCTCCCGCTGGAGCCGCAAGTCATCCAGCGTCTGCTTGAGTTCGTCGATACGGTCCTGAATTTCGATCACCAGCAATTCCCGCACAGGAACGCTAGCCGGGAATGGCACCGACAACAGCATTCTGTACCGGGCAGTGGCGATTAACCGATCAATCTCTATCGGTCTGACCTGATTGCGAAACTGGCGTGTCGACTCGTGCACCCACGCCATGTAGGCGTTGTAAAAGTCGACACCTGGACCTTGCTGGGCGTGCACGTTCTGCGCGCCCATCAAGATCTTTGTGAGAACGTCACGGACGTTCGTGTAGTCCGCACCCGGGATCAACTTCAGCATTTGGCCATTCTGACATGCCCGCCTAGACGGCCGCATGGAAATACCCCGCGGCTGATCACCCCGATGCGGAGGACTGTTGAGTGCCTGTGCGATCGGCTCGGTCAAGTTCGCCGCATTGACGTATACGATGCTGGCATGCGGACGGTATGGGCGCTATTCAGGGTCCATAGCCTGCGCTGTCGTGATACGGGCAACGCACTGCCAACGCTCGCGGAAGCGGAGGAGTCCACGCGATAGTCGCTGCCGTGATCCTTGTGTACGCGGTACCTGTCGTTGTTGTTGTGGCATCGTTCTTTGTGACGCCCCGTAGCCCGCAACGCAAGATCCTCTACTTGTCCGCCACTCTTGTCGCCTTGATCGTGACGCTCATGATCGCCTGGACAGCGGGGCGGGAGGCTTGGGGGTTCTGGCTCTTCTTCGTTCTACCGGCCGCGCTCATCACAGGGATACGATTGATTGTCGCACTCATCTTGGGCTCCACGAACGCCGCCGATGACCTTTCTTAGAGTTGCAGTCCGGGTTGCAATACAGAGCCGTCCGAGGGCGTTCAGGATGGACCACGCACGCCCTCTGACCTGCATTGAACTGTCTGGAACTGTGATCGGCCGAGCTTTTAATCCGTAGGTTCCGGGTTCGAGCCCCGGGCGCCCTACCACCTCACACCCCATCCGACCTGCACTTTCTCGATTCTCGACCGTCTTCGGCGAGGCGAAAGCGGTCGAGTTCATGCTCGTCACATGCTCTTCGGCACGCGTCCGGCACATTGGCGGGCCGAGAGCCGAGACCGAACTGCCCCGGTTTGCGATGTCGGCTTTCGGGCCCCTCGGGACGGACAGTAATGCCAGACCCAAGCGGCACCCTATAGAAGGGCCCGATAGGAAGGGTTGGAGGGTGGGACACGCCCGGCTTGGCCACGGACACATCCAAGCACCGGTCAAGCCTGTGTGGGGCTCAAGAACTCGAATGCTCTCTTGGGATCATGTTTCGTGATCGGGCCTCGGCGATGGCCCGGAGATCGCCGCTCGCGGTCGCTGCCTGCTCCGGCATCCGGTCGTAGGTGCTGCCGTGGCGGTACTGGCCGTGCACGACCTGCGGACGCAAGGGAGAGGTGCGCGGCAGGTTCGGGCGTCGCTACGCGTCGGCCGGAGGCCTGGCCGTCAGGCTGCGCAGCTCGCGAGCGGCGTCCAGTTCGCGCCCCTTCCCTGGCAACGCGTCCAGGATGCGTCCGAGGGTGCGGCGACGGATCGTGCTGATTGGCCAGGCGTGCGCGGTGGTCACGGCATGGGCGAGCCCGTGGTCAATGTCGCCTTCACCAACGAGTGCGAGAGCTCGCACGAGCTCGTAGTGGATGATGTTCCCGGTGAAGGTGGGCGGGCAGACAGCGATCGCCCTGTCCACGGCGGCGGTTGCCTGCGCCGTGTCCCCGATCAGGGCCAGCGAGTAGGCGTTCGCCCAGGCAGCATCGCGTTCCACGAAGCTCCACAGGGGTGTTGTCTGGTCGCTGGTCGCGTCGCCGGGCAGCCGCTCCTGCACGTTCCTCAGCTCGCCGAGGGCGGCACGTACCGTATGGACATCGCCCTGCGATGCGGCGACGAACGCCCGCGCTCGGAGCGCCTCGGCCAGCCCGGCGCTGGCTGTGCCCTTGGCTATGTGCACAGCGTCTTCAGCCAGGCGGGCAAGGACGGGGGCGGGCCGTCCGGCCCAGAACCCGTATTCGGTCTCCCACCCGCGGACCCACACCCGCAGCTCCCGATCTCCGGTCGCGTCGGCGGCGCGGCGGGCCAGCTGCCACGATTGGCGTGAGGGTCTCAGCTCTCCCACATCGCTCATCTCCATGCCCATGAGGACCGCGAGCTGTGCGCTGACGCGGAGCAAGCCTGTACGGGCGACTGTGGAGGAGGTGCGTTGGAGGAGCCGGGAGACTTCGGCCAGATCCGCGGTTACTGCGTGGATGAGCGTGCCCGGCGCCTGCGTGTAGTAGGAGAAGCCGTGCTCCCACGCGATCTCTTCCCAGTCATCGGCGCGAATTCCGCGGTCGGCGACGGCATGGTCAATGCCGGAGAACAACGTCTCCAGGGTGCCTGGCGGAATGGCTGCTCCTGCGCCCAATGCGGCGAGCAGTCGCATCGCAGCACGCCGATGCATGTCATCATCCTCGGCAAGATCGCTAGCTTCCTCGGGAACGACTTGGCGAAGTCGGTCAAACTCGCCAGCAAAGGCACGCAGCGCTTTTAGCCGTCCCTGTGCACCATACAGGGCATCCAGACGCTCTATTACGTCAGGCAGCACCTGCGCCTGACTGCGTTCCCATCTGGATAGGTCGCCATGGTCGCAGAGCGCTTGCGCCGCCGCCTCACGCTGGCTGAGACCGCACACCTCATCGCGCCAGTAACGCAGCTCCGAGCCCAGCAAGTGCCAAGGCGACACGGAGGGATCGACGGCGTCAGGGCGACGAGGCATTCAGATCGATCTCCTCGTTGGTGGAATTGGTGGAAACCGATGTTCCAACATCCACCCCCTTGGATGTTTCCCCCGAACTCTTTCACTATGGCACTGCGCTTCTCCTGGAAACGCGAAATCCAATGAACGTTGCGTAACCGCTGATCAGGAAGGCCATAGCTGTGAATTCCGACATTGATCTCAATTCGACCAAAGCGATTGAGTGTACGGGGGCGGTGGCCAAGATGGACCTGATTGGCGCGAACGTAAGCCCGTTCATGCAAGCCGCCGTCGAGGACACTGCGATAAGGGCATGGCTACGGCTCGACATGCGGGACCGTCAGCTCGCCGTGCTGCGCACCACCTTCCACCCGTAGTGGATCAGCTACGGCCTCACATCAACGGGGCTGGTCTGGAGGGCTGAGCCGTCTTGGCGGCTCACGCTGGAGGAGGTGACCGCCGGGGTGCGGCGGATTGTGGAGTGCCGCAATCCCATCGACCTCATGGCGGGCCTGACCGGTCAGGTGGCGATCATCCAGCGCCTGGCCGGTCCCCGCCCGTGAAGCCCCCGGCCCGCCGTGCCGGGCAGGCGGCGGGCCGGGCACCAGGCCGGGCCTCGGTGCCCGGCGCCATCGAAGAATCAACGCAAGGGAGAACTCCCATGACAGCCAGATCGATTCAGCCCGACCTGTGGGAGGTAGCCGTGGAAGAGGCCAAGTTCACGCTGCTTGACGGCACGGGCATCGAGTACGCGGCGATCGGGGACAGCGACGACTACGCCATTCGCGACAAGGACCGGCCGGAGGTCGAGATCCGCCGGCCCGGTGACGACTTCCGCACGCTGGGCGCGCTCCTCGGCCGCGGCCCCGGAGGCGACTCCTCGGACGAGGACCTCCACGACATCGACGTGGATGAAGACCGGTACGAGGTAGCCGAGGAGACGCGACTGGAGTACGCCAGGGTCAATGACCACGACGCCTACAGCGTTCGCGACCAGCAGCACCCGGGCGTGATTCGCAGGCCCGGCAACCACTGGCGCAGGCTCGGCACGGTTATTTAACGCCAGCCCGTTGGCCCGTCCCCGGGGCGATGCTGGAGATCCGCTGGAGATTTGCCACGGGACCTGACCGGCGCGGCGGCGATGCGGCCCACACCCCGTACGGCCTTCCGCCGCCGCGCCACCGGAAGTGATCACTTTGTCCATTCGGGAACCGCACACCCTATGCACGGGAGGTCGGCTGTGACCTCCACCGGCCCGCAGAAGTGCACACGGTGCAACGCCGACGTGATCGTGGCTCAACTGCTCGCAACGAGCCGCACGATCGTCCTGAACGCCGAGACCATCGCGGGCGGCGACTACACGATCTGGGCGAAGGGCAACGCGGCCGGTTACCCCTGGGTCGGGCGTGCCCGGCCCGCGCAGGTGTGCCCTCCAAAGGAGGGCGGCCCTGCTGAGTGGGACGGCCGAGCCGAGGCTGACCGGCGCCTGTGGTGGGTCGAGCACCAGCACAAGGAGACGTCACAGCAGATCATCGATATGCGGGAGTCCGCATGACTTGTTAGACCACACGCGGTGCACCCACCACAACCTGAAAACGCCTGCGGGCTGACGATTGAGGACGAGCGAGACACATACGGTGATCTACTACCCACCCACACGGGTCGATCTTCACGAACTTCACGAACTCGGCGCTCTCCGGCTCGCACTCAGTGACCGGGCTCCGTATCTGGCCCGCGACGCGATCTGCCGATGGCTCAGCGTCGAGCATCCAGCCCGGGAAATCGTGACCCTGGCGGCATCGGAGCTGGTCACCAACGCCGTCAGACACTCCGACGCCTCCAGCACCAGCGACGACGCCGATGCCATCACGCTCGACCTGTCGCAGGCACCGGACTACCTCCGGCTGTCGGTAACCGATCCCGGATCGGCGTGTAAGACCCCGCCCACCATCCCACCCCAGACACCGAATCTGTACTCCGAGCATGGGCGCGGGCTGGCAATCGTGCAACGCCTGTCGCGCGGACGATGGGGAAGCTACCAGACACCCACCAGAAGGCTGCGCCTGGTGTGGTGCCACCTCGACCTCAACCCGACACCAGCGCAGGTCGAGGAGTTGTTCCGCTCCCCCGTATAGCTGACCCGCCTCAGTTCGCTCACGGGTTTCTACCGGCCGGAAGGTCAGAGAGCTGTGGTGGGCCACCATCTCCTGTCCTGTCCATCCCGCTGATCGGCACCGCCACCTTGGTCGACTCACTCACCGCTCCCGGCAGCTACCCGCGTCGGTGACGAGCAAGGAACTCATTGGCAGGCCGAGCCCCTCATCTCTGTCTAGCTCGGGCACTGTAACCGGGTCCGCTGTTGGGCTGCTCATGGCCGCTTCCAGCTCACCCGGGCCCCTGAGCCTTCCCCGGTTCTGTCTCCCTCGTGAATGGAGTCTCTGGTCATGTCTCGCCAGAAGACGATCATTGTGTTGGCTGTGTTGCTGACCGCCGGCGACATCGTCTTCGCCTTGCTGGCGCCTGCCAGCATGACCAAGCCGGTGTCTCTGGCCCTGGTCATTGCCCTGCTGATCGGCTACCTCTCTGCCGCTCTGTGGTCGATCTACCGCGCCCGGCGAGCCGCCGGCCGCAACCAGGACCAGCCAGAACACCCCCAGCCGCCATACCCGCCCGCCCCGTGAACAGCAGGCAGCAGGCCATCCCCCTCCCCACCACCTGCCCATCCTTTGGAGCCAGCCATGCCCGAGCCTGTTAACCCCGCCATAGCCGCGCAAGCCGTCACCCACCTCACCAACCTGCAGGAACTCCTACACGACCTCGGCCTGCACGCCCGCCTGCTCACCCCGGACGAACGGCTACCGTGCCTACGGGTGATCAACCCCCAAGCCACCACCCTGTCGGAGATCATCTCCGCCGCCCCGATGGACGACCGCTGGCTGTTTTGGTGGTCATGGCCCGAACCCATCAACGACGTCACCGACCCCGCCACAGCCGCCAAACGCATCTGCCACGTCCTGGCCACCACACCGGCGGGCGCCGCATAACCACGATCAGCGCGACACACCGACGCTCACGCGGACGCCCGATACCGACCGCCCAGCGTCCCAAGGATGCCCGTCAGCGGCAGGGTTGCGTCCCTTCGGGTTGTCTACGTGCCCGGTTGCGATAGCCCTCGGCACCCACGTCACCCCTCAAAGGGGTCGAACGCTTGTAGGTGGCAGTATCCCATGACGTTCCCGGGCTAACGCTGAGCGGTAGCGCAGTCGCGCTCACCGCATCCTCAAGACGAGTAGCAGACCCGTTCCTCAAAGGCCCCGGTCAGCCACCCCTCGGCGACGATCACCACGATCCGCCGTTCGCAGGGAATGTCACCGAAAGGCAATCCTTCGCCTTCTGAGATAGCTGCGGCCGGACCCCGGCGACGCAATGCAACGCGATGGGCCGTCCAGAAGACGTCCGGCAGCAGCGCCCCCTCTTTTGTTTGCGTGGGCTGCTGCCGGGCTCAGGCCCTGCGGGTAAGACGCGGATGCACCACATCCCTGGGGTCGCATCATCCCTCCCCCACCCGCAGGGCCCCTCCCTTGTGGGAGGGGAGGTGCGGAAGATCACAGAAGCAGATCGGCCGAACGAACCACGGCCGACCTGTCTCCCCGACCACGTCTGCTACCCGAAGGTCAACGTGCCCCTCCCGGACGTCACTGTGGCCGCCTTGCCGGTGGCAGGTGGAGCACCGAGCCGCCAACCTTCCCAGACGTGTCGTTCGCCCTCGGCTTGTGGTCTTTTCCGGGCCGGGCGGTGCGGCGTCCCGGCGAGGCCGACGGCGGCGCTTGCGCGGCGAGCAGTGCGGCGGTCGCTTCTGCTGCCGCGGCGGCGGCTTCGGGATAGACGCTGGTGTAGGTGTCGCGGGTAAACGCCGACGAGGTGTGCCCGAGCGTCTCCTGCACAATCTTGATGTCCACCCCGGCGGCGAGCATGGCGGTGGCCGCTCCGTGGCGCAGGTCATGCAACCGGATCGGCGGCAGACCAGCTTGATAGCACAGCCAGTAGAAGCGGTCGGTCACGTGCTGTGGGTGCAGCGGCCGGCCCAGCTCATCGGTGAACACGAATCCGGACTCTGCCCAGTCTCCGCCGGCCGCCAGCCGTTCCCGGGCCTGACGTTTCTTGTGCTCTTTCAGGATGGCCATCGTCTCGGCATCCACCGCGATCTCACGGTCACTGGCATCGGTCTTCGGGGTGCCCTGGATCGGATCCCAGCCGAGCTGGGTGATCTGCCAGTGCACGCCGATCCGTGCCTTCTCAAAGATGACGTCCGGCCAGCGCACCCCAACTCCTTCACCTCGCCGCAGGCCGCGTACCGCGATCAGCCGATACAACGCGAACAGCCGATCCCGGCGGGCGTAAGCGAGAAACGCCGACGTCTGTTCGGGGGTCCACACCATCACCGGCGACGGACGCGGAGCACCGATGTAGGCGGCGATCGGATCGACCCGCTTGCCGTCGCGAGCTCGCTTGAGCCGGTCGACGTGCTTGGCGTGATCCTTGCGCCACTGAGTGACCTTCTCCTCGGTCCAGATGACGGGCTTGGGGCGTACAGCGGGAGCCAGTTCAACGACGGCGGCCGGGTTGAAGTCCAGCAACCTGTCCTGGCAGATCGCGACGTTCAGCGCGTGCCGCAAGGTGGCGCGGATGCGATGCAGGGTGGCCGGGCCGACCGGACGCCGATAGCGAACCGATGCCACGCGGGCGGGGTCGCCGCTGGCGCGCTCGGTGGCGATGATGTCGTTGAACTCCTCGATCGCATCGAACATGCCCGCGATGTCGGAGACCCGTAGCCGGTCCAGCCGGATATCACCCAGGTAGGGGTTGAGGTAGAGGCGGACGTGGGACTCGTAGGAGCGTTTCGTGGTCTCCTCGATCGCGCGCTTGCGCCCCAGGAACTCCCCCAGCCATTCGGCCACGGTGATGTGCCGGTTCAGGTCTTGGCGGGTGCGCACGCATCGCTTCAAAGGTTGTTACCTACATGGCTCGCCTTAGCGGATGGTACGGCATCGGCTCGATGGCCTCATCCCATTGTTGTATCTCGATAACGGTCAGTTCTCGGTCAGTTGATCAGAGTAACCGGAACCGAACGGACAATAGGCACGTAATGGGGCAATAGGCCTAATCGGAGCCTCGGGCGATGGCTCAATCTCTGCCCCAATCCCTTTCTCAAGAGGGCTCTGCGCCTGCCGAAAGCCACGTCCGTGCAGTTCAAGCGGCATGTGAGTATCGTGGAGGACTCCGCCGAGCCGGTCTCCTCGCCGTACATTCAGGTTGACGATTGTGGCTGGATCGTTGATCACATCCGGTACGGAACGTGGCGGAGCTGCCTGAGCCAAGGCTTGGATGAGCCCGGTGCCCGTTGTAGAACTCCTCATAGGCATGCAGGGCATGCCGCAGTGAGGGTTCGTTCCCAAGTAGGCAGCGGTCCAGGAGTTCGCGGCAGGCAGGACTGCACCCATCGCTCCATAACCACGTTCATACGTGGCATGCGGACGCCGGTGAGCACCGTGTGGATGCCGACGTCGGCAAGGATCTCCTCCATGAGGACCAGGAACTTCCCGTCTCGGTCGCGGATCAGATAGCGCGCTCCGCTGCTGGCGTCCTCCAGATCCATCACGAGATCCTTGACCGCCTGGAGGACCCAGGCGGCGGTCGGGTGGGCGGTGGTGCCCAGCACACAGCCCCGCCTGCTGGCGTGCTCGATGACCGCCAGGATGTACTGACGGTGACCGTTAGGAGTGACGGTCTCGATGAAGTCGCAGGCCAACAGCGCGTCGGCTTGGGAACGCAAGAAATTGGCCCACGTCGTGGATGCCCGTGCAGGGGTCGGATCTACGCCCTCCTGCTTGAGGATCTCCCAGACGGTTGAGGGCACGACCTTAATGCCGAGGGTGGTGAGCTCGCCATGCACACGTCGGTAACCCAACGAGGGGTTCTCCCGGACCAGACGCAGAATGAGCACACGGATGGAGCGCATGAGGGGGTCGCCCAACCATTTGGGCCGGCAGCTACAGGGGCTTCAGTAGATCGCGGTGCCAGCGAAGGACGGTATCTGGGCGCATGAGAAGCCGCAGCCGGTGTAGGGCCTGGCGGGCAGAGACGTCAGGAGCGCGGCGAGGAAGGCGCGATCCTCCGGAGCGAACTTCACCCTGGCGTCCACACCGAGTTGCCGTTCAAGAAGGTGGCCTGGTGACGCAGGGCAAGGATTTCGGCATCCTTATGCTTATCCCCATCTCAGGCGGCCAGCAGTCGCACCAGAGATCGCCGATCAAGGTTGTGCCGTGGGCGGATGATTTATTGGCACTCACAGACATGAGCAACCACTGCGGTTCGTACCGATTCGGAAATCCGCCCAATTCTGGGCGAAACCGCGTGCAGTAACGGTTATCGCCAGAAGGGCTATGTCACCAGGAAATCGCCGACACTGCACGCAGTGGGCGACAATCGTGAGAAACAGTTCGAACAGCCATCATAGTCTCTCATCTGCTACCAATTGGCGCAAACAAGCAATTCTGCGGCAGCAGCGGAGTGGCCGAGCGTGACGGATCAGCCGAGCCCGCGGACACGTACGACCAAGGGCTCCAAGGCGAGGAGGACCACGTTTTCGATCAACACCGTCGAAGTGCTCGAACTATTGACATGCCATCACGTAATTCGTAACGTTCCAAGCCGGGGGATAAATCGTCGCATCGATCGGGCCGAGAGTTGACATCGGTTCGTCCTCGGGGGCAGACGTGTCTGTTGACGTACCTTTATTTCCTTCCACGGTGGACGACGCGATTTTCCCGGCCGGGCACGCGAATGCCATCGAGCTCCCCTTCACCCGCCTCGACGTGCTTCTCACTCGCGCCACGGCCCAGGCCCGCGAGCGGTTCGGCGCCGGGGCCGCCGCCGACGCCTTCCGGGGGCTGTACGTCACCGCCGAGCAGGCCGCCGCCTCGCTCCACGGCGAGCCCGGCGCCCCGCTGCTGGCCGGAACGGCCGCGCGCGGCGCGGGCGAGCCGGTACGGCCGAGCTGGGACGAGGTGACTGGCGACCACGCTGGCTGGAGCTGGCTGCGCGACACGTATGGCCTGACCGACCAGGAACTCGACGTCGTCCTGGTCGCCCTCGCACCCGAGGTGGATCCGCGTTACGAGCGGCTGTACGGATACCTGCAGGACGACGTCAACCGCCGGCGTCCCACCGTCAACCTCGCCTTGGACCTGGTCACCACGACCGTCGCTGGCAAGCTTGCCGCCCGCTCGATGTTCCGCGCCGACGCGCCGCTGGTCAGCGAGCACGTGGTCACGCTCATGCCGGACGAGCGGCCGGTCCGGCCGCCGCTGCTCGCGCACTTCGTCGCCCTCGACGAGCAGATCGTCGACGTCCTGCTCCTCCAGGGCGGTCTCGACCGCAGGCTCGCCGCCCGCTGCCGCCTCACCGCTCCCCCGCCCGGCCACTGGCCCGGCGTCCCTCTGCCTGCCTCCGCGCGTGAGCCGCTGCTGGCCACGGCGCGAGCCGCGCGGGAGCACCGTCCGCTGCGGCTGTACTTCCAGGGGGCGCCGGGGTCAGGCCGCCGGACCACTGCCGAAGCCCTGGCCGGCGAGCTGCGGGCGCCGTTGCTGACGCTCGGCCTGGCCGGCCTGTCCACCATCGGCGAGGAGACGGAGGAAGTGCTGTTCCGCGCCTTCCGCGAGGCCCAGCTGCACGGTGCGCTGCTCTACCTCGACGCCGCGGACGCCCTGCGCCCGAGCGACACCAAGGATGCCGGGGTCGCCGCCCATGGGCCGGCCCACGCCCGCCGGGCGCTCGCCGAGCGGCTGGCCCGGCACCCCGGCATCGTGATCATGGCTGGCGACCGACCCTGGCTGCCGCTCGGCGGGCCGCCGCTCGGCGTCGTCACGGTGCCGTTCGCCCGCCCGGGACACGAGGTCCGGCGCCAGGTATGGGCGGCCTGCCTGGCCGAGGCCGGCGTCGTCAGTCCCGGCGACCTGGCCGAGGCGCTCGCGGGCCGTTTCCGCTTCGGGCCTGGCCAGATCGCTCACACCGTGTCGGCCGCGGTCGCGGCGTCCGCCTGCGGGCCCGCATCACCGAGCGGACCGGCGCGCGGGGACCTGTTCGCCGCAGCGCGCGACCAGACCGGTCACCAACTGGCGGCCCTGGCCCGCCGGATCACCTCATCCCGCACCTGGGACGATCTCATCCTGCCCGGCGACTCCACGACCCAGCTACGCGAGCTGTGCCTGCGGGTGACCCTGCGCCGGCGCGTCTGGCACGACTGGGCCTTCGGCGGCGGGCCCGCGCGAGGCAAGGGCGTCAGCGCCCTGTTCGCTGGCCCGCCGGGCACCGGCAAGACCATGGCCGCCGAGGTCGTCGCTGGCGAGCTGGGCCTGGACCTGTTCAAGATCGACCTGTCCTCGGTGATCAGCAAGTACATCGGCGAGACCGAGAAGAATTTGGAGCGCATCTTCACCGCGGCCGCCGACGCCGACGCGATCCTGCTGTTCGACGAGGCCGACGCGCTGTTCGGCAAGCGTTCCGAGGTACGCGACGCCCACGACCGGTACGCCAACATCGAGACCGCCTATCTCCTGCAGCGGATGGAGCAGCACGACGGCGTCGCGATCCTGGCCACAAACCTGCGCCAACACCTGGACGACGCCTTCACCCGCCGGCTCCAGTTCGTCGTCGACTTCCCCTTCCCCGACGAGGCGCAGCGGCGGCGCATCTGGGAGGTCAGCCTCCCGGACGGCGCGCCGCGCGAGGACGACGTCGACTTCGGGCGGCTCGGCCGCGACTTCCGCCTCTCCGGCGGGAACATCGGCAACGCCGTGCTGCGCGCGGCCTTCCTCGCCGCCGCGCAGGACCGCCCGATCGGCATGTCCCATCTGCTCGAGGCCGTCCGCCGCGAGCACCACAACATGGGCAAGATCCTGCTGGACTCAGAGCTTCGCACCGGCCCGGGTGAGGGATGAGGACGCCACATGTTCCAGGACCTCGACGCGACCCTGAAGGCGCTCCTGCTCGACCCGGCCGCCCCGGAATTCCTGCGCGACGCCGACGTCAGCTTCGACACCCCCGACAAGGACTACAAGCCGGCGCAGGCCACCGTGAACCTGTTCCTGCACGAGGTCACCGAGAACCGCACGCTGCGCGACGAGGCGCGGGTGCTGGAGCGCGCCGGGAGCAGCTACCGCGCCCGGCTGCCGTCGCTGCGCGTCGATTGCACCTACCTCACCACCGCGTGGTCATCGCGGACGGCCGGCATGAGGGCCGCCGAGGAACATCGGCTGCTCGGCCTCGCCCTAGTGTGGCTGAGCCGCTTCCCAGTGATCGACGAACGTTTCCTACAGGGGACGTTGCAAGCCCCGTCCCAGCCGTACCCGCTGCCGACCGTCGTGGCGCAGACCAGGGAGGGGCAGGCGATGGGCCACTTCTGGAGCGCCCTCGGCGTGCCGCCCCGCCCGGCCTTCTCACTGACCGTAACCATCACGGTGGACCCCTTTGACCAGGTCGAGGAGTTCGCCGCGGTGCAGGGTGCGCAGCTGCGGACCGCCTCTCCGCAGTATCCCGCGCTCGCCGGCCGGGTGCTGGACCACACCCTGACCCCGGTCCCCGGCGCCACAGTGACCGTGACTGAGACCGGCGACCAGGTCACCTCGGGCCGCGACGGCGGGTTCGCCGTCGCGGGCCTCGGCTTCGGCGCCTACCACCTGCGGGTGCAGGCCGCCGACCATCCCGACCGGCAGGTGTCCGTGAACTACGCGGCTGAGGCCCAGATCCACGACGTGGTCCTGCCCGCCCACTGACCGGTCCCGCAGGCGTAGGAGGAGACGATGATCGACTATGAGTCCAAGGCGCCGGGCGTCTACATCGAGGAGATCACGCCGGCCGGGCCCATCACGGGCGCGGGCACCAGCGTCCTAGCCCTCATCGGAGTCGCCGCCGCGGCGGCCGACAGCGCCCTCGGCAAGCCGGTGGCGATCACGCACTGGACCGCGTACACCGACGCCTTCGGCGGTTACAAGGCGTCGCTGAGCCTGCCGTACGCCGTGCGGGGTTTCCTGGAGAACGGCGGGACTTCCGCGTACGTCGTGCCGATCAAGGACAACGGCGGGGTGGACGGCGCGCTCGACGCGCTGACCCGGCTGGCCGACGTCAGCATGGTCTGCCTGCCCGGCGTCGTCGACCCCACCGTCCAGACGAAGTTGCTTGCACACTGCGAGACGATGGGCGACCGGTTCGCCGTGCTCGACGGCGCGCAGGACACC
This sequence comes from Nonomuraea sp. NPDC003707, assembly GCF_053587055.1. Lineage (NCBI taxonomy): Bacteria > Bacillati > Actinomycetota > Actinomycetes > Streptosporangiales > Streptosporangiaceae > Nonomuraea > Nonomuraea sp. NPDC003707. The sequence goes on along the minus strand of NZ_JBSFNK010000047.1, from coordinate 24,210 downwards.
ACACCGCTCAAGGCCGACGGCGCCCTGCAGAAGCAGCGCGGCGGCCTGAAGTCGGCCAACGGCTTCGGGGCGCTGTACTGGCCGTGGATCGTGATCCCCGATCCCGCCGCGCGGCCCGGCACCTCGGTGACCGTCACCGTCCCACCCTCCGGGCACGTCGCGGGCGTGATGGCGCGCTGCGACGGCTCCGTCGGGGTGCACAAGGCGCCGGCCAACGAGACCGTACGAGGTGCGGTCGACCTGGAGTACGCGCTCAACGACGCCGAGCAGGGGTCGCTCAATAAGGCCGGGATCAACGCCATCCGCCGCTTCCCCGGCCGTCCACCCCTGGTCTGGGGCGCCCGCACCCTGACCGACGGGACGCAGTGGCGGTACGTCAACGTGCGGAGGCTGGTGTCCTACATCGAGGACTCGATCATCCAGGGCGTCCGCTGGGCGGTCTTCGCACCCAACAACACCGCGTTGTGGAAGGGCCTGGAACGCTCGATCACCGAGTTCCTGACCCGGGTTTGGGAGGCGGGCGCGCTGTTCGGTGCCACCGCCAAGGAGGCGTTCTACGTGCGCATCACCGAGGAGCTCAACCCGCCGGCGGTGCGCAGCCTCGGCCAGGTCATCGTCGAGATCGGGGTGGCCCCCACCCGTCCGGCCGAATACGTCGTGCTGCGCATCGGCCTGTGGGACGGCGGCGCGCGGATCAGCGAAGGTTAGCAGGAGGACAGAGATGGCTCAGACAGGACAGCGTGTCGATCCCTTCCGCAATTTCAACTTCCTGGTCGAGCTCGACGGCATCGCCCAGGCGAGCTTCACCGAGTGCAGCGGGCTCGGCTCCACCACGGAGGTGATCGAGAACCGCGAGGGCGGCGACAACGTGACGGCGCGCAAGCTGCCCGGCAAGACCAGCTTCTCCGACATCTCCCTGAAGTGGGGCCTGACCGTCTCCACCGAGCTGTGGGAGTGGCGCCAGCAGATCGCCGACGGCCAGGTCGTACGCAAGAACGGCTCGATCGTCGTGTTCGACCTGGCCAACAGCACCGAGGTGGCCCGGTGGAACTTCTTCCGAGCCTGGCCGACCAAGTGGGAGGGCCCCGCGTTCAGCGCCAAAGGCGGCGACATCGCCATCGACACCCTCGTGCTCGCGCACGAGGGACTGACGCGGGTCTGAGCGTGCTGGTCACCGAGGTCGAGTTCGAGCTGCCGAAGGGGTACGTGGACACGGAGGGCAACCTCCACCGCACGGGCGTGATGCGGCTGGCGACGGCCGCCGACGAGATCTACCCGCTCAACGATCCACGGGTGCGGAACCTGCCCGCTTACCTGATCGTCATCCTGCTCTCCCGGGTGGTGATCAAGCTCGGCGGCCTGGAGGAGATCAATCCCGGGGTCATCGAAGGGCTGTTCTCCGCGGATCTGGCCTACCTCCAGGACCTCTACAACAGCGTCAACGGCCTTAGCCCGCGGACGCTCACGGCGGAGTGCCCGCACTGTGGCCGCCGCCAGCAGCTGGAGGTGCCGCCGCTGGGGGGATAGCGGGCTACCCCCTGGACCGGGTCCACCAGGAGGCGGCCTTCCTCGGACGACATGTGCACTGGACCCTTACTGAGGTGCTGAACCTCGACCACGCCCAGCGGCGGCGCTGGGTGCGGGAAGTCGCGAGCCAGCTCGAACGCGAGCGAGGCGGCGGGTGAGGCGCGGAACGGACGCTGGCCGCGGCAGAGCGGGACGGAAATGGACGAGCAGGTGGATAGAGTGGCGCGAACGATGACGGACGACGGCACGCCGACTGGGACGCTCGGGGAGCGCCTCGACAAGGCCGGCCGCCAGATAGCTGCACGTCACCTGCCGTCCTATCCCTGGGTGAGCGGGCTGGCGCGGGTGGCCGAGCACGTGACGCGCCTGACCGAGCCGTTCGACGGGCGGTTCGAACGGCAGGAGTCGCCGGTGGGCCGGCAGGACGAGATCGTGCGCGGCGTGCCGGTGGGCGATGCGCCCGGCGCCAGCCCTTCCCCGGCATCCCCGGGTGAGGCTTCTCCCCCAAGGCCGCCCGCCGCGCGCGCCTTTTCCGGCGATCGGACGCCGACCGAGTTCCCGAGTGCGGAATCGGTGCGCGCCCCGGCCTCCGCCCCAGGACAGGCCCTGCCGCCCGGCGTGCGCTCGCGCCTACGCGGCGTCGCCGGGCCAGGCGCCGACGCGTTGCGCGTCCACGACGACGCGGCGGCCGACACCGTCGCCCGGGCGCACGGCGCCGACGCCGTGACGGCGGGCGCGGACGTCTACTTCCGCGACGGCCGGCTCCGTCCCGGGGATCCGGCCGGTTTCGGGCTGCTCGCCCACGAGGCGACCCACGTGACCGCGCTGCTGGACCCGGGCGGTGACTGGCGACGCGCGGCGCCCGGCGGCGTCGCGGCCGAGGAGCGGGCGGCGCTGGCACAGGAGTCGGCGGCCCGCCACGCCCCCGGCCCGGGGGCGGCGCCGCCCCCGGGCGGCCCGCCCGCGCTCCCCGATCCCGGCGTCGCCCCACCCGCTCCCGCACCGGCCACCGCGCCGCGCGCGGCGGCGCACCCGATGACGGCGCCGGTCGGCCGCGATCTCGCTCAGCAGCCTCCGTTCGACGTCGAGGCACTGCGCCGCAGCCTCATCGCCGACTTGATGCGCCAGCTGCGTACCGAGTTCGAGAGAGGAGGGTGACATGCCCGTGCCGAAGCCCGTACGCCCGGCCAGGCGGGTCAGCAACGAGCTGGCCAAGGCTCTGATCATCGACACCATCACGGGTACCGGCCACGCGGTGATGTACAACCCGGAGGAGCTCCAGCTCGAGCAGGGCAACGTGTTCGCCGAGGTCGGCATCCCGGGCCTGGACGCACCGCCGCTGCAGTATGTGCGGGGCAAGGCGCGGGCACTCACCATGGAGCTGTTCTTCGACACTTACGAGACCGGCGAGGATGTGCGCGAGCACACGGCGCCCATCGTGCGGCTGCTGGACCGGGACCCGCGCACCCAGGCGCCGCCGGTGCTGCTGTTCTCCCTCGGCCGGGTGCAGTTCCGCTGCGTGCTGACCGACGCCGGGCAGCGGTTCACCATGTTCCTGCGCGACGGCACCCCCGTACGCTCCACCATGTCGGTTCGCCTGCAGGAGTACGTCGAGGTGGACGTCGAGATCCGCCAGGGGGTGTTCTTCGGCTCGCCGACCGTCTCGGCGGCGGTCAACGCGGCGGCGGCCGGCACGGTGGCGACGGAGAACGCGGTGCTGTCCGGGTCGGCCACGCTCCACGTCACGGTGGCTGGCGACACGCTGAGCGGCATCGCCGCCGCCTACCTGGGCGATCCGGGCCGCTGGCGGGAGATCGCCGGTGCCAACAGGATCGACGACCCGTTCGACCTGCCGCCGGGCAGGTCGCTGGTCATCCCCGCGCCGGACGGCGCGACCACCGGCGGGACGGGGCGGCGGCCGTGAGCGCGCCACCGTTCGCGCCGCGGTTCGAGGTGCGCCTCTCCGGCGTGACGCTCGCTGCCGACTTGACCCGCCAGATCCTCGGCCTAGTCGTCGAGACCGACCTCGACCTCGCGGGCTCCTTCGGCATCACCCTGCACAACGCCAGCAACGCCCTGCTGGACTCGGCACTGCTCGACCTTGGCAAGACCGTCGAGATCCATCTCGGCTACGGCAACGACCTGAGGCCCGCCTTCCTCGGCGAGATCGCCGCGATCGAACCGTCGTTCCCGCAGGACGGGCCGCCGACGATCCGCGTGTCCGGTTACGACAAGTCCTTCCGGATGCGCCGCACGCAGCCTGAGCCCACCGAGTACACATTTATGAACGACAGCCTCATCGCGGCGCGAATCGCGACAGAGAACGGGCTGATCCCGGTCGTGGACCCCACGCCTGGCCTGCCCGCGAAAGTGATCCAGGCCGAGAGCGACATGGCCTTCCTCAAGAGCCGGGCCGAGCGGTACTTCTTCGACGTCTACGTCGAGTGGGACCGGCTGCACTTCCAGCTCCCTCGGCCCCGGCTCGCCGCGCACGTCCTCACGTGGGGCAAGAACCTGTCCGGCTTCAGCCCGTGCATCTCGGCAGCCGGCATGGCGGGCCTGCAGGTGATCCGCGGGTACAACCAGGAACTCGCCCAGGCCATCACCGTCACCGCCCTCGCGGCCGACTTCGACCTCGACGACCTGGTGGAACGCCTCGGCAGCGCGGCGATCGAGCTGCTCGGCTCGCTGGCGCGTAGGGGCATCAGGCAGCATACGGTGGAGAACCCGCTGGACGCCGCGGTGCTGGCCAGGTCGCTGCTGGCGGACCTGCTCGAAGGTATGTACGAGGGGTCCGGATCGTGCATCGGCATCCCCGACCTGCGGGCCGGGGACTACATCGCGGTCCAGGGCGTGGGGCGCCGGTTCAGCGGCACCTACCGGGCGCGCAAGGTCACCCACCGGATCGACGGCAACGGCTTCACCACCGAGTTCTCGATCACCCAGCGCGGCCACTCCAGCCTGCTGGGGCTGCTGCGCAGGCAGATGGTGCAGGAGCCGTCGCCGAACGAGCCGCAGCGGTTCTACGGCGTGGTGGTCGGCGTGGTGCAGGACAACGACGAGCTACGCGACCTGCCGCCCCAGGTGCCGATCGGGCGGGTCAAGGTGGCGTTTCCCGGCATGTCGGACAAATTCACTAGTGGCTGGGCACCGTGCGCCCGTCCGATGGCCGGCAAGGACATGGGCTTCTACGCGCTGCCCGAACCCGGCGACCAGGTGCTGGTTGCGTTCGAGCACGGCGACCTCGCCAAGCCGTACGTGATCGGCGGGTTGTGGACCGCCAAGCAGGCACCGCCGGCGACCAACGTGGACGGCACCAACAGCAAGCGCGTGATCAAGAGCAGGGCCGGCCACACGATCACGTTCGACGACACCGCGAACATCGGAAAGCTCACGATCGAGGACAAGTCGGGAAGCTCGATCACGCTAGACGCCAAGGACGGCTCGATCACCATCAGCGCCCAGGGCAGCCTCACTATCAAGGCCAACCGCGAAATCAACCTGGAGGCCGCCGGCGGCGTCACCAAGATCTCAATGACTAGCAGCCAGGTGAACGTCACCTGAGGAGGGGAGGCGCGAATGGCGCGCGTACTGACCACCGAAAGCGCTGTGACCTGCGGGCACGTGCCGCCCGGTACCGTGGTGCCGCAGAGCGCGGCCAAGCTCGCCGTGGGCGGCAAGCCCGTGCTCGTCGAATCGGGTCTCAAGACGATCGGCACCGGCTGCACCGTCAGGGCACAGGGGGACGTCCCCTGCGCGACCGTCAGGGCGATCACGGGCGGGTGGTCGGCCAAGCTCTTCGCCGGCGGGTTTCCGGTGATGCTGGACTCGCTCGCCGGGACTACCAGCGGCCAGATCAGCGGCGTCACGGGCACCTTGACGGTGACGGCCGTCCAGGACAGGCTGGCGGCGAAGTGACCGAGCCGTTCCCCGGCCGAGGGCTGGCCTTCCCGGTGCGGCTCGGCGTCGCCGGGCTCGCCGAGTCCACGGGCGCGGCCAAGATCGAGGAGTCGATCCGCATCATCCTCGGCACTCAGCACGGCGAGCGGGTTATGCGCCCCCGCTTCGGGTGCAACCTCAAGAGCCTCGCCTTCGCCCCCAACAACAGGTCGACCGCCGACCTTGCCCGCTACTACGTGACCGAGGGCCTGGCCCAGTGGGAGCCGCGCATCGAGGTCCTGAACGTCGAGGTCGCCAACGACAACGTGCGCGCCAGGCTGCTGATCGACATCCGCTACCGGCTGCGCGCGACACGAGACGTGCGCAACCTCGTCTACCCGTTCTACCTGGAGCGTGCGCAATGACGTTCGAATCGCGCCGCGGGCGGATCCTGCCGCCGGACCTCGACGATCGGACCTGGCAGGACCTCGTCGACCAGATGCGCGCGCTCATCCCCAGGTACGCCCCGCAGTGGACCGACCACAACCCGAGCGACCTCGGCATCACTCTGATCGAGCTGTTCGCCTGGCTCGCCGAGGGCGTGATCTACCGCCTGAACCAGACCCCGGACAAGAACTACGTGGCGTTCCTGAACCTGCTCGGGATCACCAGGAACCCGGCCACGCCCGCCCGCACCCACCTGACCTTCACCGCCAAGGCGGGTCCGGTCGTCGTGCCCGCAGGCACCCAGGCCCAGACCACCGCGCTCGAAGGCCGCACACCGGTCGTGTTCGAGACCGACGAGGACGTCCGGGTGCTGCCGACAACCCTCACCGCCGCGCTCGCGGCCGGCCCGCACCCGGCGGGCGCGGCGTCCAGCCGGTACGACGTTGTCACGGCCACGCTGGTCGGCCCGCCGACGGGCAAGTACCTGGTGGAGGTGCCGCCCGGGCAGGCCACGCAGCTGTGCCTCGGCTTCGACCGGCAGGTCGCCGAGGAGATCGCGCTCGGCCTGCGGCTGTACCTGCCAGTGCCCGAGCAGGCCCAGGCGACCCTCACCTGGACCTACTCCCGGGGCACGGCCGAGCCTCTGGCATGGCCTTCCATCAACGGGGTCGCCGACGCCACCGGCGGGCTACGGCGCGACGGCAGAGTACGGCTGACGCCGCCGGGCGACTGGACGCCGCAGCGCGCGGCGGGCCCGGCAGCCACCAAGCCGTGGACGACGGTGACACCCCGCAACGGTGCCGCCGCGGTCACCGACTCGCTGTTCTGGATCGGCCTGCGGATCGCCAACCCGGCCGCGACGCTGCTGGCCATCGGTGTCGACCGGCTGCTGTTCAACGCCGCTGCCGCGCGTACCGCGCTGACCGTACGGGCACCAGAGCCGCTCGGGCAGAGCACCGGCGAGGCGTTCCAGGTGCTCCCGCTCCGCTACCGGCCGCTACTGTGCCGCCCCGGCACCGGCGCGCCGTACGCCGACCTGAAGGTGCAGGTGGGCACCGGTGACCCGGTGGTCTGGCAGGACTGGACACTCGTCGAGGATTTCCCGCCCGGCCCCGGCACCGTGTACCGGGCCGACCCGGTGACCGGCGAGATCAGCTTCGGCAACCACGACGACCGGAGCAAGCAGGGCAGGCAGGGGCACGGCTCGGTGCCGCCGGCCGGCAGCCTGATCCGTGCGCTGAGCTACCGGTATGTCGACGCGGGGGCGGCGGGGAACGTCGCGCCCGCCCAGGTCACCGTGCTCGGCACCACTCTCTCCGGCATCCTGCCCTCCGGCGTCACGAACGTCACCAACCTCGGGCCCGGCCGCGACGGCGCCGACGAGGAGCCGATTGAGGACACGCTGCGCCGGGCGCCCGAGGAGCTGAAGATCCGCGACCGCGCGGTTACCGTGGACGACTACGAGTTCCTCGCCGGTGAGGCGGGTAACGACGTGCTGATCCGCCGCTGCCTGCCGCCGCGCCTGCAGGCGGCTGACGGCCCCGGCCCGCCCCCGCTACCGTGGGTGAAGGGCGACCCGTGGACCTTTGCCGGTATCGTGCGCGCGCCCGGCACGGTCAACATGATCATCGTCCCGGACCAGGACGCTTCGGTCGCCCGGCCTGAACCCACGCAGGACCAGATCCGCCAGGTGCGGGCGTACCTGGACCCACGGCGGGACCTGACCGCCCGCCTCGAGGTGCTCGGGCCCCGGTACCTGCCCGTGATCGTGAACGTCGAGCTGGTGGTGTGGCAGCAGGCAATCGACGCGGGGGCCGACCAGGACAAGGTACGGAGCGACACCATGGCCCGGATCCAGGCCTTCCTGCACCCGACTCGGGGCGGGCCGTCCGGCACCGGATGGCAGGTCGGCCAGCCGGTGTTCACCTCCGACCTGTTCCGCGCGATCATGCCGTCCGGGGACCTCGGCTACATCTCCACCCTGCTGCTGCGCCCGGACGTCCCGGTGTACCACTTCCCGCCGCTCAACCCAGCTGGCACCGCCGACAACTACAGCCAGGACCGGGAGCGGCCGTTTCGGCTGTCGCCGTTCGGGGCGTCGGTGCGGGTCGCCGACTACGAGCTGGTCTGTGCCGCCGCCGAGAGCTCCCACAAGATCACTACCACGATTCTGAACGCATGAGACGGGCGGACGCGCGGGAGGTGAGGACTCCGTGAGCGACAAGAGCGGCTGGTTGCGACACCTCCCGCTAGTGCTGTGGCAGGACGAGCCCGAGACACCGGAGTTCGGCCTCGGCGCCGCGCTGCGGATCTTCGAAAAGGTGCTGACCGGCATCCCGGACGGCGTCCCCCTACCGCACCCACCGCACGAGCGCGAGCACGAGAACGAACCGCCCCGCGAGCACGAGCACGAGCCGATCACCACCGAGATCGCCCGGCTGGACCGGCTGTTCGACCCGTGGACGACCCCGGAGCCATTCCTGCCCTGGCTCGCCTCCTGGGTGGCGCTGCGCTTCCCGACCCTGCAGGACGCCCCGTTGTGGGACGAGTACCAGCGACGCAAAGTAATATCGGAGATCGCCCGGATCTATCGCCTGCGTGGTAGGAAGGCCGGGCTGGACAAGTACCTCGAGCTGTACGCCGTCGGCCGCACCCGCCCCCGGGTCGCCCTCGACGACGGCACCCGCCTGCTAACCGTCACCCCCGGACCTGAGCCCGGCACCACCGCGCCGGTGGCCGGGCTGGTCGTGCAGGGACCGGTCGTCACCGACGCCGGCGTCCGCGTCGAAGGCGTGACCAGACCCTGGTGCGTGGCAGCCGGCACGGACGGCGGCGTGTTCGCTGGCGACATCGCGTTGCCCGCCGGAGTCTCGCCGCAGCTCAAGAACAGGGTGTGGCGGCTGAGCCCGGCCGGCAACCACGACGTGGCGGGAACGCCGCCGAAGCCCCGGCCGGTCTCGCCGGACACCCTCAACCTGACCCGCGTGGTCGGCGCCGCCGTGCGGCCCGCCCGGGGCGCGGCGCCCGAGACGCTCTACGTGCTGGACCGTGCCGGGCAGCTGTACGCGGTCCCCGCGCCGTTCCCCGACACCCCCGCGACGCAGATCATCTCGCTGGCCACGGTAGGCGCCCCGCTGTGGCCCGTCGCGATGACCGTCGATCCCGGGAGCGGCGACCTGCTCGTCCTGGACCGTGGCGACGGACCCGGCTCGCCGAGCCGACCCAAGATCATCATCGTGCGCACCGACCCGCCGGCCGCCACACGCACCACGCTGCGCACGGTCGTCGAGCCGCTGTCGCTGGCCGTCGAACCCGGCGGCACGCTGCTGGTTGGCGACGGCGGCGATCAGGAACCCGCAGCGCCGGCTCGGTTCCCCGGCAACCTGGTACGGGTCACCCGCGCCGCCCCGGCATGGACCGAGACACTGCTGCTCCCCGCCGACAACCCGCTGGTGGCGCCGACCGCCATCGCCCACACCCGCGACGGGCGGCTGTACGTCCTGGACGCCGGGCTGAAGCCGTTCGCGCCATCGGCCACCGACCCGTTCATCTGCGCCGTGGCCGAACACGCGGCCGTGTTCGAGGTCGATCCGGCCGCCGCGCCGCCCACCGCCGTACGGATCACCGAGCCCGGGCAGTTCGTATACCCGACCGGCATGGCGGCGGCTGGCGACCGGCTGGTCGTGTGCGATCCGGGCCAGCCGGAGGTGGCGGGGCTGCAGCCGTTCTGGTCGCGGGTACGACCGTTCCAGTTCGGCGTCGTCGTCCACTTCGCCGAAGGGCGGCTGCCGCCGGACCCCTCCGCACGCCAGCTCGTGCTGAACCAGGCGGTGGGCAACATCCGCAGCATCATCGACCAGGAGAAGCCAGCGCACACGCTGTGGAACCTGATCACCGCGATCTAGCCAGACGGGCGATCGCCCACTGAAGGGAGCAGCGGCATGGCAGTGAAACGCACCCAGTACTGGAACCTCGGCACCGGCACCGTACGCTCCGGCGCGACCGGGCACGGCGAGAGCCTGACCGACATCGAGAGCCACCTGATGCCGATGGACCGGCTGCGCAACTCGGGCCTGCATGGCTGGGGCGTGGCCGCCGGGCTCCGCGTGACGGCGACGCCCGGGGCCTCCAGCGTCACCGTGTCCCTTGGCACCGCGCTGGACGCCGAGGGCAACCTGATCGTCCTCACCGACGGCGGTGTCGCGGTCGTCGACCCCGTGGTGGACCCGGACGAGGTGCAGAACGTCCCGACGGTCCCGGTCAGCGCCACCGGCGTGACCGTGGACTCCACCGACCTCACCGGCGCCGTCCTGCTGACCGTGACCTGGCGCGAGGTGGCCGGCTTCGAGCTGCTGAACGCGCCGGTGCTACTGCACGCGCCCTGGCTGCGCCTGGTCCCGGCAGCCGGCTTCCCCGACGTCGGCGACCAGGTGGTGCTGGCCGAGGTCACGCTTGGCACCGGCGGCATCGTCGATGCCCTGGGCCCAGGCGTGCGGCGCCAGGCGAGCACGCCCACCGGACGCCTAGAGCTGCGCCGGCCCCGCGGTGATGCTCTCGGCGTGGACCATTGCGCGGTCGCCGAGTTGGTGGCCGGCGCGGACGACAGGGTGGATCTGAACGTGCTCCCGCCCGCCGGGCCACCGCGCCGCGCGCTGTCGGTCTTCGGCACCGGCGCCGTGCAGTTCTCCGACGACATCATCGTCACAGGGCACCTGCGCGTACGCGACCATTTCACGGTCGAGCCCACCGGCGCCGTCAACATCTCCGGCGACCTGCTGGTGGGCGACCGCCTCACCGTCGACACCGCCGGCACCGTAACCATCGCAGGCGACCTGCGCATACGAGACCGCCTCGTGGTCGACACCGCGGGCAACGTGAGCATCGGCGGGGCGAAGGCGGCGCGCGTGCTGCACGTCGAGGGATCGGAGGTGCACAGCGGCGGCCCCGGCGGCGGATTCTCCTTCGCGGACCGGGCAGTGCGCACTTTCGTGGAGACACCCGGCGCGGCCGAGCGCTGGGTCTGGTACGCCCACGACGGCACCGCCCGGCTGTGGTCCGGCCAGGACCGGCTGTCTATCGGCGCGCCCGGTGAGGGCGGCGGCCTGGACGTGTACCGGCGGATGCGGGTCCGGCAGGGCGGCGATGCCTCCGCCGGGATCTGGCTCTTCCAGACCGGCCTGCAGGCCGACCGCGCGTTCGTCGGCATGCTCGATGACGGGCACGTCGGTTTCTGGGGCAACGGCGGCGCCGGATGGGGACTGCGGATGGACGTGGCGACGGGGTCGGTCGACATCGGCGGTCCCACGCGTGCGAGCCTGCGCGTCGCCGGCGACGCCGTGGTCGGCGGCGACATGGTGATCGGCGGCGCTCTCGCGACGGCCTCCACGGTGCGGGCTGGCGGCGGGCTCACCCTCCTCGACGGCAACGTCGTCAGCGCGACGACACGGCTGAACGTCACCGGTCCAGGCAGGATGTACATGACCGTCCATTGGCCCGACGTCCCGCAGTATCCCGACTGGTCCGGCGGCGGTATCGGCACGTGGGACGTGTTCGCCCGCGGCGCGGTGTACGTCGGGACGGATCCCGATCACCCGAGGTGCCAGTTCCTCAACGACGGCACCAAGCGGTTCGCCATCGACCACCCGCTCGACCCCGGCGGCCGCGTCCTCACGCACGCGTGCGTGGAGGGACCGGAGGCGGCGGTCTACTACCGGGGCGAGGGACGGCTGAGCGGTGGCCGCGCCCGGGTGACGCTCCCGGACTACTTCGAGGCCCTCGCCTGCGCCGACGGTCGCACGGTGCTGCTCACGCCGGTGTCGGACCTGGACGAGCCGGTATGCGCGCTGGCCGCCACTCCCGTCGCCGACGGCGGGTTCACCGTGCTGGCCGCCGACGACCGCAACCCCGCCCAGCGCTTCTGCTGGGAGGTCAAGGCGGTCAGGGCCGACGTCGGCCCGCTGGTGGTCGAGACCAGGAAGAGACCCTCCTCGATCCTGATGGTGGAGCCGGCATGAGCGACAGCGGCGTCAAGCGCACCGAGTACTGGAACCTCAGCACCGGCACCGTGCGCACAGGGGCCACTGGGCACGGCGAGAGCCTCACCGATATGGAGACCTACCTGCTGCCATTGGACCGGGCCCGCAACGCCGACCTGCACTCCTGGGGGGTGGCACGCGGGCTGGCGGTACGCGCCACCGTAGGTCAGATGGGGGTCACGGTCTCGCCGGGCACGGCCCTGGACGCCGACGGCCGAATGATCGTCCTGACCTCGGGCGGTACAGCTGTTGTCGACCAGACCGTCGACCCGGCCCAGATCCAGGGTGTGCCGACCGTCCTGGTGGGCGACGACGGGCTCACCCTGGACACGACCGGCGCGGGCGCCGACAGCCTGCTCACCCTCACCTGGCGCGAGGTGCTGGGCGACAGCACCCTGGCCAACGCGCCCGCCCTGCTGCACGCGCCGTGGCTGCGCCTCGTCCCGGCGGCCGGATTCCAGGACGACGGCAGGCAGGTGGTGCTCGCCCGAGTGGCGCTGGACGGCGAGGGCAGGGTCACCAGCCTGTCGGCGGACGCCCGACGCCCGGCGGGAGTCCCCACGGGCAGGCTGGTGCTGCGGGCGCCGCGTACGGCCGGCGGAGGCGTACCCGGCGTCGACGACCGGCCAGTGGCCGAACTGACCGCCGACGCAACCGGGAACGTAACCCTGACCCTGCTGTCCGAGGCGGCGCCTCGCGAAGCCCTGGCGGTCACCGGGGCGACCGGCGAGGTCCGGGTATCGACGCTGTCCGTGTCCTCGACGCTGTCGGTGTCGGCGCCGCTGTGGCTGTCGTCTCCGGCGGGCCCGGCCTACCAGATATCGTCGAACACCGACGGCACGTGGCGGCTGACGGACGCGACCGCACGCGCCGACCGGCTGGTGATCGACAAGTCGGGGAAGCTAGGCGTGGGCATCGGCGCGGCGCCGCCACAGCGAATCGTGCACGTAGAAGGCACGGAGATGCACAGCGGCGGCACCGCCGGCGGGTACTCTTTCGCCGACCGCAACGTGGCCGACTTCGTCGAGACACCGGGCGCGGGCACCGGACAGCGCTGGGTCTGGTACTCCCAGGGCGGCGCCGCGCACTTGTGGTCCAACTTCAACCGGATCAGCGTCTCCGCCACTGGGGAGGGCGGCGGGCTCGATGTGGCACGCCGGATGCGCGTACGGCAGGGCGGCGACGGATCGGCCGGCATCTGGTTCCGGCAGGCCAACCCGGACGCCGACCGTGCGTTCGTCGGAATGGCCAGCAACGACCACGTGGGACTGTTCGGCGTCGGCGTCGGATGGGCGCTGCGGATGCACGTCAACAGTGGAGAGCTGCAGTTCGGCGGCGACTACGGGCAGCCGAACGGTCCCTCCACTCTGTCGCTGTGGGGTTCGTGGATCGGTGACACCGGCAGCGGGATCCTGTTCGTGCGCAGCGGCGGTGGCGTCGTGGCCTTCGACGGTGGGGACAACGTCGGCATCAACACAAGGGCACCGGCCACCCCGCTCGACATCGTCAGCGGGGGCACCGCCATCACCGCGCGCGGCGGTAACGGCGCCTTCCAGGCAGGCATACGGGCGACCGGCACGATCGGCGCGTGGGTCGAGGGCACCGGCACCGGCACCGGCATCATGGCGGCGGGCGGCAACTCCGCGGGCCTGTTCCTGGGCCGCGTCCAGATCAACGGCGACCTCGACGTCCGCGGCACGCTCTCCAAGGGCGGCGGCGGCTTCCGGATCGACCACCCGCTCGACCCGGACAACAGGTACCTGTCGCACTCGTTCGTCGAGTCGCCGGACCGGCTGAACGTGTACACCGGCGTGGCCGTGACCGACGAGCGGGGCGAGGCTGAGATCACCCTCCCCGGCTTCTTCGAGGCGCTCAATCGCGACCACCGCTTCCAGTTGACGCCCGTCGGCCAGTCGGCCCTGACGTGGGTGCGCGAGGAGGTTCGGGACAGCGCCTTCACCATTTGCACCGACAAGCCCGGGGTTACGGTCTCGTGGCAGGTGACCGGGGTCCGGCAGGACCCGTGGGCCGAGACCAACCGCATGGTGGTGGAGGAGGACAAGCCGGCCGCCGAGCGGGGCCTGCTCCTGCATCCGGAGATATACGACCAGCCGGAAGCCATGAACGTCATGGATCCCGGGCTCGAACTGAGATGACCACACGACGGAGGAAGTGATCAACGTGATTGAACAGTTGCAGGCCCGGCTGGCCGAGCTGAAGCGGGAGTACCAGCTGGGCGAAGGGCAGCTGCGTGAGCTCACCAGACAGGAGGCCGCCCTGCGCGAGACGCTGCTGCGCATCAGCGGCGCCATCCAGGTCCTGGAGGAACTGACCGCACCCGAGGCCAGCGACGGCACGCGCCCCACCCGGGCCGACCGGAGCGTGGCCGGAGACCGGAACGGGAGCGGTGACCAGCCCACCGAACGGAACGGGACCGCGCACGAACCAGACGACCGGAACGGGACCGGCGACCACCCCGCCGTACTGACCGTGCCCTAGTACAGATCATGACAAAAGCGGGCAGGCGGAACTCGTGGACGGCGGGATGCCCCGTGAGTGAACAGGACAGACACCAGCAATCCGGACCGGCTCCCTCCAGAGAGGCGGCCCGGCACTATGCGCCGTCCTCATATGCCGGGGCCTCAGTACGTGCCGGGGCGCCCGCCCGGACCGGGACGTCTTCGCCGGGCGGGGCGGGCGGCGGCGGGACCGTCGGCCAGGCGGTGACGTCGTTGCAGGCCACTGCTGGCAACCAGGGCGTCACGGCACTGGTCGGTGGGCACGGCACGGGCGCCGGAACGGAGGCCCTGGCGAAGCCGACCCTGCCGCCCGGCGACGGACTGGCGGCGGCGCGGACCGTGATGGCCGCCATCGATGGCCTGTCGATGGGCCCGGACTCCCTCATGCGCACCATCTACCGGGGCGAGGTCATCACGCTCACCCCGGAGCAGGCGGAGCGCGTACGCGCCTCGGCCCGGACGGCGCTGACGCTGGCGCTCAACCGGAGCGCCAGGCGGGCCGAAGACGCGATGGGCCGCTACCGGGCCCAGGAGGAGGTGAACTCCGACTTCCCGGTCACGTCCCACTCGGTGAAGGCATGGGCCTACGTCCGCACGTGGGGCGGCTATGACCACCCCGGCACCGCGCTGGAGGCTCTGCGATCCACCTTGACGGCGGAGTCCGCCGCGGCCGGCCACGCGATCACGGCCGGCGCGTTCACGGAGGCCGCCGACCACCTAGCCAAGGCGGACGCGGCCTCCGAGCGGTCGGCGATGCTGGTGCGCGCCTACGTCGACCAGTTGATCGAGGGTGGTGAGAGCCTCGCGACCGGGCTCGAGTACACCAGGGATGCCGCTTTCGTCACTCTCGGCGTCCTGGCGGTCGTGGCGTCGGGCGGCGCCGCCCTGGGGCTCGCGCCCGAGGCCATCGGCACCGGGGTGGCCGGCCTCAGCGTGAGCGGCACGGCGACCGCCATCTCGGTGGGCGCCCCGCTCGCCGCCACCGTCGGCGTGGGAGCGGTGAAGGCCGCGTACGGGGAGAAGGTCGACTGGGCGGCCATCGCGTTGGAGGCGGCGGTCCAGGTGGTGCTCACCCGGGTCGGCGGACGGGTCAGCCACACCATCTTCGACCGTCTGGCCGGGAATCCCACCGCCCAGACACTCGCCCGCAAGGCATTCGCCTCGATCGCCGCCGGCGTGACGACCCACGAACTGTCGCAGGGGTTCTCTGTCGCGGTACACCAGACCGTCGACGCGTTACGGGGTCGCGATGTCACCTGGGCGGGCTTCGCCGACCAGTTGGAGCAGCGACTCACCGATCCGAAGGGCCTGTTCATGGCGACCCTGATGAGCAGCGTCCAACTGGGCGCGAGCATCGCCGTGGACCGAGCGACCCACCCCTCCACCTCCACCTCCACCTCCGCGTCTGGTCCCGCTTCCGCACCCGCCCGTGGCCCAGCCCCCAAGACGCAGCCCACTCCCGCGACTCACCCCACGCCCGCCCCCAAGACGGCCTCACCGGCCCCCACGAGCACCACATCCAAACCACCAACCGAGACGGCATCGACGGGGGTCACGCCGAAAGCCCCAGCCGAGACGGCTCCCGTCGCCGGCACACCGAAGCCGACCGCCAAGACGACCGAACCGGCCCTCACCGGCACGACTGCCGCCCCAGCCAAGGCCACGACCAGGCAGCCCGAGGCGACGGCCGCCCCACCCAAAGCCACGAACGCACGGCCCAAGGCGACGGCCTCGCGGCGATCCACGGCGGCGCCCGAGCGGCCGCTCGGAGCGCGCCGTGCCGGCTCGCGCAGCCGGTTCGCCGAAGGCGAGGGGGCCACCGAGGCCCTGAAGAGCGCCGATCGCGGCGTCTCGCTCGAGAAACGCGCCCTCGAGTCCGGCGGCATGCGCCGTGACGCGACCCCGGGACGTACCTCGGGACGGCGCTCAGATTCCGGCGCCGACGCCGCCGCCAAGACGGCCACGCCGGCGGAGAGCGGGGCGCTGCCGATCTCCGAGCGGGTGCTGGTGGGCGATCTGGAGAATGGCCTGCCGACGGGTGTGATCGGCGAGCTGGTCCCAGTGGACCTGCACACCGGATCCCCGTCGTCGAGCGACGTCAACCCGATCGGCCTGCGGACTGGCGAGCTCGACCCGCTGGGCGCGCGGCGCGGTCACCTGCTCGGCAACCTGTTCGGTGGCTCGGGTCGCGACCGAGGCAACCTCGCATGGATGCACGAGAAGATCAACAACTCCGACTTCAAGGTCCAGTTCGAGAACCCGCTGCGACGCGTCCTGGAGTCGGGACAGAGCGTCCGCTTCGGGGTACGGCCCAAGTACAGGGGCCACGAGCTCGCACCCTACGCGGTCGAGGTCTGGGCGACGACCACGGGTGGCCAGGTGGTCGTCCCGGTCCGCGACATTGCTACCCCCGGGCTGAGGGACATCACCAGAACCCAGAGCGACTGACAGGCCGACCACTCGCCTCACCGAACCTCCCGATCACGACCGCAGGTCAAACGGCCGAGGAAGTTGAATGCGATAAGCAGGGCGAAGTTGTCGACGCCGCGGAGGAGCTCGATCAGCGTAGGGAGGAGATGCAGCGGGACGAGCAGCAGGATCAGGCCGGTACGCGCGGCGAGTTCCGTAACGACCTCTGGCCTGCCTTCAGATTTTCTTTGTGAGGAGATAGGGGCGAGAGGAATGGACGACGATCTGTTCGACGTGGCGCGAACGCTCCGGCCTTACCTGGTAGAACTGGTCGGACCCAAGGCGCCGGAGTATGACGCGACGATCGTCCGCCTGCTGGCAGCTGCCGCGGACGGAAAAAGGGTCGGGGATCGCCTCGCCGATCTGCTCGCGGCGTCTCCAGCCGTACGAGACTGGGCAGCACGAGTGATCGAGGACGAATGGCACCGGCCGCCGGAGGTGCAGCCGCTTGAAGAGCGTGCCGTCGACCTTCCCGGTACCGGCATGCCCGTCGCCGCGTCGAAGTACGTGTGCCCCGAGGACGGGGCCTACGCGTGGTGGCGCAGGTCGGTGGGGGTTCCCGTACGGGAATGCCCCGACCACCATGTGCCGCTGGTGCCGGCTTGACGGCGCTGGCGATGCTGACCAAGTTCTGGGAGGCCATCGGCGGAAGGCTTGCCGACCGATGGATCTCGACCTCGCTTCCGGCGCTGATCTTCTGGTTCGGCGGACTGCTCGCCTGGCTGTATGGCAAGGGCGAAACCGCTGCCATGGACGCGCCTCTGAACTGGCTCGGGGGACAATCCGAGGCGATCCAGATCGGCGTCCTCCTCGGCGGGTTGCTCTGCGTGGGGGCGACCGGTGTGGTGGTGAGCGCGCTGACAGCACCCGTGCTCCGGCTGATGGAAGGCTATTGGCCGGCCTTCCTCGAGCCGCTGCGCACCCGGCTGACTGATCAGGTCAAGAGACGGGTCGAGGCGCTTGACACGGAGTTCCAGAAAGTGGCAGGCCTGGTGGACAGCGGCACCGCGACGCCGAAACAGCAGGCCGACTTCATCGAGTTGGACCAGCGACTGCGCCGTTTCCCGGCGAACGAGTCCTACCTTCCGACGAGGATCGGCAACATTCTGCGGGCGGCGGAATACCGGCCGACCGACAAATACGGGCTTGACGCCGTCGCCGTGTGGTCACACCTGTGGCTGCTGCTTCCGGCGGCCACCCAGCAGGAACTCGCCGCCGCCCGGACCTCCTTGGACAAGGCGGTGGCGACGTTCATCTGGGGGCTACTGTTCGTGCTGTTCGCCCCGATCAACTGGTGGGCCGTGCCGGTGGGGCTGATTGTGGCGACCGCGAGCTGGCGGTTGCGACTACCGCCCCGTGCGGAGGTGTTCGCGGACTTGGTGGAGGCGGTCTTCGACCTGCACCGTACGGCCCTCTACAAGAGCCTGCGCTGGCCGCTCCCGGCCGACCCCCGTGCCGAGCGGGCCGAGGGCCGGCGCCTGACCACCTATCTTCTGCGTGGTCTCGACGAGGACACACCCACGTTCACCCCGCAGAGCCCGTGAGGAGTTGAAGCGACGTGCGCGAGAAAAAGCGGACTGAAGTGTTGGTGCTCCTCTTCCAGATGGCACTCGAGGCGCAGGAGCAGTACGACACATCAGGCCACCCGGACCACCTACGGCTCGCCATTCACATGTGGTCGCGGTTCAGCGACGTCCTTCGGGGGGAGCGGCGCCTGGCGGCAGCTGTACTCGGTGCCGAGGTGATCTCGCACGCGCTGAACGAACTCGGTCTCGACCTACTCGCTGCAGCCGACGGCGACACCGGGACCGCACGCCTCCGTGAAGCCGCCGAAGCGCTGCTCAACGCGGCGGAGTGGGCTGAGCCGGGGTCCGCCTGGCGTACAAGCGTCCTGATCAACGTGAGTCACGTCCGCGTGGCTGCTTGGGAGCGGGGTGCTGCGGAGGCGGACCTGGACGGCGCGGTGGCGGCGGCCGAGGCGGCGGTCACCCCAGCGCCGGAAGCCGCGACGCGTCAACCCACCGCGAGGAATGTGCTTGGCAATGCACTGCGGACCCGTGGTAAGCACACCGGCCACGTCGACGACCTCCGGCGCGCCGTGACGTGCCATGGCGAAGCCGTCACGCTCACTGGTTCCGGCACCCCGGACAGCGCACGCTTCCTGATCAACCTGGGGTGGTCCCAGCGGGCCCTGTTCGCTGCAACCAGCGATCCCGCCATGATCGACGCAGCCGTGGCCACGTTCACCCAGGCTCGCCAGGAGGTGTGCGACGAGCGTGATCTGCTTCCCGCGCTCGAAGGCCTCCAGAGCAGTCTTGGCGAACGTGGCGCTCCGGCCGATCTCCTGGCCCAGGCCGAGGTTCTGGCCACGATCGCGGACGAACACTCCGGCCTGCCGCTGGAGGCGGCCACCCTGATCCTGCTGGCGGCCGTGCTGACTTCATATGCGATGACGACGCCGGACTTGGATGCGCTGGACCGGGCCGTCGCAGCGGCCCGGCGAGCTCGCGATCTCTCCGCTGACGAACCCTACCGCGGCGCGAACGCGCGCGAGACCCTCGCCCGTGGGCTGTCGGCCCGCTTCACCGTGAGCGCCTCGCTCGGAGATCTCGACGAGGCGATCGTGCTCCGCCGACAGTCCCTCCTGGAGACCCCTCAGCCCACAGCGGCGTCGCAGGACGGACGCGTCCAGACCCTGGCCCTTCTTTCTCGCGACCTCCATCAACGTTACGAGTCGACCGGTGACCCCCTTGACGCCGAAGCAGGCCTCCAGGCCGCACGGGAGGCCCTCGAGCTCACCGGGCAGAACGATCCGGAACGTGCCGGGCGCCGCATGGACTTCTCCTGGTGGCTCAACACTCGCTATCGACGTACCGGCGACCCGGCCGACCTGGACCAGGCGATCGCGGGCTATGAGGACGCCGTCGATCTTCTTGAGCCGGGCTCGCTCGCCTGGTTGCAAGCGATAGCGAGCCTCGGTGGCCTGCTCACGACACGCTTCCAGGCCACCGGAGACCACACCCATCTCGCCCGGGCCGTCAGCCGCGCCGAGACCGCGCTGAGGGAATGGGGCCACGCGCCCGACGTTTGGCTGGCTCAGGCGATGCTCGCCAACGCGTTGCTCGCTCGCGAGAGCATGACCGGCGACGACGCGGACTTGGACCGGGCGCTCGCGCTGTACGACACGATCGAGGGCAATCCGCGCGCGACGCCGTATGACCTGCTCGTGATGGTCGATCATGCCGCTACAGCACTGGCGCGCCGTGCGGACCGCACCGGTCGTCGATCGGATGACCGGCGTGCCCTACGCATGATCGAGGAGGCGGTGAAGCTCGATCTCGCACCCCAGCACCGCGCCGCAGCCCTGGAAAGCCTTGCGAGGATGCTCCTCGATCGCGCCAATCAGACGCACAACCTGGCCGTCGCTCGTGAGGCCGCCCAAGCGGCCCACGAGGCGGCGACACTGACCTTACCCGGTTCCATTCGCCGTCTGGACGTTCTGGAGCTACAGGGAGTGATTGAGCATGTGGTGGCGGACATTGAGGACCGCCCCGCCGACGATGCGATCGCCCTGTTGCGCCAGGCCTTGGCCGAGACAGAGGCGTCCGCGCCGGCGTTCCCCCGGGTGCTCACGCACCTTGCCGGGGCCCGTGCCCAACGCGCCGATCGGGCCGGCGATGCGGAAGAGGCCGCGCGGGCTCTGGCCGATGCTGATCGCGCACTCGAGCTGATCGAAGACAGCGGCCCGATGGCCGGTGTGGTCTGGCGGCACCGTGCGTCAGCCCTGCGAACCCGCTTCCAGTCGCGTGGCGACGGAGCCGACCGGGTCGCGGCGACGAGCGCCTTCCGTCGGGCGATCGACGCCGAGGAGGCGTTCCGGCTCAGGCCCGCGATCGCGACCGCGCGCGAGTGGCTGCGATGGGCGGCGCAGCGGGAGGCCTGGGACGAGGTCATCGAGGCGGGCGAGCGAGGGCTGGCGCTCACGACGAGGCTGCTCCGCCGCCAGGTCGGCCGGTCCGACCGGGAGGGCGCCCTCGACGAGGCTCCGATACTCGCCCAGGACCTGGCGTACGGGCTTGCCCGGAAAGGCCGCCTCGGCGATGCCGTCACACAACTGGAACGAGGCCGCGCGATTCTTCTCGCCGAACCGTTACGCCGCAACCAGGCCGACCTAGGCGCGCTGCGGGCAGACGGACACGCCGTACTCGCTGATCGTTTCGAGGCGGCCGTCGCGCGTATGCGTGCACTAGACGCCGGGGAGTTGCGGCCGCAGGCCGAGGCACCGCTCGGCCGCCCGTGGGCTCCGTCGCCCGCCGAGCACGAACGACATCGCGCGCAGGCGCTGGTCGCCGCCAGCGAGGAGCTGGAGCGGGCGATCCTGGCCATTCGCACCACGACGGGTCACGGGGAATTCCTCAACGACCCCGGATTTCCGGTGATATCCGATCCCATCGTCTATCTCGCCGGAACCACCAGCGGCGGCCTGTGCCTCATCGCCCATCCCGGCGGCGTGGTCGAGGTGCTGTGGCCGGACGGCTTCGCAGCGTCCCAGGTGCGGGCGCACACGGCCGAGTGGCTGACCGCGTATCAGCGCCGTGGCACGGACCCAGACGGCTGGACGCGGACGTTCGACGCTACGACACGTTGGCTGTGGACGGCGGCGGTCGGTCCGCTGCTCGAACACCTCCGAGGCCGCGAACGCGCCACCTTGATCCCGGGAGGCCTGCTGGGGCTACTTCCACTGCACGCCGCGTGGACTCCGGATGCCGCCACCCCCAGCGGCCGCCGTTACGCGCTTGACGAGTTGCTTCTCACGTACGCGCCCAGCGCGACCATCCTCGACGAGGCCAGCGGCCTGCCCGCGCACCTCCCCCAGTCCCTGCTCGCGATAGCCGAGCCGCAGCCGGTATCTGCCGGTCGCCTGCCATGGGCGACACGCGAGGTGAACAACGCCGCCCGCGGTTTTTCCTCCGTCGCGCTTCTGGCTGGCGCCGACGCCACTCACACGGCCGTCACCGAACATCTCGACGGGCACGACGTTCTGCACTTCGCGTGCCACGGCAGTGCCAACACCACTGATCCCCGCCGGAGCGGCCTGCTCCTGGCGAACGACCAGCTACTCGCACTGAGCGACCTCGCCTCGATGCGGCTCACCGACGGGCGCGGCGGGCGGCCACGGCTCGCCGTCCTGTCCGCCTGCGAGAGTGGCATCCCTGGGACGACCCTGCCCGATGAGGTCATCGGAATTCCGGCCGCTTTCCTCGCCGCAGGCGTTCACGGCGTAGTCTCATCGCTCTTTACCGTGCCCGATCTCTCCACCGGACTGCTCATGACCCGCTTCTACGAAACCTGGACCGAAGGACGCGAACCGGCGGAGGCGCTGCGAACCGCTCAGCGCTGGCTGCGTGATGTCACCAACGAACAACTCCATGCCGCCTACGGAAAGGCCGTGGTGGTCAACCCACCCGCGGCTTCGGCGGCACGGCGCCTCTGGGACAGCGCCCGTCCGTTCGCGCAGCCCGCCCGATGGGCCGGCTTCACGTACGCAGGCGCCTGAAGCGTTACCGCTACCACGCGAGCACCATTCCAACCTTGTTGATGCCGAGAATGGTGTCACTGCCCTTGAGTTGCAGCATCACTTGGCTTGGGCTCGTTGTTCTGGCTGTGGGACAGCACAGCGCTCCAACGTCGGTACGCGTGCAGCTAGGATTTTCGCCAAATCGCAGGCAGCGCCCATGCGGTCACACACTCCGGGTTAATGTCAGTCATGGAGCTTGGGGAAGAGTGGGCTTATCGCGAGCGGCCCAGGGCACTTGGCGATCCTGTGCACCGCGTCACGATCGTGAAGATACGGGATAGCGACGACTGGATCAGGGTCTGCCGGCTGGACGGCGACGACGCCGGGCTGCAGGAATGGGTTTCCTCCACCTCTCTGCTCGACCTCTGGACCGACATCGAACCGCGGCTCAATGACGAAGGTCGGCTGTTGGCCGTCAGAGAAGTATCGTCTGCTGCCGGCGGCACGGTGGAGTACGAAGCCGCGTTGCTCGTCGTGAAGGACTGCGGGCTTGGCCGACGGGTGATCCTCGGACGAAGCAAGACCGAGACTGGGGTCCTGCGGATCGCCACGCCTGCTGGGGTAGCTGATCGTCTGGGACTCACCCCCGAAGAACTAGCCGCCGACCCTCTCGCCTTCCGTGATCGTCATGGGGCGCTGATCAGTCCTTGGCGAGCGGCACGGCGGCTGATGCCGACGATCGCTACGACATTCTCCGAAGGGATCATAGAAGCCATCCACCGGGAAGAAGCGGAACTGCGTTCGGAGGTCCTCTACGGGTACTCTCAGCGGCAATCCTGGGAGGATGCCCGCGAGGAACGCAAGGTACGGCTGCGTGAGCGCGAGCCTGTGCACGCCTTGGTGCGGCAGTGGTGCGGGCAGAAGGCCGTTGAGCGGTTCGATGAGCTGATCGCCTTGCGCAACGAGGTTGTACGGCTTGGCCAGCTCCTTGACCGGGCGGTCGAGGCACTGCGCAAGCGCGGGGCTACGGCTACCGCCGCCACCATTGAAAGCGACCTGGGCGTCCCCATCGCCATGCTGATGGAAAGAGATCGTCGTACTTGACGCCAGCGGGTTCTTCCGGTCGTGATTCTCGTTCGCTTCGCCCTTCCTCCCTTAGATAGCGGTGCAGGGCCTCGGGCGTCGGCTCGATGTCGAAGTTCGCCTCGGTCAGGACGCTCGGCGTGTGCAGGGGATCCATGCGATCTGCTTGCGCTCGCGCCCACGTCACCCATTGCGTAATCGTTGCCTCTTGTGCAGGCAGAGTCGCCGCAAGTGCTTCCAGCCCCAGACAGAATTCGCGGATAGCCGCAGCGCAAGCCCATCCTTCCAGGGCCTGACCAAAGGCTCGCCGCCTGTGCTCCTCCCTCGCCTGGTCGGCGGCCTGCGCCAGTTCCTTATCACGCTCCGCTTGCCGCGCCGCCTCCCGACGTTGCCGTTCCTCCTCCTCGCGCCGCCAGTTCTCAGCGCGTTCCCACTCAGCTTTCTCTCGCTCCAGGCGCGCCTGCTGGTCAGCCTCGGAGCGCCGCTCAATCTCTTTGACGGCCGCTCGTATCTTGTCCTCCAGACGCGAACGTTTGTCGTCCGCCCAGCACTGCAGGCCGCGTCCTTCCCCCAGCTCTAGCCTGAGGCGGCCCGAGGGGACCTCGTCGTACTCGGGTGTGATCCGCTGCCAGGTGTAGGGGTGTGTCCAGTCAGTGGCTCTGGCCCACTTTCGGTGGTGACGGAACGTGATAGCTCGTGTCGGTACATGGCTATCTCGCCGTGCTGTGTCAGC
>NZ_JBSFNK010000046.1:0-82849 GCF_053587055.1 Nonomuraea sp. NPDC003707 | reverse complement strand
AACTGGCCGATCGTGCAGAACTTCGTGGACGTGATCGAGGCCCGCGACTACGTGCTGCTGCGCGCGTACGTCAACAGCACCGTCCTGACCGTCGCGTCGGTCGCGCTGATCGTCGTGTTCGCCTCCATGGCCGCGTTCGTGCTGCAGCGCCGCACGGGCAAGCTCGGCTCGGTGGCCAACTTCCTGGTGCTGACCGGGCTGATCATCCCGCCCGCGATCGTGCCCACCATCTGGCTGCTGCAGGCGCTCGGCCTGTTCAAGACCCTGCCGGGGCTGATCCTCATCGAGGTGGCCTTCCACATGGCGTACTCGGTGCTGCTGTTCCGGGCGTTCATCGCGGCCATCCCGCGTGAACTGGACGAGGCCGCCCAGATCGACGGCTGCACCGGGCTCGCGCTCTTCTTCCGGGTGGTCTTCCCCCTGCTCAAGCCGGTCACCATCACCGTGGTCCTGACCACCTCGGTGGCCATCTTCAACGACTTCGTCAACCCGCTCTACTTCACCCCCGGCGACGACAACGCCACCGTGCAGGTGACCCTCTACAACTTCCAGAGCCAGTACAACACCCAGTGGAACCTGCTCTTCATGGACATCGTCCTGATCACGATCCCACCGCTGCTGCTCTTCATCTTCTTCAACCGCAAGATCGTCGCCGGCATGACCGCCGGCGCCATCAAGGGCTAGGAGACCCGTGACCCTCGTGCATGTCGAAGCGCCCGTCTTCGAACACCACCACGACCCCATCGGCATCGGCGAAAGCGCTCCGCGTCTGTCGTGGACCGTCGCCACCGAACTCCCCGGCTGGCGGCAGCAGGCGTACGAGATCGAGCTCAGCGACGGCACGGCCACCGGCCGGGTCGAGTCGGCGGAGTCGGTGCTCGTGCCCTGGCCGGGCGGCGAACTCGGCTCGCGCGAACGGCGCGGTGCCCGGGTGCGCGTACACGGCCGCGACGGCTCGGTCAGCGACTGGAGCCCCTGGTCGTGGGCGGAGGCCGGGCTGCTGGAGCCGGCCGACTGGACGGCGGGCGCGGCGGCGCCGCCGCTGGAACTGCTGGGCCTCCCCGACGGCCCCGCGCTGCTGCTGCGCCGCGACTTCACCGTCCGCGGCCCGATCGAGCGGGCCCGCCTGTACGTCACCGCCCACGGCGTCCACGAGACCGAGATCAACGGCCGCGTCGTGGGCGACGACGTCCTGGCGCCCGGCTGGACCAGCTACGGCCACCGCCTGCGCTACCGCACGCACGACGTCACCGACCTGCTGACCGAGGGTGCCAACGCGATCGGCGCCACCCTCGCCGACGGCTGGTACCGAGGCCGGATCGGCTTCCGGGGCGGCAAGAGCGACCTGTACGGCGACCGTACCGCGCTCATCGCCCAGCTCGAGATCGCCTACGCCGACGGCACCACCGACGTGCTGGCCACCGACGGGAGCTGGCGCTGCGTGACCGGGCCCGTCACCGCCGCCAGCCTGTACGACGGCGAGAAGTACGACGCCCGCCTGCTGCCGTCCGGCTGGTCGGGCTCCGGCTTCGACGACGCGGCCTGGCTGCCCGCCGACTCCCTCCCGCACGACCCGGCCCTGCTCGTCGCGCCGACGGGCCCGCCGGTCCGGCGCATCGAGACGCTGGCGCCGGTGGAGACGCTGACCGGGCCGGACGGGGAGACGATCCTCGACTTCGGCCAGAACATCGCCGGCCGCCTGCGCATCCGCGTCCAGGGCCCGGCCGGGCACACGGTGACGCTCCGGCACGCCGAGGTCCTGGAGAACGGCGGGCTGGCCATCCGCCCGCTGCGCGACGCCGCCGCGCTCGACCAGTACACGCTGCGCGGCGACGACGGACCGGAGGAGTGGGAGCCGCGCTTCACCACGCACGGCTTCCGCTACGCGCAGATCGACGGCTGGCCCGGCGAGCTGGACCCGGCCTCCGACGTCGTGGCCGTGGTCTGCCACACCGACATGCGCAGGACCGGCGACTTCACCTGCTCGGACCCGCTGCTGTCCCGGCTGCACGACAACGTCGTGTGGAGCATGCGCGGCAACTACGTCGACCTGCCCACCGACTGCCCCCAGCGCGACGAGCGGCTCGGCTGGACCGGCGACATCCAGGTCTTCGCGCCGGCCGCCGCCTTCCTGTTCGACTGCTCGGGCCCGCTGGCGTCCTGGCTCGCCGACCTGGCCGTCGAGCAGGTCCAGGAGGGCACCGTGCCGCATTACGTGCCGTGGGTGCCGCTGCTGTTCGGCAACTCGCCGACCGCCGCGTGGGGCGATGCCGCGGTGCTCGTGCCGTGGACGCTCTACCAGCGCTTCGGCGATCTCGGGCTGCTGCGCCGGCAGTACGCCAGCATGAAGGCGTGGGTGGACCAGGTGGACGGGCTGGCCGGCGACGACCACCTGTGGAACGAAGGCTTCCAGTTCGGCGACTGGCTGGACCCGGCCGCGCCGCCGGACGACCCCGGCAGGGCCCGTACCGACCACGCGCTCGTCGCCACCGCCTACCACGCCCACACCGCCGCGGTCCTGGCCGAGACGGCGGCCCTGCTGGGTCACGACTCCGACGCCGGGCACTACGCGGCCCTGGCGCGGGAGGTGCGCGAGGCGTTCCGCCGGGAGTTCGTCACCCCGTCGGGGCGGCTGGCGTGCGACACCCAGACCGCCTACGCCCTGGCCCTGACCTTCGATCTGCTGGACGGGGCCGAGCAGCGGGAGCGGGCCGGGCGGCGCCTGGTCGAGCTGGTCGGCCAGGACGACCACCGCATCGGCACCGGGTTCGTCGGCACGCCGCTCATCTGCGACGCGCTCTGCTCGGTCGGGGCGTACGACACGGCCTACCGGCTGCTGCTCCAGCGCAACTGCCCGTCCTGGCTCTACCCGGTGACGATGGGCGCCACGACGATCTGGGAGCGCTGGGACAGCCTGCTGCCCGACGGCTCGGTCAACCCCGGTGAGATGACGTCGTTCAACCACTACGCGCTCGGCGCGGTGGCCGACTGGATGCACCGCACCGTGGCCGGGCTCGCCCCGGCCGCCCCCGGCTACCGCCGCCTGCGCGTCGCGCCCCGGCCGGGCGGCGACCTCACGCACGCCTCGGCCCGCCTCGACACCCCGTACGGCCTCGCGTCCGTCTCGTGGGAGCGGGACGGCGAGACACTCACGGTCACGGCGACCGTGCCCCCGGGGACGGTCGCCGAGGTGGACCTGCCGGGCGCCATCCCGCAGGAGGTGGGCGCCGGGACCCACACGTTCACCACGACGATGTGACCCTCGATGCCGGGCCGGTGGCGGGTCTACCGCCACCGGCCCGTGCTGCTCCAGTTCCTCCCCCTTCGGGCGCTGTGCCTGGAGGCTGGCCACGCGGACGTTGCGTATCCGTTCAGCTTCCGCTTGGCTTGCGATAGGAGACGACCTTGTCGCCGTTCGCCGGGTAGGCCATGATCAGCAGCCGCTGGGTGCCGTACTTGTCGCCCTTCCAGGGGACCCAGGCGAAGTGCACCCGGATGCGGTAGTGGCCCTTGCGGCCGTAGAGGGACAGGTCGGGCAGTTCGGTGCCGCTGAGGCCGTCCGACAGCACCATCTGCCCGGACGAGCTCAGGTAGCCGACCTCCACCACCTGCTCCCAGCCCTTGGTCTCCACGGGCGGGCGGCGGGCGTAGGTCTCCAGGGTGACGCAGACGTGGGAGTCGGAGTGGGTCACCACGGCCAGGTGGCCGGGGCCGCTCCCGACCAGTCCGTTGTCCACGGCTTCGGCGTAGACCTCCGCCGGGTCCTCGCCGTCGTCCGTCTCGTCGTACATCTCCAGACCTCCCTCTGGCCACTCGGGCTTCTTGAGGACGGAGGATCGGGCGGGCGGGACGAGGGGGCGGTGGCGCGGGGCCGCGTCGCATTTGCGCTGTTCCTCCGCCTCCCATTCCTCGAACTCCCGGTCCGCGGCGGCGCGTTCGGCCTTGATCGTCGCGTCGGCGCGCGGGCAGATCCCGGCGAGCGTCGAGGCCAGGCTCTCGGCGTTCACCCGCAGGCGGGCCAGCTCCCGCCGGTCGTCGCGGGTGTAGGCGTCGCACAGGCGGCGGCCGTGGGCGAGCAGCACCTGGTCGGGGGTGGTGGCGGCGAACGTACGGCCGGCGCGTACCGCGCACACGAACGCCCGCTCGCCCGTCGGCGGCGGGGGCTCCTCGTCGTACTCCCAGGAGTCGCGCGGCGAGCAGTCCTCGGCCGTGGTGACGGGGCCGCGCGCCAGGTCGGCGGCCGGGACGACGCACAACGCCGCGGCCACGGCCAGCAGGTGGCGCAGGGGGCGGCGCTTCGGGGCGGCGCCGTACAAAACGGTCAGGATGAGGGCCGACGCGGCGAGCGCGGCGCCGTACCACAGCGGCGAGACCCCGAACCGGAACCCGCCGTCCTCACCCCTGCCCAGCAGCGCTTCGGGGTAGATCAGCATCCCGTGGGAGAGGGACTCCTCGCCCGGGTCGGGTTCGTACGTGAGGAAGGAGACGGCGCCGATCACGGCGGCCAGCGCCAGAACGTTGACCGTGGCGCGCAGCAGCGGCCGGGTCCTGCGGACGACCGCGATCAGGATCAGCGCGGCGGGCGCGCCCACGCCGATGAGCACGTCGAAGGCGAACCACGTCATGATCGCGCCGGCGCCCGTCTCCTCGCGCAGGAACCTCTCGATCACGCCCCTGGGGCCGATCCACAGCACCGAGCCCTGCGCGAGATTGACGGCCGCGGGGACGAGCGGGAGCGCGACGGCCACGGCCGCGAACGGCCAGGGGCGCGCCGCCGCCCGCTCGGGCGCGGGCCGGACCAGGGGCGACTGCGGGATCGGGTTGGCCAGCTCGTGGGCGGAGCGGGCGTCCCACACCATGCCGAAGACGCTCGCCGCGCCCAGGAGGCTGTGGTACAGGAGGGAATAGTTGATCTCGTCATACACCAGCATGTACGAGTACGACGACGGCGACACGAACGACATCGCCCCCGAGATCGCGCCCGTCCACACCGTGGTCCGGCTCCAGCGCGGATCCCTGGCCTGGCCCACCAGGATCGGCACCACCCACAGGACCCAGATGAATTCGTCCAGCCCGCCGAACGAGCCGATGCTCACGAGGGCAGCCAGGTCGAACCAGTAGGCGATGCTGGTGGCGATCAGCGAGACGGCGCTGAGCGTGCCCGCCACGAGCGCGAGGAGCCGCCATCCCCGGGACAGCACCGGGGCGAGGACCAGCGGAAACAGCCAGACGACAAGCAGTTGGAGCAGGCCGCCGAGCACGCCCGTCCACCATGCGTACGGGATCGGGAGCCGGACGACCAGCGTCAGGGCGAGGCCGGCGTACAGGGCCGCGCGGAGCAGCGCGACCCGCCTGCCCCTGCCGGTCAGCGCTCCGGCGGCGCGCCCGCGCAGCGCCTGCCAGTAGGCCCAGCCCTGCAGCAGCCCGGCCGCCACGACGAGGAGCTCCGCCCACCAGACGAACGGAACCTCGCGCGGGTCCCACTCCCCCACGACCAGCCGCCGCAGCAGCGCGGGGTCGCGGGTGACCAGCGCGACGACGCCGAGCGCGACGACCAGGGCCGCGTAGGCGAGGGCGAGCGGCGCGGCGATCCGGCCGAAACGGTAGCGGCGCACGGGGCATCCTCGGGGGGCGGTTCGGACCGGGCAAAGGCGCCCAACCCTAGCGAGCCACCCCGAAGATGATCAAGTATCGGTGGTCAGCCGACGCGGAGCGGGAGCGTACGCGGGCCGCGGACCTGGCCCGTGGCCCAGGTGACCGCCGCCGGGTCGTCGAGGCCGAAGACCGGGATGCGCTCCAGCCACACCTCCAGGGCGATCCGCAGCTCCATGCGGGCCAGGTGGGAGCCCACGCAGCGGTGGATGCCCAGGCCGAAGGCGGCGTGCCGGTTGACCTCGCGGTCGATGACGACCTCGCCGGCCCGGTCGAACTGCTCCGGGTCGCGGTTGGCCGCCGGGAACGACAGCAGGACCCAGTCGTCGGCCTTCATGTCGACGCCGTTCCAGCGCATGTCCTCCTTGACCAGCCGCGCCATGGTGACCGGCGCGTAGGCCCGCAGGAGCTCCTCCATCGCGGCCGGCAGCAGCCCGGGCTCGGCCACCAGCCGCTCGCGGTCGCGCGGCGTCTTGGCCAGATGCCACAGCGACGCCCCGATCGCGCTCCACGTGGTGTCGATCCCGGCGATCAGCAGCAGCGCCATCG
Organism: Nonomuraea sp. NPDC003707; assembly: GCF_053587055.1. Classification (NCBI taxonomy): domain Bacteria; kingdom Bacillati; phylum Actinomycetota; class Actinomycetes; order Streptosporangiales; family Streptosporangiaceae; genus Nonomuraea; species Nonomuraea sp. NPDC003707. Next base: position 76,648 of record NZ_JBSFNK010000046.1, on the reverse strand, counting down.
TCCCCGCCACGTGCGAGGACTCCAGCTTCCGCCCGTACAGCTCGGCGTCGACGAGGTAGGTCGTCAGGTCGTCGCGCGGGTGGTCCACGTGGTCGCGGATCTGGACGAGCAGGTAGTCGAACAGCTGCTCCATCCCCTCCATGCGCTTCTCCGCCGGCCGGTTCACGCCTTCGAGCGCGTTCTCGATGAACTCGCGGAAGCGGGGCCCGTCCTCGGGCGGGAAGCCGAGCATGTCGGCGATGACCCGCATCGGGATGTGCTGGGCGTAGTCGCGGGCCGCGTCCACCACGTCCTGGCCGGCTAACCCGTCGATGAGCTCATGGCAGAGCGCCCGCGTCGACGCCTCCCGCCTGGCGACGGCGGTCTTGGTGAACGCCGGCAGCAGCAGCCTGCGCGCGTCGTGGTGGAACGGCGGGTCGGAGGAGATCGGCGGCGAGCCGCCGATCGGCGCGACCTCGCGGTGCGGCCGGAAGTTGCTCATGATGATCGAGCGCGAGGAGAAGCGCTCGGTGTCGTACGCGATGGCCGCCACGTCCTCGTGCCGCGTCGGCAGCCAGCCGCCGCCGAAGCGGTCGGTGTGCGCGATCGGGCAGCGCTGCCGCAGCTCGTCCTGGATGGGGTACGGGTCCGCGGCCCACTCGGGCTCCAGGTGGGAGAAGTCGGTCGCCCAGTCGGACACCGGGCCGGTGACGATCTCATTGCGCGTGCCGAGGGGCGGGTCGTCTCCCGTGCCCCGGAAATCCTGGCTGAAACGGTCGTCAACGGTCATCTCACGCCTCCTCCTCGAGGTCGATCGCCCGCTCCGGGCAGTTGGCCACCGCCAGGCGCGCCGCCGGCTCCTCCCCCGGCGGCACGACGCCGTCGCCGACGACCTGGCCGTAGCCCTCGCCGTCCTCGCCGAACAGGCCCTGGGCCAGGTCGTAGCAGCGGCCGTGTCCCTGGCAGCGCCCGGGATCGATCTGTACTTTCACTGCGGCTTCTCCGCTCTCTCTGGTGGGGCGATGGGCGGGTCTTCCGCTCTGTCCGGTGGGGTGTTGGGCGGGTTTTTCGCTTCGTCCGATGGGGCGATGTGCGGGTTCTCCGCTTCGTCCGGTGGGGCGATGGCGGCCACGACGCGGGTCAGCAGCGCCGACCACTCGGCGTCGTCGACGGCGTGCAGGTCCGGCGTGATGAGCGCGCTGCCCATCGCCAGCAGCAGGCAGAAGTGGGCCAGCGCGTCCGGCGACAACCCGGGGTCCAGCTCTCCGTCTCCCTGGCCCGTGCGTACCAGCTCGGCGATCCAGTCGGCCCGCTCCCCCACGTAGTCACGCATCGGCCGGGCGACGTCCTCGTCCCGCCTGGCCGCGACCAGCGCCTCCACGACGAGGTAACCGGGAGCCTCACGGGGCCGCGGCAGCCGGCGCCCGAGAACCAGGAGCAGCTCCGCGGCCGACCGATCGGGGTCGGCGGCGAACAGGCCCGCCAGGATCCGCCGCCCGTGGGCGCGCAGCGCGGCGACGAGCAGTTCGGCCTTGGAACCGAAGTGCGCGTACAGCGCGCCGTTGCTCACCCCGGCGGCGGCGGCGATGTCGGCGACGCGCGTGCCGTCGTACCCGCGTGCGGCGAACACCTCGGCGGCCGCCTTCAGCAACCGCTCACGCGTCTCGGCGGCCGTGACGCCCGCGATGCGACCCATGAGTGAATTTAAAGATTGTTCATTTGATACGTCAAGCACGTCCCGGCCGCTGTCTGATTGTCTGGGCCCATGCGGCCGGTCGGGCTTCTTGGTCCGGACGTGCCGGGGGCGCGGCGTCGGGACGCGGTACGGCCCGTGCCCCCGACCAGGACTGGCCGGGGGCACGGGAGAGCCCGCTAGCGGGCGCGGTAGGACAGGATCAGGCCGAGACCCTCGAGAGCGGACTTGTCGCCTTCCAGGACCAGACGCCAGGTCCCGGCGGTGAGGCCGGGGGTCGGCAGGAGCTTGCCCTCGTTGAGCGTCAGGCGTCGTTCGCCGTTGAGGAGGAAGCGGGCCGATCCGTCGCCGGCCGGCGAGTACAGGGCGTACACGCCGGTGATGGCGCGGCCGGTCATGCCGGGGAACATGTCCGGGGTGAACGGGAGGGTCAGCGTGTCGTCGGAGCCGTCGACGAACGTCGACCACTCTTCGGGGAACTCCGCCGGGATGTCGCAATAGCGAGCCGTGGCATAGGGCTTGAGCATGCCCTTGACCGCGCCGGCGAAGAGCTCACCGCCCTGTTCGGCGGAGTACTTCACGGTGACGGTGACGTCCAGGAGTTGCGGGGCGCCGCCGGAGGGCAGCTCCAGGCGCCACCGGGAGACCGCGCCGGTGCCCTCGAAGGGAAGGTAACGCTCGTCGTCGTAGCGAAGGTCGAAGAGGCCGTTGTTGTCCTTGTACTCCTCCAGGTCCGACAGTGCGATCTGCTGGCCGCCGCGCCAGTCGGCGCGCAACGTCGCCGGCATCGGGCCCTTGGGGTCGAGGAGGTACTTGACGGCCTTGGGATCGGCCGCGAGCACCGTCCTGCTGTCCAGCTGGGTCAGCACGGCGTTGAGAGCGATCGGCCCCTCCGGGCCGGTGAAGGTGACCGACACCGTCTTGACGCGCCGGCGGTAGTGGCCGGGGAAGTCACGGTCGAAGAGGGCCTCGGTCAGGGCGAACTCGCAGCGGCCGGTGGTGCGGAGGCCGAGCGCGGCCACCGGGTCCAGCGCCAGCAGCGACACCTTCTTGATGATCTCCAGGCCACGGCGGTCGCTCTCGACCCACGCCTTGCCCAGCCGCTCCAGGTCCAGCCCCAGGCTTTCCGCGGCGAGCAGGCCGTTGCGCCGGCTCTCCCAGTAGAGCGGCTGGATGTAGTCGGCCTCCCCCTCGGGGACGCCCCGCTCGTACTGGAAGGACCGTTGCGCGGAGCGCGCCATGTCGTACGCCATCGAGTAGGTCTGGAAGTACAGCCCGGCCAGCCGCCCCGACATCCACTGGTACAGCTGGAGGTTGGTGAACTTGCCGGTCATGAAGGCGCCGACGGCCTCCTGGTTGGCGATCTGCTGATCCAGGATCTGCAGTTCGCGCTGGGCGGCCTTGAGCCGGAACTCGGCTGCCTTCACCTGGTGGCCGAGCTGCTCCACGTCGTTGCGGGCGACGGCGAGCTGGAAGGCCCAGTCGCCCGCCATCCGCTCCTGCTCGGCGCGGATGCCGAGCAGCTCGCCGATGACGTTCAGCGCCTCGGCCGCCGACGACGAGGCCTCGCCGCCGTGCTCCAGGGCCTCCGTCACCTGCTCGCGGCCCAGCTTGGTGCCCATGATGAACAGGCCCAGCAGGACGTCCGGCAGGCCCGAGGCGATGGCCGCGCCGGCCTGGAAACCGGTCGCGACGACGTGGGCGACCACCGCCGCGGACATCATGCCGAGCTGCGCCTGCTCCAGCGGCGTCAGCCCGGCGGCGATCAGCCCCTCGTAGTGGTCGACGCGGTTCTGCGCGCCCTGCTCGCTGACCTGCACCTCGCTCAGGCCCTGGGCGGCGATCTCCACCTCCGCCTCGCGCACGGCGCGGGTGAGGGCCAGGATCGTGCCCTCGTGCCGGTTGTTGAGCAGCGCCAGCTCCTCGGAGTCGCGGCGCTCCAGCACGCTGAGCAGGTCGCCGCCGAACTGCCGCAGCTTGTCCACCAGCTCCTGCGCCTTGCGGAAGACGGAGGAGAAGCGGTAGTGCGGCACCGGCAGGGTCGCGGCCGCGGCGAGCCGGTCGAGCGAGGCTCCTGCCGCCGCCCCGCGCACCAGCGCCATCACGTCGGCCGGCGGCTCGAACAGCGGCAACGGCCGGCTGACGCCCATGATGTCGAGCGAGGCCCGGATCTTGCGCAGCCGGTCCTCGACGCGGTCCCAGTACTCCAGGAAGACGCCGTTGGCGGGGACGTGGAAGTACGGTCCCGCGACGCTGGCGTGCACCTCGCCCGCCTTCTCCAGCATCGCGCCGCCCGCGGTGAGCTCCGGGAGCCCATCGTCCTCGGGCGCCCGGCGCAGCTCCTCGTAGGTGAGCGCGGGCGTGAGGGCCCGCGGGCCGAGGTCCTCGGGCGGCCGCTCGCCGAGCAGGTCGTAGGCGAAGATGTAGAGCATCCTGGCCTCGTCGACGCTCTCGGCGGTGTACTGCCTGAAGAGCAGGTCACCCCAGTCGAGCAGGTTGTCGACGTACGCCATCACGACCGCGCGCCGGTAGGCCGGCGGACGCAGCTCGGCGATGGCGTGCGGGTCGAAGGGATCCTCCAGGTACGCCTTCAGCAGCGCGGCCCGGTCGCCCATGAGGTCGTACTGCTGGCGCAGCCGGCCGAGCAGGGCGATGCGTTCCAGCAGGCCCTTCAGCGCCGGCCCGGCCCCCGGCGGCGCCTCCAGCGCGTTGAGCGCCTCCTCGATCGGCGGCACCCCGGCGGTCGACGGCCCGCCGGACGGCAGCTCGGCGAGGTAGTCCTTCTCAGTCTCGCTCAGCTCGCGCTGGTGCTGGAAGGCGGGGGCCATCGGCTCCACCTTGACCAGGATCGCCTCCAGGTCGGCGGCCGGCTTGCTCACGTCGGCCCCTCGACCGGCGAGCTCGGCCAGGTCGTGGCGGCAGCTCTGGACCAGCGCCTCGACGTCCGCCGCCAGGAACGGCAGGAAGCGCCAGTATCGCGGCATGGTGGGGTCGAAGACGTACTCGTACCAGGTGCGGGCGTCGTCGAAGCGCTGGGCGGCGTTGAGCGCCTGGGCGATGAGCGTGGGGGCGTGGAAGAAGACCTCCCAGTAGTAGATGCCGTTGCCGCTGTTGAAGTCCAGGTGCGTGCCGGCCGGCACGCCCTGCTCCGCGGTCGACTCGGTGACCATGATCGTGGTGGCGTCGGAGACCCGCGTGCTGAAGGACGGCAGCTCGTCGAGTTCCTGGATCTCCGGCGCGAGCAGCGCGGGCACGCCGCCCTCCAGCAGCGCCTTGTTCAGCCTGTACGCCGTGCTGGAGGTGAGCCTGATGACCTCGTGCGGCAGCGCGGCGATCTCGTACGGCCGCTGGACCTTCACCGACGAGGGGTAGGTGACGTACGTGGAGCCGAGGAACAGGTAGAGGTCGGTGCTGTCGAGCACGCCGTCCAGCCCCGTCTCCCAGCCGTCGGGCAGGCCGCCCCAGTTGCCGCTGACCGGGGAGAACTCCTTCATGGACGCCAGCTCTTCGCCGGGCCGCAGCACCGTGTAGTCCTGGTCGCTGAAGACGTAGCGCAGGCCCGAGCGCTGGAAGACGGCCCGGACGCGGCGGCTCATGGGCTTGGGATAGCCGGGGTCGGCCAGCGCGGCCACCTCGCCGCCCTTGAGCGTGTAGCGGACGTACTCGAGGTTCCTGGCGAGGAACAACGTGGCGTCCTTGCCGCCGGTGCCGGGGACGACGTAGGCCGCGTCGACGCCCTCGTCGGTGACGGCCGTCCTGGCCACGCCCAGGGGCTTGATGGGGGACGGCTCGCTCTGGACGTATTCCCTGGAACCGCTGCCGGACTGTCCCCGGCCCTTGCCGGGTTCCTCGCGGGTGATGGACAGGTAGGTGTGGGTGTCGTTGTTGAAGAAGTAGACGCTCTCGCCGTGGCGGAAGGGGGCGCTGACGGGGCCGGACTGCGGCAGGCCGTCCTTGTTGCCCCGCAACTGGATCGTGCGCTCGTTCTGGCTGTCCCCGCGCCGGTAGGAGTCGCCGTTCACGAGGAAGACGTCGTCGCCGCGGATCAGGAGCGCCCCCACCGGCGTGTTGCCGATCGCCCACGGCGGCTGGAAGGTCTCCAGAGGGTTGCCGGGACTGGTGCGGCGCATCCACACGTGCTGTCCGGCCGAGTGGTAGTACTCCACGCCGCTCGCGTCGACGGCGGCGGCGTCCACCTTGTCCCACTGCGGGAAACCCTCTTTGTTGCCGTTGATCAGCTTCGGATAGCCCACGTCGATCCTGCCGAAGGGGGCACCGGAGTAGCGGTAGTAGTACGCGCCGGAGAACAGGTAGAGGAACCCGTCCTTGACGATGGCCGCGTCGACCTCGGCCTTGTCGTCGTACAGGGGGGTGGGGACGTGTCCCCAGCGTTCGGCCGTCAGCGGCTTGCTGAGGCGGGTGGCGGTCGTCCGGGTCGCGGAGACCTCCACGTAGTAGGGACCGGAGCCGCTCTCGCCGGTGTTGTTGAAGAAGTACCTGACGCCGCCGGGCAGCTCGACCGCGGCGTGGATCGGGGACCACACCGGCAGCTTGTCAGGATTGCCGCTCAGCTGCCGCGGCTCCTCGCCGCTGCCCTCCGGGGCGATCGGCCGGCACAGGAAGCTGCCGCCCTTGTGGTCGACGCTCATCCACGGGTCGCTCTCGGCCCCGGCCGGCAGGGTCAGCTGGACGACCTTGGACTCCTCGATGGGCTCGCCGAAGATCTGCTCCAGCCGGGACGGCCGCACCGGCTCGGGCACGCCCTCGGCGCGGATGGCGTACAGCTCGGGGGTCAGCGCGAACGCCGACTGCACCTTCTGCGGGCCCTCCGGCTTGGCGACCGTGTAGGTGCAGGTGATCAGGATGGTGTCGTGCGTGCCGCCGTCCGGCACCGGCACGGTGGCGGACGCCTGGACGTACAGGCTGACGGCGTCGACGGGCGCGTCCAGCACGTCCTCCAGGGGCAGGACCTGCGAGGGCACCCATTCGCCGTTGAGGTTGCGGAAGGAGTAGTTGACGCGCACGCGGTACTTGGGCGGCGGCGGGGTGAGCGTGCGGTTGTCGCCGCTCTGCTGCTCGGTGAGCGTGGTCTGGGCGCCGGGCTCGGGCGCGACCGCCTCGGCCGTGGGCCAGAAGACGAAGATGCGGCCGAAGGCGTGCACCGGGTAGACGATCTCGGCCTCGACCTGCGCGTCGACCTTCAGCCACGGCTCCCAGGTGGCCGACAGGCGCCCGTCGTCCCTGAACTCCGCCTCGCGGCAGTAGTAGCGCCTCGGCTCGGTCCTGGTCCGGCCGAACAGCACCAGCCGCCGGACGCCCGCCTCGGCGCCGTCCGCGCGGAAGACGTAACCGCCGGCGATCGAGAGCCTGGAGACCTCGGTGTACTCGTCGAGGTAGCGCTTGTAGGCCTGCTCCACCTTCTCCTGGGTGATCTCGCCCTGCAGCAGGTCGTCCTCCAGGGCGCGGAAGGCGGGCGTCTTGGAGCCGCGCAGCTCGGGGCGCAGGTAGTTCTCCGGGTAGAGGAAGACCTTCCTGTTGGCCTCCCACAGGCGGTAGTTCTTCAGCCAGGCCCACCAGGTCCTGATCCGCCGCCTGGTCTCCTCCGGGTCCCGCCCGCCGGGGACCGTCACCCGCTCCAGGTCGAGCAGGTAGCGGTGCACGTAGAGCTGGGCGGCCGCGATGGCCTCGCGCACCCGTGAGGTGCGGCCCTGGCCGCCCATCTCGACGTCGGCCAGCAGCAGGTCGTACAGCTCTCCCGGGGTGCCCGGGGCGATCGAGACGAGGGCGTCGCGCTTGAGCACGTTGATCTCGTCGTGGACGGCGGCCGACAGCGTCTCCCACTCGCCGGTGTACAGGCGCTCCATGATCCCGTAGAGGGCGGTGTTCGCGGTCGCCAGGGCGGGCGAGTCGCCGAAGGCGGGCCGCCACACGTCGGTGTAGAGCGTGGACGGGGCTTCCCCCATCCGGTCGGTGAGCGTGAACAGCTCGACCAGGCGGAGCAGGAGCTCGACCTCGAAGCGGTCCTCCTCCCGCCGCACCGGTGCTGCGCTCACCGCCGCGGCCGCGATGGCCTCGGGTTCGGCGGTCAGGAGCGCGGCGTTGCGCTTGGCCCACCTGATCTCGTCGACGTCCCAGCCGAACAGGTCTCCCAGGTACGCGTACGGGTCCTGCACCACGGCCGGCGGGTCCAGCAGGAAGGCGGGCAGGCCGTCCGGGTGCCGGCGGGCGAGGTCGATGAACCTGGAGATCGTGTGCACGTCGCTCAGCCGGTAGTCGGCCGTGCCGCCCCAGCGGTAGCGGAACCGCTGCGGGTAGGTGCGGTCCACCTCGTGATAGCCGCGGGAGTAGCGTACGTATTCGTCGCCCTTGCACAGGTACGTGCGGTCCTCGAAGACGAAGGCGCCGTCGACGCCGGACTCGAAGCGGCCCGGCAGGTCGCCCCAGTCGTCCCGGACGGTACGGGGGTGGCCTTCCTCCACGAACTCCAGCGCGCCCGGACGGTAACGGACGTACTGCTCGCCCTTGAAGGCGTACAGCTCGCCGGTGGGCGCGGCGAAGGCGGCGTCGATCAGCCGGTGGCCGGCGTCGGCGAAGGCGTTGCGCACCTTGCCGAACAGGGCGTTGACGGGCTGCGCGGCCGGTTCGCCGACCCGCAGGCAGAGGTCGCCCTTGATCAGGTGGACGACGCCGGCGGGGCCCGGGGTGCGGAAGGCCGCGTCGAGGCCGTCGGCGAAGTCCGCGGGCGGGTCCTGCATGCGCAGATCGAAGGCGAGGCCGGGGAGGATGGCGCGGGGGTAGCCGTCGTCGGCGTACGCGTACTCGGTGCCGGTGTAGCGGACGTACTGGTCGCCGGAGAACAGGTAGGTGTGCGCGCCGGTGACGATCGTCGCGTCCACCTTCTCCCTCTCCACGAGATTGTTCCGGACGCGGCCGAGGACGGCGAGGTCGCGGGTGGCGGTCGCGGCGCGGGAGACGACGTGGCAGGAGCCGCCCGCGAAGAGGTAGGCGGTGCGGCCGTTGGCGATGGCGGCGTCGATCGCGTGGCCGGTGACCGCGTCGTCGAACGACTCCGGCAGGTTGGCGAAGGCCGCCTCGCGGCGCAGGTTGCCGACGATCTTCTTCGGGTAGCCGGGATCGATGTAACGGTATTCGGAGCCGGTGTAGCGGACGTAGCGGTCGCCGGAGAACAGGAACGTCGTGTCGTCGCCGAAGACGCAGGCGGCGTCGATCCTGGCGGTCGCGTCGTCGGGCACGAACGGGTTGGGCGACCTGCCCCACCGGTCGCGGATGACGGCGAGCGGGGCGAAGTCGTGCCCGTCATGGCGGGAGTACTGCTCGGAGAGGAAGAAGTACGTCGAGCCGTCCGGCGCGGTGAACGCCGTACGCAGCGCGTCACCGTCTTCCCTGCTGGATTCGAGGGTGCGCTCGAACCCGGGCCAGAGCCGCTCGATCGGGCGCGGGTAGGACCAGGCGCCGGCCCGCTCGTCGTACTGCACGCAGTGCTCGCCGAGCAGCAGGAGCATGGTGTCGCCCGCGAACAGCACCGCGTCGGGCACGGGGTGTCCGGGTATGCGGTACTGCTCGGGCACCTGCCAGAAGCTCTCGTCGGCGAGCTGCGGCTCGCCGTCGGGCTCGGTGTAGTCCGTGCCGGAGTAGACGAGGTAGCGCATGCGGCCTTCCTCGTCGGGCGACTCGAAGACGTACGTCTTCGTGCCGCGCACGTACGCGAGCGCGACGTCGTCCAGGCCGCCCCAGTGCTCGGAGATGAGCCGTGGCTCGCCGTCGATGGTGAGGCCGGGGTTGGGGGCGGCGGTGTCGGCGGGGCCGGGGTCGGCGTAGGCGACGAACTGGTCGCCGCTGAACAGGTACGTCCTGCCGTCCCGGCCGACGAACGCCGCGTCCACCTTGTTGTCCTGATAAATCGTGTTACGTGGCTTGCCCCACTCCTCGGCGAGGAGGTACGGCCTGTTCAGCCGCGTGTTGACGCAGTTCGGCCCCTTGAAGAGGTACGTGGTGCCGTCGGCGCCGCGCAGCACGGCGTCGAGCCCGCTCCGGAACTCCTCCGGCGCCGCGCGCAGCGACCGCGGCGTACCGGTCTCCTGCGCGAACCCGAAGCCCTCGACGGCCTCGACGCCCGCGCGATGGCGCCAGCCGTTCCCGTCCTCCGCCAGCAGCTTGCCGTCCTCCAGGAAGGCGCAGCTCAGCCCGCTCAACGAGGCGTCGTCGTAGCGGCGGTAGAGGCCGTCGGACACGATGTGGCAGCGGCCGGCGCGGAAGAGGTGGACGTTGCGGCGGTCGGCGAAGGCGGCGTCCACGCCGTCGAGCGTGACGTCCAGGGCCGCCATCCCGGGCTCCCGCGACAGCGCGGACAGCGCGGCCGGATAGCCGTCCTGCACGTGGTCGAGCTCCGTACCCAGGTAACGCACGTACTGGTCGCCGGAGAACAGGTAGGTGTAGTGGTTGTCCACCTTCCTGCCGTCGATCTCCTCCGTCACGGTCCTGGTCAGCGCGGCGTCCACCAGGCCCGTCCGGGCGATCCTGTTGACCACGTTGCCCCAGTACGCCGGGACCGAGGCCGGGTAGCGGTCGTCGGCCCTGGTGTAGTCGCCACCGGAGAAGCGGATGTACCGGTCGCCGGAGAAAACGTAGGTCCGGCCGTCCTTGCCGACGAAGGCGGCGTCCACCCTGGTGAAGGGCAGCAGGCTGTCCCAGTGGCCGTCGATCGTGCGCGGCTCCGACCACCAGCGGTGCCGGGCGTCGGACACCACGAAGCTGTCCTCGGCGAAGAGGTACGTGCGGCCGGTGCCGTCGGTGAAGACCGCGTCGATGACCGCGAAGCGGGGGTCGGCGGCCAGCGAGGCGGGCAGGTTCCACCAGTTGTCGGAGACCGGCTTGGGGTAGCCGGCGTCCGGGGTGGCGTAGTCCCTGGTGGAGTAGCGGACGTGGAAGTCGCCGCCGTCGGCGTGCACCTGGATGTGCAGCGGGTTCCTGCGGAGCGTCAGCGCGATGCCCTGCTCGGTGCCGACGTGCCACGTCCGGTACTCGTCCGTGCCCTCGGAGGTGACGGTGGCCTTCTCGGCCAAGGTCAGGCCGTGCTCCAGGAAGTGGCGGCGCAGCGCGGGTGACAGGCGGCCCTCGTTCAGCTCCGGCTCCTGGGCGAGCGGCACGTCGAACAGGTGGCCGCCCTGGCCGAACAGGTACGTCTTTCCGTCCATCACGAAGGCGGCGCCGACCTTGCGCAGCCCTCCCCAGTCGCCGGCGATCCTGCGCGGGTAGCCGAGGTCGACGACGGCGTAGTCGGCGCCGGAGTAGCGGATGTACCTCTCGCCGCTGAACAGGTAGGTCTTGCCGTCCATGCCCACGAGCCCGGCGTCCACGGCGCCGCCGGCCAGCACGTCGGCGACCTTGCCCCAGCGCTCGGCGGTCGGCTGCGGCACGCCGCCGCCGGAGGCGGCGAAGGAGACCGTCCTGCCGTCCTTGAACAGGTGCACCATCCCCGAGACGGGCTCGGTGAAGGCCGCCTCGACGCCGGTGTGGAACTCGCCGGGCAGGCGGGTGAACTCGGTCTCGATACGCCGCGGATAGCCGTCGTCCACCCGCACGCCGTCGTTCTCCACGCTGTCGGTGTAACGGACCACCTGGTTGCCGCGGAACAGGTACGTCCTGCCGTCGGGGCCGGTGAACGCGCAGTCGAGGCTCTGCGCGCCGTCGAAGGCGTTGCGGATGCGGCCCCACCGGGCGGAGATCGGCTGCTCCTGCCCGCCGATCTCGAAGTAGCGGCCGCCCGCGAACAGGTGGACATGCCCGTCCACGTCCTGGAAGGCCGCGTCGAGCGCCCCGGTGAACGCCTCGGGCAGCGGCGTGTCGTGGCCCTCGGCCTGCCACCATTCGGCGACGCCGCGCGGGTAGCCCTCGTCGACTGTCGTGAAATCGGGGCTCGAGTACCGGATGTACTGGTCGGCGCAGAACAGGTAGGTTATGCCGTTCTCGTCCACGTACGCGCTGTCGATCCGGCGCGGGGCCTCGAAGTTGTTCCTGACCTTGCCCCACAGCTGGTCACGGGGGGCCCAGCGGATGCTGCCCGGCTCCTTGACGAACAGCCGCGACACCTCCCGTTCGGGGACCTCGTCACCCTCGTCGCGCTCGACGGCGCGGCCGACGATCCACTCGGCGCCGCCGGGGAAGGCGAAGGCGGCGTCGACCCGGGTCAGCCCGGTGAACCGGGGCGACAGCTCGGTCAGCGCCTTGGACCTGGGGTCGAGCAGGGCGTACGTGTCGGCGGAGTAGGCCCAGTAGACGTCGCCGGCGAACACGTAGATATGGCCGTCGGAGCTGCGCAGCACCGCGTCGACGACGTCGACGCCCGGCGGCAGGGCCAGGGGTTCGGGGTATTTGCCGGTCAGGTCCTGGTCGTGGAAGGCGACGGCGACCTCGGTCTCGTCCATGCCGAGCTTGCCGGCCAGCAGCGCGAAGCGGCGGATGCGCTCGTAGGCGGCCTGGAAGTGCGGATCAGACAGCCGCCGGGGGACGGCGATGACCGGCGGGATGAGGATCTCCATCGCCTCGGGCAGCCCGCCGGCGACGCCCGCGCAGATCGCCGCGGCGCTCTCCTGAGGCACGCCGAACGCGTCGGCAAGCGCGGAGGTCAGCGCCTCCTGCTGCTGCCCGGCGCGGCTCTCCAGCGTGGCGGTCACCTCCTCGACCGCCTCGGCGAGCGCCACGGCGACCGCGTGCAGCAGGAAGAACACGTCCCGCTCGAAGTCCTCCAGCCCTTGCAGGGCGAAGCTGACGACGTTCGCCGGGTTGGCGAAGAAGGGGACCGCCTCGCGCGGCACGGACAGGCCGTCGGTGAGGTGTCCCTGCGCGATCAGCTTCTCGACGACCAGGCCCTGCTGTTCGTCGTCGAAGCCGAGCTCGCCCAGCGCCTCCAGGTGGATCCGGTACGGCCGCTCGTCCTGCGCGCACTCGGCGACCCGCCGGGCCACGATGGCGGTCTCGGCCGCGGTGAACCCGTCGCCGAGCGTCTCCACCTCGGCGACCGGCCAGCCGTCGCTCAGATAGGTGCCCTCCATCGCGGCCATCGCCCGCTGCGCCATCGCCAGGTCCGCGACCTCGGTGAAGTCCTCGGGGGTGAAGGTGTAGAGCTCGGCCTCCAGCTCGCCGATCTGGCGTTTCGCAGCGTCGAGCACGGCGTTCCGGTGCGGGTGGAATTCGGGCGGCAGCGCGAAGTCGGCGGGCCGGAGCGCGGCCAGCGCCTGCTTGTTCAGATAGCGGCCGTTCTCGTCGATGTAGCCGTTGAAGCGCAGCCCGTCCATCAGCCGGGCCAGCCGCGCCTCGCTGAGCCGCAGCCCTGTGAGGAGCCCGGGGTCGAGGACGAGCGGCTCGGCGCGGAAGGCGTCGATGCGCCGGCGCAGCAGGGTGAGCACCTCGGGGGCGACGTCGGACAGGCCGGCGTTGACGCGGAACGCCTCGACGTTCTCCTCGTCGGCGAAGAACGCCGGATCCTGGACGGCGCCCTCCTCGTCGACGTACCCGTGGTAGATCAGGTTGTCGTACAGCTCGTCGAGCTGGCCCTGGGACAGGTTGCCGACCGTGGCCAGATCGGAGGGGTAGAAGGACGAGGTGCCGTTGCCGACGCTGTTGATCAGCTTGAACAGCGCCTCCTTGAACGACGCGAAGTCCCGCTCCAGGTTCAGGGCGTAGTCGGTCTCGGGCATGCCCTCGGTGACGAGCGTGCCGTCGGCACGCAGCCGTCCGCTGAAGACGAGCTGCGCACGGATCTTGCCGGCCAGCCGCTCACCGAGCCCCAGTCCGATGAGATCGTCGTCGACGATCATGCCGAGGGAGGTGACCGCCTCGTGCGCGGCCACGGCCACCGTGTCCGGGTCGAGGCGCAGCAGAAGGGCGTCGCGTTCCGACACCACCGCGCCGGTGTGGGTCGCCAGCACGTCGTGTACGGCCTGCGCGGCCCGCGGCCCGAAACGCTCGCCCTCGAACATGGCCGGCTCCATGGCCACCGCCTGGAACCGCTGGTCGAGGCCCTCCAGCACCGCGAGCCGGTCATCCCCGCCGGACGCGCCGGGCCCACTGGACCCGCCGGACCCGCCGGACCCGCCGGACCCGCCGGACCCGCCGGACCCGCCGGACCCGCTCCCCAGGATCTCGGCCAGTTCCTGGGCGCCGAAGCCGCCATCCTGCATCCACCGGGCGACCGCGAGCAGCGTCTGGGCCAGCCACAGGCCGGAGGCGGGGTCGCCGCCCTCCAGGATGCGGTAGCAGTCCTGCGTCTTCGGCTCGACCCCGCCCAGGAGGGAGAACGTGGAATACCGCCACAGCGACGGGTCGCTCTCCAGCACCCCCAGCAGGTCGAACAGCTCCCCGGCGGACATGCCGAGCGCCGAGGTCAGCCTGCCTGTCCGCCGCAGCAGCGCGATCTGTGACGACCCGATCGGACCACGGTCGAAGGGGCTCGGCTCCAGGGCGCTGTAGCGGTCGCGGTAGCGCCGCACGGTCTCCATGATGTCGCTCTCGGAGGTCCCGATCCCGATGGCCAGCTTGCGGCGGTACTCCTTGTTGTGCGGGCCGAGGATGTCGCCCGACATCGCGGGCAGCTCCTCGGGCACCGGCTCGACCTCCGCCACCAGCCCGCACACCGCGTCGACGGTGAGGTCGTAGCCCTGCCGCAGGTGCACGGCGAGCGCGGTGATCCGCAGCGCGGCCGCGTCGAGCGTGCCCCCGCAGCACGTGGTCAGGACGCGATCGAGGTCGCTGAGGCCGAGCCCGGTCCACCTGGCCAGCCGGACGATCCGGCTGATCCGGTCGTACCAGCCGGAGGTGGCCCCCTCCAGCCGCGTGCCGTCCGGCGACATGGTGACCGGCTCGCTGCCCTGGTTGACGTACGAGTCCTTGGGCGGGCGCACGAGGTCGTCCGGCTCGCCTAGCAGCTCCCGCAACTGCAGCGCCGACAGGCCCGTCGCCTGCTTGAATCGTTCCACATCCGCGAGCGAGGTCAGCGGATCCTGCGGTGCGAGCCCGTAGAACGCCTTGATCCCCGCCTCGTCCGCCGGCGACGTCAGATGCGTGACGGCCTCCGCGGACAATCCCAGGAACAGCCGGGCCACCGTGTCGGCGTCGGCCACCGGAGCGAAGATCCGGTAGAGCTCGTCCGGTCCGGTCCTGAGGTGCCGGAGGTAGGTCTTGAAGCGCTCCTCGTCCAGCGAGAACGGCATCCCGAACGGGTACTTCAGCCGCTGCCGCATCCGCTCGTACGGCTGGTCCCCGGCGAGCCTCTCCAGCAGTTCGATGACGATGTCCAGGTACGGAGCCTCGCCGAAGGTGTTCTCCCCGTCCAGCAGGACCCTCTTCAGGTCGGCGCGCCGGTCGTCGCCGAGCAGCGACGGCTGCTCCAGAACGGTCTCGAGCAGCCCCAGGAGATCCGCGAGATAGGCCCCCGGCGAGTAGACCGTCCTGGCCTCGTCCTCCTGCCGATGATCGAGATTCGTGTCGTCGAACAGTTCCTCGTAGCTCGGGATCGGCTCGTTGCCCGCCATGCGTCCCCCCTCAGAGAAGCCTGTGTAGTCCGGACCGACTCCACAGAGCGGTCCGCGCCCTCACAGATACAAGCGCAGAAACCGCGCCACGAATATGGCGGCAAAGCCACCTGTGCTCACCCGGCTCAGCGGTGGACCATCGTTCCTCGGACGGGGGCAGTCTCCAGAGGACGGGTGGGGGATCACGATCATGCGGAATCAACGTCAAGGCGCACGCAACAGCAAGCGCACGACCGCCGCGAAGAAGCGCTTCCGGGCCGGCGGCACGGATACTTCCACGTTCACCTTGACCAAGCATGACGTGTCCGTCGCGTCCGGGCCGCTGCAGAAGGACTGGCAGGCGTTCGCCGCGAAACCCGACGACGCCACCGCCAAAGCGGTGGCGAAGGCGCTGGAGAAGATGAGCCCGCGCCTCGCGCTCGCGTCCGTGCAGTCCATCGCCGAGACGCTGGCCGATCGCCCCGCGCTCGAGCGCAGCGCCATGTCCCGGCTCATCGCCTCCCGGCTCGACGGCGACGTCCTCCGCGGCTTCCTGAAGGCGACCGCCGCCGTACGTCTCACCCGCTCGGCGATGGAGACGCCGAAAACGCCGCAGCCGCCCGAGGAGCAGCCGGCGCCGCAGCACGAGAACCTGCTTCACGGCCTCGACCTCCTGCCGCCGAAGACGCTCGGGGAACTGCCCGTCAAGACCTCGCACGGCCGCGACCGGCAGCAGATCGCGGCGCTCGACCTCGCGTCGGACAAGATCACCGCCGACCTGGCCGGATTCGAGCAGCGTATCGACGAGGTGCGCGACATCTCGGCCATGGGCAACCTCACGGAGGCGTTGAAGCTCGTCAACTCCCTCGGCGGCACGACGGGCTACTCGGACAAGCGCCGCACCGAGATCAAGCAAAAGCTCGATCTGACGGACACGACACAGGCGCACCTCGTCGAGCAGATCGGCTTCCGCGCGGCCAAGACCCAGCGCACCGACAAGAGCGGCCTGTCGCCCCAGAACCAGCTGGCGGCCTCCTACTGGCGCACGAACTTCCGCGACAACCTGCAGGGCCTGCTGAAGGATCTGCAGGAGAAGGGGAAGCTGGGTCCGGGCGACCTCCTGGTCAACAGCCCGCGCGTGCTGCGCAAGCTCGAGATGATGGTGGGCCCCGACGTGGTGGCCGGGCTCAAGATCGAGCCGCTCGCCGGGACGTCGGGCATCAGCGTGCTGAGCGGCACCGGCAAGTACACCATCGACTGGAACAGCATCCTGCAGGAGCTCGGCGCGACGCCGTCGGCGTACCAGCTCTACGAACTCATGGACGCGGGCAAGGAGTCGCCCCCGACCGACTTCAAGGTCGACACGCGGGCCGACCTCGCGGAGCTCATCACCTCCGGCCCGTTCTCCCGCCTGCAGGAGATCGCGCGCGGCAAGAGCGAGCTGGCGCCGGTGTGCGCCATGATCGAGCACCTCGTGCTGGGCCTCACCGACGAGCTCGGCCCCTCTCGCTACGACGGGCTGACCGCCAACGCCCTGAACTCGCTGAGCCGGCTCCTCGGCATCGTCGTGCAGAACGAGCGCAACCCGTCGGTGGCGATGCGCGCGGTCGACCTCATGATGGACGAGATCGGCATCGTGGTCGCCGTGGCCAAGAACTACACGCGGGTCGACTATCAGGACACGATGCGCCAGGTCCTGCTGGAGCGGGCGCCGGGCATCGCACCGCTGGTGGACAGGCAGGAGGTCCAGCTCGGCAGCCACCTCATGACGAGCGGCATGGACGCGCTCGGGACGGCGCTGTCGATCGCGCTGTCGTCGCGGGACCACGATCAGGTCACGCGTCCCACCGAGGGCATCGACTACTTCGAGACCGGGCTGCTGCTCAGCAAGCTCAAGAAGGGCGAGGCGGTGCGTCCGCGCAACGACGTCCTGGTCGCGGCGCTGAATCCGAGCACGCCCTTCGACGCTCCATCAGCGGACAAACTCGTGGCCGACGTGCGCGATGCTCTGAAGGCGCGCAAGAAGGGTGACCCGCCGTTCGCGCTGATACTCGACAGCACCATCGAGGTCGCGCCCAAGTCGCCCGGCGGCAAGACCCAGCTCGACGTCGTGCTCGGCGGCCTGAAGGACGCCATCGCCGACGGCACGCTCGAGGTCTTCCTATGCAAGAGCTTCCAGAAGTACGCCTCGTTCGGCACCGGCAAGGTCGCCGCCGGCGATCTCACGATGCTGTCGAAGAAGCGCAACCTCGACTCCGCGTCCGCGCGGGCCGAGACGCTGCTGCAGGACCGCGCCCTCGATCTCGCCCGCAGCGACGAGACGCAGCTCGTGGTGCACATGTTCAAGCACGGACATCGAGACGAGCTGGAGCTGATCCGCACCGCCGCCGACAACGCCAAGTTCGTGGACGAGTTCTGCTGGCCGATCAACGGGCAGGACCGCACGCAGGGGTCCACGTACGTGGACGGCATCCCCCTGCTCCTGCGCGCGCCGACCAAGGCCGACGACCTGTTCAAGAAGCTCGTCACGATCGATCAGCGCGACAGCTTCTCGTTCCTGCGGACGTCGTACGTCGGCGGCATCCCCGGGCCGTACGGTGCGGACAAGCCTGAGGAGAAGTGGTACGTGCGCATCAACACCGGCCACGAGTCGAAGCAGGCCATGGTCGAGAACTTCTACGCGTTCGGCCATCTGGAGAGCAACACGCTCCCTGGCGAGAAGAGGTCAGACGGCAAGGTCGACCTCGACCGGCTGAACATCGCGATGGTGCGCAAGCACCTGGAGGCGCTGGCCCTCGCTCCGGACGGTACCGACACCGCGCAGTACCGGAACAGCATCAGGGCCTCGTACTGCGCGTTCGCGGCCCAGAACCTGCGGCCCAAGACCAGTGCGCTGCCGCTGCTCGGAGACTTCTTCGCGAGCCCGGCGCCAGACGTCACGATCGAGACCCAGCGCTATCTCGCCGGCGAACTGCTCTCGATGGCGGTGATGCCGGGAACGATCCTCGACGCGCGTCTCCTCCCGTCGCTGGTTCGCGCGGCCGCGGTGCTCCCGGCCTGGGAGTTCAAGGCCATCGCCGGCAAGCTCAAAGCCAAGCTCGCGAGCGCCGACAAGTCACCGGACGCGATGAAGCTGCGCGCGATCGTCAACCGGGCCCTTAAGGAGCCGGTGTCGTCGGCGCTCTGAGCATCAGGGAGCCGCGACTCAGAGAAGCGCGCCACGAATGTGGCGGACAGGGAACCTTTGCACGCTCGGCCAGAAGGTGGACGATCGATCGGTCATCAGGCGGGGGGAGCCTTGAGCAGAATGGCTGGGGGGTCATGAAAAAGAAACCGACCATCGGCGCGACCAAGAACAAGCGTCAGCGCAGGCGTACGATCGGCGGACCAGAAAAGATCACGCCTGGCATATCCGACATGTCCGACTTGCCTATCACGAAGCGTGACGTGTCCGTCGCCTCCGCACCGATCTCCACATCGACGCCGCCGGGCTGGCAGAAGTTCACCGAGAAGCCCGACCCGGCCACCGCCAAGGTGGTGGCGAAGGCGCTGCAGGACAAAACGTTCTCCGCGCCGCGCATGGCCGAGATGCTGGCCCAGCGCTCGGCGCATGAGCGCAGCACGATGTCGCGGCTCATCGTGACGCAACTCAGAGGCAACCTCGCCCTCGACTTCCTGAAGGCGACCTCCGGGGTCCGTCTCGTCAAGCCCAAGACGCCGCAGAAGCAGCCTGAGGGCGATCGCGCGCCGGGCCGCAACGAATCGTTCGAGGCGCTCGACCTCGCCACGCCGGTCAAGGGCACCGTTGACCTGGTCGAGCTCGCGAAGCGAACCGACGACGCGGACGACGCCTCGTCGATCGCCTACCTCAAAAAGGCGTTGGCTGACATCACCTTGATCAGCAGCGGCGAGGAGCCGTACTCGGAGCTGCGCCGCACGGCGCTCAGGAAGGTGGCGGCCCCCGCTCAGGAGCACATCGTCAAGCAGGTGGGCTTCCGTACGGCGGGCAGCAAGCGCACCGGCCAGAGTAACCTGACGACCCAGCACGACGTCGAGTCCAGCTACTGGCGCACGTCCTTCGGCGAAGCCCTGGACGACTTCGCGGAGAAGCTGCAGTCGGACCACAAGCTGCAAGAGGGCGACATCCTGGTCAACAGCCCGCGCGTGCTGCGCAAGCTCGAGATGGTGCTGGACCCGAAGGTGCTGGCCAAGCTCGAGATCCGGCCGCTCAAGGGGGATACGGGCATCAGCGTGCTGAGGGGCGCCAGCGACCCCTCCTTGAAGTGGAAGGAGATCCTGGAGGGGATCGGCGCGACGCCGTCGGCGTACCAGCTCTACGAGCTCATGGACGCGGGCAAACCCTCGCTTCCGCCGAACTTCACCGTCGACGCGCACGCCGACCTCGCGCAGCTCATCACTTCCAGCGCGTTCTCCCGTCTGCAGGACACCGCGCGCGGCAAGGGCGAGCTGGCGCCGGTGTGCGCCATGGTCGAGCACCTCCTGCTCGGCCTCACCGACAAGCTCGGCCCGGACCGCCGCGACGCGCTGACCGCCGACGCCCTGCGCTCGCTGAGCCGGCTCCTCGACATCGTCGTCGAGGAGCCGAACCCGTCGACGGCGTTGCGCGCGGTCGACCTCATGATGGACGAGATCGCCGTCGTGCTCGCCGCTGCCAAGAACTACGGACGTGTCGACTATTGGAAGACGATGCAGGACGTCCTGCTGAAGCGGGCGCCGAGCATCGCGCCGTACGTCGGCAGGGAGATCGAGCTCAGCAGCCACCTCATGACCAGCGGCATGGACGCGCTCGGGACGGCGCTGTACATCGCGCTGTCGTCGCGGCGCACCGACCAGGTCTCGCGGCCCACCGAGGGCATCGACTACTTCGAGACCGGGATGCTGCTCGGCAACCTCAAGAAGGGGGAGATAGCGAAGCCGCGCGAGGATGTCATGGTCGCGGCGCTGAACCCGAGCACGCCCTTCGAGTCGTCACCGGCGAAGACCCTCGTGGATGGCGTGCTCAAGAGCCTGAAGACACGCAAGCGGGATGACCCGCCGTTCGCGCTGATACTCGACACCACCGTCGAGGACGGGCTCGACCCGTCCACCGGCCGGACCCGGCTCGACGAGGTGCTCAACGGCCTGAAGGACGCCATCGCCGACGGCAGCCTCGAGGTGTTCCTGTGCAAGAGCTTCCAGAAGTACGCCTCCTTCGGCACCGGCAAGGTCGCCGCCGGCGACCTCACGGTGTTGTCGAAGCAGGACGGCTACGCATCCCAGCGCACGCAGGCTGAGGCGCGGCTGCAGGAGCTCGACCTCGATCTCGCCCGGCATGACGAGGGACAGCTCGTGATACACATGCTCAAGCACGGCAACCAGGACGAGCAGGCGCTGATGCGCAGCGCCTCCGGTAACGCCGAGTTCGTGAACAGGTTCTGCTGGCCGGTCACGCATACGGACCTGGGGTCTCCGTACGTAGACGGCATCCCCCTGCTCCTGCGCTCGAAGCCCGAGGGCGAGATCGCCGCGCTGTTCCAGAAGCTCGCCCTGGTCGACTGGCGCGGCAGCTTCTCGTTCCTGCGGACGTCCTTCGTCGACCTGATCCCGGGGCCGTGGGGAACACCGACAGAAGGTCAACAAGAGGACTGGTACACGCGCATCAACACCGGCCACGAGTCGAAGCAGGCGATGGTCGAGTACTTCTACGCGCTCGGCCACCTGGCGACCGGCATGCCCCCTGGCGAGAAGAAGCCGACGACGGAGGTCAGCCTGACCCTGAAGGGCGTGAAGGACCACTGGAAAGCGCTGGGCGGCGTCAAAGACGAGGCCGATGCCGACATCGCGCGGTACCGGGACAGCATCATGGCCTCGTACTGCGCGTTCGCGTGCCAGAACGCGCGGTACAAGCCGGACGTGCTGCCGATGCTCATCGCGTTCTTCGCGACGCCGACGACCGGCGTCTCGATCGAGACCCGGCGCTATCTCGCCGGCGAGCTGATCGCGATGACGAATTTGACAGGCGTGAAATCCCTCGATCCCGACGCCCTCAGGGTCCTGTGTGGGCAGGCGATGGCGGATTTCACGATCCCCGGCATGGAAGAGCCCGACGCGACCGTCGCCCTGGCGGCGCTGCGTCGCGCGGCGGAGGTCCTCCCCAGCTGGTCGATGAAGCCCTTCGCCCAAGTACTCAAGGACAAGCTCCAGCTCAAGCCCGAGCCCCGCGACGATTCGGAGGAGGAACACCGGATGCGAGATCTCATCGACCGAGCCCTCAAAGCCTGAGGCCGGCGGGCGATCAGCCGGTCGATCACGATACCCGGGACGCCGCGAGATCGACACCCGGCGCACGACAGGCGTCCCGCGTCTCATCGCCCGTCTCGGAGAGCGACCGCTTCGGCGCGAGACAGTACCTGCTCCAGTTGTGCCGGATCGGCCGCGCCGCCCGCCGACAGGACGGTGCCGGTGCGGTCGGTCACCACCACGTACGGCGGCCACGGGATGTCGTTGCGGTCGAAGACATCCGGGTCCACGATCACGGGCAGCCCGGCGCCACCATATCCCTCCACCGCGCTGACCAGCGCGACATCCAGACGGTCGGCTGTCGCGACGAACTCCGGCAGCATCGCCTTGCACAACCCGCACGCCGGCGAGACCAACGCGTACATCGTCCGGTCGCCGGCCGGCTCCGGCCTGCCGTTGAGCGCGAAGTGCGTGCCGGGACGCGGCCCGTACGAGGCTCTCTCCGCACGTAGCAGCCGCGCGGGCAAGAAGGACAGCCCGAGCAGGACCGCCGCCACCGGAAGCTGAACGGGCGCGAACGCGACCGGCCCGGTCAGAGCCGCCGTCACCGCGAGGACCAGCAGCAGACCGGTACGCACCAGCGTGCCGGCCCCGACGAGGTCGCGGCCGCCGAAGCACCCGCAGTCCACGGCCATCCGGCGCCGTATCACGGAGGCCATGGCCGCCAGGAACGCGGCGAACAGGACTGCCGCCACCACGGCGCCCCACCGCCGGCCGCCCGGAGCGAGCAGCAGCCCGCCGGCGGCCAGCTCGGCCACGAGCACGCCCACCGCGGCCGGCCTGGCCAGGCTGCCCGGCAGCACCTGGTAGCCGGCCACCGACCGGGCGAAGCCGGGCACGTCCCGCAGCTTGACCAGCGCCGCGACCAGCAGCACCGCGGTCACGGCGAGGTACGCCGACTCGGCGACGATCATGGCACCGTCTGGTGGTAGGCCGAGGCCTGCAGCTCGTACAGGCCGGCGTACTGGCCGTCGCGTTCCATCAGCTCGGCGTGCGTGCCCTGCTCGGCGATCGCGCCGCCGTCGAGCACGTAGATGCGGTCGGCGTAGCGGACGCTGGCCAGCCGGTGGGTGATGAGCACGACGGTGCGTCCGGCGGCGTGGCCGCGGATCCGCTCGAACAGGGCGTGCTCGGCACGGGCGTCCAGGGCCGAGGTCGGCTCGTCGAAGATGACCAGCGCGGCATCGTCGCGGTAGAAACCGCGTGCCACGGCGATGCGCTGCCACTGGCCGCCCGACAGGTCGTGGCCACCCCGGAAGCGGCGGTCGAGCAGCGCGTCGTAGCCGTCGGACAGTCGTGCCACCACCTCGTCGGCACCCGCCGCGGCGGAGGCGGCGGCAAGCCGATCCTCCTCCAGGGGGTGCCCCATGACGATGTTCTCGCGGACGGTGAGCGGCCAGCGCGTGTGATCCTGGGCGATCACGGAGATCCGCCGCCGCAACGCGTCGCCGTCGAACGCGTCGAGGTCCACGCCGTCCCAACGGATCGTGCCCTCCTGCGGCTGGTACAGCCCGGCCAGCAGCTTGGCCAAGGTCGTCTTGCCGGAGCCGTTCTCGCCGACCAGGGCGATGACCTCGCCCTGGCCGACCGTCACGCTGACGCCCGACAGTGCGGGCCGGTCGGCTCCGGGATAGGTGAACGTGACGTTCTCGGCCGTCAGCAGGCTGAACGGCGCCGGCTCGGCAGGGGTTGCCGGCCGCGGGGGGACGCGCTCCCGGGCGATCTCGCAGAAGGCCAGGTAGTCGCCGAAGTAGAGGCCTGCCTCGTAGAGCCGGTTCATGGTCTGGATCAGGGCGGTGAGCGACACCTGCCCGGTCCTGATCGCCAGCACGGCCGCGCCGGCCACCGACAGCGGGATCACGCCGATGGCCAGCAGCACGCCGAGCACCACGTACACGCCGGCTGTGGCCAGGCCGGTCAGCAGGTCGCCGCCCGCCTTGGTCGCGGCCCGCCGCCGTGCCACGTCGAGTTGAACGTCCTGTTCCAGGTCGGCGACCTTGGCGTACTGGCCGAGCAGGAAGTCCCGGAGCGTGAACGCCCGCACTTCGGCGGCGGGCTGCCGTTCGGCCATCAGGTCCGACAGCATGAACTTGCGCCGCCGCGCGGCGGACAGCCGGTAGAACGCCTGGTAGCCCAGCCGCGCCATGCGTACCGCGGCCCATCCCGCCGGCACGGCGGCGACCAGCAGCAACGGCATGAGGACCGGATGCAGCAGGCCGAGCGCCACGGCCGAGGCCAGCACACCCACCGCGCCGGTGACCGCGGCGATCGTCGTCTCCACCACGGTGGCGGTGTCGGGCACGCCGCTGTCGCGGGCCCGGCGCATCGCGTTGTGGAAGTCGTGGTCGTCGAACGCGGCCAGCTCCACCCGGGTGGTCAGCTCGAACAGGCGGGTCTCGGCCAGCCGTTCGACCAGCGGTTTGAGCCGGGCCTGCGCCCATCCGGCACCGGCCAGCAGCGCTCCGCGCAACCCGGTCGCGGCGGCCACGAGCAGCAGCGAGGGCAGCGCGGTCCATACCCGATCGGGTGTGGGACCGGCGGCCAGCAGCGAGGCCAGCACGTCGGAGGTGGCCACCAGGCCGAAGACCGTGAAGACGCCGGCAGCGAGGTTGCCCGCCAGGGCCACGACCGTGTCGCGGGGACTCGCCTCCCACGCCATCCGCAACGCGGCGGCCACCAAGGACGGCAGCCTGCGGGCGATCGTACCGAGGGTGGCGGTCAGCAGGTGCTCGTCGTGGCTCTCCCAGTACTGGGCCACGAGCCCCGAACGGTCGTCCGGGACGCTCGTCCTGCGTCGGCGACGCCAGAGCCTCACGCGAGGGCGCCGTTCGGAGACCGGCGCGCCAGAGATCCCCCCATCACGCACGTCAATCTAGAAGATCCAACTCCCACTGTAAAGGCGCATGTAAACACATTTTTGGCTGTTACGGCTACCTCTGGACAGGCTTCCGGATATATGCACATAATGCGTCCGTTTGCTTGCGACGCGGGAACATCTAGCCGGTTCCTGGTCGCGGGCGGAGCGCGGGAAAGGTGCCTACCGGCGCCATCCCGAGGCTCGGATCCCTACGTCGGCCGCCCATAGGTGGCCAAGGAAGGAGCCCTAATGTCGGTCCTCGCCCTGGAGCCCCGCGACGCCGGAGTCCTGGAGTACGAAGATCTCGCCGTCGACTTCGAAGGCGAGCTGAACAAGCTGCTCCACGGCCCCCAGGCCTGCGTCAACACCTGCAAGCGTACGGTCTGCAGCAGCTTCCCGTGCTGCCCGTCCATCGTGTGAAGCACCTGATCCCACGCGGTCAAGCGTGGTGACGAGAGGTGCTGGGGAAAGGCCGTCGGCGGTGCTCTGATGGCCTTTTTCTCATATCAGGCCGATGCGCTCCGTTATCGAGGGATGACCGTGGACTTTAATGTGCTCGACCGCCTTACCCAATTTGCAGAGTCGAATGGTAGGGAAATATACGAGGACGACACGTGGATCAGCGTTCACGACCCTCACCACGACATTCCGTTGCAGGGCTGGAAAATCCACATTTCCGCACGTCCCGGCACCCTCAACGACACCCTTGACCGCGCGTTGCCGATCCTGGCCGGCACCGGCTGCGCCTTCAAGGTCGCCCGGTCCACCCACAGGCTCATGGAGCTCAACTCCGGCGACGTCGACCCGGGAGCCGTGGGCAAGGCCATGACGGTCTACCCGGAGCAGGACGCGGTGGTCGAACTGGGCCACGCCCTCGCCGACGCCCTGTCCGGGCTGTCGGCCCCGCGCATCGTCAGCGATCGGCGGATCCGCCCCGATGCTCCGGTGTACTACAGGTATGCCCCGTTCGCCCCGCAGTACCGCGTGGACGAGAACGGCGACTTCGAGCTGATCGTGATCGGGCCGGACGGCGAGCAACTGCCGGGCGCGGCCGGCCCCGAGTTCACCTGCCCGCCCTGGGCCACCGACCCGTTCCGTCCCACGGAGCCTGCCGGGGCCGGCCCGTCGGAGCCTGACGAACGGCCGTCGCTGGGAACGCCGTCGCTGGGAACACCATCGCTGGGAACGCTGCCGCCCGCGCCGACAACCGGGCAGACAACCGGGCAGGCCGCCGACGGAGGCGGCGGGCGGCTCATCGGCGGCCGGTACCGCGTGACGTCCGGCGTCGTGCGTGGCCCGCGCGGAAACGTCTACCGCGCCACCGACGCCGCCGGGCGGCGGGTCGTGGTCAAGGAGGCCCGCGCGTACGTCGGGGAGAACGTCGAGGGCTGGGACCTGCGGATGTACCTCCGCAACGAGCTGCGCGTCCTGCAGGCGCTCACGGGCGTGGCAGGCGTACCGGAGCCGATCGACCACTTCCGGCACGGCGAGGACGAGTTCCTCGTCATGACCGACGCGGGCAGCCGCGACCTCAACCGATTCGTCGCGGAGAACGGCCTGTTCACCGAGGAGCCCGCCACCGGCGAGCGCGACCTCGGCACACTCGCCGTCCGGCTGCTGGAGGTGATCGACGCGGTGCACGCGCACGGCGTCGTCATTCGCGACCTGTCGCCCAAGAACGTCGTGCTCGGCGAGGACGGCCGCTGCACCCTGATCGACTTCGGCAACAGCAGGTACGACGGGCTGCAGCTGCCCGGCTGGAGCCGCGGCTACAGCGTTCCCGACCAGCACACCGACCGTGCCTCCGTGCCCGCCGACGACTACTTCTCGCTGGGCGCCACCCTGTTCTTCGCGGCCACCGGGATGAACCCGATCATGATCGGCCCGGACCCGGTCCGCAACGTCGAGCGCACGCTCATGTGCCTGGCGGGGATGTTCCCGGACGTCACGACGGGCGTCCTCGGCCTGCTGCCCGGCCTGCTGAGCCTCGACCCCGCCGACCGCACCGCCGCCGCCGCCGAGCTCAGACCCGCCCACGGACCGGCCCCTGCCGACCGGCCGCGCCCCGTACCGGCCGTGACCGGCCTCGGCGACGGGCGGCCCGCCACCGAACAGCCGCAGGCGGGACGGTGGAAGCTGCCCTCCCCGCCCAGGCTCACCGGGGAACTGCTGTCCAAGGCGCTCGACCACACCGTGCGCGAGTGCGCGGCCTTCGCCGAGCAGCTGATGGCCGCGCCCGAGGACGCCCGCCGGGAGAGCCCGCCGGTGACCAACGTCTACGGCGGCAGTGCCGGAGTCGGCATGGAACTGTTGCACCACCCGGAGGCCAAGGCCGTGGCCGCCGACCTGGCCCGGTGGACGGCCCGCGTGATGCCGCCCGCCAAGCTCCCGCCCTCGCTGTACTTCGGCCGTACCGGCACCGCGCTGTTCCTGACCGCGGCCCGTCTGAGCGGCGCGCCGGATCTCGCGGCGCCGGCCCCCGTCACCATCGACGGCCCGCAGCGGGCCGACCAGGCGCACGGCGTGGCAGGCATCGGCTCGGGCCATTTGGCCCTGGGCGCCATCGACCCCGGCGATGCCCGGCATCTGCGGATCGCCGCCGAGTGCGCCCGGCTGCTGATCGCCGGTGAGGTCACGCGGTCGCAGGACGCCGTAGCACCCGCCCAGCCCGGCTCCGGCGTGTCGGTCGACACGGCGTACGCCCACGGCGACGCGGGCTGCGCGGACTTCCTGCTCTCCTACCACGCGGCCACCGGCGACCGAGCGGCGGGCGAGGCGGCCCGGGAGCGGCTGGCGGCGCTGACCGTCCAGGCCGAGGCGCTGATCGGCGAATTGCACGGCCCGGATGCCCGAGCCATGGGGGCCTCCTGGTGCCAGGGCATGTCGGGCATCACCGGCACGCTGGCCCGCGCGGCCCGCGCGTACGGCGAGGACCGCTACCTGGAGCTGGCCGAGCGGGGCGCGCGGGCGTGCCTGGTCGTCGCCCCGCAAGCCTGGGTGGTCTCTCAGTGCTGCGGCCTGGCGGGCATCGGCGAAGCGCTGATCGACCTGGCGATGGTCACGGGCGATGACGACTACTGGCGCCACGCCGAGGACATCGCCGAGCAGATGCTGGTACGGGCCGGCGGCGAGCCGGCGCAACCGGTCTTCCCCGGCAACGACCTCGACAAGGCGGCCTACACCTGGAGCACCGGCACCGCCGGCGTCCTGTCGTTCCTGCGCCGCCTCGACCGCCGCTCGGGAACGCGGCTGTGGACGGCCGACTGGCAGCTGCCCGAATCGGACCGGGCAGCGCAGAACGGGAGAGGGAACTAGAGGACCGCGCCGGCCCCGCCAGATCAGCGCTGCCGCGCTGGGGGCAGAGCGAGTGCCGCAGATCCCTCGAGGTAGGCGGAGTGGCGGCGACCGGCTTTCAGGAGTGCCCGATGATTCGATGTGGCCGGTACGGGGCCTCCAGGCGGGCCGCCTCCTCTTCGCTCAGGGACACCTCCACCGCCGCGATGGCATCGTCCAGATGGCCCACCTTGCTCGCCCCGACGATCGGCGCGCTCACACCGGGTCTCCCGAGCAGCCATGCGAGCGCAAGCTGCGCCGGAGGCAGTCCTCGTTCGTCGGCGACCGCGCGCAAGGCGTCGACGACGTCGAAGTCCGCGTCCTCGTACATGCTGTCGGCCAGCGGGTCGCTGCCGGATCGGACCGTGCGCCGCCGGCCGTCGCGGTGGCGGCTCCCGGTGAGCAGTCCGCGTGCCAGCGGACTCCACGGGATGGCGCCCACTCCCTGGTCCAGGCAGAGCGGGAGCATCTCTCGCTCCTCCTCCCGGTACACGAGGTTGTAGTGGTTCTGCATCGACGCGAATTTGGTCCAGCCGGCCGCCTGAGCGGTGTGCTGCGCCTTGGCGAACTGCCAGGCGTACATGCTGGAGGCGCCGATGTAACGCGCCTTGCCGGCCCGCACCACGTCGTGCAGGGCCTCCATGGTCTCCTCGATCGGCGTCTCGTCGTCCCAGCGGTGGATCTGGTACAGATCGACGTAGTCGGTTCCGAGCCTGGTCAGCGAGGCGTCGATGGCGGACAGCACGTGTTTGCGGGACAGCCCTCGGTCGTTCGGGCCCGGCCCCGTCGGGAAGTAGACCTTCGTGGCGAGAACGTAGTCGTCGCGGCGGGCGAAGAGCTTGCCGAGCAGCCGCCCGGTGATCTCCTCGCTCACGCCGTCGGAGTACATGTCGGCGGTGTCGAAGAACGTCACGCCGGCCTCGACCGCGCGCCGCACGATCGGCTCGGCCGCGTCCTCGCGCAGCATCCACTCCCGAGAACCCGGATCGCCGTACGTCATCATGCCCAGGCAGATCCGGGAGACCTGCAGTCCTGACGAGCCCAGCTTCACGTATTGCATGTCGTCTTACCTTCCTGTGTGAGCGCGGTCTTCACCGGAGGCCGAAAGTTCCCGACGGAGCGGCGAACACGCAGGCGACCAGCATGGCGGCGGCCAGCCCGTCGATGCCGGGCGGCATGACCCCTATCGTCGGCCAGCCCGTAATTTAGGAGAATGGCGAATCGAAAGATCAGACCCGAGCGGGCATACGAATCCAAGGGGATCGACGCCCTCGACCTTCGTATCCTCGCCGAGCTGCAGGTCGACGCCAGAGTGAGCTTCGCCGAGCTGGGCCGCCGGGTCGCCCTGTCGGCCCCCGCGGTGGCCGACAGGGTGCAGCGGCTGGAGGAGACCGGAGTGATCACCGGCTATCACGCCGAGGTCGACCCGCGGGCCCTGGGCTTTCCGGTCACCGTGATGGTTCGCATCCGCCCGGCGATCCGGGAGCTGCACCGCATCTCCAAGATCGCCCAGGAAGTCCCCCAGATCGTCGAGTGCTACCGGATGACGGGCGACGACTGCTTCTACTTCACGATGCACCTGCGGGCGGTCGACGAGCTCGAACCGATCCTCGACCTGTTCACCCCGTACGGTCACACGACCACGTCTCTCATCCACACCGCGCCCGTACCACGCCGCCCCCTGCCCCTGGAGTGATGCTCGGGCTCCCGAATCCAGTGGAGCGTTGATCGGCGACCGTCCTCACGGAAACGGTGAGGAAACAACTCCTGCTCTATTACTGGCCCCCATGACGTACCGAACTTCACTGGCGGCGCTGGCCCTGGCGCTGGCGGGGTTGGTGGCGCATCCTTCCGCGGCGAGCGCCACCTCGAACCCCGTGTCTTCCGTGCAGTGGAAATCCTGCCCGGCCTACTCCGATGAGGTGATCCGCGGCCTGGGCGTGGCGGAGGACAAGGTCGCGGCCTTCCGCTCCTTGATGAAGCGCCTGGAGTGCGGGACGGTCAGCGTCCCGCTGAACCACCGTGACCCCGACGGGCGGAAGATCGACATCGCGGTGACCCGGCTGACCGCCACGGACGAGGCCCACCGGCTCGGCGCCGTCGCCGTACTGCCGGGTGGGCCGGGCAACAGCGGATACCTGGACCCGGTCCTGCGGGCCGCGCTCAGGAACGAGGAGATGGCCGGGCTCAACGAGCGGTACGACATCATCGGCTTCGACCCGCGCGGCGTCGGGTACAGCACCAAGGTCGCCTGCCCCCTCTCGCCGCAGGGCCCGCAGGAGCCCGGCGCGCTGACCAAGGAGACGGCCAGGAAGATCTACGACGCCCAGGTCGCCTCCAACGAGAAGTGCGGACGCTCCGACCCCGCCTTCCTCGGACAGCTCACCACCGAGAACGTGGCCAAGGACCTGGATCTGGTACGGACCGCGCTGGGCGAGCGCAGCCTCAACCTGCTCGGCTTCTCCTGGGGCACCTACCTGGGCATGGTGTACCGCAGCCTGTATCCCGGGCACACCGGCCGTGCCTTCCTGGACAGCGTGGCGCCGCCGTGGACCCGTATCGACGAGCACGCCAAGGGCGCCGCGGAGGCGGCCGAGCGTAACTTCGGGCGCATGGCCGCCTGGCTGGCCCGCCGCGACGGGACCTACGGTCTCGGTGCCACCGCTCCGCAGGTGCGCGAGGAGGTGGCGAAGCTGGTCCGCGCGTACGACAAGAGCCCCAAGACCTACACCGACCTGCAGCGGCCCGTCGACGGTTCGGCCGTCGCCGACCTGGCCAGGCGCAACTCGACCGAGTGGGTACGCGCGGGCAAGGCGCTGGCCGAGCTGCGGACGGCGACGGGCACCACCGCCCCGGCCACCGTCAAGGAGCTGCTCGGCGCGCCGATGATGGGGCCGTCCGTTCCCGGCGCGCCCGAAACGCTGAACATGACCATGAACTTGGCCGTCGCGTGCAACGAGGACAGCAGCCGGGCCGGTTTCGACACCGCCTGGCGTCAGTACCAGCAGCTCGTGAAGCGCCATCCGGCGACCGGCCGGGCCTGGGGAGTGCCTGCCATGTGTCCCGGCTGGCCGCTGCCGGTGCAGCAGGCCACGTTGAAGCGGGGCAGCGGGTCGCTGGTGCTGGCGGGACACCTGCACGAGTTCATGTCCGCCTACGACTGGACGCTGCAGACGCGGCGCGCCATCGGCGGCACCGTCTACACGGTCGCCGACGACGTGCACGTGTCAACCACGCGGGTGCCCAAGTGCGCCGCCGACGTGGTGCGGTACTTCGAGACGGGCCGGATCGGCAGAGGTTGCGAGGGCAGCCCGATCCCGAGCTGACCACCGCTCCCCCGGCCCGGCCGCAGCCGGTTTGCGGGGTGATCAGGCCGCTGCCCTGCTCAGGATGTCTCGCCACACCGGTGCTGACCCGTCGGCGCGCACCCGAGCCTACGGTTTGCGGCCGGGCAGCAAACGCAGCGTGCAGGCGCGCTCGAATCGGGCGTCGATCGACGTCCATCGTTCGACCGCCTCTGCCAGCGCGTCGCGGTCGCCGTGCAGGATCCCATGGGTACGGGCCAAGCAGGCGGCCGCCCAGTCGTTCTGTTCGGCGTACGGCATGGCGGCGGCGAGCCGTTCGGCCGCCTCCGGCAAGCCGGCGACGACCGCCAGCTCTGCTCCGGCGGCCCGCGCGTAGGCCTCGTACCAGCGCACGGCGAAGGGGGCGAAAGCGCGTTCGACCAGTGCGGCGGCCTGATGGTAGGCGCGGGTGTGGACGGCGACCCTGGCGTCGACGAAGGCGGCGAAGGGGGCCAGGACCGGTGAGGAGGCCGCGTCCTCCATCCTGGCCATCTCCAGCGCGCGCGAGCGCCAGAGGTCGAACTCGCCGGTGCCTGCCAGCCCGTGGGCGAGCGCCGCGGCGGAGATCGCGGTCGACATCCAGGCGCTGCGCGGGCTGCCTGCCTGATGCCAGGCCTCCCACATGGCGGGCGCCTGCTGGAAGACCTCCGGGAAACGACCGCTCAGGGCGAGCGGTCGGATGGTCTTGGGGATGGACAGGTAGGGGTGTTCGCCGATGGGGTCCTCGCGCTGCGCGCGGTCGGCGACGGCGAGCGCGGCCGGCAGGTCGCCGACGCACAGCTCCGCCCGCGCGGCGGAGTGGAAGGTGTCGACGATCTCGGCCGCGCCGGACGGCTCGTGTGCCGGCAGGTGCTCGATGAGCGTGAGCCGCTCCCGGCAGATCCGCTGGACGGCGCGCATCCGGCCGGCCCGCGCGTACGCGCGCGTGAGCACGTCCAGCGCGCTCAGGAGGACGATGACGTCGCCGCACTCACGGGCGGCCTCGACGGCGGAACGGGCGAGTTCGAGGCCGTCCTGGTCCCAGGCCCGCGCGATCGCCACCAGCGCCGCGGTGCGCGAATCGGCAGAGGCGGCGCCGACGGTCGCCTTGTCGATCAGCGCCGGCAGGTGTTCGGACATCGGGTCGCGGTCGTGCGCGCCTCTGTAGCGGTGGGTGACCACGAGGGCGGAGGCGAACGTGGCGGCGCGCAGGCCGGCGGCTTCAGCCTGGTCGGCCTCTTCGGTCTGGTCGGCGGGTTCAACCTGGTCGGCGGCACGTATCAGCAGGCGGAAGGCCAGTGAGCCGTCGGCGATTGAGACGGCCGTGGCGGCCGCGCTCAGGAGGTCCTGGTGACCGTCCGCGGCGTCGCGGGCCCGGTCGGCGGCGGCCAGGTAGTGGCCGATCGCCTCCCGATGGAAGCGCCGGGCGAACGTCAGGTGCGCCAGCGACCTGGCCAGGCGATGAGCCTGCCGGTCCGGTACGGCGGGCGTGTCGGCGAGCGTGGCCCGCAGATCGTCGGCCACCAGGTCGAACTGCGGTGTCCAGTTGCCGTCGAGCCGTGATTCCAGCGTCGCGGCCGTGCCCGCGGCCCAGCGCAGACGGAGCTGGAGCGTCTCCTCGGTCTCGCCACTGTCCGCGAGCCGGTCGGCGGCGAAGGCTCTGATGGTCTCCAGCAGCCGCCACCGGCCACCGCCCACCACCCCGAGCAGGCTCTTGTCGGCCAGCCGGCCGATGACGTCGGCCGTCGCGCTGGGCGGCGTGTCCGGCATGAGCGCCGTGGCCGCCGCCAGGTCGAACCCGCCCGCGAACACCGCCAGGCGGCGCAGCAGCGCGCGTTCCTCCTCTTCCAGCAGGTCGTAGCTCCAGCCGATGACCGCGCGCAACGAGCGGTGCCGGGGCGGCCTGCCGCGCGCGCCCGACAGCAGCCGAAGCCGGTCCTGCAGCCCCACCCGCAGGGCGTCGATGCCCAGTACGGCGACCCGCGAGGCGGCCAGCTCGATCGCCAGCGGCAGCCCGTCGAGCCGGGCGCACACCTCGGCGATGACCGCGGGCTCCGCGGCGAACCCTGGATCGATCGCGCGTGCCCGGTCCAGGAACAGCGTCTCGGCCTCCCCCGCCAGCGGCGGCACCGTGATGACCCGCTCGCCGGGCAGGCCCGGCCGCTCCCTGCTCGCGATCAGTATCCCCGCCTGGGGGCAGTCCGAGCGCAGTCTCTCCACCAGGTCGCCGACCTCGTCCAGTAGGTGCTCGCAGTTGTCGAGGACCAGCAGCGACCGTCCCAGCGCGAGCCGCTCGGCGACCACGCTTTCCAGCGGCTGGGGAAGGCGCTCGGCCAGGCCCAGCGCGTCAGCCACGGTCCGCAGGACGAACCCCTCGCCGACCGGGGTCAGATCGATGAACGCCCCGCCGGCGGGGAACGACGCCGAGGCCGCCTGCGCCAGCACGGCGGCCAGCCGGGTCTTGCCGACGCCGCCGGGCCCCACCAGGCAGACCGGCGCGGCGTGTGTCAGCGCCGCCAGCGCCTCCTGCCGCTCCTGCCGGCGTCCGATGAAGGACGTGTGGCTGACCGGGATCCCCTCAACATGCCCCGGCCTGGCCGAAGGGGACGGCTGACGCCCGCTCAGGGCCACCAGGGCCGCCCTGTTGGCCACGCCGTACTTGCGCAGCAGCGAGGAGACGTGACTTTCCACGGTACGGACCGAGATCTGCAGCCGGTGGGCGATCCGCGCGTTCGTCAGGTGCTCGGCCAAGCCCGCCAGCACCTCGGCCTCGCGGGGCGAGACCTCCCGCGGCTCGCCAGGGACCATACGGCCCATTGTGGCGTACGTGCTTCTCAGCGGCGAACCAGTGTCGACTCCGTAGCAGTCGGGTGATCTTCACGGATGTCCTGGTACGGCCTGGCGGGCCAGAGTTGCCGGCAACAGCTGTAAGCCCCAGGAAACCGAGGAATGTCGATGAGGAAGATCGTTGCGGAGCTCGATGGCGACCGGCTGACCTGCACGCTCCTGGCCTCGCACAGCTACCGGACCGGCACCATCTCGGCCACGTACGCGGTGGCCGGATGACCCGCCGGCCCACGTTTCGGCCGCCGAGCAGGCGGTCGGGCGCGATCCTGGACGGCATGGGCGCGTGAGCAGCGGCACCAGCACGACCGCGCGGCGCCCAGGGACCTCAAGACGTCAGACCGGCCGCGATGCTCACCCGCCCAGGGCGGCCGTGCCGCTGCCAGGTGGGCTGTATGGGAGTCAGATCGCGGATGTCGCGAGCGTTTTGATCGTGAAGTCGATGGCCGTGGCGAGCCGCTGGGGGTCATGTCCGGCGCGTTCGCGTACTCGCAGGCCGAGCACCGTCGTGAACAGCACCTCCACCGCGGCGTCGACGTCCAATGCGGCGGGCAGGTCGCCGTCGCGGATGCCGCGGCGCAGCAGCGACGCCAGGGTTTTCCGGGTGACGTCGAACGCGGCCTCGGTCCTTTGCCGGACCTCGGCGTCGGTGGTGCCGAGTTCGGCAGCCGTGTTGACCACGAAGCAACCGAGTCCGGCCTCGTGGCTGATCATCCAGATCAGCCACTCCCGCAGGATCTCGAGGCTGGGACCGGGAGCGGTGAGCTGCTCTTCGGCTTGAGTGGACTCGGTCGCCCGATAGTGGTCCAGCGTCCGCAAGAACAGCGTGTGCTTGTCGTCGAAGGTCCGGTACAGGCTGCTCTGCTTGAGCCCGAGCTCGGAGCCCAGGTCGCGGACCGACGTGGCGTGGTAGCCACGACGCCAGAACAGGCGGGTCGCCTTGGCGACCACGTCCTGCTCGTCGAACTCCCTCGGCCGTGCCATGGCCGCCACTCTACCAACGTTGTGGAGCGATCGCTCCCGTATTAGGGTGTGTCGTCGTATGGGAGCGATCGCTCCCAAATGAGAGAGGAGAGATACGACGTGACGGCAACGCACCCCACGACGACCGGGCGGGACCCGTCGGCGCGGAATCATTGGATCGCGGTGTCCGCCGTGGCCTTCGGCACATTTCTCCTGGTGACGGCCGAGCAGCTCCCCATCGGGCTGCTCACCCCCGTCGGATCGGCGCTGTCGGTGTCCGAGGGCGCCGCAGGGTTGATGGTCACCGTCCCCAGCATCGTCGCCGCCGTCGCGGCGCCGGTCGTGCCGGTGCTCGTCGGCAGGCTGGATCGAAGGATCTTGCTCGTCGCCTTGATGGGGCTCATGACGCTCGCCAACCTGGCCTCCGCCCTGGCCCCGGACTATCCGCTCCTGATCGCCGCCCGCGTGCTGGTCGGGGTGGCGATCGGCGGGTTCTGGGCCATCGCCGGCGGTCTGGCCGTACGGCTCGTCGCGGCCTCGGACGTACCGCGGGCCACTGCGATCATCTTCGGTGGCGTCGGGGCCGCGAACGTGTTCGGCGTCCCCATCGGCACGATGATCGGCGGGCTGGCGAGCTGGCGGATCGCGTTCGGCGCGCTGAGCGCCCTCGCGCTCGCCGTGCTGGTCACGTTGCTGGCCGTGCTGCCACCGTTGACCGCCGCTCAGCCCGTCGGCCTGCGGCGGCTGGCCGGTCAGTTCCGCAACCAGGGCGTCCGGGTCGGCATCCTGGCGACGTTCCTGATCGTGACCGGCCATTTTTCGGCCTACACGTTCATCGGTCCCGTGCTGCGGGACCTGTCCGGCATCGACGAGCGGCTCGTCGGGCCGCTGCTGTTCGGATTCGGCGTGGCGGGCATCGTGGGGAACTTCGTCGCGGGCGCCGTCGTGGCGAAACGGCTCCATCGCACGGTCCTCGTCATCGCCGTCACCCTGGGGGTGACCGTGCTGCTCTTCCCCGTGGCAGGGCTCACCGGTGCGGGCGGGGTGACGCTGCTCGTCGTCTGGGGCCTGGTGTACGGCGGGGTCTCCACGAGCCTTCAGACGTGGATGATCAAGGTCGCGCCGCAGGCGGTCGAGGAGGCCTCCGCGCTGTGGGTGGCGGTGTTCAACCTCTCGATCGGTCTCGGCGCGCTGGCCGGCGGCGCGATCGTCGACGCGCTGCCGCTCCAGGGCATCCTGTGGCTGGCCGGCGTTCTCGTCCTGGTGGCCGGGCTGGCGGTGTGGGGCGCACGCCGGAACGAGAGCCTTGGGTGACCAGCGGAACGACGACGCCCGGTCGGCGACGATCAGCGTCGTCAGCCGGCCGGGCGCCTGGAGGAAGTGTTACTGCGGGGCGTCGAAGGTCCACTCGGCGCGGGCACCCGGGCCCACGGCGAGGGTCGAACGTCCGATCCGCTCCTCGTGCCGGGTCTCCACGGCGCGGTTGAGCGACATGGAGACCCGCTTCAGGCCCGCCTGCTCACGCGCGACGGAGTCGAGCTGGATGGTGGTGCCACCGCCGGTCGCGATGGCGCCGCCCCCGACGGTCGCGACGTCGAACCCGCCGGCTCGCAGCACCGGCAGCGTGATGGCCAGGTCCCGCGCGGTGACACCGATGCGGATGTAGGTGATGTCCCGCATCAGGCGGTCCTGGTACGTGTCGGGCAGGTAGCGCTCCCGGCTGACGTCACCGGGGTAGCTCTCCGGCTCGGTCTGGCTGCGCGGGTCGGCGAAGTACTCGGGGAAGTACTCCATCGCCCACGGGTCGAAGGCTTCGTACTGGGCGGAGGTGGTGCGGATGGTGTCGAACCACGGGATCGGGACGCCATCGCCGAAGTCACGCGTCTGGCGGTATTCGGCCGGGTCGGAGACGCCCTGGGCCTTCAGCTGCGCGGTCACCTTGGCCAGGTCGCCGGCGCGCTCGGTCGAGACGGCCAGCCCGGCGGAGCCGAAGAGAGCGTCCTGGCCGGGCAGGTCGCCCTCGCCGAACAGCTCCATGTAGGTCTCGCGGCCCTTGAGGTAGCGGCCCTTCCAGGTCAGGCCGCCACCGGTCGTGGTCCGGACCTCGAAGTTGGCGAACTCGCGCAGGTAGGCCGAGTTCTCGACGGCGTCCGCCGTCTCGCGGTCCACCACGCTGTAGGCGTGGTTGTAGAACAGCAACTGCCCCTGGGATGACACGTGGGACTCTTCGGCCTGGGCCGTCCCCACGCCCCCGGCGATCGCGACGGTGCAGGTCGCGGCCAGAGCAGTGATCATCCGTAATGTCCGGCGAATCAGCATGGAAGTGATCTTAAGGCGAAGATGATCACCTTCACTATCGTTTTGACAGGACCCGACCGGATTTGTGGCGATCTTATAGTGGCTGTGTAGTGAGCCGTCCCGTCGTCCGCGCACCTGCGCGCGCGGGCCGCCCGCGCAGGTGCGCGCC
This sequence comes from Nonomuraea sp. NPDC003707, assembly GCF_053587055.1. NCBI lineage: Bacteria > Bacillati > Actinomycetota > Actinomycetes > Streptosporangiales > Streptosporangiaceae > Nonomuraea > Nonomuraea sp. NPDC003707. The sequence continues at coordinate 39,360 of NZ_JBSFNK010000046.1, read as the reverse complement.
GCCGATTTGCACCCAGCGCCGTCAGAACTCGATGAAGCCGTACAGCGCGAGATGGTTCGACTTCGTGCTGCTCACCGTGTGGTCGATGCTCGACGACCGCACGGTGCCCTTGACGAAGAGGTAGTCGATCTTCCTGGAACCGGAGGTCGTCTTCGCTCCGTAGCCGGTCATGCCGAAGCCGCCGAGGGTCGTGGCGGCGATGTTCGTACGATTCGCGTCGATCCCGATCACGCGGATCGTCGACGCGTTCATGAGGCTCGTGGCGTCCGCGCCGACGTGGATGCCGGAGTTCGCGATGCCCGTGTCGCCCGCGCCCGCGCAGGCGTTCGCGCCGTTCTGCTCCGGGAGGTGCATGGTCGCGGCGAAGACCGTCGTCCCGGTTTCCTTGATCGTGAACTTCGCCGCGATGGCGCTCGTGCGCTTCCATTTGTACTGGTTGGTGGTGCCGTCGTCGCTGTCCGGCGGCTTGTACAGCGTGCAACCGGCCCCGCCGGCGTACGAGGTCCCGGGCTTCAACCAGCCCGCGCTCCAGTACTTCGAGATGTCGCCCGCCGCGAGGCCCAGCGTTCGGGTGTTGTAGATGATCGCGTTGGTCTGCCGCTTCTTCAGGTCGCCGAGTGACTGCTGGCTGCACTTGTGCGTGCTGCCCCACTCCTCGGGGTTGTCCCAGGCCACGATCGCCTTGTACGTGCCCGCCGGATATCCGAACATGCCCCCGAGCTGGTCGGCGTAGGCCGTGGCCTGCCCGGTGCCGCGCACCTGCTGCACGATCAGGAGATCGGGGGCCTGCACTCCGGAGGTGCCCGTCTTGCCGTCGTCGTCGACCAGCATCGAGGCGAGGTGGTCCGGGCCCGAGACCCGGGTGCACGTGCCGTCGGCGTTGTTCCTCACCAGGTTCTCGATGTTGTTGTTGTAGACCCGTAAGACCCGATCCTCGGCGGCGGTGGGCGCCGCGTGCGCCGGTGCGATCGACGTCGTGGTGAGTGCGACGGCCGCCGCGAGTGCTAACGCGCCAGGCGCTCGATAATGGGATGACATTGTGGCAGATTAGCGATCATTCCGGGCGCTGCCCAGGTCGGCGAGCCCTCAGGCCGACGCCGTTCACAGGTCGGCGAAGAACACCCGCTCACGTGCCTGCTCCACCGCGACCAGCAGGGCGCCGCGCACGACGGGCCTGTCCAGGATCGCGCTCGCCTCCACCCGCGGCCTGGCCAGGCACATGCGCGCCACCGCCTGCTGGACGCGGCCGGCGAGTTCGTCACCTCCGGCGGAACCGACGTGGCTGCCCAGCACGACGAGTTCGGGATCGAGAACGGCACAGATGGACGCGACCCCCAACGCGATCCGCCGGGCCAGCTCATCGAGGAAAACCGCCCCCGCCGCACTCCCCACCGCCCCCGCCACGCTGCGCTCGGCGTCCTCGGCCGCGATCCCGTGCCTCTCGGCGAGTTCCTGCACCGCCCGCCAGCCCACCAGGGACTGGAACGCGGCCCCCACCTCGTGGCGGCTGCGGTCGAAGCCGCCGTCGCTCACGGCCGCGCCGGGGACGGGCATCCAGCCGAGCTCTCCGGCCGCGCCCACGGTCCCCCGGAAGAGCTGATCGCCCACCATGACGGCCGAGCCAGGCCCACGTCCGATCCACACCAGGACGAAGTTGCGTACGTCACTCGCGGCCCCCAGCGCCCGCTCCGCCATCGCGGCGAGGTTGACGTCGTTGTCGATCGTGACGGGCAGCCGCAGCCTCCGGTGGAGGGCTTCGCGCACGTCCCCGCACCACGCGGGCATGTCATAGCAGAAGTGGACAAGGCTCGTACCAGGATCGATGACGGCGGGCAGGCCGATCACGCACGCCCGCACCTGCGCCGGGTCGATCCGCGCGGTCCGGGTGAGGCGTTCCACGATCGCGTGCATCGCCTCGGCCGGATCCACGGCGGCCTCGGTCGGGACCGTCGTCTCGGCCAGCACCCGCCCCGTGATGTCGGCGAGCACGGCAGTCGTCGTGTCCAGGTAGACCTCGACCCCGATCACATGGCCGCACGAGGGGTTGAGCCCGTAGAGGACGGCGTTGGGCCCGCGTCCGCCCTCCTGCACACCGGACCTGACGACCACGCCGCGCTCCTCCAGGCGGGACAGGACATGGTTGGCCGTCACCTTCGACAGCCCGGTCCTCTCGCTCACCTGCGCCCGGGTCAGCGCTCCCGACGAGCCGAGCAGCTCCAGCGCGGCTCGATCATTCAGCTCACGTAACAGACGCGGACGCCCGGGCTTTGCGTTCATGCGCTCCATACTGGCCGTTGTCGGAGGTGTCGGGCAGGATCGGCACACCGGATCACGGCGCGAAGGAGATCAAGGTGTCCCCCACCGGCCACCCTTTCCTCAAGGGCATGTACGACGACGCCTACTACCCTCGCCGGCTCGTCGACAAGGGCAAGGACATCTTGCTGCGCCTGTGCGAGCGGATCGAGGCCGAGCGGCCGTCGGACCTCGCGGCGCTGTACGTCCTCACGCAGGCGGCGACGGACGAGTTCAACGAGCTGGCGGTCGAGTTCCTGGAGGCCGGCAGCCAGATGGAGACGGTGGCACGCGAGGTGATCGCCGAGGACTTCTGGTTCGTGGCGACGGCCTACGGGTTCGCGGACACGGACATGGAGGAGCTGATCGCGACCCGCGACTGGTGACGTGACGGACGCGGCGGAGGGTTCCGGGGCTGTCCACATTGGCGCCGTACGGAGGCGATGAGTCCGCGCCAAGTCGTCGCCAAGGGAGGTCTAAGTCCGGGGGCGCACCCTGGTGGCATCCCCCGATCGAAGGAGCACCCCATGGCCCCCAACATGCTCGGATTCCGCATCACGCACCGCGCCATGCGCGGCGACGCGCGCCGCCTGGCCACGTTGATGAGTGGGCTCGCCGCCGGTGAGGAGCGGGCGGATCGGGCCCGGCTCGACGCCATCGCCACGTTCGCCACCAAGCTGTGCGCCGGCATCCACCATCACCACCAGGCCGAGGACAACGTGCTCTGGCCCGTCATCGTGCGCTCGGCGGGCGCCGAGGTGGACCTGAGCGACCTGAGCGACGACCACGCCCAGCTCGACCCGCTGCTGGAGGAGATCACCGTCGCCGCTGCCCGGCTCGGCACGGATCGGGCAGCGGCGGGACGGATGGCCAAGGCCCTGACGACGCTCGCCGACCTCCTCGACGAGCACATCGAGGAGGAGGAGCGGCTGCTCTTCCCCGTCATCGCGAAATACGTGTCGGAGGCGGACTGGAAGTCGGTCGAGGACGAGGTGCGCAAGGGCGGGGACATCGGCTTCGACCTGCCGCGGATCGGCCAGTACGCGCGGCCGGAGGAGCTGGCCGAGCTGCGCGAACTGGCGGGGCCGGTGCTCGCGCTCCTGCTCAGGGTGCTCGACCGCGGTCACCGGCGCCGCCAGGCGCTGATCTTCGGCTACGGCAGGTGACCCCGCCTCTCACGGGCCGCCCGGGCCCAGTGGGGCGAGCCGACCAGTTCCGCGACCTCCTCCGCCCGCGCGTAGTGCGCGTCCGGATCCTGGCCCATCAGGCGCGCCAGGTCTCCGAGCAGCAGCGCGACGGGCCCGAGCGTGACGGACCCGCTGTGCATCCCGGCCAGCTCCCCCTCCCACCGCCGCAGGTTGTGGTAGCAGCGGACGGCCACCTCGACGTCCCCCAGCGCGACGGCGGTCTGCGCGCGCAACCCCTCCCACAGCAGCCAGTAGTAGTCGAGCGACTGGGACGACCCGGGCTGCCAGACCCGCCTGGCGGCCTCCGGCTCGCCCGCCGCCGCCAGCGCCGCCGCGTACAGCTCGGCCGTGCCGTCGTTGGGCACGTGCTCCCACAGGAAGGCGAGCTCGTCCAGCGAGTCGCGCACGTTGCCGCGCGCCAGCCGCACCACGAACCTGCCCAGTATCCCCAGCGCCTCGGCGTTCGCGCCGCCGCGCTCGGCCATCTGCCGGGAGACCCCGGTGTAGATGGCCTCCGCGGCGTCGAAGTCGCCCTCGACCAGCTTCCGCTGCGCGCCGAAGAGCGTCAGGATCACCAGCGACAGGCCGAGCTGGCCGCTGGTGGAGACCGCCACGCCGCGGTCGGCGTGGCGCGCCGCGGCCGCCACGTCGTTGCGGCCCAACGCGGCCATGAGCAGCGCGCTGTGGCCCAGCGTGAGATAGGCGACCAGCCGGTGGGTGCTCCCCAGCTCCAGCAGCTCGCCGCCGATGGCTTCCAGCTCGTCGCGCCGGTCCGGGGAGAGCACGGCGAAGTAGCGCGCGTTGAGTGCCAGGCAGAGCAGCTCGGGGCGGCCGAGCCGGCGCGCGAGCGCCACCGCCTCGGCTCCGGCGCCGTCCACCCGGACGTCGTCGTGCCCCTCCAGCGCGAAGACGAGCGCCGCCAGCAGCCGGCAGCGCGTCTCGTCGTCGGGTCCCGCGGCCAGCTCCGACCGCACCGCCGCGACGAAGTCCTCGTCGTAGCGGGAGTCCTGCTGGATCGTCCAGATCACGGGCGCGTCGTACGAGGTCAGGGCCCTGGCGAGAGGCCTGCCGGCGACGCGCCCCGCGAGTGGGCGGGCCGTCTCGACGGCGGTGGTGCGGGCGGCCACGGCGCCGATGACGTCGCCCGCGTGCCCGAGCGCCGACACCAGCCCGCACAGCAGCTCCAGTCTGGTCTCGTCGTCCTCGGCGAACTCCAGCGCCGCCCGCCACAGCGCCGCCGCCTCCCGGTGCGCGTGCAGGCCGGACGCCTGTACGGCCGCCGCCCGCGCGTACCGCACCGCGCTCGGCGCCGCCGCCTCCAGCGCGTGATGGGCCAGCGCCGCCACGTCTCCGGGGCGGATCCGCTCCAGCGCCGTCACCACCCGCCCGTGCAGCCGGGTACGGCGGATCCTGGCGGTGTCCTCGTACAGCACCTGCCTGACCAGGACGTGCGTGAACCGCAGCCGGCCGGGGCCGGGCTCGGCCAGCAGCCCCGTCAGGACCCCGGCCTCCACCCCGTCGAAGACCGTGTCCTCGTCCCCGTCGTGCAGCGCGATCAGGACGTCCACGTCCGCGTCCCTGCCGATGACGGCGGCGTTGCGCAGCACGGTCTGGGCGCTGGCGGGCAGGCGGCTGATCCTGCGCCGGATGAGGTCGCGCACGCCGGGCGGCAGCGCCTCGGCGGCGGCGGGCCCCTCGGAGGCGAGCAGCCGGGCGATCTCGCAGACGAACAGGGGGTTGCCGAGCGTGCGTTCGGCGATCGTGCGCACGGTCGCCGGCCCCAGCTCGCGCTCGCAGTGGCGGGCGAGCAGCGCGGCGACGTCGGACTCGCCGAGTCCGGGCAGCTCCAGGTGCCTGCTCCCGGCGGCGAGGGCGGCCAGCGTGGCGGCCAGGTCGTCGGTCGCCTCGGCGGGCCGGTGGGTGGCCAGGACCAGCAACTTGGCCGTGGGCTTGAGGTGGCGCAGGAGGTGCAGGGTCTCGCCGTCGGCGCGGTGCACGTCCTCCAGCACGACGACCAGCGGCGCGTTGGCCGCCAGGTAGTCGGCCACCGACCGGGCCAGCCGGAACTGGTTCTGGATCGCCACGCCGTCGTGCAGCAGGGGCGCCAGCCCGGCCGGGTCGTCCGGCGGGCGGGCGGCGGCGAGCCGGCGGACGACCTCGCTCCACGCCCACGCGGGCGGCGCGTCGCCGTCGATCTCCGGGCAGCGGCCGATGGCCACCCGCCAGCCGCGCTCCCCCAGCTCCGCCGCGAACGCCTCGGCCAGCGCGCTCTTCCCCGCGCCCGGCTCGCCCCCGAGCCAGACCGTGCGCTGGGCGGCGTGCGCGGCCTCCTCCCGGAGGACGGCCAGCTCGCGCTCCCTGCCGACGAGCGCGGGCCCGGGAGCGGGCACCGGATCCTGCGCGGGTGCGGGCTCCGGACTGGGTACGGGGTGCGCGTTCAGGGAGTCCGACTGGCGCAGGATGTCCTGTTCGAGGGCGCGTAACACCGGGCCGGGATCGACCCCCAACTCGTCGGCCAGCTGTTCCCTGGCCCGGCGCAGCACCGCGAGCGCCTCCGCCTGGCCGCCGGACCGGTAGTGGGCCAGGGCCAGCAGGCGGACGGCGTTCTCGCGCAGCGGATGCCGGTCGACGTGCCGGCGCAGCTCCGGGGCCGCCTCGGCGTGGCGTCCCAGCATGAGTGCGGCCTCGGCCCGGTACTCGACGGCGATCAGCCGCAGCTCGGCCAGCCTGGTCGCCTCGGGCAGCGCCCACTCCTCGGGGAACTCCCCGTACGCGGACCCCGTCCAGAGCCCCAGCGCCTCGTCGAGCAGGTCGTACGCGGCCGCCGCCGCGTCCTGCTGCAGCGCCTTCCCGGCGGCGTCGATCAGCCCGGGCAGCCGCCACGCGTCCACGTTCTCCTCGGCCAGGCGGAGCCGGTACCCGGGCGGGGCGCTCATGATCACCGTGGCCGGAGCGCGCGGCGGGCGGCCGGGCTCCAGCGCTCGGCGCAGGTTCGAGACGTAGACCTGGAGGGCGGCCAGCGCCTTGGGCGGCGGCTGGCCCTGCCAGAGGTCGTCGATGAACCGGTCGGCCGACACGACCTGGCCGCCCGCCGCCACCAGGCGCGCGAGCACGGCCCGCTGCCTGGCCGGGCCGAGTTCCACCTGACGACCGTGCAGACTGGCCTGGAGTGGTCCGAGGACCTGGATGTCGAGCATGGCACCCCCTGATCTACGAGTCCCCCACCCGACCCGGCGCGCTCGCGCACGACAGTGCGGGAACGGTCCACAGCCGCCAATCATGAGCTATCCACACATATTTGGGCAATCACCAACACTCCGTCATGACGTCCGCTCGGCCATCACCACCACCGACGCCTCCCGCCCGGCCGCGCTCACGCCCATGTGCCGCCCCGCCTGCTCTAGGGCGTTTCTAAGGTTCGCCGACGGCTGGGTGAAGGTGGGCCGGGTTGGCTGGCGGCAGCCACCGGGCCGGAAGGGCCGGCCGGTCGGGAGAAGGAGACGCGACATGGACCGACGCAAGGCGGGCCTGGCCGCCGGCATGGTGCTGGTGCTGACGCTGGGCGGGTCGGGGGCGCTGGCGGCCTCGTCCCAGCGGGACCCCGCCGACGACCCGTGCGCCAAGATCGCAACGTGCGCACCTGCCGGCGACCCGTGCGCCAAGGCGGCGGCGTGCACGCCTGCCGACGTCGCGAAGGCCAAGGCGGCCAAGGCCGCGGAGCTCGACGGCAAGTGCTCGCCCGAGGTGAAGGAGCCCGATGTGAAGAAGCAGGACGTGAAGAAGCAGGAGCATCCCGTCGAGAACGGGATGCTGGCCAAGGCGCTGGCGGACTCGCTGGGCGTCGGGCTCGACCGGGCGACCGCCGCCGAGGAGGAGCTGAACCTCCTCAGCCAGAAAGGCGGGATAAATCCGAAATCACCGGAGTTCGCCGCGATAGCCGAGCGCCTGGGCGTGTCGGCGGAACGGCTGATCCAGGCGCTGGCCGACTTCAAGCGGTCCTTCGTACAGGGAGAGGACATCAGGCCGGACGCCGTCAAGACCCCGGGATCCTGACCGCCCGGCCGTCAGCAGGCGCTCAGGGGTGGGCGGCGGCGGGCACGGCGAGGAGAGTGGGATCATGCACGTCCTTGTGGCCGACGACGACGAGGCGGTGCGCCGTTCGCTGACGCGCGCGCTCGCCCGTGAGGGCTATCACGTGAGCACCGCCGCCGACGGCCTGCGCGCCCTGGAGGCGGCCGGCGGCGGGCGGCAGGACGCGGTGGTGCTGGACATCATGATGCCCGGCCTGGACGGGCTGGAGGTGTGCCGCCGTCTGCGCGCCGGCGGCGACCGCACGCCGATCCTGATGCTCACCGCCCGCGACCTGGTCGCCGACCGCGTCGCGGGGCTGGACGCCGGGGCCGACGACTACCTGGTCAAGCCGTTCGCGCTGGAGGAGCTGCGGGCCCGCCTGCGCGCGCTGCTGCGGCGCAGCGGCGCGGCCGAGGAGGTGCTGCGCTTCGCCGACCTGGAGCTGGACACCGCCGCCTGCCGGGCCGCCCGCGGCGCGCGGGTGCTCGACCTGACCAGGACCGAGTACACGCTGCTGAAGGTGTTCCTGCGCAACCCGAACCGGGTGCTGAGCCGCGGCGTGATCTTCGACGCGGTCTGGGGGTACGACTTCGGCCCGTCGTCCAACGCGCTGTGGGTCTACATCAGCTACCTGCGGGCCAAGCTGGAGGCCGGGGGCGAGCCGCGGCTGATCCAGACGGTGCGCGGGCTGGGGTACGTGCTGCGGGAGGAGCCGTGACGCTGCGGACCAGGGTCGCCCTGGCCGGGGCGGCCGTGGTGGCGGCGGCCCTGCTGATCGCCTCGCTGGTGGTCTATCCGGCGATGGCGAGCGGGCTGGGCGGCCAGCACGACGGCGAGCTGGTGCTGGCCGCCGGGCAGGCGCCCCAGCTGCTGGCCTCGTTCAAGGCCACCCGCGCGCCCCTGCCGGATTATCCGGTCTCCGTGGGCAACACGCTGCTGCAGTTCTTCCCGCCTCCCGTGAATCCGGGGCCGACCACCGGTTTCGTCCCGCTCTCCGACAGGGACACCGGGGTCGCGCGGGGCAAGCTCCCGCCGTACTTCCAGGAGGTGAGCTACGGCGGGGCGCGCTACCGCGTCTACACGGCTCCGCTGGGCCAGGTCGATCAGGCGCTGGTACGCACCGCGTTCCCGCTCGACCGGGACGACGACACGCTGAACGGCCTGAAGCTCCTGCTGGGGGCGCTGATCCTGGGCGGCGCGCTGATCGCCGGGATGGGGGCGCGGCTGCTCGCCGGGCGCGTGCTGCGCCCCATCGGCCGCCTGACCGAGGTGGTCGAGCACGTCACCGCCACCCGTACGCTCACCGCGGGCGGGCTCGACGGCAGCGGGCGCGACGAGGTCGCCCGGCTGGCCCGCTCGTTCACCACGATGACCGGCGCGCTCAACGAGTCCCTGCTGGCCCAGCGGCGCCTGGTCGCCGACGCCTCGCACGAGCTGCGTACCCCGCTGACCAGCCTCATCACCAACCTCGAACTGCTGGGCGAGGGTCGCGGCACCGCCGACCCGCAGGCCCCGGCCCTGGTCCACGAGGCCCGCTCGCAGGCAGGCGAGCTGCGGGTGCTGGTCAACGACCTGGTGGAGCTGGCCAGGTACGGCGACGTCCAGATCCACACCGAGGACGTCCGCCTCGACCTGGTGGCGGAGCGCGTGATCGCCAGGGCGCGGGGCCGGGCGCCGCACGTCCGGCTGCGGGGCGAGCTGGCCGAGTGCCTGGTCCACGCCGATCCCGACGCCGTCGAACGCGCCGCCGCCAACCTGGTCGACAACGCGATCAAGTGGAGCCCGCCGGGCGCGGAGGTGCTGGTCGAGGTGGCCGCGACCGGCACGCTGTCGGTCGCCGACCAGGGGCCCGGCATCGCCACCGAGGACCTGCCGTTCGTCTTCGACCGCTTCTACCGCGCCGAGGCGGCCCGCTCGCTGCCCGGCTCGGGGCTGGGACTGGCCATCGTGCGCCAGATCGCCGAGGCACACGGCGGCGCGGTCCGCGCCGAGCCCCTCACCCCGGGTGTCCGCCTCGTCCTGTCCCTCCCCCTCGCCACCTGATCACCCGCCCGCCCTGAAGGAACGCCCGGCCATGGGCTCTAGCCGGGAGGCACGAGGTCGCCGAGGGAGAGGGCCAGCCAGAGCTGGAGCCGGTGCCCGGGGTCGGTGAGGGGGCGGCCCGAGACGCGTTCGGCGACGGCCAGGCGGCGGCGCAGGGTGTTGCGGTGCACGCCCAGCCGCCGCGCGGCCGTCTCCAGGTTCGACCCCGCCTCCAGGTACGCGCGGAGCGAGCCGACCAGGTCGCCGCCGTGCCGCGCCTCGTACTCGCGCAGCGGGCGGAGCGCGGCGGCGGCGAAGCGGTGCGCGGCGTCGGGCACGAAGGCGTCCCTGAGCAGCGCGGACGCCTCAAGGTCGTCGACATGGAGGTAGGCGTCGCCCCGGGCGGCCAGGGTGGCGGCGTGCCGGACCGCCGAGGGGAGCTCGTCCAGGCCGAGCGCCCGGCAGCCGCCGCCCGGCACGCCCAGCCGCGCGCACAGCTCCGCTCCCCACCAGGGCGCCGCCGAACACCCGCCCGGCGAAACCGGGGCCGTTCGTTCCGGCAGCACGAACACCGTGCCCTCCGGCCGGGCGCACACGAGGGCCAGCTCCTCGGCGTCCGCCGCCACCTCCTCCAGCGCCTCGATCGCCGCCTCCGGCGGGACCGGCGCCGCCGTCACGACCACCTCGTACGGCGGCGTCGCGACCGGGCACAGCTCGCCTAGCTGGCGCGGCGACAGCCCGCCGTCGAGCACGGCGGCCAGCAGCGCGCCCCGCTGGGCCTGTGCCTTGGCCCGGCCGGCCCGCACGCCGAGCAGCTCCATGGCGAGCAGGCAGGCGGCCTGGTTGGCCAGCATCCTGGCGTGCCACTCCAGCGGCGAGCCCGTGCACACCGCCAGCCAGCCGGTCGGCGGCCCGGAGAAGCCGAGGCTCTGCACCTGGACGGCCTGGATGCCGTCGTCCAGCACGCCCGCGCTCGGCCGGGCCGCGCCCCGCGCCATCTCCAGGGCCCGGGCGTGCCAGGGCCGCTCCCCCGCCGGCGTGGCCGCCCTGGGCTTGCCCTGCGGGTCCAGCAGCAGGGACTCGCCGCCGGTGTGCTCGGCCAGGGCACGCAGGATGCCCGAGGTGCCCGACAGCAGCGCGGCTCGCGCCATGGCCTCCTGGGCGGCGACGACCCGCCGCTCCCCGCGTACGCGCTCGTCGGCGTGCCACCGGGCGACGGCCTCGGTCACCGCGATGAACGGGGTCAGGATCTCCAGCACCGGCAGCCCCTGGACGTCGGCGGCGGCCAGCACCTCCTCCGGCACGGCCGTCACGGCCTCGCCGAGCGCGAAGGCGAGCCCGGCGCAGCCCGCCCCCGACAGCCGCTCGACGTACGCCTGCAGCCCGGCCGGGTCGCCCGGCAGGCCGAGTCCGATGGTCATCACCAGCTCGCCCCCGCGCAGCCACGGCACGGGGTCGGCCAGCTCGGACACGTGCGCCCAGCGGACCACGCGCGACAGGCCGGCGCGCCCGGCCAGCAGCCGCATGCGCATGCCGGGCAGGGTCATGGCCTGGGCGACGGTCAACGCCATGGGTGTTCCTCTGGGCTGTGCATACCGCACTCTAATTCACCGCCGGTGGTGCGTTTCGTCCCGGCCCCCCTCCGGCTGACCTGCGCTTATCGTCGTCGCACCCCCTGAGACCCGGAGGATCCATGAATCGCGCCACCCGGGCGGCCGGCGCCGCCTTCGTCGGGACCACGATCGAGTGGTACGACTTCTACGTCTACGCCACGGCGGCCGCGCTGCTCTTCGACGACCTGTTCTTCCCCAACGCCTCCAGTCCCACGGTGGCGCTCATGGCGTCCTTCGCCACGTACGCGGTCGGCTTCTTCGCCAGGCCGCTCGGCGGCATCGTGTTCGGCCACTTCGGCGACCGGGTCGGCCGGAAGTCGGCGCTGGTGGTCACGCTGCTCATGATGGGCGGCGCGACGTTCGCCGTGGGCCTGCTGCCCACGTACGCGTCGATCGGCACGCTCGCCCCCGTGCTCCTGGTGCTGCTCCGCTTCGTGCAGGGGCTGGCGGTCGGCGGCGAGTGGGGCGGGGCCGCGCTGATGGCGGTCGAGCACGCGCCCGCGGGCAAGAAGACCTTCTACGGCGGTTTCGCCCAGCTCGGCAACCCGGCGGGCGCGCTGCTGGCCACGGGCGCGTTCAGCCTGATGACCCTGTTCGGCGACGACGCGCTGCACTCGTGGGGCTGGCGGGCGCCGTTCATCGTCTCGGCCGTGCTGGTGCTGGTGGGCCTGTTCATCCGGCTCCGCGTCGAGGAGTCGCCCGTCTTCGAGGAGACCGAAAAGACCGGGGTGCCGATCAAGGAGGTCTTCCGCACGTCGTGGCGGTCGGTCCTGTTCGGCATCGGGACGCTGCCGGTCGCCATCGGCGGCTACTACATCCTCACCACGTTCCTGCTGTCGTACGCCACGGGCCCGTCGGTCGGCGAGACCGAGCAGCTCATCCTGAACGGCCTGAGCTTCGCCGCGTTCGTGGAGCTGGTCGCCACGCTCGGCATCGCCTGGATGGGCGACAAGTTCGGCGGGCGCAAGGTCGCCATCTGGTTCCTGATCGCCACGGCGGTGCTGGCGGTGCCGCAGTTCGCGGTGCTCGGCACGCACAGCACGTTCCTGATCTTCCTGATGCTCGGCGTGATGCGGCTGGCCACCTCGGGCACGTACGGGCCGATGGCGGCGATCCTGTCCGAGATGTTCCCGCCGCAGGTCCGCTACACCGGGATCTCGCTCGCCTACCAGGGCGCCGGCGCGATCTTCGGCGGCCTGTCGCCGCTGGCCGCCACCGCCCTCGTCGGCGCGTACGGCGGCGCCGCGTGGCCGGCCGTGGCGCTGCTGGTCGCCATGTGCGCGCTCAGCGTGCTCTGCCTGGCCGTGGCGCCCCGTCACCGCGACCACGTGCCGGCCGCTCCGATCACCACCGAATAGGAGAGTGCATTGTCCACCACCGTCATCACCGGCGGGAACGTCATCACCATGGACCCCTCGAACCCGTACGCGCGGGCCGTGGCCGTCCGCGACGGCCGCATCCTGGCCGTGGGGCGCGAGGAGGACGTCCTCGCCCAGGCGGGCCCGGGGGCCGAGGTCGTGCGGGCGGGCGGGCGCAGCGTGCTGCCCGGCTTCATCGACCCGCACAACCACCTGCTGTCCACCGCCGAGACGCTGGTGGCGGTGGACGCGCGCTACCCGGCCGTGGGCAGCGCCGCCGACCTGGTCGCCGCCGTCGCCGCCGAGGCAGCCAGGACCCCGGCGGGCCAGTGGATCAGGGCGTACGGGATGGACGACGCCAAGTACCCCGGCGGGCGGCCGACCCGGCGGCAGCTCGACGAGGCCACCACCGAGCACCCGGTGATCGTCTACCACGTGTCCGGGCACCAGGCGGTGGTCAACTCGGCCGCGCTGTCCTGGCGCGGCATCGGCGACGACGTGGCCGACCCGGCGGGCGGCGCGTTCGTGCGCGACGAGGGCGGGCGGCTGACCGGCATGGTGCTGGACTCGGCGATGGAGCTGCTCCTGCCGGTGGCCGTGGACATCGGCTGCCACGGCCCGAACTTCCACGTCGACCTGCCCCTGGAGCAGCTGCGGTCGTGGCTGGAGCTGGCCGGGGAGACGTACCTGCGGGCCGGGGTGACGACCGTGTGCGACCCGCAGGTCTCGCGCCGCGAGCTGCTGGTCTACCGGTCCGCCTGGGAGGCGGGCACGCTGCCGGTGCGTACGGCGGTCATGCCGCTGTCGCACATGCTGGACGAGCTGTCCTCGATCGGCCTGGCGGGCCCGTTCGGCGACGACCGGCTGCGGTTCGGCGCGATGAAGTTCTACTGCGACGGCACGCTGCTGGGCGGCACGGCGATGTTCGACGAGCCGTACGGCGAGGGCTTCACCGGCTCCCTCTACCACCAGCCCGAGCAGCTCGTCGACCTCGTACGGCGGGCCGCGACGGCGGGCTGGCAGATCGGCATCCACACCCAGGGCGACCGGGCCATGGGCTACTCCCTCGAAGCGATCAAGGCCGCGGTGGCGGTGTCCGGCGACGACGCCCGGCCCAGGATCGAGCACTGCGGTCACCCGACGCCCGCCCAGGTCAGGGAGTTCGCCGCGCTCGGCGTGATCCCGGTCAACCAGCCCAACTTCCTGTACGACAGCGGCACCGACTTCGTGCGCCGGCTCGGCGAGCGACGCGCGCACCGGCTGCAGCCGATCCGCGAGGAGCTGGACGCGGGGCTGCGCCCGGTGCTGTCCAGCGACTCGTTCGTCTCCTCTCTGCGGCCCATGGAGACGGTGTCGAACGCGGTGCGCCGCCGCACCAGGGAGGGCGGCCCGATCGGGGCTGAGCAGGCGATCACCCTGGAGGAGGCGCTGCGCGCGCACACGATCGACGCGGCGTACGCCCTGCGCATGGAGGACCGGATCGGGTCGCTCACGCCCGGCAAGCTCGCCGACGTGGTGGTCCTGGACGGCGACGTCCGGAGCCTGCCCGCGGACGCGCTGTCCGGCGTGGACGCGTGGCTGACCATGCTCGACGGGGACATCGCCTACCGCGCGGGGTAGCCCGCCGGCGGGCCGGCTTATGGGGCGGCCCGCCCCGCCGCCGGGCGCGGATACGATCGAGTGGTCCCGTTCGGAGAAGGAGGCGCGGTGCCGGGCACGGAGGAGCCGAAGGGCGGCGAGCCACAGGCCGCCGGGCCGGCCAAGGCGGTCACCTGGCTCATGCTGATCTACCGGGTGCCCACCGAGCCGACCAGGCTGCGGGCCGCGGTCTGGCGCAAGCTGCGCAACCTCGGCGCCGTTTATCTGCAGAACTCCGCGGCCGCCGCGCCGCGCACCCCGCAGAGCGAGCGGGCCCTGCGGGCGCTGCGCAGCGAGATCGTCGAGTCGATGTCCGGCCAGGCGTTCCTGGTCAGCACCTCGTCGGTGATCGGCGAGTCCGACCTGGTCGCGCTCTACAACGCCGCCCGCGACGACGAGTACGAGGAGATCCTCGACAAGTGCGCCGACTTCCACGAAGAGGTGGCCAAGGAGGTGCGGGCCAAGCACTTCACCTACAGCGAGCTTGAGGAGAACGAGGAGGATCTCAACAAGCTCAGGGGCTGGTTCGAGAAGGTCACGGTCCGCGACGTCCTGGGCGCGGCCCGGCGCAAGGAGGTCGTCAAGGCGCTCGACGACTGCGCGCGGACGCTGGAGGAGTTCGCCGCCTCGGTCTACGAGGCCGAGGACACCGCGATCTTCCAGCACGGCGCCGGGTGAGCGCCGGGCTATCTGTCGCGCACGTCGATCCGCAGCGCGATGGCGAAGGCCGCCATCAGGCAGACGCCGAGCACCGGCGCGAGCACCGCTGACGGCGGCCCGAACGCCAGCAGCGCCACCGTGCCCAGGGCCAGCGTGACGACCACGGCGACCGCGATCTTCCAGTCGTCGCCGACGATCAGGTCGTACCAGAACTGCCCGAATCCTCGGATGAATCCCATGCCTAGCTCCCGGAAGTAGTCGGCACGGCCCCGGACCGCGCCGCGGACGGACGCCTGAGCGCGCGCACCATCAGGCGCGACAGCCCGTACCAGGCGGCGATGAGCACCAGGATCGCCAGGTCGGCGCCCGGCCATTCCAGGCTCTCGCGGCTGTCGGTGAAGATGCCGAGCCCCTCGACCGACCAGTACGTCCCGAAGCCGGCCAGCAGCAGGCCGACGCCGTACTTGAGGGTGTTCTCCGGCACCTTCGACAGCGGCCCCCTGACGGCGACGCCCAGGACGAGCACGAGGAGCACGCCGACGACGGCCGCCGCGATCGCCACCGGCAGGTTGCCGGCGCTCAGGCCGAAGGTGATCACGATGAAGACCACCTCGACGCCTTCGAGGAAGACGCCCTTGAAGCTGATCATGAACGAGAACCAGTCGAGCCCCTTGGCGCTGACCTTGCCCGCGCCCTTGGCGGCGGCCACCTCCTCGGCGAAGATCTGCTCCTCGTCGTGCATGGCCTTGCGCCCCGACGACCGCAGGATCGCCTTGCGGAGCCACTGCAGGCCGAAGATCAGCAGCAGGGAGCCGATCGCGAGCTGCAGCGCCGCCTCCGGCAGCCAGGTCGCCAGGGCGTAGCCGGCGGCTGCGGTGAAGGCGGCCAGGGCCACGAGGGCCGCCGCCACGCCCATGAGCGTCGATCGCCAGCTCCGCGTCATGCCCATCGCCATGACGATCGTCATCGCTTCGACCATCTCCACGATCGAGGCCAGCAGCACCGCCGCGCCCAGGCCCCATGCGGCCGCAGCCATCGGCCCCACATCCTTCCGTTGCGCAAAGAATGTAACAGCCGTTAGTTTGCCCACATGTCACTGGATATGTCTACGCGGTGCGGCGAAGGGCATGTGCTCGCCCTCCACGTACGCGGGGAACGGCTGGTAGACGTTCACGCCCGGGTCCCCGCGGAACAGCAGGGCCGAGACGAACGGCTGCTCCTCGCTGGTGATCCGGGTCGAGGTCGGGATGTAGCGGATGGTCAGGCCGCAGCGGCGGTGCGGCGAGGTGTTGGCGTTGGAGGCGTGCAGGATGTTGGGGTGGTGGACCTCCACGTCGCCGGCCGCCAGGACGAGGTCCACGGCCTGTGACTCGTCCACCGTCACCGCGCTCTCCGAGCCGAGCACGTTGTCGATGTCGTCGCGCTGCCGCAGCTCGTGCAGGTCCTGCCGGTGCGAGCCGGGGATCACGCGCAGGCAGCCGTTCTCCGTCGTGGCCTCGTCCACGGCCAGCCAGAGCGTGACGACGCGCATCGGCTCCAGCGGCCAGTACGCGCCGTCCTGGTGCCACAGGACCGGCTTGCCGGAGAAGGGCGGCTTGCTGATGTAGTGCGAGGCGAACAGCGCGATGTCGGAGCCGACGAAGAGCTCGGCGATGTCCAGCAGCCGGTCGTCGCCGACCAGCCGCACCCAGAAGGGGTCGCGGGCGACCAGTTCGGTGCCCAGGTCCTCGCCGTTCAGGTCGGGGTGCTTGGCCTGGAGCCAGGCGACGTGCTCGCTCGCCTCGGCGATCAGGTCGCGGTCGAGGACGTCACGGAAGATCGTGTAGCCGTCGCGGTCGTAGTCCTGAAGGGTCCGGTCGACTCTCACCATGCGCTCCTTGTGAGGGTGGGGCGTCACTCGGATTCTTCGGTCTTCGCGGGACGGGTTACTAGTAATCACCGCTCCACAAGTATTAATTTCCTGACATGCCGACCGTCCTGCGCTGGGTCGAGTTCGCGGCCGGTCTGCCGTACCACGCGGCCCTGGTGCCGGTGAAGGGTGGCCGCAGGGACCGGCCGGAGCCGCACTCCCATGCCGACTTCCACGAGCTGGTCCTCGTGACCGCGGGGGCGGGCGTGCAGCGGGTCGGCGAGGCGGAGCAGCCGCTGCGCGCCGGGGACGTGGTGCTGGTGCGGCCGCACGACCGGCACGAGTTCGCCTCGGCCGACGGCATGCGCTTCGTCAACATCGCCTTCCCGAGCGAGCGCTGGCGGGCCTTCGCCGACCTGGCGGGGCTGGCGGGACCGGCGGACTGGGACCGCCGGGAGCTCCCGCTGTCGGCCCGCGCCGACCTGGACGGGCCGGTGGCGGCGGAGTTCGGCCGCCTGCTGGCCGCCTACTCCGGCGTGCCCCGCGTGCTCGACCTGGTCGGACTGCTGACCGAGGTCGTCCCGCTGCTGGAGGGCGCCGACGGGACGGCCGTGGACCGGCGGCCCGGCTGGCTGGTCTCGGCCTGCGTCGCGATGCGGCGCGAGGAGAACCTGCGCGAGGGCCTGCCCCGGCTGCAGTCCCTCGCCGCCGTCAGCCCGGGGCATCTGGCCCGCTCGATGCGCAGGCACTACGGGTGCACGCCGATCGGGTTCGTGGTCGGGCGGCGGCTGGAGCACGCCGCCCTGCTGCTGACCACGACGACGGAGGGCATCGGCCGGATCGCCCAGCGCTGCGGCTTCTCCGGCCAGTCGTATTTCGGCCGGCTCTTCCAGGAGCGGTACGGCATGGCCCCGCGATGTTACCGGGAGGTTACGCGGCGAGCCGTCGTCCCTCTGGACAGCCAAGATATCAAGTGATTAGATGACTTAATCCCCCCAAGATCGAAGAGGAGGCCGGGCATGATCCGGTCACTTGGTGTCGCCGCCGTCATCTGCCTCGCTGTCACCGCCTGCTCCTCCGGCGGATCCGCGCCCAAGCAGGCCGCCGGCAAGACGGAGCTGAAGCTCTACAACGACAAGGGCGCCTGGAGCAAATACTTCGACGAGATGGGCAGCCTGTCCAAGCAGCAGATCGGCCTGTCCATGAAGCCGGTCGGCTACACCGACGAGCCGACGTACCAGGCGTTCATCAAGGCGTCGTTCCGCACGGACGTGAAGCCCGACCTGTTCACCTGGACGACGGGCGGGCGGCTGGCCGAGATCGTCGCGCAGAAGCAGGTCTCCGACACGACCGCCATCTGGCAGGAGGCGATCAAGAACGGCGACCTGTCCGCCGACCTGGCCAAGTACTACACGGTGAGCGGCAAGCAGTACTGCGTGCCGCTGAACGCGGCGTACTGGGGCATGTTCTACAACAAGAGCGTCTTCGACAAGTACCAGCTCAAGCCGCCGGCGACGTGGGACGAGCTGGTCAAGGTCGCCGAGACGCTGAAGAAGAACGGCGTCAAGGCCTTCTACCACACCAGCGTGCTGTTCTCCTTCGTCTGGTTCGAGCAGCTCCTGGCCGGCACCGACCCCGACCTCTACGACCGCCTCTCGACGGGTCAGGCGAAGTACACCGACCCCGGCGTGGTCGACGTGATGAAGCGGTGGAAGTCGATGATCGACGCCGGCTACTTCAACAACCCCGGCGACAAGACCGACCCGGGCGACGTGCTCAAGACCGGCAAGGCCGCGATGGTGTCGTTCGGCACCTGGTTCAACACGAGCATGACGCAGCGCGACATGAAGGCGGGGACCGACTACGGCTTCTTCGTCATCCCGAACGTCAACCCCGCGCTGCCCAAGACCTCGATGATCTTCGAGAGCGGCCCGCTCTGCTCGCTGGCCAAGGCGCCCGACCCCGACGCGAGCACCAAATACCTCAAGTGGTGGGTGAGCTCGTCCGCCCAGGAGAAGTGGGCCACGGCCAGGGGCGACGTGTCGGCCAACCCCAAGGTCGCCATCGCCGACCAGGCCATCGCCGAGGTCAGCAAGGCCGCGGGCAGCGGCGACTACCGCCTGGTGAACCGCTACTTCGAGGCCACCCCGCCCCCGGTGCTCACCGCCGCGCTGGACGGCTTCGGCGCCTTCGTCGTCAAGCCGGACACCTACCAGAAGGTCCTGACGGACATCCAGGCCGCCGCCGACGAGTACTGGAGCACCCACCCGCAGGGCAACTGAGCGCCCGTCAGGGCAGGAAGCCGCGGTGGCGGGCGGCGATCACCGTCTCCATGCGGGTGTGCGTCCCCAGCTTGCGCATCGCGTTGCGCAGGTAGCTCTTGACCGTCTCGGGCCGGATCCCGAGCCTCTCCCCGGTCTCCGCGTTGCCGCAGCCCACGGCGACCAGGGCGAGGACGTCGAGCTCGCGCGGCGACAGCGGGCTCGGCCGCTCCGGGGTCCGGCCGTCCGGGCGGGCCAGCCGGTCGCACACGTCCTGGAGCCGGGCCCGGAGCCCGGCGTCGGCGACGTCCTGGGTGATGGCCCTGAGCTGGGCGTGCGCCTGGCGGACCGCCTCCCACTCGCCGGCGGACGGCGACTCGCGGGCGGCCCGGGTGATCGCCGCGGTCTCCATCTCGGCCAGCCGCCGCTCCACCTCCCGCCTGACGGCCAGCTCGAAGCCCACCCGCGCGGCGACCTGGGTCATGGCGTCCACCACGCGGTCGCTGATCGACAGGGGCTCGCGGATCCCGCCGTACAGGACGCCGGAAACGCCGCCGTCCACCGTGACCGGCACCGCCGCGATGGCCCGCAGCCCCTCGGCGATCACGGGTTTGTCGTACTCGTGGCTGATGCGCGGGTCGGCGGCGTAGTCGTCGACGGTGCCGGGGCGCGCGGTGGTGATCACCCGGCCGCCGAGCCCGTTGCCCGCGCCGACGACCAGGCCGCGCAGCGCGCCGGTCAGGGTGCCGCTGAACTCCGTCAGCGTCACGCCGAGCGAGCGGGACTCCACCAGGCCGCCGAACACCACCGGCAGGCCCGTCGCCCGGCGCAGCCGGCCGACGGCGGTCTGGAACGCCTCACGATCGATGGGCGCGTACGGTGCGGCCATGGGTCCAGCATGGACGAGGCCCGGGGCGGAGAGCCACCCCCGAAAGGGGGTGGTGCCGGGCCGGGTCCGGGGGAATTCTCCGTTCATGGCTGACGCACTGCTCTCGTACGCCTCGGGCGGGTCCGAGGTCCCCCTGCTGGGCGAGACGATCGGCGAGAACTTCGAGCGCACCGTGGCGCGGTTCGGCGAGCGCGAGGCGCTGGTGGACGTGGCGGCCGGGCGCCGCTGGACGTACGCGCAGCTCGACGCCGCCGTGAACGAGGTGGCGCTCGGCCTGCTGGCCCGCGGCATCGGCAAGGGCGACCGAGTCGGCATCTGGGCGCCCAACTGCGCCGAATGGGTGCTCGTCCAGTACGCCACCGCCAAGATCGGCGCGATCCTGGTGAACGTCAATCCCGCGTACCGGGCCCACGAGCTGGCCTACGTCGTCAAGCAGTCGAGCATGCGGCTGCTCGTCAGCGCGGTCACGCACAAGAGCAGCGACTACCGGGCGATGATCGACGAGATCGGGTTCGGGGACGCGGTGTTCATCGGCGGGCCCGGCTGGGACGAGCTGGTCGAGAGCGGCAGGCGCGCCGACCCGGCCCTGCTGGCGGAGCGGGCGGCCCGGCTGACGTTCGACGACCCGATCAACATCCAGTACACCTCGGGCACGACCGGCTTCCCCAAGGGCGCCACGCTGTCCCACCACAACATCCTCAACAACGGCTACTTCGTCGGCGAGCTGCTCGGCTACACCGAGGCCGACCGGGTGTGCCTGCCGGTGCCGCTCTACCACTGCTTCGGGATGGTCATGGGCAACCTCGGCGCGACCTCGCACGGCTCGTGCGTGGTGCTGCCCTCGCCGGGGTTCGACCCGGAGGCGACGCTGCGCGCCGTGCAGGCCGAGGGGTGCACGTCCCTGTACGGGGTGCCGACGATGTTCATCGCCGAGCTGGCCCTGCTGACCGGGTCCGGAAATTTCGATCTTTCGACGCTCAGAACGGGCATCATGGCCGGATCCCCGTGCCCGGTCGAGGTCATGAAACGCGTCGTCAGCGAGATGAACATGACCGAGATCGCCATCTGCTACGGCATGACCGAGACCTCACCCGTGTCCACGATGACCCGCCGCGACGACGGCCTGGCCCGCCGCACCGAGACCGTCGGCCGCGTCATGCCGCACATCGAGGTCAAGGTCGTCGACCCGGAGACCCGGCTGGCACTCCCCCGCGGCGTGCCGGGCGAGCTGTGCACCCGCGGCTACTCGGTCATGCTCGGCTACTGGGCCCAGCCCGACGCCACGGCCGAGGCCATCGACGCCGCCCGCTGGATGCACACCGGCGACCTGGCCACCATGGACGCCGACGGCTACGTCAGCATCGTGGGCCGCATCAAGGACATGGTGATCCGCGGCGGCGAGAACATCTACCCGCGCGAGATCGAGGAGTTCCTCTACGGCCACCCGGACGTCGCCGACGTGCAGGTGATCGGGGTGCCCGACGAGAGGTACGGGGAGGAGCTGATGGCCTGGATCGTCATGCGGCCGGGCGTCGAGCCGCTGACGGCCGAGCGGGTCAGGGAGTTCTGCGCGGGCCGCCTGGCCCACTACAAGATCCCCCGGTACGTGCACGTGGTGGACGCGTTCCCCATGACGGTCACCGGCAAGATCCGCAAGGTGGAGATGCGCGAGCGGGCCGCCGGCATCCTCGGCCGCCCATGAAGACGGGCCGGCTCCGTGGTCAGGACGACCACGGAGCCGGCCCAGGATGCGCGTCGTCACGGCGAGCGACCCGTGCGCCTTCACGACCGGCCATGACGGACGGTCACTGACGTCGGCGCGTGCGGCCCAGCGTGCGCAGCCGTAAAGGATGGGCCTGAAGATCGGCGCGCGGCCCACCGTGCGCAGCCGTGAAGGATGGGGGTTTGGCGGCGCCGCAGGAGTGCGGCGCCGCGCGTCAGTTCTGGTCGAGGAAACGCTGTGCCAGCGTGCGGCCCAGGGTGGTGGCCTGGGTGTGGTTCTCGATGGTCTGGACCTTGGTGCCGGAGCCGGTGAAGACGATGTACGTGACGCCGGTGTCCGTGCCGCCGTTGCTCGGGTCGGGGTTGATGCCGAGGTCGGCCGCCGTCCGGTAGGACGCCTCGCCGATGATCCCGCTCGGCCCCGTGTCACCCATCACGGCGTACTCCACCTGCCCGTTGTAGACGATCGCCACCACGGTGCCGCAGCCGATGCCCTTCGTCCGGTAGTCCCAGATGGAGCTGGTGCTCGGCACCACCATGTACGCGAGCTGCGCCGCGTTGAGCGGCGAGTCCCCGCTGGTGTGGCAGAACGTGTCGGCCTGGAAGCAGCAGTCGGTGTCCTCGTTGCACTGCGTCGTGCGCACCCCGTCGCAGTCGATGTCCATGTCGCCCTTCCAGAACACCGCCCCGGTCTTCTCGCACACCGCGACCGTCGCCGAGCTCACGTCGGAGTCCGTCTTGTACTTGCCGTTGGAGATCTGGCTGCACGCGGTCACCTTCGCGAGGAGCTGGTCGGCCGTCGGCCCGGTGCCGCCGCTGCCGGTCGTGCCGGTGGCCGCGGCGCTGTGCCCGGACTCATTGCCCGCCGCGTCGATCGCGGTGACCGTGTACGTGTGCGTGGACCCGGCGGTGAGCCCGCCGATCGTGGCGCCGGCCGTCGGCGTGGTCGTGACCACGGTCGTCCCCTCGTAGACGCGGTAGCCGGTGACGGCCACGTTGTCGGCGGAGTCCGTCCAGGCCAGCGTGATGCTGGCGGCCGAGGTGCCGGTGACGCGGACGTCCGCGGGCACGGTCGGCGCCTGCCCGTCGGGCCCGCCGGAGCCGCTGACCGAGAGCCGGTCCACGTTGGGGCCGCCGTTGGCGGTGGTGCCGGTCGCGCGGACGGTGTTGACCCCGGCGTTCAGCGCCACCGTCAGCGCGGCGTCCGCCCAGGTGTCCCAGCTGCCGGTGCCGGGGAAGTCGCGGGTCTGGACGGCGGCGCCGTTCACCGCGACGGTCATCGGCCGGTTGACGGTCGTGCCGTTGGCGTACCTCAGCGTGAGCGTGTGCGTGCCGGCCTCGGCCACGTTGACGGACCACTCGATGTAGCCGCCCACGGCGTTGACGTAGTCGACGAAACCGGAGCCGGTGTAGCCGGTGTGGTTGGTCGCCACCGAGGCTTCCGAGAGCGTGGCGGCCTCGGCCTGGTACTCGGTCGCGGGCGCGTCGGCCATGGTGACCTCGAGGTAGTCGAGGTTGGGGTTGCCGCCCGAGGCCGTCGAGGTGACGCGGATCTTGTTGTCGCCCGCGGCGAGCGTGGCGGTCAGGGTGGAGGTGGCCCACGTGGTCCAGGCCCCGGTGGGGCCGAACGTGCGCCCGGCCGAGACGACCGTGCCGTTGACCGAGACGTCGGTGGTGCGGGTCGTGGTGGTGCCGTTGGCGTAGCGGATGGCGAGCGTGGCGGTGCCGGCCGCGGGCGCGTTCACCGTCCACTCGGTGTACGGGCCCGCGGCGTTGTCGCTGTTGACGAAGCCGGTGCCGGAGAACCCGGCGTGGTTGGACTCGACGACGCCCTGGACGTTGGTGGCGTTCTCGGCCTCGTACCGCACGGTCGCGGCCCGGGCGGGCAACGCGACCAGACCGGTGACGGACAGGCAGGCGACGGCCAGGATGACGAGGCGGCGTAAGCGTGGGGGGTGCACAGGCGTTCCTTCCGATCAGCGGACGTCTCAGGAGACGTCGAGGTAGTCGACGTTGGGGCCGCCGTTGGCGGTGGTGCCCGTCAGGCGGACGGTGTTGACCCCGGCGTTCAGCGACACCGTCAGCGCGGCGTCCGCCCAGGTGTCCCAGTCGCCCGTGCCGGGGAAGTCGCGGGTCTGGACGGCGGCGCCGTTCACCGCGACGGTCATCGGCCGGTTCACCGAGGTGCCGTTGGCGTAGCGGATGGTGACGGTGCGCGAGCCGGCCTCGGCGGCGTTCACGGTGAACTCCACGTACGAGCCGGTCACGTTGTCGGCGTTGACGAACCCGGCGCCGGAGAAGCCGGAGTGGTTCGACTCGGCGGCACCCTGGGAGATCGTCGCGTTCTCGGCCTCGTAACGGGTCGCGGCGGCGGCCGGCCGGGCACGGATGAGGCGGGTCTCCCCGGGGCGCAGGGTGGCGCTGTAGGAGGTGGCGACGGTGCCCTCGGAGGCGCTCGACCACAGGTTCGTGACGGCGGCCGGGCCGGTGAAGCCGGCCTGCGCCCAGGTGACGCTCACCGTGGAGTTGCCCGACGTGCCGGTGTTGTAGAGCGCGACGATGTAGTCGCCGTTGGCCTCCCGCTTGCGCCACACCTGGTTGACGCCGCTGTTGACGACGCGCTGGGCGGCCACGCCGTCCTGGTTGACCGCGATGAGCCGGTCGTTCTTCAGCATCGCCAGGTCGACGGAGGTGAGCGCGGTCAGGTCGGTGCCGAGCAGCAGCGGGCTGGCGGCCATCGCCCAGTGCGTCATGTGCGAGCGGCGCTGGTCGGCGGTGAGCCCGACCTGGTCGCCGTTGCCGATCTGCAGCGAGTCGTAGTCGTTCCAGCCGCCCGGACCGGCGTACTGCTGCCAGGAGGCGGCCGAGTTGAACCGGCTGACGACGTGGGACCAGTCGGTGAGCGGGTAGCCGCTGCCGTTCGGGCCGGACCCGCAGTAGCACTCGACGTCGCCCTGGGTGCGCCAGCTGTTGGCCAGCCGCTTCCAGGTGGTGGCCTGGGCGATCGGCAGGTTGTTGGAGAGCGCGAAGTTGATCGGCCGTCCGGTCTGGCGCAGTGCCTTGTCCCACGCCTCCACGTCCGCGACCGTGGACGCGTCCGCGCCGTCGATCTTGAGGTAGTCCACGCCCCACGAGGCCATCTGGTCGGCCCACGAGTTGATGAACGCCTGCGCGCCCGGGTGGGAGTACTTGAGCCGGTACATGTTCTTGCAGTTGTAGTTCTTGTGGGTCTGCGAGGTGTCCGCGATGTCCTGCGCGTGGTACGACGTGCCCTCGATCGGCTTGTTGGCCGTGACGGCGTTCTTCGCGATGCCCGGGGTGACGTAGAAGCCGAACTTCAGCCCCTTGGCGTGCACGTAGTCGACCAGCGCCTTGATCCCGGACGGGAACTTGGCGGTGTCGACCGCCCAGCGGCCGTAGTCGTCGACGACGAAGCCGTTGGAGTCGCACTTCTGGTAGAAGTCGTCGAGGTTGACGTAGACGTAGCCCTTGTCGGCCAGCCCGCTGCTGACCAGGGCGTCCGCCTGGGCCTTCATCTTGGTCTCGTCGGGCCAGCGGCGGACGAAGCTCCAGCTGCTCCAGCCCATCGCGGGCCTGATCGACAGCCCGTTGTCCGAGGCGGCGGCCGGTGCCGCCGGCAAGGTAAGGCACGTGGCGGCCAGCGCCAGTGCCGCGAGTAACGCCCTCATGAGGCGCCTCCCGTCGTGACGTCGATGCAGTCGAGGTTCGGGTTGCCGCCGTCGGTCGTCGCGGTGACCCGCAGCGTGTTGGCCCCGGCGTTGAGCGGGACGGTGAACGTGTCGGTCGCCCAGGTGGTCCAGGCGCCGGTGCCGGGGTAGTCGCGGTTCTGGGCGGCGCCGCCGTTCACGGTGACGGCCGCCGGGCGGCTGGTCGTCGTCCCGTTGGCGTAGCGCAGCGCGATCGTGGCGGTTCCGGCCGCGGGCGCGTTGATCGTCCACTCGGTGGAGGAGCCGGTGACGTTGTCGCCGTTGACGAAGCCGGTGCCGGAGTAGCCCGCGTGGTTGGACTCGACGACGCCCTGCGAGATCGTCGCGTTCTCGGCCTCGTAGCGGGTGCCGGTGGAGCCGCCGCCGCCCGCGTACTGGCCGCCGACCCACGCCTCGTCCACCCGCCAGCGGGCGACGCCGTGGTGCCCGGTCTTGGAGAGCCGGACGTAGCGGGCGGTGACCCCGCTCAGGTCGATGAACTGGACACCGCGGGCGTTCGGCACGGTCCCGCTCTTGACCGCGCTCCCCCAGGTCGAGCCGTCGTTGCTGACGTGCACCTGGTAGCCGGAGATCCGCGCCGACCCGGACGACGGGTAGACGGTGGAGTCCTCCCGCTGGTTGAACGCCAGATACTGGACGGGCTTGGCGGACCCCAGGTCGAAGGTGAGCCGCGCGGGCTCGGCGGCGTCGCTGTCCCAGTAGGTCAGGTAGTTCCCGTCACCCGCCGCCGCCGCGCCGTGGCCGCTGGTGGACGAGCTCGCCGAGAGCGTGACGCCGGTGTAGATGCCCTGACGGCCGCTGGTGACGACCTTGAAGACGGTGTCGTACTGGTCCCAACTGGCGATCCCGCTGAGCGTCAGCGTGCCGCCCGACTGCGTGAACGCGACCGGCGCGCCCGTGCGCAGGTTCGTCACCGAGCCGACCCGGTAGCCGTTGTCGCGCAGCGACAGCGTGCTGCCGGACGGCGGCGTGATCACGTGGATGTAGTGCCGGTTGGGGTCGTCCTTGGCGACGGTGGTCACGCCGTGCGCGCCGTTGTTCCAGAAGCCCGGCTTGAGCCCGCCGAACATGTAGCCGCCGCCTTCCGTGCCGCCGAGCGACTCCCAGATCTCCTCCAGGTACGTGTTCGCGAAGTTGTTGAAGCTGACCTGCTGGGCGGGCAACTTGCCGTTGACCATGGCGGTCTCGGCCATCAGCGCCTTGATCGACGACCCCGCGTTCGTGATGAGCCGGCCGAGCGTGAGCTTGCGGTCCACGGCCTGGTCGGAGCCGCCGTACCACCAGGGGCCGCCGGTGGGCAGCTTGAAGTCGGCCTCGATCAGCCGCGGCAGCGCCGTGTAGACCGCCTGCGGGTAGTCGTACGACGGCGTCATGCCGGTCTTCTGCTCGTTGCTGATCATGTCCATGATCGGCGTGTCTTCGTTGTTGTTCGAGATCGTCATGTCGGGGCGCTGCTGGTAGATCTTGGCGTAGAGGTCGTTGCGCTCCCAGTAGGCGTTGTCGTTGTCGATCCAGAACCCGGCGAGCTTGGGATAGCGCTGCATCTGCTCGAAGAACTGCAGGTAGCTGAACTCGCCGAACCCGTCCCGGGTCGTCAGGTCCACGTCGTGGCCGACGTAGCCGGAGAAGGCCGAGGAGTTGAGCCACGACCCAGACGACAGGCCCTCGTTGTGCCACTGCGGGTCGTCGGTCATGTAGTGGATGACCTTCAGGCCCTGCGCGTCGGCGGCGTCGATCAGCTCGCCGAGGAAGTCTCGCGTGGTGCGGCAGGAGCCCGGGATCGCCGACGGGTACGGCCGGGCGTAGCCGAGCCGGCTGTGGAAGGTGGCCAGCACGATGTACTGGGCGTGCAGCTTCTTGGCCTCGTTCACCCAGTAGGAGGCGCTCCAGCCGCCGTTGGTGACGTCGGCCTCCCACGCGCTGCAACTGGTGTGCTGCGGCGAGGTCCGCTCGCCCCAGTGCAGGAAGAGGCCGGCGATCGAGTTGCGCAGGAACGCCTGGCGCGGGTGTTGCAGGTCGGCCCGCGCCGGGAGGGCGGTGAGCAGGCCGAGCAGGAGCGCCAGGACGGCGAGCGTCGCCGTGCGTCTCATGGTGCGCCTCCTAGGATCCGGGATCGAACGCGGGGTCACTGCTGATGGCCACCCGGTCCAGGCGGGCGCCGTCCTCGCGGTAGGCGAAGGTGATCGTGCGCGCTCCGGCCGCCAGGTCGTACGTGACGGGCAGCTTGGCCCAGTGCCAGGAGGTGCCGATCGGGATGTTGTTCCAGTTCGTCCACGAGCCGGTGCCCGAGCGCACCCAGAACGAGTCGTCGCCGTCGTTGGCGGCGATCACGCGGGCCCAGACGGCGAACGTGCCGTCGTGCTCGACCGTGAACGGGATCGTGGTCCAGCCGGTGGAGGGCGCGCTGGACTTGCTGTTGTTGCCGGCGGCGACGCTCACGTACGAGCCGCCGGATGCGGCCTGGTCGGCGGCCGTCTGCATGGGGGCGGTGACCGTGCCCGCCTCCGCCTCGGCGTACAGGCTGTCGGGTGTGCCGGGGACGGGCGTGGAGTTGGTGGCGCGCACGCGCAGCGCGCCGCCGGAGGTGTCGGCGCTGTCGCGCACGGCGTAGCCGCTGACGCCGCTGAACCCGACGTCGTAGGCACTGCCGCTGCCGCGCTGGGCGACGACGCCGTTCACCTGCACGTCGGAGGCGTCGTCGGCGATCGCGTAGGGCCGGTTGTCGTTGTCGTCGAACCGGGTCTCGCCGTTGAGCGTGATGCCGGTGGCGTGCCTGATCCAGTAGCCGTACGAGGGGCGCGCGCCGTAGTCGCGCGGCGGGTAGGTGGTGAGGAACTCGCCGGGCACCCGGGTGGCCTCCGAGGCGGGGTGGCCGCCGGGGACGGTGAGGTCGACGTTCTGGAACGTGATGCCGGGGCCGAGGTCCACGGACGGCGTGCCGGTCAGCGTGCTGGTGTAGTCAGAGGCGCCCACGGTGCCGGTGACGACGGGCGCGGTCAGGTTGGTCCCGGTCACGTTGGAGATGGTGATGTTCCGGATCCGTCCGGCGGGGGGCGAGCCGGGGCAGCGCTTCCGCTCACCGATCTTGAAGAAGAACGGCGACGTGGTCTTGGTGAGCGTCACGTTGTCGTAGTGGACGTCTTCGATGATCGCGCCGTCCATGGACACGATGCCGATCCCGGCCTTGCCCGCGCCCAGCACGGTGATGTTCTCGAACCGGAAGTCGCGGAAGCTCCCGCAGGTCTCCGACCCGAACTGGAGCGCGTTGTTCTCGTGCGAGTAGACGGTGGTGTCGCGCACGCGGACGTTCTGGCTGGTGTAGGTGTGGCCGAGCGCGTAGTCACTCTTGAACACCAGGGCGTCGTCACTGGCCTCGATGCGGCTGTTGGTGACGGTGACGTTCCAGCTGTTGATCAGGTTGATGCCGTCGCGCACGCCGCTGCTGGAGTTGATCGTCTTGAGGTTGTCGATCGTGAGGTCGTGGCAGCCGTTGATCAGGGCGGCGAAGTGGCCGCCGCGCCGGAACGTGACGCCTTCGAGGCTGACGTTCGAGCACTCGGTGAGGGTCAGCGCCTTGTCGGCCTGGCCGGAGGACGGGTTGCCGGTGATGAGGTTGCCGTCGCCGTCGATCGTGCCGGTGCCGGTGATGTGGAAGTCGGTGATGCCGCTGCCCCACATGAGCGAGTTGTGGAAGTGGCTGTGGCCGTAGTCCTGGTAGTCGTCGTTGGGGTTGGACTCGGCGGCGTCCATGCCGCTGCTCGCGGCCAGGAGGGTGGCGCCGGAGTCGAGCCTGAGCGTGACGTTGGACTTCAGGTGGATGGTGCGGGCCCGGTAGCGGCCGGAGGGAAAGACGACGGTTCCGCCGGGGGCCGCACTGGCCGCGTTGATGGCGCGGTCGATGGCGTCGTCGTCGTTGGTCGAGCCGTTGCCGGTGGCGCCGTAGTCGCGCACGTTGAACTCGGCGAGTGCGTGCGCCGGGCTCACCGGGAGGGGTGCGGCTCCGAGCAGGGCGAGTGCGCCTACCAGCAGGGCTCGGGCGAGCGGTTTCATGGCTGGAGCTCCACGTAGTCGAGATTGGGCAGGCCGCCGGCGGTGGTGGCGGTGAGCCGGACGGCGTTGACGCCCGGGACGAGGGGCACGGTGACGGAGGCGGACACCCAGGTGGTCCAGGCGCCGGTGCCGGGGGCGTTCACGGCGGATCCGGCGGCGGTGCCGTTGACGGTGACCGCGAACGGCCGGTTGGTGCTCGTGCCGTTGGCGTACCTGATCGTGAGGGACCTGCTGCCGGCCGCCGCCGCGCTCACCGCGAACTCGACGTAGGCGCCGGCCACGTTGTCGGTGTTGACGAAGCCGGTGCCGGAGTAGCCGGCGTGGTTCGACTCGGCGGCGCCCTGGAAGATCACGGCGTCCTCGGCCTCGTACCGCGTCCCGGCCGGCGGCTGGGTGTTGGAGATGTCCTTGCCGTTGACGCTCACCCGGGACAACACGAGGTTGTCGACGTTCGACGCGGTCGGCGTGGCCGTCGTGATCCCGGTGAACGTGCTGTTGGAGATCGTGACGTTCTTGATGTGGTCGGTCGGGCGGCCGTCCAGGTCGTACGCCTGCGCCGCGCCATCGATCATGAGGCCGTCGGCGGTGAAGTTCTGCACGACCGGCGGCAGGGAGCCCGAGGTCTCGTAGTTGAGCGTGACGTACAGGGCGCTGCGCTCCAGGTCGTGGCCGGTGATGCGGCGCAGGTGCACGCCGTCCACGAAGCCGCCGCGGTTGAAGCTGGTCTTGACGTAGAGGGCGTACTTGACCGGGTAGCGGCCGGGGAAGTCGGGCGCGTTGCACTCGCAGTCCTCGGCGAAGACGTCGCGGACCCCGCCGGACATCTCGCTGCCGATGGTCACGCCGCCCCAACGGCCGCTGAACTTGCAGTTCTGGATCACGATGTTCTGCGAGGGGCGGTTCACCCGGCGGCCGTCGCGGTCGCGGCCCGACTTGATGGGAACGCAGTCGTCGTTGGTGTCGAACTTGCAGCCGGTGATCAGCACGTCGGTGCAGGAGTCGGGGTCGCAGCCGTCACCCTGGGAGTTGGTGGAGTAGAAGGTGACGTTCCGGACGGTGACGTTGGTGCAGTAGACCGGGTGCAGGGTCCACATGGCCGGGTTGCGCAGGTTGACGCCTTCGACGAGCACCGCCGTGCAGCTGTAGAGGCCGATCATGTTGGGCCGCAGCTTGTGGCCGCTGCCGAACTGGCGCTGCGCCACCGGGTGGTCATCCGCGCCCCAGGACCGGAGCTGGTCGCGGTCCGCGCCGCCGCTCCCCCACGACGACCAGTCACCGGCGGGCGCGTTGCCGTCGATCGTGCCCGTGCCCGTGATGGCGACGTTGGTCTGGCCGTTGGCGTAGATGAAGGGTGAGTAGTTGTAGCACTCGATGCCCTCCCAGCGGGTGAGCACCGTCGGCAGGTAGGAGCCGGGGTCCGTGCGGAACCTGATGGTGCCGTTCACCTGGAGGTTGACGTTCGACAGCAGGTGGATCTTGCCGGTGCGGAACGTTCCTGACGGCACCACCACGCGGCCGCCGCCCGCCGCGTTGCACGCGGCGATGGCGTCGCGGAACGCGGCCGTGCAGTCGGTGGAGTTGTCCGGCTTGGCGCCGTAATCGGTGATCGTGAACGTGCGGTCGGGGAAGGTCGGCGGGACGATCCTGGCGAGGATCTCGGGCACCCGGTCCCACGGCGACGCCGCCGCGGGGGTGGCGGTGATGGCCGACTCGGCGTACGCGGGCCCGCCCGTGGTGCCGGTGCCGACGAGGAGGACGCCGCCCGCTTTGATCAGGTCGCGCCGGGAGATCGTCACTGGACCACCTCCAGGTAGTCGAGGTTCGGGCAACCGCCCGCCGTGGCGGCGGTGAGGCGGACGGTGTTGGCCCCGGCGGCGAGGTCGGCCACCACGCTCCGGGACGCCCACGTGGTCCAGGCGCCGGTGCCGGGGAAGGACAGGCCGGAGGTCACGACCCGGCCGTTGACGGCCAGGTCCGCGGGGCGGTCGGCGCCCGTGCCGTTGGCGTACCGGACGGTCAGCGTGGCGGGACCGGCCGCGGCGGCGGTGTGCCGCCACTCCACGTAGGCGCCCGCCGCGTTGTCGGTGTTGACGAACCCGGCGCCGGAGAACCCCGCGTGGTTCGACTCGACGACGCCCTGCGAGATCGTGGCGTTCTCCGCCTCCAGCCGGGTGGCGGCGGCCTGCACCTGCTTGTACGCGCGCAGGTCGCGCAGCAGCAGGTAGCAGTTCTGCAGCGAGCCGGAGGTGTCGCCGAGCGAGCGGTAGATGCCCCACTTGGGGCGGACCCGGTCGCCGAGGAAGGTGTCGCCGGTCTTGGTGGCGTCCACGAGCGTGGCGCCGCCGCTGCGCAGGACCCACCGCACCGAGCCCGAGCCGCCGTCGCCGATCTTGATCTCGTACTCGGCGTCGATCCACTTGTCGTGCAGCGGCTCGAGCTCGGTGCGCCCCACCAGGGTGTCGGACTCGAAGATCTTGTGTTCGATGGTCTGCACGCCGTTCACGCGGCGCAGCGACGTGACGGTGATCGGGCTGGTGCCGGTGCCCGGCATCTTCGTCTGGCTGATGTGGGTGAAGGTCGTCGTCGCCTTCAGCGAGCTCGGGATGTACATCGAGTACGTGACCCGCCAGGTCTCCCCCGTCAGCCAGCGCAGGTAGCCGTCCGGGTTCCGGTTGCCGGTGACCTCCTGGCGCTGCCGGTCCGTCGACGTGTCGCGGTCGGCGGTGTGCATGTTGAAGCGGAAGGCGTCGCCCTCGGCGTAGATGTGGGGCTGCCCGGCCGGATGCGAGTCGGCGCGGTCGTCCTCGATCGTCTCGAACGCGCCCAGCCCGACGGCGGCCGGGTCGGGCGCCCACATGAGCTTCCAGGCGGGGGCGACGGTCAAGGTGCCGGCCGAGGCCGGCCTGGCGGGCAGGGCGGGGGCGAGGAACGCGGCCCCCACCAGGGCCCCGAGCTGGCGACGGGTCACGCTCATTGGACCTCCAGGTAGTCGAGGTTGGGGCCGCCGTTCGCGGTGGTGGCGGTCGCCCTGACGGTGTTGGCGCCGGCGGCCAGTTGGGCGGAGACCGTCGTGGACTGCCAGGTGGTCCAGGCGCCCGTGCCGTTGAAGGGTTTGGCCGCCGCCACGACCGTGCCGTTGACCGCGATGTCCATCGCCCGGTTGGCCGTGGTGCCGTTGGCGTAGCGGAGGGTGAGCGTCGCCGTCCCCGCCGCGGCGGCGTTCACGGCGAACTCCACGTACGAGCCGGCCACGTTGTCGTAGTTGACGAACCCGGTGCCGGAGAAGCCGGCGTGGTTCGACTCGACCACACCCTGCGCGATCGTCGCGTTCTCGGCCTCGTACCGGTTGCCCGGCGACGAGCCCCCGTACAGGACGCCGTTGATGCGGACGTCGCGCAGCACGACGTTGTCGGCGTTGGAGAGCTGGGGGGCGGGGGTGTCGATCTGGGTGAAGGTGCTGTTGGCGATCGTGACGTTCCGGATGTGGCTGGCGGCGGAGCCCGACAGCTTGATCGCGAACGGCGAGCCGGCGATGTTCAGGCCGTCCACGGTGATGTTCTGGATGACCGGGTTGACGATCGGGCCGTTGCCGGGGCCGGTCAGGCTGTAGTTCATGTCGATGTAGAAGCCGCCCCGGTCGCACGGGCCGCCCGTCAGGTTGCGGACGTGCACGCCGTCGACCGTCCCGCCACGCCGGTTGTTGGTCTTCAGGTAGAGGGCGTAGAACGAGTGGTAGCTGGAGCCGGCGAGGATGCGGTTGTTCTCGGCGAAGACGTTGCGGACGCCGCCGGACATCTCGCTGCCGACCGTGATCGCGCCCCAGCGGCCGTAGTAGGTGTTGTCGCGGATGACGATGTCGGTGGACGGCACGCCCACGCGGCGGCCGTCGGTGTCGCGGCCCGACTTGATGACGGTGCCGTCGTCGCCGGTGTCGAACGTGCAGCCCTCGATGAGCACGTCGGAGGAGGATTCGGGGTCGACGCCGTCCACCATCGCGCCCCGGCTATAGATCTTGACCCGCCTGATGGTGATATTTCGGGACAAGACGGGGTGGATGGTCCACATCGCGGGGTTCCTGATGTCCAGGTCCTCGACGAGGATGTTCCGGCAGCCGTAGAACTGGATCATGTTCGGCTTGAGGAAGTGACCGTCGCCGAACTGCCGCTGCTCCACCGGCACGCCGTCCACGGCCTGCTGCTGCAACCGGTCCCAGTCCGGGCCGCGCTGGTCGTCGAAGCCGAACCAGGGCCCGGCCGCCGCGTTCCCGTCGATCGTGCCGGTGCCGGTCAGGGCGATGTCGGTCTGGTTCCTGGCGTAGATGAAGGGCGAGTAGTTGAAGCACTCGATCCCCTGCCAGCGGGTGAACACCGTCGGCAGGTACGAGCCCGCGTCCGATCTGAACCGGATCGTGCCGCCCGCCTCGACGTGCAGCCGCACGCCGGACAGCAGGTGGATCTTGCCGGTGCGGAACTTGCCGGTGCCGGGCACGAGCACCGTGCCGCCGCCCGCCGCGTTGCAGGCCGCGATGGCGGAGCGGAAGGCGGCCGTGCAGTCGGTGGAGTTGTCCGGCTTGGCACCGTAATCGGTGATCGGGAACGTGCGGTCGGGGAAGGTCGGCGGGACGATCCTGGCCAGGATCGCGGGCACCTGGTCCCACGGGGAGTCGAGCGGCTGGGCCGTGGCGGGCGCCGGCGGCAGCACGGCGCCCGCCTGCACGGGGACGAGCAGCGCTCCTTTGAGCACGGCCCTTCTGGAGGGATGCATCGGAGGCTCCGGGGGGTGGATCCGGCGACCGCGCGATGGCGCGGCCGCCGGCGATGAGGGGGGTGACTACTGGATGTTGGAGCGGCGGATGGTGTCGGCCGAGCCGTCGCCGTTGTTGTCGGAGTTGGTGGAGCCGAACCAGATGGCGTTGGCGCCGGGCACCTTCTCGACCGCGCGGAGCCTGCCGTACGTGCCGTTGAAGTACGAGTTGACCGTCGAGACGTTCTCGCCGTTCAGCACGATGCGCCACAGCCGCTGGCCGCGCAGCGCCGCCATGAACACCGTGTTGTTGACGATGGCGATGCCGCTCGGCGAGGCCTCGGAGACGCTCCAGGTGTACTTCGGGTTCGTCATGCCGGACGTGCTGCAGGTGCCCTCGCAGGTGGGCCAGCCGTAGTTCTTGCCCGGCTGGATGAGATTGAGCTCGTCACGCGAGGAGTTGCCCAGCTCCGACTCCCACAGCCGGCCGGCCGAGTCCCAGGCCAGGCCCTGCGGGTTGCGGTGGCCGTAGCTGTAGACGCGGGTGCCGAACGGGTTGCCGGGCGCGGCGGCGCCGGTCTTGGTGATGCGCAGGATCTTGCCGTTGAGCGAGTCGAGGTCGGGCGCGTTGCTCGACGACTGCGCGTCCCCGGTGGTGACGTACAGGTAGCCGTCGGGGCCGAACCTGATGCGCCCGCCGTTGTGGTACCGGTTCTTGTCGATGCCCTGGAGGATGGTGGCGTAGCCGCTGAGCGCGGTGCCGTTGAAGTTCATCTTCACGACCCGGTTGCCCTCGGAGGCGGTGTGCATGAAGAACACCTCCTGGTCGCTCGTGCCGTTCCAGGTGGGCGAGAAGTCCAGGCCCATCAGGCCGCCCTCGCCGTCGGTGGTCTGCACGTTGGGCACGGTGCCGACCTGCGTCTTGGTGCCCGACGGGGTGATCTTGAAGACCTTGAACGTGTCGCGCTCGGTCACCAGCGCGTACGTGCCGTCGGGCGCCCAGGAGATGTCCCACGGCACGTCCCAGCCGCCGGCGACGCTGGTCGGCGTCTGCGGCACGGTGCCGCAGGTGCCGGTGGTGAACGACGCGGACGGCGCGCTCGGCGTGGAGAGCTGATTGGCGCTGTCACGCGCGACCACGTGCACCTGGTACGTGTGCGCGCATTCGAGCGGCACACTGGCCGTCGTGGCGGGCGGGGTGCCGGTCACCGTGGCGAGCACGGCGTTGGTGGCGTTGTCGCGCACGAGGTAGGCCCGCACGCCGTTGTCGTCGGTGGAGGCGCCCCAGGTCACGGTGGCGGAGGCGGACTGAACGCCGCTGACCGTGGGCTGCCCCGGCTGCGAGGGCGGGTTGTCGGCGGGCGCGGGCAGCGTCTGGCAGTTCGCCTCGGGGCTGCTCAGCGACACGTTGCCGGAGGCGTCGCGGGCGAAGACCGACAGCTGGTAGGAGAAGTTCGGGTTGAGCCCGGTCAGCCGGTACGGCGGCGCGGTCGCGGTCGCGATCTGCTGGCCCTGGTGGTAGATGTCGTAGGCCACCACGCCGATGTTGTCGGTGGACGGCGGCCAGTCCAGGGTCAGGGCGTTGTGCGTGATGTCGGAGCACGTCGGCTGGCCCGGCGAGGTCGGCTTCTCGGTGTCGCCGGGGCCGGTGACCCGCAGCCGGTCGAGGTTCGGGCCGCCGTTGTCCGTGGTGGCCGTGGCCCTGACCGTGTTGCCGCCCGCGTTGAGCGGCGCGTCCACGCTGATCTCCTGCCAGGTCGTCCAGGCGCCGGTGCCGGGGAAGGACCGGGCGGTGGCGACCGCGGTGCCGTTGACGGCGATGGTCATCGGCCGGTCGGTGGTGGTGCCGTTGGCGAAGCGGAAGGTCAGGCTCTGGGTGCCGGCGGCGGCCGCGCTGACGGCGAACTCGACGTACGAGCCGGTGACGTTGTCGTAGTTGACGAACCCGGAGCCGGTGAATCCGGCGTGGTTCGACTCGACGACGCCCTGCGAGATCGTCCCGGACTCGGCCTGGTAGTCGGTGAAGTTCGAGGACTGGACCTCGGCGTCGAGGTAGTCCCAGTTCGGGTTGCCCCCCGCGCCGGTGGCGGTGGCCCTGATCGTGTTCGTGCCCGCGGTGACCTGGGCGGTCAGCGTGATCGTGGCCCAGGTGGTCCAGGCGCCGGTGGCGGGGAAGGACCGGGCGGCGGCGACGGTCGTGCCGTTGACCGCGATGTCGCTGGGGCGGTCGGCGCCGGTGCCGTTGGCGTAGCGGAAGGCCAGCGTGGCCGTGCCCGCGGCGGGCGCGTTGATCGTCCATTGTGTGTAAGAGCCGGCGACGTTGTCCCCGTTGACGAAACCGGTGCCGGAGTAGCCGGCGTGGTTGGACTCGACGACGCCTTGGGAGATCGTCGCGTTCTCGGCTTCGTACCGGGTGGGCGCCGCGTCCGCCGGAAGGGCCGTGGCCATTCCCAGGGCGAGTAAGCAGGCGATGACGCAGGCCCGGGACTTGCTGAAGTTCATCGGGCGCTCCTGGCTGAGAGTGATGCCTGGTGTAAGAGAGGGGAGCTTTCCAAACGTTTGCCATAAACCGTCAGCCTCGTCAATAGTTGGAACGGTCCATTGCTTAGGAAAGTTTCCTAACTTTGTCGCATCGATACATCGGATGACATTGACCGGTAGACAGGGCACCACGCCGGGATGTATCCCTGAGGTGCGCAAGGAGATCGGAGCCATGGGCCTCCGATCGTGCAGGACCGCACCGGCGGCACGGCATCACAGCTCGTCAGACCCGGAGTGATACATGGGACGTCTTCGCGCAATCACCGCCACGGCACTCGGCGGTCTGTTATTTCTGCAACCGGTTGCCGTCAGCTCGGCCGCGGCGGCCACCCTCTACGAGGCCGAGAACGGGACGATCTCGCAGGGGGTCGTGGAGTCGAACCACGCCGGGTTCACCGGCTCGGGGTTCGTCAACCTCGACAACGTCACCGGCTCCTCCGTCGAGTGGACGATCCAGGCGGCGGACCCCGGCCCGGTCACGCTCGCCCTCCGCTACGCCAACGGGACGGCCGCCGACCGCCCGATGACCGTCACCGCCGGTGGCACCGGCACCACCCTGTCCTTCCCCGGCACCGGCGCCTGGACCACCTGGCGGACCGTCACCGTACGGGTCACGCTGACAGCCGGCGCGAACGCGGTCAAGGCCACGGCCACCACCGCCAACGGCGGCCCGAACCTCGACTCGCTGAGCGTGGACCCCTCCTCGCCGGGCACCGACTGGTCCCGGGCGATGGTCGACTCGACGATGGCCCGCTTCTCCCCCGGCACGCTCGGCGGCTGGAGCTACCCGCAGGGCCTCTACCTCTGGGGCCAGTACCTCGTCTACCAGCGCACGGGCGAGCCCCGCTACCTGCAGTACATCAAGGACTGGGCCGACCGGTTCGTGGACTCCTCCGGCGGCATCTCCCAGACCTTCGGCAACCTCGACAGCATGCAGGCCGGCAACGTCCTGCTCGCCCTCTACCGGGAGACCGGACAGGCCCGCTACCGCACGGCCGCGGCCAAGATCAGGACCCGGCTGAACACGTACCCGCGCACCTCCGACGGCGGCTGGTGGCACTCCACCTCCACCTCCCGCGAGGGCCAGCTCTGGGGTGACGGCGTCTACATGGCCGATCCGTTCCTCGCCCGGTACGGCGCCTGGGTGGCGGCCGACACCTTCACCAGCGCCGAGCCGGCCAAGCAGCTCGAGATCTACTGGAGTCACCTGCGCCGCACGTCGGGCCAGGCCGCCGGGCTGCTGTACCACGCCTACGACGAGCCGGGCGGCCCCACCGCGTCCTGGGTCAAACCCTCCCTGGGCAACACGAACGGGATCTCCTGGTGCCGGGCGATGGGCTGGTTCGGGATGGCCGTGACCGACATCCTCGAGCTGATCCCGGCCGACCATCCGCGCCGGGCGGCGCTCATCGACATCCTGCGCGAGCTCGTGCCCGCGTACGCCCGCTGGCAGGACCCGGCCACGGGCCGCTGGTGGCAGGTGGTCACCGAGCCGTCGAACCCGTCGAACTGGACGGAGACGTCGTGCTCGGCGATGTACACGTACACGATCTCGCGGGCGGTCGAGCGCGGGTACGTGGACGCCTCCTACCGCGCGAACGCCGAACGCGGCTACCAGGGAGTGCTCTCCCAGGTGTCGCTCGGCTCCGACGGGCGGACCAACCTCGTGGGCGTCAGCGAGGGCACCAACGCCAGCGACTCGCTCTCCTACTACTTCGGGCGCGGCCGGCCGGTCAACGACTTCCACGGGCTTGGGGCGTTCCTCATCATGAACGAACAACTGAGCCGCTGAAGTGTGTATTTTGGTCACTTCCGTATCGCCTGCAACACGGAGAGAGACCGCGTGCGTTCCGCAAGACTCGTCCTCGGCGCCGCCCTCGCCGCCTGTGTCCTGCCCGTCGCCACCCCACCCGCGGCGGCCGCGCCGCTCGTCGCCGGGTCCGCGACCGCGCCAATCGTCGCCGGGTCCGCGACCGCGCCAATCGTCGCCGGGTCCGCGACCGTGCCAATCGTCGCCGGGTCCGCGACCGTGCTGCCCCCGGTCAGGGTGCAGCTCGCGGTGCCCGCCGCGGTCTCGGTGGGGATCAAGGGGCAGGCGCAGCGGACCAGCTACTACTGCGCCCCGGCGTCCAGCGCGATCGTGCTGCGCGCGTTCGGCGTCAAGCGCGGTCAGGACCAGCTGGCCGAGGAGATGAAGACGAGCGCCGAGGCCCGCTCGACCAAGCGGGAGAACACGCTGGCCGTGCTCAACGCGTACGTCAGGCCGGAGGGCTACCAGTTCCGGCTCACGTACGCGAAGGACGACCCCGCCGCGCTGATGGCGCAGGTCTCCCAGGCGGTCGGCGTGCTCGGGAAGCCCACGATCGTCGCGGTCCTCGGCAACCGGCTGCCCTGGAGCAGGAAGAAGCGCGACTTCGGCCACGCCATCGTCGCCTACGGCTACGACACCGCGAAGGGCACGATCACCGTCTGGGACCCGAACGCGCGCCGGGGCGCCACCGGCACCCACGTGATCCCCGCCAAGGACCTGGCCGCCGTCGTCTACGACATCCCCGCCAGGAGGATCGGCGGGGTGTTCGAGCTGTCCAAGCCGCTCCTCCCGCGGTGACGGCCCGCGGTGACGGCCCGCGGTGACGGCCGCGCCCTAGACGAGTAAGTCCGAAGTTCTTGGGCGGTAGCCACCAATGGGGAAGGGCCTCGTTGATCGTTTTGTGACGAACGACATCGAGACCCTTC
>NZ_JBSFNK010000045.1:0-83875 GCF_053587055.1 Nonomuraea sp. NPDC003707 | reverse complement strand
AGGGCACCACCAAGATGAACTCCCTGCGCTCCGACGACCTCGACGCCCGCTTCCCCGGCCTCATGCGGGCCATCATCGACTCCTGCGTCCGCGAAGACGGCCAGGTCACCGAAGCCCCCTAGGCGAGCGGTTGCTCGGAGGCAGGCCCGCGTCAGGCGCCCGGTGGGGCGACGGCGTCGGGTGGGAGGTGGTGGGAGAGGCGGAGGAGGGTGAGGGCGGCCAGCGCGAGCAGGACGGTGAGCGTGCCCCACAGCAGCGCGGGCGCGGCGCCCAGCAGGGCCGAGAAGGCGGCCGGGGCGACGACGTTGCCGATGGCCCAGGTCTGCTGGTGGATCGCCAGGTAGCGGCCGCGGAGGGCCGGTGGTGCCGTCGCCGCGGCCAGGGCCCATGACGGGGTGGCATGCATCAGCTCACCCGCCGTGAAGACGAGGGTGGCCGTCACCAGGGCGATGACGCGCGGTGGTCCCGGGGGGAACGCGGCCGCCGCGGCGTACGCGACGCACGACACGATCAGGACCGTCCCGCCGAGGGCCATGGCGTGGGTACGGCGGGCGGCGCGCTGCCGTCGCCGGACCGCGAGCTGGCCCACGGCCACCAGGATCGTGTTGAGCGTGTACAGCAGGCCCAGCAGCCAGGCGGGGGCGCCGAGCACCGTGACGGCGTACACCGGCAGCGCGACCGGAAGGACCAGGCGTGTCAGCGTGAACGCCTGCTCGGCCGCCACCAGCCCGAGGAACGGCCGGTCCGCCAGGACCCGCCGGTAACCTCCCCGCTCCGGGAGCACCGGATCGATCGGTGCGCGCCGCCCCGACAGGACCAGGCAGCCGGTGGCCACGACGAAGCTGGCCGCGTTGACCGACGCGATGATCACGAAGCCGGTCGTGCCGCCCAGCGACACCACCCCCGCTGACAGGAGCCCACCCAGGCCGAACGCGACGTTCCTGGCGGTCGACATCAGCGCGTACAGCCGGTCCCGGTCCGCGCCCGTGGCCAGGACCGAGATGTAGCCGCCGGACGCGGGATAGTAGGCCCGATCTCCGAACGCGACCACCGCCGCGACCACGATCAGCGCGGCGAAGCCGTCCACGAACGGGTACGCGGCGAAGCCCAGCCCGCGCAGCACGTACGTACCCATCAGCACCCGCCGCGCGTCGAACCGGTCGATGAGCACGCCGGCCACCGGATTGGCGGCCAGCCCCACCGCGGCCGCGGCCGTCACCCCCAGCCCGACCACGGTCATGGGCAGGCCGGTGACCCGGTGGATGAACAGCAGGGTGAGCGGGTAGTACAGGCCGCTGCCCAGGGCGTCCACGAACATCCCGACGAGAAACGGCCGCACGCCCGACTGGCGCTGCGCGGAGGCGATCGACATGAGCAGGAGTATCAGCACGCGCGAGGGCCGTCGCGGATCGGCCGCCCGCCCTAGACGTTCTACGCCGATGGTCTTAGTACCCGGGTGAGCGCTGCGGCGATCCACGTAAAAGGCCAGGTCAGGAACCGTGCGACACGCTCTCTGCGCGAATGGGGCCTATCGGTCGCGGGTATCGGTCGCATGCATCTCCGGCAACACCACAGGCCTGAAAGGGAGTCAGATGACCACGACCGCAGAGCGTACCGAGACGTCTGAGCGCGACACCGAAGAGCGGGAGGCGTTCGAGTCGCTGATGTTCGCCGCACTCGCGGCCCGCCGCGAGGAAAGCACCGAGATGGGCATCGAGCACCCGCTGATGCTGGCCATGCTCATGCGCCGCCGCAAGGAAGGCGGCACGAGCATGATCGAGCACCCCCTCCTGCTCGCCATGCTCATGCGCCGCCGCGAAGAAGGCACCGAGATGGGCATCGAGCACCCGCTCCTCCTCGCCATGCTCATGCGCCGCCGCAGAGAAGGCGGCACGAGCATGATCGAGCACCCCCTCCTGCTCGCCATGCTCATGCGCCGCCGCACGGAAGGCGAGGAGACCGGCATCGAGCACCCGCTGATGCTGGCCGCGCTCATGCGCCGCCGCAGGGAGAGCGGCATGAACATCATCGAGCACCCTCTCCTGCTCGCCGCGCTCATGCGCCGCCGCACGGAAGGCGAGGAGACCGGCATCGAGCACCCGCTGATGCTGGCCGCCCTTGCGGGCCGATAAGCACCCGATAACCGCCCGACAACCACCCGACGACCGCGCCCGCCGGCCCGCAAGGAAGAACGCCGTCTCCTGGTTTCCCGGCAAGGGGAAATCGGGAGACGGCTCACACCGACCGAAAAGGAGCACCTCATGGCGCCGGAGCAAACCGGTAACTCATCCGAGCACAACCCTCTGGAGTCCATGATCGACGACCTCATCCGCGACATCCTCAGCGAGTCCGGCCAGACCACCAAAGCCCGCACCCGCGGCATGGATCCCATGGCGAGCCTGATCGAATCGGCCCTGTCGTCGACCTCGCGTACGGCGTCGAAGGCGTCGCCGATGGAACGGCTCCTGCTCACGCAGGTGTTGTCGTCCGCGTTGGCGGACGCGCTCGCGCCGGCGCTGGCAGAAGTCCTGGCACCCGAGATCATGAAGTCCCTGGAGCATCATCTGTCTCCCGGCCCGACCAGCGGCATGGCTTCGACGCGCAGCACCGCCAAAGGAGCAACGGGGAGCAGAAGAAAGACCTGAGTCTCCGGCCGCGGCGACAGGGCCCGGCCGCCGTCCGGCGACAGCTCCGCGACGGCGGCCGGGCCCTGCTGCCTGACCGACCGGGGCAGGCGCCCGAAAACAGGGCCCAGGCGGCTTATGGCGCGTGCTGATCAGGTGGAATCATCGGCGCATGAACGCTGACGTCATCGTCGTCGGAGCCGGGCTGGCCGGCCTGGTGGCGACCTGCGAACTGATCTCCCGGGGCAAGAAGGTCGCCGTGGTCGACCAGGAGAACGCCGCCAACCTGGGCGGCCAGGCCTTCTGGTCCTTCGGGGGGCTCTTCCTGGTCGACTCCCCGCAGCAGCGGCGGCTGGGCGTGAAGGACTCCTTCGAGCTGGCCTGGAACGACTGGCAGGGCAGCGCCCAGTTCGACCGCCTGGACGACGAGGACTCCTGGGCCGTGCGGTGGGCTCGGGCCTACGTCGAGTTCGCCGCCGGGGAGAAGCGGGCCTGGCTGGACGGCCTGGGCATCAAGTTCCTGCCCACGGTCGGCTGGGCGGAGCGGGGCGACCTGCGCGCGGACGGGCACGGCAACTCCGTGCCGCGCTTCCACGTGACCTGGGGGACGGGGCCGGGGGTGCTGAAGCCGTTCGTCCGCAGGGTCCGGCAGGCGGCCGGCAGCGGGCTGGTCACCTTCCACCACCGCCACCAGGTGGACGAGCTGATCGTCAGCGGCGGAGCCGTACAGGGGGTGCGTGGCACGCTGCTGGCCGAGGACGACTCGCCGCGAGGAGTGGCCTCCAACCGCGACAGGATCGGCGAGTTCGAGCTGACGGCACCGGCGGTGATCATCACCAGCGGCGGCATCGGCGGCAACCACGACCTGGTGCGCCGCTACTGGCCGGAGCGGATGGGCAGCGCGCCGGAGAGCATGGTCACGGGCGTGCCGGCGTACGTGGACGGCCGGATGCTCGACATCAGCGCCGAGGCCGGGGCGCGGCTGGTCAACCGCGACCGCATGTGGCACTACACGGAGGGCCTGCGCAACTGGGACCCGATCTGGCCGGGCCACGGCATCCGGATCCTGCCCGGCCCCTCCTCGATGTGGTTCGACGCGCTGGGACGGCGGCTGCCCGACCCCTGCCTGCCCGGCTACGACACGCTGAGCACGCTGCGGCACCTGCGCGGCACCGGCCACGACCACTCCTGGTTCGTGCTCACCCAGAAGATCATCGAGAAGGAGTTCGCCCTGTCGGGCTCCGAGCAGAACCCCGACATCACGGGCAACGACCGCAAGGCGTTCCTCCGGGAGCGCCTCCTCGGGAAGGGCGCCCCGGCCCCGGTGGAGGCGTTCAAGCGCAACGGCGCCGACTTCGTCGTGGCCGCCACCTTGGACGAACTGGTCGCCAAGATGAACCAGCTGACGCTCGAACCCCTGCTCGACACCGACCTCGTGCGCCGCCAGATCGAGGCCCGCGACCTGCAGGTGGCCAACCCGTTCAGCAAGGACTCCCAGATCCAGGGCATCCGCAACGCCCGCCGCTACCTCGGCGACAAGCTGGGCCGGACCGTCGCCCCGCACCGGATCCTCGATCCCGCCGCCGGGCCGCTGATCGGGGTCATGCTCCACGTACTCACGCGCAAGACGCTCGGCGGCATCCAGACCGACCTCGACTCCCGCGCCCTGGGGCCGACCGGCGAGCCCGTCGACGGCCTGTTCGCGGCGGGTGAGATCGCGGGCTTCGGCGGTGGCGGCGTCCACGGCTACAACGCCCTCGAAGGCACCTTCCTCGGCGGCTGCCTCTTCTCCGGCCGCCAGGCCGGCCGCGCCGCGGCACGCTGAGCTACTTCCACAGATAGTCGTGACGCGGCGAGGCCCGGCCGACGAGGACCCCGCCGTCGCGGACCTGCCACTCCTGCTGCCCCTCGACCTCGTGGAACACGAGGAAGAGGCCGCAGACGCGATCGCCGTCCGCGTCCGCGGGCGGCAGGGCGGCGATCCGGCGGATCAGCGCGAGAACCTCGCCGGATCGGCTCTCGCGGACGGCACGCGCGTAGCAGGCGGCATCGAGCCAGCCCCCTTCGGGGAAGGCCCAGCCCTCCGTCTCGCCCTGCCGGATGATCCGCTCCGCCTCGGATCGTTGACCCGAGAACTCCAGCCAGCCGCGTATGTAGACCCACGCACTCATAACCACATGATGGCTTGCGGGAAGTCGAGAGCATTTGTCGGAATTGCCTGCGGAGGCCACCGCCCGGACGGCAGACTGTTGCCGCGGCCATCACGAGCCTTTCTCCGTTCTCTGACGAGAGCCCGCGGAGGGGGCCGGGGTGGCCGTCACCATTTCCCGGACACCCTCAGCCCAGCAGCCGCGCTTCTACCTCCGGGGCGAGGCCGACGCTCGGCCGGTCTGGGCGCATCGGGGGCAGGCCGCCGATGCTCCGGAGCCACTCCCACGTGTCGGCCACCGTCTCCTCCAGCGGACGGCACCGCAGGCCCGCCGCCACCGCCTTGGACACGTCGGCCCCGTGCATGAAGTCGTAGCTCTCGCCCACCAGCCAGATCGGCAGGTCCGTCCACGGTTTCACGCCCGCCGCCAGGATGCGCTCGGCCGCCACCCAGCGCAGCTCCGCGTCCGATCCGGTCACCTTGACGCAGGTCTCCAGGAGCTGCCTCATCGTCGCGAACCCCGGCGGGCTCACCACGTCATAGGCCCCGCCGAGCCCGCGCCCGGCCGCCGCCAGGCACCAGCCGGCCAGGTCGCGGACGTCGATGCCTTGCAGGCCGAGGTCGCGCGGCTCCGGGGCGAGCACCGGGCCGCCGCGGGCGATCCGGCTCAGCCACCAGGGCAGGCGCCCGATGTTCTCGTACGGGCCCAGGATCAGGCCCGCACGGGCCAGCAGCGCCCGGTCCCCGAACGCCGCGACCGCCCCGGCCTCCGCCCCCGCCTTGTCCTTGGCGTAGTCGCCGTCGCCGTCGTCCGCCGCCACCGTCACGACCGGGGCGCTCTCGTCCGCGC
The DNA here is from genome assembly GCF_053587055.1 of Nonomuraea sp. NPDC003707. Taxonomy (NCBI): domain Bacteria; kingdom Bacillati; phylum Actinomycetota; class Actinomycetes; order Streptosporangiales; family Streptosporangiaceae; genus Nonomuraea; species Nonomuraea sp. NPDC003707. The sequence continues at coordinate 78,252 of NZ_JBSFNK010000045.1, read as the reverse complement.
CGAACGGCACCGGCGGCGCGTACACCGAGCGGCTGGACACGTAGACGTAATGGCCGGCCCGGCCGGCCAGGAGCGACGCGGCCGCACCGACCGCGGCCCGCGCCCACGACCAGGTGTCGACCACCACGTCCCACTCCCCGCGCGCCAGCGCCGCCAGCCCGCCGGGGGCCGTGCGGTCGCCGCGCAGCGCCGTCACGCCGGCCCGCGGCTCGTGCGTGCCGCGATTGAACGTCGTCACCTCCCAGCCCAGCGCCACCGCCTCGTCGACGAACGCCCGCCCCACGAACTCCGTGCCGCCCAGCACCAAAAGCCTCATGGCATCCACCATGGCCCGCCGGGTTCGGGCGCGATAGGTGTGCACGCCCTCAGCGGAATCGCCACCAGCGAATATGCCGGGGCGGACGCGGGCCCGGTCATGTTGCGACGGCCCTGCGCGGGTAAATGTCACAGACAGCGATGAAGTCGGGACGGGACGGGATGGTGAGACGGCTGTTTCCACGCTCGATCCGCGCACGCCTGACCACGGTCGCGACCTCGATAGCGGCCGTGGTCTTCATCGCGACCGCCACCATCACGCTCGCCACCGTGCCCGACAACCTGCGCGACATGGTCCAGACGAGGGTCGAGCTGGCGGCACGGCGGGTCGCCGCCGAGGCGCGGGCCGGAAACCTGCCCCCGGTGCTGGAGACGCCGTCACGCGTCCATGTCCTCCAGGTGGTCTCGGCGGACGGCCGGCTGCTCGCGAGCAGCCCCGGCCTGGCCCAGGGCCTGCGGCTGGCGGACCTCAAGCCCACCTGGCCCCAGGTCGTCCGCGTCGGCGAGCGCACCGTGTCCCGCAGGCCCGACGAGCCCGAGACCCACTACCTGGTCATGGCGATCGCGGCGCAGACCCCTCAGGGCCCTGTGACGGTCTACGGGGCGTCCTCGCTGACCGACGTGGACCGAGCCCTCAACTGGATATATGTCCTGGTGTTCATTGGCACTCCGCTCGTCCTGGTGAGCGTGGCGGGCATCACCTGGATCTCGGTCGGGTCCGCGTTGCGGCCCGTCGAACGCATCCGTGCGGAAATGGCCGAGATCACCGGCCAGGACCTCAGCAGGCGCGTGCCCGTGCCCGACACCGGCGACGAGATCACCGACCTCGCCGCCACCACCAACGACACCCTTGACCGCCTCGAACGCTCCGCCGAGACCCAGCGCCGCTTCGTCGCCGACGCCTCCCACGAGCTCCGCAGCCCCATCTCGGCCCTGCGCGCCCAGCTGGAGGTGGCCCACGCCTACCCCGACGAGACGGACTGGCAGGCCACCGGCGAGCAGGCGCTGGCCGCCGCCGACCGCCTGGCCGGCATCATCGACGAGCTGCTGATGCTGGCCCGGCTGGACGCCGGCGCGCTCAGCGAGCGCCGCGTGGTGGACCTGGCTCGCGTGGCGATGGACCACGTCCGCCGCCGCGAGGGCAACCGGGTGCCCATCATCCCCGACGTGTGCGCCGCGGCGCCCGTCCACGGTTCCCTCATGCAGCTCGACCGCCTGCTGACGAACCTGCTCGACAACGCCACCCGGCACGCCGCCACCCGCATCGACCTGGAAGTGGCCGTGGAAGGCGACAAGGTGGTCGTCACCGTGACCGACGACGGCGACGGCATCCCGCCACAGGACCGGGAGCGGGTCTTCGAACGCTTCACCCGTCTGGCCCCCGCCAGGGCCAAGGACAAGGGCGGCAGCGGCCTCGGCCTGGCCCTGTGCCGCGACATCGCCTCGGCCCACGACGGCACCCTCACCGTCGCCGACCACTCGCCCGGGGCCCGCTTCGTGGTCGTCCTCCCCCTTTACGGGGAGCCGTGATCGGCCGCGGTCTGCCGTAGGCTCGCGCCCATGGATCTGCGCCAGCTCGCCGCCGAGATCGAACCCATTTCCAGCCGGTACGCGGACAAGCTCGGGATCGAGCGCGACGACACCTGGTTCCTGCTCAAGCTCCAGGAGGAGATCGGCGAGCTGACCCAGGCGTTCCTCATGCGCTCCGGCCGGGCCAGGACCAAGGGGCGCACGGCGGACGAGCTGGACGCGGGGTTCCGGGAGGAGCTGGCCGACGTGCTGTGCCACGTGGTCCTCCTGGCCCATCATCACGGGGTGGACCTGGAGGCGGAGGTGGCGCGCAAGTGGCTGGCCTGGAAGCGCTGATGCGTGCGCCGTTACGGCGGCCGGGCCCGTGCGGGTCAGCGGGCGTCACCCTGGAGGCCCTTCGCCACGTGCGGCGGGAAAGGGGCGGCCCGCCCGAGAGGAAACGGGCGGGCCGGAGGGAAGAGGGGTCAGTTGACGGCGGTGATCCGGGTGGTGGCCGGCGGGGCGATGGGGTTGTCCTTGCCGAGCTGCTCGACGAAGGCGTCGATGTCCAGCGGCCCGCTCCACAGGTCGGTGCCGTCCTTGAAGCCCGCGAAGGCGTCGCCGCCGCCCACGAGGAAGTTGTTCGCGGCGACCCGGATCGACTGCGTGTCCGTCACCGGCACCCCGTCGATCTTCATGTCCGACACCTTGGAGCCCCAGGCGGCGCTCCGGCTGTAGGTGTAGGTGAAGTTCGCCGACGGCTGCAGGATCTTGGCGAACGGCTGGTTGTTGGGACCGCCGGTGAACTGCTGCTCGAGCACGGTCTTGAGCTGGGCGCCCGTGAGCGTGACGACCTGCATGAGGTTGTTGAACGGCTGCACGGTGAACGCCTCGCCGTACGTGACGACGCCGTCGCCCTCGTTCGCCGGGGACGTCGCGTACGTCAGGGACGCCCGCACCCCGCCCGGGTTCATCAGGGAGATCTGGGCGTTGCCGCCGGTCTTCGTCCCGGCCAGCTGGCCGTCGGCGATGAGGTCGCCGAGCGCGGACTCGCCGGACGGCGCGGCCGTGTTCGTGATGTCGGCGGTGATCTTGCCGACGGGCTTGTTGGCCACGGGGGCGACGCGGTCCTTCCACGTCTGCACGAACGTCGAAATTTCGGGATCCGGGGTGACCGTCCGGGTCACGACGTGGTTGTCCGCGACGACCGAGGCGCGGTCGATGTCCCGCGTCTTGACGTTTACGTTCAGGTCCACCTGCGTGATGACCCGCCCGAACGAGCCGCCCTGCGAGTAGACGCGGTCGTTGCCCGCCGGGTCCTTGACCTTGCACAGGTACGCCTGGTGGGAGTGCCCGCTGAGCACGACGTCGATCTCCGGGTCCACCTGCGTGGCGATGCGGTTGCCCGCACCCGGGACGGCGCTGCAGGCGTCGGGCGACTGGCCCGCGTTCACCTGGTCGCCCTCGTGCATCAGTACGACCTGCGCCTTCACCCCGACGAGCTTGAGCAGCTTCGAGGCGACGTTCGCGGCCTTCACCTCGTCCACGAACTTGAGGTCCTTGATCCCCTCGGCCGTGACGATGTTCGGCGTGGTCTGCGTGACGAGGCCGATGAAGCCGATCGGCACGCCGTTCATCCACTTGATGCTGACCGGCGGCAGCGCGGGCACGCCCCAGTCCGACAGGACCTGCTTGACCTGCGCCGAGTCCGAGCCGCCGAGGGCGGCGAGCGCGTCGGTCTTCTCGTTGCGGTTCTTGAACAGGACGTTCGCGCCCACGTAGTCGAACTTCGCGCCCTTCCACGGGCCGGCGGGCGAGCAGCCGTCCACCGGGTGGCAGCCGCCCTTCATGATGCGCCGCAGCTCGGTGTAGCCCTCGTCGAACTCGTGGTTGCCCACCGCGGCCACCTTGAGCCCCAGCTTGCCCATGAACTCGACCGACGGCTCGTCGTGGTAGGCCGCCGAGATCAGCGGCGTCGCCCCGATGAGGTCGCCCTGGGCCACGGCGATGGTGTTCTTGTCGGCCAGGGCCTTCATGTGGGTCGCGACGTACGCGGCGCCACCGGCGTCCACGGTCTGTCCGTTCTCGTCCACCATGCGGCCGGAGGATCCGGTGGGGGGTTCGAGGTTGCCGTGGAAGTCGTTGAGCGCAAGCAGCCGTACGGGCACCGTACGAGGGGCTTTGCTCGCGTCCGCCGGGAGCGTGGCGAGCATGACCGCACCCGAGGCGACGGCTCCGGCCAGCGCCAGCCGGAGGAAGGAACGAGACGTCATGGCCCAAGACGTTACGTTGGGAACCTATGCAGCCAATGGCGCAAAGGTAACGATTTGCCAGGCTGTCACATGGCGTTATTTGCCAGTCATACGCCTAGAGTTCGTTCTGTGAGCGAACGGGGGATTGGCGCCACGTGATCGCTCACAGCGAAGGAGGGCCTGTGGGCGAGCATGTGAAGGTCAGGGAACGGCTCGATGACACCGAGGTCGCCTCGGTGCTCGGCCTGGTGGAGGCGGCGACGGAGGCCGACGGCGTCCGGCCGCTCAACGAGCACGTGATGCTCCATCTCCGCTACGGGGGCGACCCGCAGGCCCGGTCCCTGCTCCTGGAGGCGGACGGCACGCTCGTGGGCTACGCTCACATCGACCCGACGGACGAGGTCGAGGGCCCGAGCGCCGAGCTCGTCATCCACCCCGCCTACCGCCGTCAGGGCCACGGCGCGCGCCTGCTGAGCGCGGTCGCGGAGCTGGCGGACGGGCGGCCGCGCCTGTGGGCGCACGGCGACCACGCGGGCGCCGGGGCACTGGCGGCCGCGTTCGGCTTCGAGCGGGTGCGCTCGCTCTGGCAGATGCGCCGTTCCCTCTTCGCCCCTCTTGAGGCTTCCGCCCTGCCCGACGGGGTCGTGCTGCGCACGTTCGTCCCGGGTCAGGACGAGGAGTCCTGGCTCAAGGTCAACGCCGCCGCCTTCGCCCACCACCCCGAGCAGGGCGCCTGGACGATGGACGACCTGCTCCGCCGCGAGCAGGAGCCCTGGTTCGACCCGGAGGGGTTCTTCCTGGCCTTCCGCGGCGACCGGCTGGCCGGCTTCCACTGGACGAAGATCCACGGCTCCTCGTCCCACGGCCACGAGCCCCTGGGAGAGGTGTACGTCGTGGGCGTCGACCCCTCGCAGCAGGGCACCGGCCTGGGCAGGACGCTGACCCTGGCCGGGCTGTGCCACCTGCGCTCGCGCGGCCTCGCCCAGGCGATGCTGTACGTGGACGAGGCCAACACGGCGGCGATCAGGTTGTACGAGTCCCTCGGCTTCAACCGCTGGGACGCGGACGTGATGTACGCGCCCGCCGAGGAGGCGGCTACTCCACGATCGAGTGAAGGATGAAGTAGGAGACGGCGGCCACCAGGGCGGCGGCCGGGATGGTCAGGATCCAGGCGGTCACGATGTTCCCGGCGATCCCCCATCGCACGGCGCTGAGCCGCTTGGTGGCCCCCACGCCCATGATCGCCGTGGTGATCGTGTGCGTGGTGGAGATCGGCGCCCCGAACCCGATGGCCGCCCCGTACAGGACCGTCGCCGCCGCCGACTCCGCGGCGAAGCCCTGGGGCGGGTCGAGCGCGATGATGCGCCTGCCCAGCGTACGCATGATGCGCCAGCCGCCCGCGTACGTCCCCAGCGAGATCGCCCCGGCTGCGGCCAGGATGACCCACTGCGGGATGGGATCGGACGGGTTGGCGAACCCGCCGACGGTGAGCGCCAGGAAGATGACACCCATGGTCTTCTGCGCGTCCTGCAGCCCGTGCCCGAGCGCCATGGCGGCGGCCGAGACGGTCTGCGCGTAGCGGAAGCCGCGGTTGGTCTTGCCCGGCTGGCTGTTGCGGAAGATCCAGTAAATTGCGATCATGATCAGGGCCGCCAGCGTGAACCCGATCAGCGGCGACAGCACCATCGGGATGACGACCTTCTCGACCACGCCGTCCCAGTGCACCACGCTGGCCGAGGCCAGGGCGGAGCCCACCAGTCCGCCGATGAGCGCGTGACTGGAGGAGGAGGGCAGGCCGAAGTACCACGTGATCAGGTTCCAGGAGATCGCACCGATGAGCGCCGCGGCCACGACGACCAGCCCGTGGGGGCCGTCCGGAGCGTCGATGATCCCCTTGCCGACCGTCTGCGCGACCTGGGTGCCCAGGTGGGCGCCGATGAAGTTCATGGCCGCGGCCATGAACAGCGCGGCCCTGGGGGTCAGGGCCCGGGTCGAGACGGAGGTTGCGATGGCGTTCGCCGCGTCATGGAACCCGTTGGTGTAGTCGAATACCAAAGAGATGACGACCACGCCGATGACGAGGGCGAGCGTGAGGTCCACTACTGGGCCTAGCTTTCCTTGACCGCGATCGACTCGACGGTGTTGGCCACGTGCTCGAAGGCGTCGGCCGCCTCTTCGAGGGCGTCGACGACCTCCTTCATCTTCATGACGGTGAGCGCGTCGTACTCACCGCTGAACAGCTTGGCCAGCAGCCTCCGGTAGACCTGGTCGCCCTGGTTCTCGAGGCGGTTGACCTCGATCCAGTACTCGTTGAGGTTCTTCATGGACCGCAGCCGCGGCATCGCCTCGGCTGTCAGCTCGGCGGCCCGCTCCAGCACCTCGACCTGCCTGACCACGTCTTTCGGCAGGTGGTCGAGCTGGTACAGGACGATCAGGTCGGAGGCCGCCTCCATGGCGTCCATCACGTCGTCGAGGTTGGACGCGAGTCGGTAGATGTCCTCACGATCGAACGGAGTGATAAAGCTCTCATTGAGCCGGTTCATGATCGCATGGGTGCGTTCGTCCCCGGCGTGCTCGCATGCACGCATCTTCTCGGCCAGGGCCTCCCTGTCCGATCCGTCACTGATGATCTCTACCAGCAAACGGGATGCGGTGACCAGGTTGTTCGCGGAGTCTGCGAACAGGTCGTAGTAGCTGTCCTCACGTGGCGTGAGACGCAGGCGCACGTCGTTCTCCAGATGTGCGGGGATGGTCCGTGGAAAGGGTACGGGCTACCAGGCGAAATGCGAACTTCATGTCCCCTTCTCCTACTGGTTACCCTGCGTATGTTGTGCGACACCCGGGACAGAGGGTACTTTGGTGTCTTTTTTGTCACGTTACCGGGGGACCGATATCAAACCTTGGTCCGATGGAAGTCCCGGAACGACCTCGACGGCGTCGGCCCCCGCTGCCCCTGATACCGCGACCCGTACTTCGCGGACCCGTACGGATGCTCAGCGGGCGAACTGAGCCGGAACACGCACAACTGCCCGATCTTCATCCCCGGCCACAACTTGATCGGCAACGTGGCCACGTTCGACAGCTCCAACGTCACATGCCCGCTGAACCCCGGATCGATGAACCCCGCGGTCGAATGCGTCAGCAACCCGAGCCGCCCCAGCGAGCTCTTCCCCTCCAGCCGCGACGCCAGATCATCCGGCAACGTCACCACCTCATAGGTGGAGGCCAGCACGAACTCCCCCGGATGCAGGATGAACGGCTCATCCCCATCGGGCTCGACCATCCGCGTCAGATCCGGCTGCTCGACCGAGGGGTCGATGTGCGGGTACCGGTGGTTCTCGAAAACCCGAAAGAATCGGTCAAGCCGTACGTCGATGCTGGAGGGCTGGATCATGTCCAGGTCGAACGGCTCCAGCCCGAGCCGGCCGGCTTCGATCTCGGCAAGGATGTCACGGTCAGATAGCAGCACGGTGAGCAACCTACCGTCCGATCGGAAACTCTGCGGGGTTGGGATTGCTGTTGTGCGCCAAGTTTCCGCTACAGTGGGGGACGCGGCTTCGGGTCGCATGCGGGTGTAGTTCAATGGCAGAACATCAGCTTCCCAAGCTGACAGCGCGGGTTCGATTCCCGTCACCCGCTCTCACTATGAAAAGCCAGGTCAGGGTTGGATTCCCGACCTGGCTTTGATCGTTTCTGAGGCTCTCTTCGATCTTCCGTGCAATTGGCGTGCAATTAGCCCACGGGAGCCAGCACACCGGCCGAGCCGTCATCGTCGCCCTCGTCGTACTTCTTGAGTTGCTGATCGATGGCGTCTGTGATCGCCTGGTCAGCGCCCCTGACCGCGTGCTGGTAGATCATGGCCGCCCTGACGTTGTCGTGCCCCATCCGGGCCATCAGGTCTTTGAGACCGGCCCCCGACATCGCGGCCAGCATGTTGCCCGTGTGACGGAGATCATGGAAGTGCAGGCCGGGCAGTCCCATGTCCTTGACCACGTCCACCCAGCGCGTACGGGTGTTGAAGCCGCTACGCCGCATCGGCCCGCCCTTCGCGGCCGGGAACATCAGTGCCCCCGGCTCGTCCTGGACGTAGGTGTCCATGTGCTCTTTGAGGACGGGGATGATGCTCTCGGGGATGCCCACGGTCCGCCGGCCCGCCTTGGACTTGGGAGGCCCAAGGAGCAGCCCGCCCGTGGAGCGTTCCACGAAGGCGACGCGCACGCGAACGGCCTTGGCGACGAGGTCCACGTCCATCCGACGCAGCGCGCTGACCTCTCCCCACCGGAGACTCGCGAAAGTGGCCAGCAGGGCCATGGCACGGAACCGGCGATCTTGATCGGAATCCGCCTTGCCGTCACGAGCCATGTCCCACAGCGCCCGCTCAGCTTCCGCCCTGGTCATGAAGATCTCGGGATGCGTCCGCATCTCCCCGTGACGCTGGAACCGCAGCCGATAGACCTTGTCCCTGACCTTGCGCACGTTGCCGAAAGGACGACGGCCGAGGCGGTCCGCCAGTTCGAAGACCTGAGGCACGGTCAGCACTGGACGTTCTTCGGCGTGCTCAGCGTCTGCCCCGCGGATCCGACATGGGTTACGAGGAATGATCCCGTCGTCCTCAGCAGCCGTCATGAGCACAGCCCGTAGCAGCCGGTACGCCTTTGCCAGCATGGTCGGTGACACGCCCTTGCCGAGCAGGTCAGCCCGCCATCTCCGGACCATGGCGGTAGAGAGCTTCCCGAGCTGGACACTGCCGAGGTAGGGCGTGATGTGCTTGTTCAGCGTCCACGTGTAGAGATCGACAGTTCGCGGGCGCAGCCCAGGGCGCTCCTTGATCCACGTCTCGGCGTAGTCCTTGAGCTTGATCTTGCCTCGCTCGGGGTCGATCCAGTCGCCCTTGACGATCTCGGCCTCGATGAGGGAGAGCGCACGTTCCGCGTCGCCCTTTCGCTCATAGGTCTCCGGAGCGTTGTGGCGCCGCCCGTCCGGACCAAGGTAGGACGCTTGATACCGGCCGGAGGGAAGCTGACGGATGTTGCCGAAACGTCGGTGGTTCGGCTTGTTGCCCTTGGCCATCAGGCAGCCCTCCCCGTGACGTCATGGCCTGTGAGCGGTGCGACGGTGCCCGCGACGACGAAGGCGATCAGTGCGGACTCTCGGATGCGGACGTGCCGCCCGACCTTCACGAACTCGATCCGGCGTTCGGCGATCAGCCGCCGGACGAAGCGAACCGAGGTGCTGAGCAGTTCGGCCGCTTCCGGGACGGTGAACAGTTGGTCCAAGATCTCCTCCTCTCAGGCTGCCTGCGGATTTGCCGAAAGTTCTTCGAGGCGTCTCAGGTGAGCGCGCCATCGCTGGCGTTCGGCGATGGATCGAAGGAGCCGGACGCCAATCGGTGCGACGTCGGGATCGCCCGGTCTGACGGGCTGCCAGACGTAGCGGTGCGGGTCGTTGGGCTCGTCGGCCTGGCCGAGGGCTTCCAGGACCCAGGTACGGCGGTCTTGCTTGTGCTCGGCGAGCGTCTTGTTGCTCCACTTGCGAGAGACCAGGACGCGCCGACCGGCGTAGCCCAGGTGTTCGGGCGTGTGGGCCTTGGACCGGCAGCGGCCGGGGGCCATCCCGGACTTGGCGTTCTTGGGCTGCACGCCGTAGCGCAGCCAGTTCGGGCAGGTCGGCGAGCACGGCTCGTAGCGCAGGGCATCGACGAAGCGGGCCGCGTGCTCCCGTTGGGCCTGACCGTCCAAGGTCTCGCCGAGGCTCTTCGTGAGGTACTTGGACAGGTACCGGATGCACTGATCGGCGTCCGGCGACCCGGCGAGCACGCCTTTCACGTCCACCTGATCGCCGAAACGGATCACGTGCATGGGCTCGTCCCCGAGCTGGTCGAGGGCTTCGTCCCAGGTGGGCAGGACCTCGCCCGTGTCAGGGTCTGCGTAACCGATGCCGTCGTTCCAGACGGGCAGGTAGTCACCCTCGAAGCGCGCTTCATCCGCCTGAGGCCACCAAATCTGGTGATAGGTCGCCGCCGCGATCTGCTTCATCTCGGCGCGCGGCAAGGTGCCCCGGACGGCGATGTGCAGATGCGGAGCGAGTCGCTTCTGAGGCTCCACCGTGGCGAAGTACTGCACGTCATAGCCAGCGACCCGGCGAAGGTTCTGCACGAACCGGTCCACGAGCTTGGAGAAATGCAGCGCATCACGGGCCGCCCGAACGTAGTCGTACGCGTCCGGATCGATGGGAGCGCCGTTCATGACCTTGCCGTAGCTCGGCAGGGTGAGCGTGACGAACAGAGAAGGCCGGTAGGTCCTGCCATCCGCCGCCTCGAAGGTCCGCCCCAGAGTCGTGCTGGCCATCTTCCGCTTGGGCAGGTCGGGTGCGTCCTGGCGACGCTTCGTTGAGCGGACCCGCTTGGACCCCGTACGACTCAGCACGTTGCCGCGCATCCCGGCCTCATTGATCTCGATGTCGAGCCCGGTGAGCACGGCGTCCAAGTCGGAGGTGTCGCCGCCGGCCTTTTCCTCCTCGTCGCGCTTGGCCTGCATGTCGGCCCGGAACTCGACGAGCCAGCGCTGTCCATCGGTCGTCTCGTCGGGCGTGATGATCGGTTCCTCGTCGAGATGCCAGCCCTCACGGCACTGCGCCATCCGAAGCTGCCGGTTGCGCTTGGCGCACGGAGGACACTTGCTCTCCAACGGCGAGCCGCACGGGACATCGACGACCTCTGACTTGCCGGTCGTCATGTCGAGCCGCTTGAGTGCCACGGGCCGGATGCAGACGCCGTGAAGCTTGGCGATCTCCTCGGCCACGTCGCGGGCGAGCGGTTGAGCCATGCGGACAGCCCGCGGAGTCTTGCGGTCGGTCAACGGACCTCCTCTCCGACCTCGGGGAACGTGAGCGCGGTCTGTCCGCACTCGGAGCACTCGACCAGGCCACGCAGCGAGTCGAGCCAGAGGACATTCAGCGCGCCGCACAGAGCGCACCGCAGGCCGTCGAGGAAGTGAGCCAGCGTCATCAGGCCTCACCAGCCATCGCCCGGATGTCGTCGTCGGAGACGTACGCGGCGCGGACGCGGATCGGATCGGGGCTGGTCTCCAGTCGCACATATCCGACGCCTGCGCCCTGCTCCGGACGAGGAGAGATGCGATCGGCCAGCGCGCCGCGATCCCTCGCCCCGTCACCGAGCACCATGTCCACCTGCTCCGACTCGTCAAGCCGTAGAGCGATCTTGTCCGGGAAGAGGTTGCGGATGTTCATGACCTCCTTGCGAGGGTCCTGGAGAGCCGCCAGGATGCCCACGCCGACCGCGCGTCCCTGAGTGGTCAGCGTGGCCAGGGCAGCGGAGATGCGTTGCCTGAGCTGCCTGTCGGACTGATAAGCGGTAAGGAACGCCACCTCATCGACCACGACCAGGACGAAGGGGTCGTCGAGGGTAGGTGTGTGCGATCGCTGAACCCCGGCGAAGCGGGCCGCACGCTTGTGCATGACGCTCACGGCCTCGTCGAGCAGGTCAGCGCAGTCGGCGGGATCGGCCGCGTACCGACCGCCGAAGAGAGCCTTGCCGTACGAGAGCTCCATCAGCTTCGGGTCGAGCGCCCAGATCTCGACCAGGCCCGCATGCATCGCAGGCATGAGCCCACGAATCGCTGACCAGATGATCGAGCCCTTGCCCGCCCCGGTGGCACCGGCGACGAGGACATGAGTTCCGTGCAGCCGGAGAAGCCATGGCGAGCCGTCCTCTTGCCTGCCGATCTCGACCAGCCCGACGGTCGGTGTATCGGGAATCGGAAGCGCTGCTATAGGCGTGGCCAGCGGATCGTGGCGTGGAAAGGTCAGCACGAGCACACCGGCCTTGGCCACCGAGACGCGGCACATCTCCGCCCTGAAACCATGGGACAGGTTCTCGATCCTGTCGGCCCAGTCCTTGACCGCCTGGCCGTCGAGCATGCGGACGGTGAGCCTGTCGGCCCAAGAGTCGGAGGTGACCTTGACCAGCCGCGGAATGTACTCCCGTCCGCGTATGTGCCGAGCCAGCCCGGCGACGGTCATGACCGGTTGCCAGTGCCGCCGATAGATCCAGAACCAGCGGGCGAAGGCGACCAGTCGCCAGCCGACCCATCGCGCGAACGTGGGCCTGTCGAGAATCGCCCAGGCGCCCATGGCTACGAGAGCCGTAGCGACAAGCGGCAACGCGACGCGCCAGCCGTACACGAGGCAGAGCCCAGCGGGAACGGCGATCGCGACCAGTGCGACAGGATGCCGCCAGACGAGGCGGAAAAGGCCGGCTACGAACCGAGCGGTGAAGATGACCAGGGTGATGATGGCCGGGGTCTGCACCACGGCCGGTTTGAAGACCACCGCCGTGTCAGGGGTGGTGGAGACGATGCGGTGCGGCTCGTCGCCGGGCATCCTCTTGAACATTAGGGTGAAGTCCTTCCAAGCATGTCGTGTGTGTACGGAAGACCGAGGGGCCGCCGGAAGTTGCCGCTTCCTGCGGCCCCGCTGAACATCAGGCCGCCTCGTCTGCGGTGGCTTTGTCTGACTGGCCGGAGTGCAGCCGCTCGCAGTCGGCCAGGTACCGAGCGGCGGCGTTGAAGATCTCGCGAGCAACGGTCAGGTCATCGTCGGTCACCGGCCCTGAGATCGAGACGGTCACCGAGGCGTCCGAGGTGTCCAGGTCGAAGCAGGGCTTGCCGCTCTCCCCGAGCCAGGCGCGCGCCCGCAGCTCCGCCGAGCAGAAGGCGACACTGACCCGTGAGGGCTGATCGGGACGCACGGAAACGGTGACGTAGGTGTACGGGCTGAGCGTCATCGACCAGCCACCCCCAGCCTGTTCGGGAGACCGTGGAACATACGCTCCACCGCACCCGCGAACATGGCAGCCTCGCGTGCCAGGCTCCGAGCGAACTCGACATCGTCGAGGGTGACGTGATCGTTGGCCGACGTGGTGACGAGCACCTGTGTGCCGCCGAAGACAAGCCCCAGGACCGGCGCCCGCTGCGGATACGGATGGTTCCGCACATCAGCTCCCTGACCGACCTTCAGAGCGATCGTGCTGACCGGACGGGCCTTCCTCCGCCCCATCACGCCGCGTCCTTGGCAGTGGCTGTCGCCTTACCGGCCGGACGAGGAGCACGCATCTCGCGAACCTTGATCGAGTACGCCAGCCGCCCGGCCTGGTTGACGTACGGCGTTGCGGTCATGTGGTCGAACTCGACCGGCGTGAACGGCAGCCCAGCCATCGGAGCCGGAGGAACCGGCTGCACCGGGCTGAGGATCTTGACAGAGACGGTCTTCTGGGCCGCCTTGAGCGTGGGGTCGGCGTCCATGACGCTGACCTGCCAGACAAGCTCTCCGCTCTGCTTGTCGCGGGTCTGGACGAAGCGCCCGTTGGTCGAGGCGTCGAAGTCCTTGACGGGCTCGACCTCGCCGACGATGTAGCAGCCGTGCGGGAAGACCATGTCGAACGTGACGGGGATGGGACCTTGCAGTGCCATGAGGCTTGCTCCTAGCTAGTCGTCTTGTCGCTAACTCGTCTTGTCGAGTTGTCATGAAGATACCCCGCTTCCGAGCACTCGACAACACAAGTTGGCGACATTTTTCTTGAGGCCAAGCGATACACCAACGCTTTGAGGAGAATTACGCCTGTTTGTCGTACAGAAAGAGAGCGTGATGGCTCAGCGGATGTCGGCCCAGGAGGCTGTTCTCAGCCTGATGTCCTTGGCTTTTATTGAGATCCGGCATATGGCTCGAATGGGACACTCCCATAGACCTGCGGATGCAGATTTCCCCGCAGATTTCGTTGAGCAGATCGGACTAATCGCCGATCTATGCCACAATCTCCCCGGCGACTTCAGTCCGCGAAGAAAGAGGGAACGCGAACAGCGCGCAATCGCAAGCCTGAAGTTCCTCCTGCGAACGCCGGAGAGCCACCACAGCCGATGGGTGAAGGAACAGCTGACGGAGTTGGGGTACGACTACTCACATCTACTTGAAGGTCAAAGCGAGTAAGCGTCTTCCAGCTCATGGAGATCGCCGGGAAGCACCAGGTCCACGACGAGCACGGGTCGTCCGCCGCCGTTGAAGACGCTTGCCAGCACTCCAAGGACCGGTGTCGTCTTGCGCACTTCCAGGAGCTTTGCTTCCTCGGACGAGGGGTGCCGGGCACTCAGTCGCTCAACGACGTGTTGGAGCTTGAGACTCTTGCTCGCATGAAGATGCTGCCTGATGCCGGCGGGCAGTGGCTGTGCCTTGTCGAGCTGCGTGCCTTCGGCCTGGTGTGCCGGGCACCAGACGGTGAACAGATCGGTTGGCCGCTCGTCGTCGCGGAACAGGACACGGCGCCGTACCACGGGAGACCCCTCCGGCACGTCGAGTAGCTTCGCGACTGATGCTGTCGCCGTCAGGTGCCCAGCATCGATGACGGAGCAGTCCTCATCAGCTTCCACTCGATCTAGAACAGCTCGTCCCGTCCGGGTGTTCTGATTCGCTGAGCCGGGCGGGGTCGCCTTCACGAAGGATCCCTTGCCATGCTCCCGATCGATGACCCCGCGGAGTTGGAGGACTTGAAGCGCCCGCACGACAGTGGGACGGCTTACCCCGAACTCCCGAACAAGCTGCGTTTCGGAGGGCAACAAAGAGCCGGGCGGATATGTCCCGTCCGCGATCTTCTGCCTGATCGTCTGCACGATCTGGGCGTACTTCGGTGGGGCGAACTCTTCAGAGGACATGACGACCATCCAACAACTCGACTTGTCGTAAAGCCTAGTTCGAGTTGAACGGTCTGTCTCCCCCTCGCACACAGGAACCGTACGGACTGGTGGGGGACTGTCTGACTGCGCGACAGCAGTCCCCCACCAACCCAAGGCACGACGAGATGGGCACCCCTCCGCACCCCTCGCCGCGCCCGCTTATCGGACCCGACCTTCGAGAAGGGCTACCCAGACGCCTTGCGCCTCCTTGCGCAGCCATCGATACGTCTCATGAACCTGTGTTGCCCCGGCGCTTCGCTGAGTCCGGCGGATGAAGGAGTGGCCCGCTGCATTGCACAGCTCGTACACCGTGTCCTCGCAGTCACAGGTGTAGGCGGTCACCCGGACCAGGTCCTCCGCCTTGTGGGGCTCTTGCCAGACCAAGCGCATGTGATCCGGTTGCGGCGCCGCGACATGGAAGCTGAAACAGTCGATGTCCATCGTCACGACAGCGCACCCGCCTCTCCGGTCCCGTTGCATCGCCAGCAGTCGTCCCGGTGCCTGTCGTCCGAGACGGCGCCACCGGGGTTCTCAGCCGCCACAACAGCCCGGCGAAGACTGACGTATTTCCAGCCTCGTCCCGAGCAAGAGTCACATCGCGCAGTCATGCAACGAGGATTGCCCGAGGGACTGTCACGTCTCGATCGCCCGCGAGTACCGTCTGTGATCGACTCGTCTCCGTTCGTCTCGTCTTTGTCTCGTCCGAGCCCGTCTCTGTCGCTAACCTGGGCCTATATGGCACCCCAGCCCGAGGCGCGGATCATGACTGACCAGCCGATCCTGTTGAAGACCCTTCTGACGCAACGCCACTGGCAGACCTACAGCACGTTCTGTAAGGAGTACGACAAAGCCGCCAAGAAGGTGGACCCGTCGTTGCAGGGTGGTTGGCCGAGCCGTGCGCAACTCCATCGATGGCTGACAGGCGAACTCAAGGGCTTGCCCTACTCCGGTCACTGCCGCGTCTTGGAAGCGATGTTCCCCGGCAAGTCGGCACGTGAGCTGTTCTCCACGAACGCCGTCGAAGTCCCCACGCCGAGGGCAGAGCCAGAGCCAGCCCGAAGCGCCGGCCCCGAGGTTGCAGCCTGCGCGATGCCGCAAATGGCCGACGTAACCGCGGTCTTCAGCAGCCGCTCCGCCTTCTCATCCGCGTATCCCCCATCGACGATGTTCGACAGCGCGAAGGAGATCAACGCGGCGGGCCTGTCGCTCAACGTCATCTGCCAGAGCTACCCCGACCATCAGCTCAGGCGCCTGCTGGACTCCGGCACTCGCATCCGCTGCCTCTTCCTCGACCCCAAAGGCCAGGCGATCCGTGCCCGCGAAGCAGAAGAGCGCTACACCGACAGCACTCTGACGACCCTCACAGCACTCAACATCACCATGTTGACCAGGCTGCGCGATCGACTCGACACCGCCTCGGCCCAGCGCCTCGAACTTCACGTCTACGACGAGACGATCCGCTTCAACTTGCTGATCGTTGACCGGGCGCTCTGCGTGGTCCAGCCGTACCTACCGCAGTCCCGCGGAGTCGACTCGCCAACCTTCGTGATCAAAGACAACACCGCCGCGGAGGGGTTGTTCCCCGTCTTCGACCGGGTGTTCAGGGATATGTGGGAGCGGAGCAAACCTGTATGACCATCGAGGCCCGAACGCTTCTCCCAATCGCCGAACGCGCCGCATCGATCGCCAGCGAGATCATCAGAACCAAGGCTCCAGGCGTCGTCACCTCCAAGGGCGACCGCGACATGGCGACTGAGGTGGACTACGCCGTCGAGCACGCCGTACGAGAGTTCCTGTCTCGTGAAACACCCGAGATCGGATTCCTCGGTGAGGAGGAGGGCGTCAGTCGAACAGGCGATGGTCTGATGTGGGCGCTGGACCCCGTGGACGGGACGGCGAACTTCCTGCATGGCATCCCGTTGTGTGGGGTGTCCCTGGGTCTGGTGGACAAGGACATGCCCACGCTCGGGGTGATCGATTTGCCGTTCCTCAACCTCCGCTACTCGGCCGCCGAAGGAGCCGGCGCACAAGCCAACGGATCTCACATTCAAGTGAGCGACGCCCGCGACCTGGAAACTGCCATCGTCGCCATCGGCGACTACGCCGTGGGCGAGCACGCCCAGGAACAAAACAAGCCACGACTCGCCCTGACCCAAGAGCTAGCCGCACGCGTCCAGCGCATACGGATGTTCGGCTCAGCCGCGATCGATCTCGTGTGGGTGGCAGACGGCAAGATCGACGCCAACATCATGCTCAGCAACAACCCATGGGACACCGCCGCAGGCGTCACCATCGCCCGCGAAGCCGGGGCCACAGTGATCGATCTCGACGGCAGTGCGCACAGCATGACCGCCCTCGCGACCATCGCCGCAAGCCCCAAGCTCGTAGCCGACCTCGTGGAGCTCATCGCCGAGGCTCGCGAGGCCACAAGGCACAGCCAGCACACTGCCGAATAGCTCTTGTAGGTATCAAGCGGCGGCGCGGCGCGCCGCCGTACTCCCGGCCCTCCGCCCGCCCGCCGTCCGGGCGTGCGGCCTGGGGGCCGGTCCCGGACGGCAGCGGGACACCGGGCCGGGCGCCGCGCGCCAGCACCGCCGTACCAACCGAACGCACCGGCCGGGGTTGCCACGCCGCCGCACAACTAGAGCCCTTACGATCGCCGCGGCGTGGTCGGCCACCGTATGTGCTTGGGGGCGATCGGAGGTCTGGGACTTCGTTCCTCAGCCCCAGCCCACGGTCGGTGACAGTTCCCACCGAGCGCGTTACTGCGTCCAGCAGATGTCACCCGATTAGCCCTACGTCTGAAGCTGCTGCCTTCCGGCTTCGATCTGCCTCAACAGGCGTGCGGTTCTACCACCAACGCCAACTGGGCACCGACCAATCGCTCGGAGCAGGCCGACGTCAGTCATGCTGTCTGTGATCCGAGGTATTCCCTCACGATCGATGATGTCGAGAATGGTCACACCGATGGGTTCAACATCTTCGTCAGCATGAAGCAAGTGGCCGCTGGTGATCTGATCGAGCCAATCATGGTCGGACCAGACTGACGGACGTCGCGTGAAAGCTCCGTCTTTTTCCGCCACGAACTCCTGTAGATAACGGGATGCGACACCGATATGGATCCCAAAGCTAACTCGCTCTCGAGTGCCGACCTTGGGGTTCCGGCTGATCAGCACGCTTCCGATGTGGCCGTTCGGGCCGTTGACATAATACTTGCCACTGCCGCCCCGAAAACTTCGCTCATGCATTCCCGGAGTAATGAAGTGCTTCAGCAGAGAACGGTACGTATCCTGAGCCGTCACAGCTCGAACGTATCGCGCCAGGAGGAGTATGCGTGCCGTTGCGTGCCCGTTCCTACAGCGATCAGCGGGGACTCACGGTCACTCGACGGGCGTATGCCCAGGTCAGCGTTGCCCTGTTCAGAGGCCATGATCCAGAAAGAGTTCCCAAGCTGACAGCGCGGGTTCGATTCCCGTCACCCGCTCTCACTATGAAGAGCCAGGTCAGGGATAGTTTCCGACCCGGCTTCGATCGTTTCTGGGGCTCTCTTCGATCTTGCGTGCAACTAGCGGTGTGCGCAGTGCGCCTCTAGCTGGACATGCCCTGCTTGTTGGACCTTTCTGTAGGATCGCCGCGACCGAACGACCACTGGGGAGATGCTCATGAGCGGCGCGATCGCGGGAGACTACGCCTGGCTCCGTGATGCATGGACCGATGGTGTCGGCACCACCCTTCTGTGCATCAACTTTGTACGAGGACTGTCCCCTGCGGATGCTCTGCGGCGGGTCAAGGTCACCCCGGGCACCTCAGGAGATTACGGGGTCGCCGCCTATGCCGCCGAGGGTGGAACCGTAATGGCCGAGAGCGGATGGGCAACCAAGTACGTCACCAACGTGGCGGAACCACTCTCCCTGGGCACAGCTGTGGCCACCGTCTTCGCCGACCTTAAGGGCTCGGACTTCACCCACGAGGTCAACGAGCAGCTGATCACCACGTTCAGCCTGTACAGCTACCGGTTCCGCAAGGGCAACGATCCTGACAGGTTCCTCGCCGACGTGCGTGAGCTCGGGCTGTACCCAGATGACGACGGATACGCCGACGACCCCATCTCCAGCGCCCTCGCCTTGGCTTCACGGGCCACCGGTGTACGTCTCTCACGCAGCCAGTACGCCAAGCCTGCACTGACCGGTTCGACCGACCATCTATACCCTTCCTGATGAGGTCAGAGCCTTGATCGCCGTGCCATTAGCGTGCCATTAAGAGGGGCGACGAGGGGTCAACCACGGTCACTCACGACCGGACTCAGGCGCAGGTCAACGCCTCTACGAGCCAAGATCCCTGCAATTCCCAAGCTGACAGCGCGGGTTCGATTCCCGTCACCCGCTCCACGCACGAAAAGTGCTGTTCTGCATGCCGGATCGTCTACTCCTCGAACCAGGCCACCAAGCGGACAGCATCGTCTCCGTGAACATGCGCAAGCGTACGCATGACTGTCCATACCCCGTGCCAGAGGCTGTCAGGCGGTATGGCACGGCGGCGCGTGGCACGCTCAACACGGAAGATGCTGTCTCTGTCCCTCCACTCGGTGCCTTCATCCCACAGCACAGCAACCTGATTAGGGTCGACCGTCAAGGTATCCACGCCACTTACCCGAGCGAATCTGCGGCTCCATACCGAGCGGTAAACGAGTTCTAGGCTCTGATCGGGAAGCTGCCGGTACTGGGCTATGTTGGTCGGATGAAGGGCGGGTTCATCCCAGTCGATCGCGGTGACCTCATCCCAGTTCAACCACGTGACACCGAAGGCAGCTTTCCCCCATTCCGCCAAACCCGCTTTGGTGCTCTCCGACGCATCCTGGGGGAGCCCGCGATCGGCCGCGATCGGTCGCCAGTGGCCTGAGCGGCGAACCCCGAAGAGACAATCGAAGGCTTCGTAGTCTCTACCAACCAACATCTTCAGCGAGATAGCAGCGCACCAAGCGGTCTCGCCGACATCGAGACCGGGAGTCCATGTGCGGCACTCGATGAATCCGTGGATGTCGGTTCCCATGCCGAGATCTTCTTGTCCGCGCGGAGGCGCTGTCCAACCCTTTATGATCACGAGTCACTCGCCGGTAGGACCGTAGGTGGGTGAGGTAGATGCCCGAGCAGAGCGAGTGAAGTTCATGAGGGCCGCCAGGCCGTGCCCGCTGCGTGCCCGTTCGGACGGCGATCAACGGGGAGTCGCGGGGACTCACGGTCACTCGACCGGCATATGCCCAGGTCAGCGTTTCCCCTGCTCAGAGGCCATGATCTTGAAAGAGTTCCCAAGCTGACAGCGCGGGTTCGATTCCCGTCACCCGCTCCACAAGGAAGGCCCAGGTCAGGGCTGGCATGGTCAAAGCTCTGACCTACTTGGCTGTGGATCGGCGCGCCTATCTCAGGCGACTTTCCAGGTTCGGTCGCCGAGCGTAGCTACGAGATCCAAGTGACCCCCGAGTGCAGCGATGTACTCTCTTACGACGTCGATGCCGGATACTTCGCCGTGTTCGATCTTGGAGATGCGAGCTTGGCTGACTCCCAAGGTGTGGGCGAGTTCAGCCTGAGTGACACCGGCGGCCTGACGGATCTCGGCGAGCTGGAATCCGCGGACGTACGCTTCGCGGCGTTCACGCGCGGCGGCCTCTCCAGCAGCGCGTTCCGTCTCGTCTCGCGGGTCGAGCGCTGCCGCTTTGGCCTTGACGTCCGACCACTTGCTGTACCGAGCGCTCATCGCTCCTCCTGCTCTTCTTCTTTGAGCGTGATCAGGTGCTGGGCAAATCGTTCATCAGCCAGTGGTATCGCTTCCCGATACCAGCGGTTCCAGTTGCCGGCTTTATCGCCGGCTACCAGAAAGATCGCTTCCCTTACCGGATCGAAGCAGAACAGCATCCGGATCTCACTCGTCCCCGATGAGGGCGGGCGTAGTTCCTTCATGTTGTGGTACCGACTGCCCTGTACCCGGTCGACCAGAGGACGACGCGCCGTCGGGCCTTCCTCCGCGAGCTGATCGATCGCGTCCTTGACTAGGTCTGCAGTCTCCGGATCGGTTACGCACATGGTCAGGTACCACGCCTCGACCTCCGGATGAAGACTGACCTCCCAGCTCATGTAAGCGATTATAACCATCTAGTCATATTCTTCACATCCACATCCGATGCATGTCGCCTCTCGCCGAAGGTTGCGCCTGGCGAGCCTCGTGTCGAGCCGATTGGTGGATGCGTAGGTTCGCGGATCCAGGCACTGCCCCGCGCGGGGGTGCCCGTTGCGTGTCTCCAATCAAGGATGCCCCCGTGGCCCTGGCCGCTTTCTCCCCGCACGGGTCGACTGTAGGCAAAGTGATCAGGCAGGGAGGGGACGCGTCGCGCGAGGAACAGCAGGTCGCAGGCTGATCGTCGTGCCATTAGCGTGCCATTAAGGGCGGTGACGAGGGGTCAACCACGGTCACTCACGACCGGCCTCAGCTGCAGGTCGGCGCCTCTACGAGGCAAGATCCCTGCAATTCCCAAACTGACAGCGGGTTCGATTCCCGTCACCCGCTCCACGTACGAAGACCCAGGTAGACCGACGAAGTCGGTATCTGAGCCTTGATCTTTGTTGGGGCCAGATGCAACCGGGCCAGGCGGACCATCCACGTCCCCGTGAGGTGCGAAAACCGCCGCTATTCGTTCTTCCTCCGCAAAGCCTGGCCTGAAAGCTTCACCAAAGCCGGAAGTGTTACGGCTGGTCGCCATTGGAGAGCTACGCTCCCCCTTTGCCGGGCTCCTATACGAAGGCCGGTGGACCGAGCTAGTAGCGATCAGGGAAGGGAGGCATCATGGCACAGCCGCCCTACCACGCCGGGCCCGGTGCGTGGCAGCCGCAGGGCCAACCGCGCCATGCCAGAAGCGGGCCGCAGGGCGTATACGGGAATGCGCGGCAGCCGCAACCGCCCTACCCGTTTGGTCCTCCATATGCGCCTGGAGGGCCACCGCCCCCGCGGCGGCGCAGGAATTCGGGGTGTACGGCGGCGCTGTTGGGCGTCTCAGGGCTGCTGATAGCCGCCTTGGTGATCGCCGTCGGCTTCGTGGCGGTGTCCAAGCTGCGGGGCGATGTCCGTCCGATCGCACGGGGAGACCGCACCGCCTCGCCGGAGCCCGGGCGGGACATCGCCGAGGGCGGCGCCAAGCTGAAGACGGTCGAGCGTGACGGCTACGACGAGCTGAAAGGGGAGGAGGCGGAGGGGATCGCCGATCCTGGGCCGCTGGTGGCGAAACCCGGCCGCTCGCCGCGCCGGTATGCCGGCTCACCGGTCATCTCAGCCTGCACTCTGCTGACGTTCGCCGATCTGAACAAGCTCGGGCTGCTTCTGCACCCCAATCCCCTGGTCGGATCGTACCGGCGCTCCTACTTCGACGGGCAGGGCAATGGTCCGATCGAGAAGGGCGGGCTGTTCGTCCCGACCGACGCGCCGAACAGCTGCAAGTACGTGCTGTGGCCGAAGTCCCCGGTGGAGATCGCGGTCTTTCAGGAGAGCTACACCAGTTCCCGCGCCATGGACTACTCCTTCGATCGCTACAGCACGAGGCCGGCGATCGGCGACGTGACGGTGCGGGAGCGCAAGCGCAGCTCGAGCCGAGTGAACGAGACCATCGACTACCTGCACTACGTTCTACGGCTGAAGAACACGGTCGTGCAAGTGGAGTTGTCGCTCCAGCGCGGACCCCAGCAGGAGAAGCTCAGGCGGGCGCTGCTGGAGACGATCGCCGGCAACCTGGTGGAGCGCTCGGCGGATCCGGCGGACATCCCTTCTATCGCCTATGACAGCCCTCTGATCACCGCGAAGCCGGCGCCCGCGTGCGCCCTCATCGATTCCAAGGACTTCCGGACGCTGTTCCACCGGCCGCCCGCGCCGTTCGTCGGGGAGGAGTTCGGCAGCGCGGCCGGCAGGACGAACTTCAGCATCGGCACGGGCATCCCCGACCAGAACGAGTACGCCTACGTCTACACACGGTGCGAGCGGAGCACGGGGCACAACTACCTCACCGACCGATACAAACTGCAGGTAGAGGTCATCAGCTACATGGCCGATGCCGCGCCCGCGCACTCTATCGAGTTCACCAGGCCGCTCGACGGCGGGCAGCCGCTGACCCGTCCTGCGGGCGAGGAGTCGTACTGCGTGACCCGGCCCTATGCCCGATCGGCCGGCGCGCTGGTGTTCCGGAAGGGGCGATTCCTGGTGACGCTGTGGATGACTCAGCCCAATGATGTTCAGCGCTTTGATCCGCGCGAGCGCTGCGGGCGCATCGCCTCCGTGGCCCAGCGGGTGGCCGGCAGACTGTAAGGCTCCTGCCCTGGAAGGCACGCCGACCGCATGCTGCGGCTCGTCGCAACCACCGAGGCGAACGTTTCCGAGTTCGACGACTGACTCGCCTGTCGCTGAACGGCGAACGCCGCGCGCGAGTTCTGATCGTGGGCCCTTGGCCGTGCCCGTTGCGTGTCCGTCAGGTTGGTGCATAGCGGGGAGTCACGGAGGCTCATGGTCGCTCGGCTGGCATTTGCCCAGGCCGGCGTTTCCCCAGCTCAAACCGTGTGATCTTGAAAGGCTTCCCAAGCTGACAGCGCGGGTTCGATTCCCGTCACCCGCTCCACACCAGAAAGCCCAGACCAATCGGCATTTTCAGGATCCGAGCTTTGATCTTGTTCGAGCTTATCGATCTTCTCGTGCCATTAGGCGCGCCGTTAGGGCCGATGATCACTCAGCGGGTACCAGCACGCCAGGCGGGTCGTCCTCGCCATCACCGCGTGCCCGTTCATTCCCGATCAGGTGCTTGTCGATCGCTTGCGTGATCACCTGGGTCCGCCCCGCGCACCGCATGCTGATAGATCATCGCGGCGCGCACGTTGTCATGGCCCATCCGAACCATCAGGCCCTTGAGGCCCCGCACCCGACTCCGCCGCGATCGTGTTCGCCGTGTGGTGAAGGCCGTGCAGATGGAGCCTCGGCACCCCGATGGCCCGTACGGCATGCGTCCAACCTCCACCTGTGACAATGTCCTGCCATAGCGGAACGCCCCGGCGTTCGGTGCGCTCCACTGCCGCGCTGATGACGCCACCTTCGGGCTATTCCACCAGCGCGCCGAATACGTAGGTTCCGGGAGCGTCCGGGTCGTCGCCGGCCCAGAACTCTGTCCAGTGGGTGCGGAACTCGTCGCGGGTGAGGTGACCGTCACCGTCCAGGTCGAGGCGCGGGAAGATCTCATCGGTCGCCGAGGGCGCCCCGTTCCACGTCTCGATGAGCGCGCTGTATTCCGAACAGGAGATGAGGCCGTCGCCGTTGAGGTCGATGGCCTCGAACATCGCGTCGGCAGTGCCGGAGACCGCGTCGGTCATGTCACCGAGTCTTTCCACGACGCGAAGCACCTCGTCGAGGGAGACGGCGTCGTCGCGACCGGGGCCGGAGGCGGCTCGGAGCACGGGCCACCAACCGGTCATGATGGAGGCCAGTCGCTCTGGGTCGACGGACCCCCCGACGGCCGTCCAGCGGTGGGCGAGCGCCTGGAAGTCGGCCTGGGTCAGTCGGCCGTCGCCGTCCACATCCATCGCCCGAAAGACTCTGCCGACCTTTCTACGCTGGAACTCACTGGCCACATCCGCCTCCGCTCTTCGGAAGACTCAATGTTTTCGAGAGATCACCAATTGTGACCATAGTCATTTGAGTGATGAACACATTACTTAGCGTAGAAGCCCTGGTTCGTGACGTAGGAAATCGTCATCCGAAGGACAGGGTCAACGAGGACCAGAGAATCGTCCCGGCCGCCCCGAGAGCACGTGCGGTCGATCGCGCCACAGCCACCTTGCGGCCGTGGGAGCAGCGCCAAATGGTGGCGACAGTTTCTAGTGGGAGGGGAACGGACCGGTCCTGGTCAGGGACTGTTCTCGCGCGGTGTATCACCGTGGCACTACACACCGTGCCTATCGAACTCGCTGACCGAGTGCCGTACCGCCGCTCACGCACCAGAGTGCAGCTGCTCCACGGCCGACTCCACCGTCTCGCGGAACCTGAACGCCCGGTCCAGCCCTATCCGTCGACAGTGTGCCAGCAGGTCAGCAGGAGCTGCCGCGACAACCAGCGCTCCGCCACCTGTCATCACTCGCTTCGCGCTCGAAAGAACCGCTCCGATGGTCCAGCTGTCCCAGGCGTCAACGCCGGCAAGGTCGAGGACCAGATAGGGCGGATCCGGCATGGGCAGCGCCGTCATCGCATCGCGAAGACGAGCCCCTAAGCGAGCATTGTGGCAGAACTCACCGCTCACGTGCAGGACCGCATACCAATCGTGCAACGCTCCATGTATTTCCAGCGCAGTGCCAGGTTGCTCGCTCATGCTGCAACCCCCGTCTCTGCCGATTGCCCTCCATTCTGCCTCCGGCTCGGGCTCCAGCTCCAACTCCGGCTCCGGCTCCGGCTCCGGGGTGATCGCCGTACTGCGGCAGGGTCGTAGATGGCTGAGGTGAAAGCCTGGGCTCGACCTGGACGATGGCACCGAAGAACCGCTGCCGAGCGCGCTCGCGCTGGCCGAGCGTGCCACCGGAGTGCGGTTGCACCGCGCCGACTACATCAGACCTTCACTGATCGGCTCGGTTGGTCAGGCCTGAGCGAAGCGCGAGGAGATCGCGACCGCCTGCACAGGAACCGCCTACGGACGCTCATCGAATCCCGATGGCCTTCCACCGACTCGGCGCGGTAGGCGAGGTCATCGGCGGACGCGGTAGCGGAGGTGTGTGGCTTCCCGTCCTCGGATGACCTGGATGGTCTCCAGTTCGATGTGGTCGGCGCCGAGGTGTTCGAAGAGTCGGCGGCCCTCACCGAGCAGGACCGGGACCAGGTGGATCTGTATCTCGTCGAGGAGCCCGGCCAGGAGACAACCCTGGGCAGTACCCACGCCATGGACCAGCACGTTCTTCTCGCCGGCGGCCTCCTTGGCGCGGCGTACGGCGTCCTTGAGATCGCTCAGATAAGTGACGTTGGGCCACTTCGCGTATCGGGGGCCGGGTTGGTGGCGGCTGAGAATGAAGATGGGCACGCCGTCGTGATGATCTCCGTCCCAGCCTCCGGCTGGTTCGAAGGTCCCGCGGCCGGCGAGCACCGCTCCGGTGGAGAGAGAATCGTCAAGGACCTCACGATCGGCGCCGTCCAGTTGTTCGGCGTCGCCGACGCCTCCCGTCCATTCGTGGAGGCGGTGTCCGCCGTCACCCAGGCCGTTATCGGGTCCCTCATTGGGGCCGGCGACGAAGCCGTCGAGGGACATGGACATGTAGAGGACGGTCGACGACATGACAGGGTTCTCCTTTGTTCGAATGATGAGCAGGGGTGGCGCAAATCTGATATCGCTTCACCGCCGGGCCGCGCACAGCCGTGGGACGCCAGGTGTGTGAGTTGACCGACCTGATTCTCTTCGCGATCGGTGGCGTTCAGAACGGGCTGGAGAGGTGTGCGTCTGGAAGGTTGGGATCCTTGTCGGCCTTGCTGGCGTTGGTCGAGCGATGGATCGCCGCCCAGACGCCCAGAGGTCCGGAGAGTGGTTGGTTGCCGCATTACCGGTCGTGTGGCAGGTCAGGCCATTCGCCAGGTTCGTCGAGGTTTGTTGTGCGGGCGTCCGGGGATGCCGGGGCGTTGCTGCCATGGGCGGGGTCCGTCGGGCGGGCGGTAGGCGACGCCCAGCGCGTCCAGGCGGGCGTAGTGTGCCGCGTTCATCCGGCGCTCGAAGCCGTCGAAGTCGCGTTCGTCGGGAGCCGGCAGGTCCGACCAGGCCACTTCGGCGAACGCGACCAGCCGGGGAAACGCCTGGTAGTCCACTCGCCCGCGATTTTCGGCGACTTCCGTCCACAGGTTGGCCTGGGTGCCGATGACGCGGGCCGCGTGAACCGTGCCCGCCAGCCGGGGCGGTACGGGCTCGAACCGGTAGACGTCCTCCAGCGTGTGCACCCAGCCGAACGGCACGGGCTCCCGGGCATCCTGGGACTGGACGTGATCGAGGTAGACCTCCTGCTGAGGGCACATCACCACGTCGTGACCGGCCTCGGCAGCGGCGATGCCGCCCGTGTACCAGCGCCAGCACGCGACGGCGGCGCCCTCCGCCAGGCCGCCCTCCAAGATCTCGTCCCAGCCGATGAGACGACGGCCACGCTCGGCTAGCCAGCGGCCGAAGTGGCTGATCATCCAGGACTGGAGCCCGTCCTCGTCCTTGAGCCCCAATTCCCTGATGCGTGCCTGCGCCGTGGGTGACTCGCGCCATTGGCCTTTGAGACACTCGTCACCGCCGATGTGGATGAACAGGCTGGGGAAAACCTCCAGCACCTCTTCCAGAACGCCCTCATAGAAGCGCAGTACGGCGTCGGTCGGCGCGAGCACGTTTGGGCTCTTTCCCCATTCGGTCCACACCTCCAGCGCGGTGGTGTCGATGACGTCGGTGTTCCCCAGTTCGGGATAGGCGGCGATGGCCGCCTGCGAATGACCTGGGATGTCGATCTCGGGTACGACCGTGATGTGCCGCTCCCCCGCGTACGCGACGATCTCGCGTAAGTCGTCCTTGGTGTAGAACCCGCCGTGCGGCCGTTCCTCCCAGATCGCCGGCTCGCCCCAGCCCATGCGGGTACGCGGTCGCCACGCGCCGACCTCGGTCAGCTTGGGATAACGCTCGATCTGGACGCGCCAGCCCTGGTCATCGGTGAGATGCAGATGGAACACGTTGAGTTTGTGCGCGGCCAGCAAGTCGACGTACCGCATCAGGTCTTCCTTGGGCAGGAAATGGCGTGCGACGTCGAGCATGAATCCCCGCCAGGCGAACCGCGGCGCGTCGTGTACGGTCACGTACGGCACCATGACCGGCTCTCGTGCGATGGGGGCACGGCGAAAGGCGTCCAAGCCCTGGATCTGCCGTAAGGTCTGACACCCCCAGAAAACACCGGCCTCGTCACCGCCCGCGATCTCGGCGCCGTCGGCCGACACGGTCAGTCGATATGCCTCAGGCCGGAGCAACGGATCGACGCGGGTACGCACGACCCCTGTGAACGGCCCGGAACCTCCGGCCCATTCGAGCCGGCCCGGTGCGGGAATCAAGCCCAGTTCGATCGCCACCGGCCTATTCTGCGCTCGGCCGGCGGCATGGGAAAGGCAGCCGGGCCGGCAGAGATATCCACTGGAAATTTCGCCGCCGGACCGCGAACCTGGCGAGCATCCATCAAGGCCAGTGTTCGAACATCTGGAAGGCGTACCCGATGACACAGACCTCCCAAGAGCATCCGGACCTGCTGGTGAAGGGGCATCCTTTCCGGCAGTGGAAGACGTGGCGGATCCCCGGCACCGCGTTCACCCTCACCGGTTACTCCCGGGCGAACGACAAGACCTTCTTCCACATACCGGAGTTGCGATGCGCCCTGGACGCCGGGTTGTGCGAAGGGCGGCAGCCCGAGACGGTCTTCTTGACGCACGCGCACCACGACCACGCCAAGGATCTCGACTACCTCGCCTCCAGGCCATCCGGTGCCGACATCTACCTGCCGGCCGAGGCGCTGCCCTATGTGGAGGCTTTTCTGCGTGCGTCCGCCGAGCTGAATCACGCGGCGCCGTACGATCCGGCGCTGGCCCCGGCCTATCGTCTTCACGGCGTGCGGCAGGACGACGAATTCGCTTTCGGCTCCCGTGGCCACCACGTGCGCGTGGTGGGATGCGAGCACAAGGTGCCCTGCGTGGGCTACGCGTTCAGTGAGGACGTCAAAGAACTGCTGCCCGAATTCCAGGACCTGCGGGACGAACTCGTCCGGGACGGACGCGGCGCGGAGTTCGGCCGGATCATGGCGCGGAAACGGCGAGAAGGCGTGGAGGTCGACCGGCAGATACGCCGCCCCCTTTTCGCCTTCCTCGGCGATACGCATGTGTCGGTGTTCGAGCGGAACCTCTGGCTGTTCACCTATCCGGTCATCATCACCGAGTGCACTTTTCTCCACGACAGCGAGCTGCCTCGCGCGGACCGGGTCGGGCACACGGTGTGGAGCCGGCTCAAACCCGTGATCGAGGCGCACCCGGACACGCTGTTCGTGCTGACCCACTTCAGCCTGCGCCATTCCGACCAGGAGGTGGTCGATTTCTTTCGGCGGGAACGGCATGACAACGTCCTGGTGTGGGCGCATTCGGAAAGCCATCTGCCCGAGCAGCACCAGTCCGGGCACGCAGACCAGTAGACGGTCGAAGGAGAGGATGAGGTCATGCTGCCCGCGGACAGTCATGTTCACAGCGAATGGTCGTGGGATGCGCCGGGCGGCTCGATGGAGCGGACCTGCGCGCGGGCGGTGGAGTCAGGGCTGCCCGCGGTCGCGTTCACCGAGCACGTGGATTTCACGGCCTGGGTGGTCCTTGCCGACGACCTCGACGAATACGCGCATCTCAAGCCGTTCGTCACGCCGGCCGGAACGCCGGCCGGAACGCTGACTCCGCCGAGATTCGATCCCGGCGGATATCTGGAGTGCGTGCGGCGCTGCCGCGATCGGTTCCCGAGCCTGCGCATCATCACCGGGGTGGAATTGGGCGAACCGCATTGGTACGGCGACGAGGTCGCGAGGCTGCTCGCGGCCGGGCAGTTCGACCGGGTGCTCGGTTCGCTGCACTGCCTGCCGGTGGGGCGGCAGTTCTCCGAGCCGCCGTACCTGTACCGTCAGCGACCGGCCGCGGAGGTGATCCGGGAATACCTGGCCGAGATACCTCGCCTGATCAGGAGCTCGGACGCCTTCGGGGTGCTCGCCCACATCGACTACCCGCTTCGCTACTGGCCTGCGCAGGCCGGGTCGTTCGATCCGAACGCGTTCCAGGAGGAGTTCCGTCATGCCTTGCGCGTGCTCGCCGACAGCGGCCGGGCTCTGGAGGTCAACACGCGGGGGCCGCTCCATCCCGAGATCGTTCGCTGGTGGCGTGACGAAGGCGGAGACGCGGTCACCTTCGGCAGCGATGCCCACGACCCGACCGGAGTCGCGTACCGCTTCGCCGAGGCGACGGCCATGGTCGAGGCCCAGGGGTTCCGGCCCGGCCGTCACCCCCATGACTACTGGACGCGTACAGGCTGACCGCCGGTGAAGTACTTCCCCGCCATCCGCGTGTGCAGCGGGAACGCCAGCTCCTGCGGCCGGTCGATCACCAGCCACTCCGTCGTTTCGGCCGTGGCCGTCACCGGTGGAAGGGCGGCCGAGCTCGTACGCGGCCCCAAGCCGAAGATCAGCACCGTGCTGTCAGGGGCACTGAGCACATCGAACAGCCGGACGTCGTCCGCCTCGACGAGGATGCCCGTCTCTTCCCGAAGCTCTCGGGCGGCCGCCTGCTGCCAGGATTCGCCCAGGTCGATGAAGCCGCCGGGCAGGGCGAGCTCGCCGCGGTGCGGCTCGACGTCGCGGCGGATCACCAGCAGTCCCTCGTCCACCGGCAGCACCATCACGGCGACGGGCAGCGGGTTGAGGTAGCTGGTGTTGCCGCAGCCGGCGCAGGTCCGCGGCCACTCCTGGCCGGGGACGTAGGCCGTGCCGCAGAAGGAGCAATGCGAGTTTCTGGTCGTCACGATCACGAGGCTAACGCCGTGACCGAAAACGGCCGACTGTCGCTGAGCCGCCGGCCGCAAGAAGGAAGCGATGGAGAAGAGACACGGAAGCCCCGGCTGCCACGCTTTCGGCGCAATCGAGAAAGGACGAGTGGCTTCATGCTGTGGAACAAGGTCAGGAACGTGGCGGCGGCGGGGGCCGTCGGCGCGTTCGTAGCGGCAGAGGAGCTGGCGGTGCCGCAAACTGACGGGTGAGCACTGGGACCACAGCGCTACGGCATCCTGGCGACTCCGCTGAGCAGGGGCTCCTCCCAGGGGGGCGAGGGGCCAGGGATGCGGCTCGTCCGAGAAGTGCACAACGACGGGCTTCACCAGTGCGAGCCCGTCGAAGAAGCTCGTGGCGTGGAGCGTCACCTCCAGCCGGCGCCTTGGCCTTCGGGGGTTCGGAGGCCAAGGCGCTGTTGGAGGCCGGCCAGGTGATTACCCGACCGGCGCCTGTCCTGAGGAACGAGGGTCCGAGGGCAGTTCGGGGTCGTTCATCGGTTATGGAACGCTCTGACCCATGCAACTCAGAACGGGCGCGCCGCGCGACGCCGACCTCATCGCGGCGTTGCACGCCGAGAGCTGGCAGACGGCCTACGCCGGGATCATGCCCGCCTCCTTCCTCGACGGCCCGCTCCTGGAGGACCGCAAGGCGCTCTGGGCCGCCCGGCTCGCGTCCAGTGAGCCGGGCAGCGTCGAGAACGCCTCCCACCTGCTGCTCGCCGAGCAGGACGACGCGCTGCAGGGTTTCACCTACCTGATCGCCCAGCCCGACGGCCGGGTCCTGCTCGACAACCTCCACGTCCGCCCCGCCCGCAAACGCTCCGGTATCGGACGCCTGCTCATGAGCCGCGCCTTCGGCTGGGCAGCCGCCCAGCACCCCGGCAAGGCGGTCTACCTGGAGGTGCTCAGGGACAACGCCCCGGCCATCGCCTTCTACGAGCGATGCGGCGGCAGCGCCACGCGGGACTTCTGGGAGAGCGTGCCGGGAGGGGTCGAACTGCCCGTGATCGAGTACGCCTGGACGCCCGAAAGCGTCAAGGCCCTGGCCGGCTGA
The DNA here is from genome assembly GCF_053587055.1 of Nonomuraea sp. NPDC003707. NCBI lineage: Bacteria > Bacillati > Actinomycetota > Actinomycetes > Streptosporangiales > Streptosporangiaceae > Nonomuraea > Nonomuraea sp. NPDC003707. The sequence goes on along the minus strand of NZ_JBSFNK010000045.1, from coordinate 46,758 downwards.
TCAGAGGTTCAGTTGACCGGTTCGGCGAAGGCCGCCACGATCCCCCACTTCTCCTGGCCGATCAAGAAGCGTTATTCCTTGATGACGTTGTCGCGTGGACCGCCGTAGACAGGGTTGCGGTCGTAACGCTTGTCGGTGACGAGCAGGCGGATCACCCCGGGCTCGCGGATGGACTCCTCCGCCTCCCAGACGACCCAGTCGTCGCCCACGGGAGTGGTCCGCGTGGGGCCCTCGCCGAATCCGCCCGGGTTGCCCGGCGCGATCTCCATGATGAGGAAGGTGACCTTCAGTCCGCGCTTCCTGAGCTCGGGCAGGACCTCGCCGACGGTCTTCTCGTCCACCCGGAGCCCGGCGAGCGAGCGGCCCTTCACGGTCGCCAGCCGGTAGTCGGACTTGACCTCCTTCCGCACGGGCTCGTCCTCCAGGACGCACGGCCCGATCGGGCCGGTCATCAGGATGGTGGTGGTGGTCTGCTCTCCGATCGTCCAGACGAAGGTCTGGCCGGGCTTGAACAGCTTGGTGTCGATCCGCATCTGCCAGCCGCGCCCCTCCTCTCCGGGAATGTTCTCCGGTACGGAGTACAGGCCCCGGGGGATGTCCTCGACGTGGGTCCCGCGCGGCTCCCGGCACATCTTGCCCGGAGGCACGTAGTCGACGACGGCGGGGACGTTGAGCTCCTGCAGTTGCCTCGTCAGCCCCGCGGCGTCACGGAAATCCCGCAGCTTGACGTACACGACGCCGTCGGAGTCCTTGGTGACCGCGTACGAAGGCGGCACGCCGGTCCGCAGCAGGCCCTGCCCCACCACGATGCCCACGGCGAGTGTGGCCGCCACGGCCAGCCCCAGGAACAGGCGCCGGGCCCGGTACGGGCGCGGGCGGGCCGCGGGCGGGCCGGGCTCGGTGGCGGTGATCGAGGCCAGCAGTGTCCGCGCCCCCGCGTCGGACACCTGCCCCCCTGGCCGGCCCGGCTCCACTCGGGCCAGTGAGCGGGTGATCGTGTCGATGTCGTCGGTGTTCTTCACAGCTGCCTCTCCGCCGGGATCAGCCGGCTCTCCGACGTGAAACGGACGTCCGCCTCGGCCAGCGCGCGGGCGAAGCGCTTGCGGGCGCGGTGCAGCCTGATGCGTACGGCGTTGCGCGACAGGCCGAGCACGGCGGCGACCTCCTGCCGGTCCAGGCCCTCCCACGCGACCAGCGCCAGCAGCTCGCGGTCGTCGTCGGACAGGCTCCGGAAGACGTGCGCGATCGCGGACAACTCGACCCGGCTGTCGGGCGAGGCTCCGTACAGGTCGGCCATCTCGGTGTCGAGCTCCACGCTGCGCGCCTGACGGCGGACCTCGCCGCGATAGTGGTTGGCCAGCACCTTGCGTGCCGTGCCGTACAGCCACAGCGTGGCTTCCTCCCCGTCCGGGAGGTCGTGTATCCGCCGCCAGGCGACGGCGAAGGTCTCCGCCACCACGTCCGCCGCATCCTGCGGGGTGTCGCAACGGCGCGCCGCGTACGCCGTGATCAGGCCGTACGTTTCCTGGTAGACGGACTCGAACCTGGCCCGTTCCTCATCCACGAGGCATCCCCATGCCCGGCTCCTTCATAGTGCGATGTACGGACATCTGTGCCTATGTAAGGAGACGGGCCATCATTTCGCGTCAGAGCGGAGGAAGTTCGAGGGAGCTCAGTCAGTCGCGCGTTCGAAGGCACTGAGCACGCGGGTGGTCGGGTCCGGCGCCCCCTCGTCTCTGAGGCGGTCGGTGAGGAGGAAATCGGTCAGCTCGAACGCGGCGGCGTGCTCGTCCTCGCTCAGGACGAAGACCCCGCCGGCGGCGTCGGGGTCCCAGCCATGCGTCAGCGCATGGTCGATGACCTCCCGCACGTCCTTCGGGGTCGGGTAGGAGTTGTCGCTCGCGCAGCCCCACGGCAGGACCGCCTTCGACAGCAGGTCCGCCTGGAGCACGCGGCTGTTCTTCCCGGCGCCCCAGACCCGCAGGCGGACGCATCTGTGGCAGTCGCGCCCGCCGGACACGTGGTGGATCTCGCCCTTCCACACGAACTCCCGCCCACCCGCGCGGAGCTTGCGCAATCTCGTTCGTATGGTGCCCACCCCCGCGCCGAAGCCTAGCCGACCCGGCGAACGGGAACGCCTGGTCATCCTTCGAAGCGGATCGTCGCCCCCCGGTCGGTGATCGACAGCACGCGGAAGTTAAGCGTGCGCTTGCTCCCGTACCGGAACTCCCCCCTGGCGCCCTCTCCGAGTGACGAGGTGAGGCCGGGGGCCCGCACGACGACCATGTCCTGGTTGAAGAGGCCGCCCATGTACTCCTTGGAGACGCGCACTCTGCCGAGGCCGTACGCGCTGGAGACGCGGAAGCTCACGGCCCTCGTGAACGTGAACTTACACTTCCCGTCGTAACAGGCCCGGAGGTTCGGGGCGGAGGCGGCGGCCGGGGTCGCGGCGAGGACCGGCGTCGCGACCAGCGCGCAGGAGAGGGTCAGGGCGGTGATGGCCTTCCGGGGGTGCATGGTCTCCCTTTCGTCGGCTGTTGCGGCCCGGTACGCCGTGCTCGCGTGGCCCGGCCGCAGGGGGTGAGGCCTTTCTACAAGGCCTGCGCCGGGAGGGGTCCCGAGCGGAGGCGCTAACGCGGGCGGGCGAGGTCGTACACGGCGGCCACCAGGGAGAGGAAGATGAACAGCAGGACCACAGCCAGGCCGTGACGGAAGGCGGTCGCCCAGTCCGCGCCGAGCGCGCCGAAGAACGTGGAGCCGGCCGTCGCGATGCCGATCGCCGAGCCCAGCCGCTGGCCCGTCTGCAGGACCCCCGCCGCGCTCCCGCCGCCCTCGGGCGGCACCTCCGACAGGGTGATGGCCTGGTTGGGCGAGATGACCAGGCCGCTGCCGATGCCCGCGACCAGCAGCGGCAGGGCGGTGGCCAGGCCCGCGCCGGGCCCCGGCACCAGCACGGTGGCGGCCATGGTCGCCGCCAGGCCGGCGATCACCGTGAGCAGGCCGATGACCACCACGCGGCGTCCCGCGCGGGACACCAGCCGCCCGCCCACCACGCTGGACGACGCCGAGCCGAGGGCGAACGGCGTGATCGACAGGCCCGCCAGCAGGGGGCTGTAGTGGAGGCCGCTCTGCAGGTACAGGGTGAAGATGAAGAAAATGCCGGTGAATCCGGCGAAGTAGAACAGCCCAATGGCCGTGCCGAGGCGATAGGAGCGTTTCCTGAACAGCGCCAGGTCCACGAGAGGCTCGCGGCGGTAGAACCGTTCCCAGGTCACGAACCCGCCCAGGATCAGGAGCGAGGCGGGGATGATCAGCCATTTGGCGTTCCCCTCCCACTGGTGGCGCTGGATGAAGGGCAGCAGCAGGCCCGCCACCCCGACGCCCAGGAGGAGCACGCCCACCGGATCCATGCTCTCCCGCCGCCGCGGCACGTCCTGGCGCGGGGCCGGCAGGACGTGCCAGGCCAGCGGCAGCAGGGCCAGCCCGATCGGCACGTTCACCAGGAACACCCACCGCCACCCCAGCTCGGGCCCGGACAGGGTGACCAGTGCGCCGCCGATCAGCGGCCCGGCGGCCGTGGAGAGGCCGATGGTGGCGCCCAGCGCGCCGAACGCCCGGCCCCGCTCGTGCCGCGCGAACATCTGCTGGATCAGCCCCGACACCTGCGGGTTCACCGTTCCGGCGGCCATGCCCTGCACGAGCCTGGCCGCGATCAGCACCTTCATGTCCCAGGCGAAGCCGCACGCCGCGCTGGCGAGCGTGAACAGCGCCACACCCCACATGAACAGCGTCCTGCGGCTCCTGGCGTCCCCCATGCGCCCAGCCGGGACCAGCAGCAGGCCGAACGTCAGCGCGTAGCCGGAGACCGTCCACTGCAGGCCGTCCGCCGTCGCGTGCAGGCCGGCGCGGATCGACGGCAGCGCCACGTTGACGATGCTCACGTCCAGCCCGGTCATGAACGCCGACACCAGGCACACGGCCAGTGCGTGCCGCCGCCTGTCGAACCCGGTGGTCTCCGCGCTCATGCCGTCCAGACTCTCACCGACCGTCCAAGGGTTCTCTTACCGGGTATGGGGCGAGTAACGTCCGATCATGGACACGATGACCGTCGAGCAGAACGGCATCAACGCGGTCCCCGAGGCCGAGCGGCACGGCCGGCCGGGGGATCTCTTCTGGCCGTGGGCCGGCTCCAACCTCTCCCTGTTCGGTGTCGCCTTCGGCGTGTACATGGTCGGTCTCGGTCTGGGCATGATCCCCGCGATCATCACCGGGGCGGTCGGGTACGCGCTGTCGTTCCTGCTGGTGGGCCTGGTCGCGGTCGCGGGGACGCGGTCGGGCGTGCCGACGATGACGCTGGGACGGGCGCCGTTCGGGTACCAGGGGAACAAGCTGCCCGCCGTTCTCTCCTACATCTCGAACGTCGGCTGGGAGATCGTGCTCGTCACGCTCTCCGCGCAGAGCGGCGCGGCGATCCTCGCGCGGCTCGCGCCCGGCGTCCCCGCCACCACGGCCACCGCCGTGTGCTTCGCCGTCGCGGCCGTCGTGGTGATCGCGGTCGGCGTGTACGGCCACGCCCTGATCATGGCGGTCCAGCGCTACCTGACGTACGCGTTCGTCGTGCTGACGATCGTCTACATGGCCCTCATGGTGCCGAAGCTCGGCGGGGCGCTGAAGAGCGACGCGGGTCCCGGCGAGTGGGTCGGCGGGGTCGTCTTCGCCATGACGCTGCTGGGCCTGGGCTGGGTCAACTGCGGCGCCGACTACTCCCGCTACCTGCCCTCGAACTCCCGGGCCAGGTCGGTGGCGCTGTGGACCACGCTGGGTGGCGCGGTGCCGCCCATGGTGCTGCTCGTGTTCGGCGTGCTGCTGGCGGGCGGCGATCCGAAGCTGGCCGAGGCCGCCGGGGGCGACCCGGTGGGCGCGCTGGCCCAGGCGCTGCCGACGTGGTTCCTGCTGCCGTACCTGCTGACCGCCATCGGCGGCTTCCTGGCCGGGGCGATCATGGACATCTACTCGTCCGGGCTGTCGATGCTGGCGCTCGGCGTGCCGGTCAGGCGGCACTACGCGGTGCTGATCGACGGCGTGCTCATGGTGCTCGGCGGCTACTACCTGCTGTTCGTGTCCAGCAGCTTCCTCGGCACCTTCCAGGCGTTCCTGGCGATCATCGGGGTGGTGATGGCGGCCTGGGTGGCGATCTTCCTGGTGGACATGTGGCGGCTGCGCGCGGGCGGCAGGTCGTACGACGAGCGGCTGCTGCGGCCGGGCGCGCCCGCGCTCAACTGGGCCGGGCTGGTCTCGCTGGTCGTGGCGTCGGCCGTGGGCCTCGGGCTGATCACCTCGGGCGACCCGAACATCGCCAGGATCGTCGGCTTCCTGATGAGCGACGAGATGAAGGCGGGCACGTTCGGGGGGGCGAACATCGGCGTGGTCATCGCCCTCGTGCTGGCCGGGCTGCTGTACTTCCTGATCACCATCTTCACCGGGCGGCGCCGCGAGGCGTGACGGCGCCGAGTCCTGAGGTTACTCTTGGTGAGTAATGATGGACATTCCGTCGCGGTTGCTGCGGTGGGCGGTGCATGCCACGGCCTGCGGGCTTCTGGTGCCCGCGGTGGTGGGCTCGCTGCGCGAGGACCAGGTGGCCGTGGCCGTCGGGGGGCTGGTGCTCGGCTTCGCCTATGCCGCCGGTCCGCTGACGTCCGGAGGGCTGCGGGTCGTGTGGCTCGGGCTCGTGACGGCCGGATGGGTCGTGCTGGCGGTGGCGGCGCCGCCGTTCGTGTGGCTGGCGTTCCCGCTGCTGTTCGCGTACCTGGACGTGCTGCCGCTGTGGGGGGCGATGTTCGGGGTGGCGGTGCTGACCTCGGCGGCGATCCTGGCGGCGGTGTGGCACGCCGGTGAGCTGACCCTGCCGCTGGTGCTCGGGCCGGGCATCGGGGCCGCGGTGGTGACGCTGCTGGCGCTGGCCTGCAAGGCGCTGCGCCACGAGGTCGAACGGCCCGAGCAAGAGCCCTCGCTCAGGCCGTGACGACCTGAGCGAGGGCAGAGGCTCAGGCCGTGACGATGGCGAAGTCGGGTGTCGCGTGGTCGAGCACGGCGACCAGCCGTTGCAGCGCCCCCGTGTCCCCCTCGCGCTCCACGCCCCCGACCCCCTTGCCCGCCAGCAGCCCCACGAGCTGGTCCTTCGTCAGCCGCAGCGTCAGGTCGGCGCTCTCGTCCGCGGGCTCCCGCTGCTGGATGAGCGCGCCGTTCGAGAGCGTCGTACGGTACCGCTCCCCCAGGTCGGTCAGGTACCAGTCGATCGACAGCCGCTCGTGCCAGGCGCGCGGCCCGTCCACGCGGATGGCGAGCGAGTCGAAGATCTGCTCCACGGACAGCGCGGCGAGCAGGTCGAGCGAGCCGGCGTCCACGGTGGCGGGCACGATGCCGTCGGACAGCTCCAGGGCTCCCATGAGGTAGAAGTTGCGCCACACGGCGTTCTCGGCGCCGTGGCCGAGCCGGGTGTAGACCTCGGCGAGCAGGTCGCGGGCCTCCTTGTTGCCCTCGTCGGCGAAGACGGCGTGGTTGAGCAGTTGGGCGGCGAAGCGCAGGTCGTTCTCGTCGATGTAGCGCCTGGCGAACGCGACCACGGCCGAGCCACCGCCCAGGCAGTCGACGTACCGGACGGCGCTCTCCCGCGGCGGGTGCTCCCACAGATGCGCCGGGTTCCCGTCGAACCATCCCAGGTAGCGCTGGTAGACGGCCTTGACGTTGTGGCTGACCGAGCCGTAGTAGCCGTGCGTGTGCCAGGCCTGCTCCAGCTCGGGCGGCATGTGCATGGCCTCGGCGATCTCGGGCCCGGTCAGGCCCTTGTTGAGCAGCCGCAGCGTCTGGTCGTGCAGGTACGCGTACATGTCCCGCTGCTGTTCGAGGAAGCGGACGATGCCGTCGCGGCCCCAGGTGGGCCAGTGGTGCGAGGCGAAGGCGACGTCGACCCGGTCGGCGAACAGCGTGACGGCCTCGTTCAGGTAGCGCGCCCAGGCGCGGGCGTCGCGGACCATGGCGCCGCGCAGGGTGATGACGTTGTGCTGGTTGTGCGTGGCGTTCTCGGCCAGGCACAGGACGCGGCGGTCGGGGAAGAGGAAGTTCATCTCGGCGGGGGCCTCGGTGCCGGGCGTGAGCTGGAAGAGCATCCGGATCCCGTCGACGGTCTCCTCCTGGCCGGTACGGGTGATGTCCGTCGTGGGCGGGATGAGCGAGACGGTGCCCGTCGAGTTGGTCATGCCGAGGCCGCAGCCGATCTGGCCCTCGGGCGAGCGGGGCAGGGCGGGGCCGTACATGTAGACGGCCCGGCGGGTCATGGCCGGGCCCGCGTAGACGTTCTCCGACACCGCGTGCTCCATGAACCCCTCCGGGGCCAGGATCGGCACGCCTCCCCCGGTGACGCCGCGTACGCCGCCGAAGTGGTCGACGTGCGAGTGCGTGTAGACCACGCCGGTGACCGGGCGGTCGCCGCGGTGCTCGCGGTAGAGCCGGAGCGCGGCGGCGGCGCACTCCGTGGAGATCAGCGGGTCGATCACGAGGACGCCGCGCTCGCCCTCGACCAGGGTCATGTTCGACAGGTCCAGGCCGCGTACCTGGTAGACGCCCTCGGCGACCTCGTACAGACCTTGCCTGGCGCACAGCTGGCCCTGCCGCCAGAGGCTGGGATGGGCCGTCGCCGGGCACTCCCCCTGGAGGAAGTCGTAGGAGTCGTTGTCCCAGATGACCCGGCCGTCGGCCGCTTGGATCACTGCCGGACTCAGCTTCGCGATGAAGCCGCGGTCGGCGTCCGCGAAGTCGTCCTTGTCGTGAAATGGAAGGTCTGCCATGTCTAGCCGAGTGCCCGGGAATCACTCCAGATAGCTCAATAAACACCCCTAATAGCATGAATCTAGGGCAATACGGACAGACCTGACCCGGCTCCTCGGCGCCGAGTGATTGGGCCGTGTGGTTGGCTGGTCGGGTGGAAGCGTGCGTGTTCGACCTCGATGGCGTGCTGGTGGACTCCGAGCCCGTGTGGGAGGAGGTGCGCCGGGCGTTCGTCGCCGAACACGGCGGCACCTGGCAGCCCGACACGCAGTCCAGGCTCATGGGCATGAGCACCGGGGAGTGGGCCGCGTACCTGCACTCGCTGGGGGTCTCGATGCCTCCCGACGAGATCGCGCGTGGTGTGGTGGACCAGATGGCCGCCCGCTACCGCGACGGGGTGCCGCTGATGCCCGGGGCGGTGGAGACGGTGCGGCGGCTGTCCGACGCCGTCACGCTGGGGCTGGCCAGCTCGTCCCCGCGCAGGCTGATCGACGTGGTGCTGGACGCGGCCGAGCTCGACGAGTGCTTCGCGGCCACGGTCTCGACCGAGGAGGTCGCCCGCGGCAAGCCGGCGCCCGACGGATACCTCGAGGCCGCCCGGCGGATCGGGGCGGACCCGCGCAAGTGCGTGGCGGTGGAGGATTCGAGCAACGGGCTGCGTTCGGCGCACGCGGCGGGCATGCGCGTGATCGCCGTGCCGCACCCGCACTACCCGCCCGCTCCCGACGCGCTGGCCCTGGCCTGGCGCGTCCTGCCCGGCCTCGACGAGCTGACCGCCGATCTGCTGCTCGTTTGACCGCACCCCCGGGTCGCTCACGCGAACGCCGAGGCCGGGTGGCTATGCTTACGGAATCGTGCGAGACATCACGGTTTTCTCTGGAAGCGCCCACCCTGAGCTGGCTGAAGAGATCTGCAGGCATCTGGGTACGCCACTCCACCCGGTGCGCATCGAGCGCTTCGCCAACGACGTCCTCGAAGTACAGCTCCAGGCCAACTGCCGTGAACGCGACGTGTTCCTCATCCAGCCGCTCGTGCCGCCCGTACAGGAGCATCTGGTCGAGCTGCTGCTGATGCTGGACGCGGCGCGGGGCGCGTCCGCGGCGCGGACCACTGTGGTCCTGCCGCATTACGCCTATGCCAGGTCGGACAAGAAAGACGCCCCGCGCATCTCGATCGGCGCGCGGCTGGTCGCCGACCTGATGGTGGCCGCGGGCGCCAGCCGCGTGCTGGCCATGACGCTGCACTCTCCGCAGGTGCACGGCTTCTTCAGCGTCCCCGTCGACCACCTGCACGCGCTGCGCGAGCTGGCCGCGCACTTCCGCCGGTACGACCTGTCGAACACGGTCGTCGTCTCCCCCGACCTCGGCAACGCCAAGGAGGCCGCCCACTTCGCCCGACTGCTCGGCACCGGCGTCGCCATGGGCGCCAAGCAGCGCTTCAGCGACGACCGCGTGGTGATCAGCTCCGTGATCGGCGACGTCACGGGCAAGGACGTGATCATCCTGGACGACGAGATCGCCAAGGGCAGCACGGTCATCGAGCTGCTCGACCGGCTGCGCGAGCGGGGGGCCCGCTCGGTGCGGGTGGCCTGCACGCACGGGCTGTTCGCGGGCGGGGCGGTGGAGCGGCTGAGCGCGCTGCCGGAGGTCGAGGAGATCGTCTGCACCAACACCGTGCCGTCGCCCAAGCCCAGCGACAAGCTCACCGTGCTGTCGATCGCGCCCGCGCTGGCCGAGGCCATGCGCCGCATCCACGACGGGGAGTCGGTGAGCGCGCTGTTCAACGCGTCGTGACGACCTGACCGGAGCCGCGCGGAACCGCTGTGATCTGCGCGGCTTTCCCACTCGGCGGTTTATCGATCATAGTGACCAGTATGCACGCGGCCACCGAACGACTGCTGAGCGACTTTCTCCGGGGCGTCGAACCGGCCGTGCCCTTGGTCGCCTTATGGGCACACGGTTCGCTCGCCACCGATGACTATCAGCCCGGCCGCAGCGATCTGGATCTGATCGCGGTCATCGACGCCCCGGTGACGATGGAGCAGTGGCGCCGGATCAAGGCCGTCCACCGGGCGCTCGACGGGCCGCTGGCCGCGCACCTGCACTGCTCGTACCTGGCCAGGGAAGAGCTGGCCGACCCCTCGGTCGAGCACGTGACCTGGGCGCACGAGCGCATCTTCCGCCGTCCCGTCAGCGCGGTCACCCGCCGCGAGCTGCACGAAGGGGCCCTGGAGCTGTACGGCCCGCCGCCCGCCGGGCTGCTGCCGCCGGTGTCGGACGAGGAGCTGACCGGCTTCGTACGCGGTGACCTGCGCGACTACTGGCTCGTCAAGACGCGGGCCCGGCGGCGCTGGCTGCGCGACATCTGGGTGGACCTGGGCCTGCTCACGGTCGCCCGGGCCACGGTCACGCTGCGGGAAGGGCGGATGATCAGCAAGCGGGAGGCCCTCGACGTGCTCGCCGAGCTCGGGGCGCCGGAGAACGTGGTGGCCGACATCCGGGCACGCAGGTACGGCACGGCGCGGCCGGTGCTGAGTCGGTTCAGGAGGGGGAGGCTGGCCCGCGCGTTCCTCAGGTCCGCCATCAGGAAGGCCCTGACCTGAGGGTCGCCGTGAGCTCGGCCAGCGCCCGCGTGATCTGCTCCGGGGTCAGGCCGAGCACCGAGCGCTGGTAGCCGTACACCTCGGGGGCCAGGGGCGCGAGCAGGACGTCCACCAGCGCGTCGGGATCCGGGGTGCGGGCCGCGACCAGGAGCGCGCGCACGTGCGCCCGCCAGAAGCCGTACGCGCCCGTCTCGAAGCGCGAGCGGCCCACCTCCGAGCCGAGGACCAGGTGCCGGTGGTCCTCCAGCAGGCGCACCATCGCGGCGTAGAAGGCGGCGAGCCGCTCGGCGGGCGGCGCTCCCGGGCCGAGCGGCGGGTCGCCGCGCAGCAGCCGTTCCTGCAGCGCCCGCTCGTGCTCGTCGAGGAGCGCGACGGCGATCGACGCCCGGTCGGGGTAGCGGCGGTAGAGCGTGCCCCGGCCCACCCCGGCCTTCTTGGCGATGTCGTCCATCGTCACGTCCTGCGGGAGCCGCTCCGCGAAGAGCTGCGCGGCCGCCTCCAGGATGCGCGCGCGGTTCCGCGCGGCGTCGGCTCTCTCCATGCGTCCGATTGTATGTGGACACGGCGTCCGGTTATATTGAAGTGGACAGCGTGTCCGCTTAGGGCCTTTCAAGGGAGAGATCATGTTGCTGCATCTGGACGCGAGCGCGCGCCGGGCGTCGTCGTTCTCGCGCAGGCTGTCCGCCGTGTACGCCGACACGTGGCGGGCCGCGCATCCCGATCGCGGGTACGCGTACCGGGACCTGGCCGCGCAGCCCGTGCCGCACATCGGCGAGGCGTGGACCGAGCTCTGCGACCACATCCTCGAACACGAGATCACCGACATTTCGCGCTATCGGGAGGCGGTGCGGACGCCTGCCCAGCGGCAGGCGTGGGCCGTCGTGGAGCCGCTGCTCGACGAGGTGGTGGCGGCCGAGGTGATCCTGATCGGCACGCCGATGTACAACTACTCGATCCCCTCCTCGCTCAAGGCCTGGCTCGACCAGATCACGTTCCCGAAGATGTCGCTCGAAGGCCGCTCGTTCGTCGTGACGAGCGCGCGGGGCGGCGCGTACGGGCCGGGCACGCCCCGCGAGCCCTACGACCACCAGGAGCGCTACCTGCGCGACTTCTTCAAGGGGCACTTCAGGGTCGAGGACGTGACGTTCATCCACGCGGAGCTGGTCAACGCGCGGCTCGACCCGGCCCTGGCGCACCTGCGCGACAGCCACGAGCAGTCCCTGGCGGCGGCGCTCAAGGAGGCGGCCCGGTGAACTGGATCGTCCTGTTCCTCGCCGGACTCGTCGAGGTGGCGTGGTCGCAGAGCATCAAACCGACGCAGAACTTCACCCGGCCGGTGCCCACGCTCGTGTCCCTCGTCCTGATGGCCGCCGCCGTCTGGCTGCTGTCCCAGGCGATGAACACGCTGCCCGTCGGCACCGCGTACGCCGTCTTCACGGGCATCGGCGCGGTCGGCGCGATCACCCTGGGCATCGCGCTCAACGGCGACCCCGTCTCGGTCGGCCGGATGGCGGCGCTCGGCCTGATTGTCGGAGGGATAGTCTTGGCGCGAGTTACCACCTAAACCAGGGGAAGGGCGGCAAATGGGGGAAATCAGGCAGTCCTATCTGGTGGCCGCGACGTCGGCAGTCTCGCTGCTGCGCGATCCCGCCGTGGCGGCGGCCTGGGACAAGCCGAGCGCGCTGACCGAGTTCAGCGTCGCGGGGCTGGCGGGGCACCTGGCCCACCAGCTCGTCCGCGCCCGTGACGTGCTCGCCCCCGACGGGGTGGCCGGCGAGCCGGTCGGGCTCCTGGAGCACTATTCGAGGTCGCCGTGGGTGCAGGCGGGGCTCGACCACGAGAGCAACGTGAGCGTCAGGCGCGGCGGCCAGGCCGCCGCCGCGGACGGGCCCGGGGCGCTGGTGGACCGGACGCAGGAGCTGCTCGACCTGCTGACCGCCGCCCTGCCCGCCGAACCCCACGACCGGGTCGTGGGCCTGCCGTGGACGGGGTGGTCGCTGCGGCTCGACGACTTCCTGCTCACGCGGCTCGTGGAGCTGGTCGTGCACTCGGACGACCTGGCGGCGAGCGTGGGGCTGGACACGCCGGAGCTGCCGTCCTCGATCATCGATCCCGTGGTCGAGCTCCTGGCCCGGCTGGCCGTCCACCGGCACGGGGCCACGGCGGTCATCCGCACGCTCAGCCGCACCGAACGCGCCCCCGCCACCATCAGCGCCTTCTGACCGTCTCGTCAGGAAGCGAATGAGCGCAGGGCCGTGACCACCTCGCGGCCCGACAGGGCGCCGTCCGGGTCGAGGAGCCACTGCGACAGGAAGCCCGTCAGCAGCGCCTGGTAGAGCGTCCCCGCCAGCCGCTCACGCTCCGGATCACCCCCCAGCTCCACCCCCTCGAACAGCTCGGCCAGCCCCAGCCGCGCCTCCCCGGTGGCCCGCACCAGTTGCTCGCGCACCTCCGGCAGGTGGTCGATCTGCCCCAGCAGCTCGAACTGCGTCAGCCACAGCGGCCGCAGGCGGGTGAACGACTCCACCACCCGATCCCAGGCCGTCTCGAACCGCTCCAGCGGCGTGGCATCCGGTTTGACGTCGGCCGTCAAGGTCTGCGCCAGGTCGTCTCCCCACTCCCGCATCGCCTCGAAGAGCGCCTCGTTCATCAGCGCCTCCTTCGACTTGAAGTGGTAGCCGATGCCCGCCAGGCTCACCCCGGACGCGTTGGCGATGTCGCGCGCCGTCGTACGCGAGTAGCCCTTCTCGATCAGGCATCGCTTGGCCCCGGCCAGCAGATCTTCCCTGTTTCCCATGCTCGCACCCTAGCACAAACGTCTGGAAAATTCGTCCTAGACAAACGTCTGAGACATATGTACCGTCAGGGCCATGACGAAGAGCATCCTCATCTCAGGCGCAAGCATCGCCGGCACCGCGACCGCGTACTGGCTCACGCGGCACGGCTTCGACGTGACCGTGGTCGAGCGGGCCCCCGCGATCCGCGAGGGCGGCTACAAGGTGGACATCCGGGGCGTGGCCCTCCAGGTCATCGAGCGCATGGGCCTCATGGAGGCGGTCCGCGCGGCGAGCACGGACATGCGGATCGCCACCCACTACGACGCCAGGGGCAGGAAGATCGCGACCATGGACGCCGACCTGTTCGGCGGGCGCACGGGCGACGACGCCGAGATCATGCGCGGCGACCTCAACGAGCTCCTGTACGACCTCACCCGCCGCGACGTCGAGTACGTCTTCGACGACTCCGTCACGGGCATCGCAGCGGACGGCACGGTGACGTTCGAGCGCTCGGCGCCCCGCAGGTTCGACCTGGTCGTCGGGGCCGACGGCGCGCACTCCAACACCAGGAGGATCGCCTTCGGCGAGGAGTCCCGGTACGCCCGCGACCTCGGCTACTACATCTCCATCTGCACCGTCCCCAACACCCTGGGCCTGGACCGCGAGGAGGCCGTGCACGTGGCCCCCGGCCGGACCGCGAACGTCTACAGCACCCGCCAGGACACCCGCGCCAAGGCGCTGTTCATGTGGTCGTCCGAGCCGCTGGCCTACGACCACCGCGACGTCGAGGGCCAGAAGGAGCTGCTGGTGAAGGCCATGGCGGGGGTCGGCTGGGAGGTGCCCACGCTGCTGGAGTCCGTACGCGACGCCAAGGACTTCTACTTCGACTCGGTCACCCAGATCCACATGGACCGCTGGTCCAAGGGGCGCGTCGTGCTGGTGGGCGACGCGGCGTACTGCGCCTCGCCGGCCGCCGGGCAGGGCACGAGCCTGGCGCTCGTGGGCGCGTACGTGCTGGCCGGCGAGTTGGCCGGCGGCGGCGGGACGGAGGGCTACGAGCGCGAGATGCGCGAGTTCGTCGAGGCGAACCAGGCGCTCGGGCCGGCCAACGTCAAGGGCATGGTGATCGGCTCGTCCGTGGCCGTCTGGCTCCAGACCAGGATGATCAGGCTGCTCCCGCACCTGCCCGGCCGCGACCGGATGATCGACAGGATCGCCGGCCCCATCCACCGCGCCGCGAACGCCATCTCGCTCAAGAATTATTCGGAATGAAGCGTTCCGTTCTGCTATAGTAAGAGCAGAACATTCCGTTCCGAAGAAAAAGGGGTTCGCCATGACCATCCTCGTCACCGGAGCCACCGGGACCGTCGGCCGTCTCGTCGTCGAGGAGCTCCTCGCGGCCGGGCAGCACGTACGCGCCCTGACCAGGAACCCCGCCAAGGCCGGACTCCCCGAGAGCGTCGAGGTCGTCGCCGGTGACCTCGCCCGGCCCGAGACGCTGAAGGACGCCTTCGAGGGCGTCACCGGCGCGCACTTCATCAACTTCGCGGGCGACGACTACGCGCCCCTGCCGGATGGCGCCGCGATCGTGGAGCTGGCCGTCAAGGCGGGCGTGCGGCGGGTCACCGTGCTGGGCGGCCGCGAGGACGGCCCGCTCGAGCAGGCGCTGGCCGCGACCGACCTGGAGTGGACGCTGCTGCACCCGGTCGAGTTCATGTCCAACACGCTGCGCTGGTGGGCGCAGACGGTGAAGACGGAAGGCGTCATCAAGGAGCCGTTCGGCGACCGGCTGAGCGCCCTCGTGCACGAGCGCGACATCGCCGCCGTGGCCGCGACGGTGCTGGTCGAGGGCGGCCACGGCGGCAGGACGTACGTGCTGACGGGTCCCGAGGCGATCACGCTCAGGCAGAAGGTCGAGATCCTGGGGACGACGATCGGCAGCCACGTCGAGTACGTCGAGCTGACCGTGGACGAGGCGCGGGTCAAGTGGGCCGCCGACGGGATGGGCGAGCAGACCATCGAGTTCCTCGTCCAGGCCCTGGGCAACACCCCGGAGGAGGGCTACACGGTGGTCCCGACCGTGCGCGAGATCACCGGCCGGGACGCGCGCGGCTTCGCTCAGTGGGCCTCGGAGAACGCCGACGCGTTCCGGGTGTGATCGGTGACCTCGGGATGGTCCTCGACCGGAGTCCGCTTACCGAGCAGGTGCAGGTCGAGGAAGCTGACCAGGTGAGCGCGGGTGATCCGCAGCGCCCGCGCGCCGTCCAGCTCCTGCGCGGGCAGACCGAGCGCCGGCCTGAGCACGGCGTAGTCGACGAACGCCGAGTGGTCGGTCCCCGCCACCGTGATCCAGCGCTTCCAGCCCTTCAGGTTGACCCAGGCCTTGTCCCAGGAGCCGTAGCCGGGGGCGTGTACCGGCGCCCCGACCAGCATGAACGGCCGGTCGAGCGGCTCGTCCAGCGCGAACGTGCCGTCCAGGTTGACGCCGGCCTTGATCCGGGTGTCGGCGAGCATGGTCTGGGCGGTGGCGTACCCGCCCATGGAGTGGCCGACCATGGCGATCCTCGACCGGTCGATCGCCTTGCCCCACCGGCCCTTGAGCAGTTCGCCGAGCACGAACCGCACGTCCTTGACCCGGCTCGCGGCCACCTTGACGTTGTCCTGGCCCTTCACGCAGGCCAGGCAGGTGGTGGTCCGGCCGTCGGGGAACGTGGTCGCGACCGACTCGTACGTGTGCTCCACCGCCGCCACCAGGTATCCCCTGCTCGCCAGCTCCTCGGCCAGCGAGGTCAGGGTGGCGCGCGGGAAGGAGAAGCCCGGCGACATGACGACCAGGGGCAGCCTGCCCCCTCTCACGGGGGCGTCGAGCCTGGCGTACGTCCTGGTCTTCGTGAGCGCGTCCGGGGAGACGCCCGGGAAGCCCTTCACGATGGCGGCCGACTCCTGGGGCGTCACGTACGGCGCGGGCCGCCCCACGGCCTTCCTGGCTGGGTACCAGAGCGAGACCATCAGCTCCCGCCGGGACGCCTCGGGGTTCCAGGGGTCGGGGCGGCTCGAATCCACGAGGTGCAGGCTGGTCGTGCCGACGGGCCGCGGCCCGGTCGGCTTCGGAAGGGCGAGGTCGGCCGCCTGCGCCGGAGCGGCTCCGGCGAGGACGGCCAAGGACATCGCGACTGTCGCGAGGGTTTTACGCATGGGCCCAGGCTGGTGCCGGAGGCCGCCGCCCGGGACGCCCCGATCGTCGATCGGCTCTTACTACTTTCGTCGTAATGCCCCTTTCCGGGTGGCCCATACGCTGTGAGGCATGCGGTTCGTGCTGCTCGGCGCCGGTGTGTTCGCGGCCTCGCTGCTCGTGGTGAGGGGGCAGATCGGGGTGCCGTCGAGCCTGCCGCTCCCGGTGCTCGCCGCGGTCGCCGCGGTCGCGGGCCTGGCCGCCTGGCAGGCGCGGCGGTCCTGGTGGCCGCTGGCCGCGGTGGGCGCCGTCGGCTACGTGTGGCTGGTGATGTGGCCGCCGCTGCTGGTGGCCTCCTACTTCGCGGGCCTGACCCTGAGCGGGCGCCGCCTGGCCGCCTACCTCGGCGGCTGCCTGGCCGTGTGCGGGGTCGCCGCGCTCGCGGGCGCGCGACGGAGCGGCCCGTACGAGCTGATGACCGCCACCACGGGCAACGCGCTGATCCTGGCGCTGGCCGTGATCGGGCTGCCGCTGGCACTCGGCCTCCTGGTGCGCACCCGCCGGGACGCGGCCAGGGAGCGTGCGGAACGCCGCGAGCACGAGCAGGTCATGCGGGCCGAGCAGGCCAGGGCACAGGAGCGGGCCAGGATCGCCAGGGAGATGCACGACGTGGTCGCGCACCGGGTCTCGCTCATGGTGCTGCACGCGGGGGCGCTGGAGATGCGGGCGTCCGACGAGGAGACCGAGCGGGCCGCCGCCCTGATCGGCGGGATCGGGCGCGAGGCCCTGGCGAACCTGCGCGACGTGCTCGGCGTCCTGCGCACGCCCGAGAACCTTCCGCGCCGGCCACCGCCCGCCCTGGGGGACCTCGACCGGCTGCTCGACCAGTCCCGTGCCCTGGGCATCGCGGTGACCAGGCACGACGAGGGCGAGGCGCGGCCGGTCGAGCCGACCGTGGAGCGGACGGCGTACCGGGTGGTCCAGGAGGCGCTGACCAACGTGCACAAGCACGCGGGCGACGCCGCCACGGACGTGCTCATCCGCTACGGGCCCGAGGAGCTGGAGGTGGAGGTGCGCAACGAGGCGCCCAAGCAGCCGCCCGGGGAGCTGCCCGGGGCGGGCTGGGGCCTGGTGGGCCTGCGGGAACGGGTGGAGCTGCTCGGCGGCACGCTGCGTACCAGCGCCCAGGACGGCGGCGGCTTCCTCGTGAGCGCCAGGATCCCGGCATGATCAGGGTGCTGGTCGTGGACGACGAGGAGCTCGTCCGTTCGGGGCTGCGGCTGATCCTGGAGGCGGCGGGCGACATCGCGGTCGCCGGCGAGGCCCGCGACGGCGCGGAGGCCGTCTCCGCCGTGCGGCGGCTGCGGCCCGAGGTCGTGCTGATGGACGTCCGCATGCCGGGCATGGACGGCCTGACCGCCGCCGCGCGGCTCCTGTCCGAGCCGGACGCACCCAAGTTGATCATGCTGACCACGTTCGACCTGGACGAGTACGTGCACGAGGCGCTACGCCTGGGCGCGGTCGGGTTCCTGCTCAAGGACACCCCGCCGAGAGAGCTGGCCGCCGCCGTCCGCACGGTCGCCGGCGGCCAGGCCATGCTCTCGCCCTCGGTCACCAAGCGCCTGATCGCGTCGTACGCCAACCGCGCCCCCTCCCGCGCCGAGGTGGCGCGCAGGCAGCTCGACCGGCTCACCGGGCGGGAGGAGGACGTGATCAGGGCCGTCGCCCGCGGCCTGTCCAACGCCGAGATCGGCCGCGAGCTACGCCTGACGGAGGCGACGGTGAAGGCGCACGTCAGCCGCGTGCTGGCCAAGCTGGGCCTGGCCAACCGCGTCCAGGCCGCCATCCTGGTCCACGACGCCGACCTGGGCTAAGCGTCGAGGGCGTCCGCGTAGTAGCAGGCCGCCTGGGCCTCGGGCACGGCCGGCAGGATGTCCAGCAGCTCCGAACGGCACCTGGCGTCCACCCCCGCCTCGGCCGCCTTCCCGGAGGCGAGCACCTGGCAGCGGGCGTGGAAGCGGCACCCGCCCGGGATCCGGGTCGGGTCCGGCGGCTCGCCGGTCAGCACCACCCGCTCGGGAGACTCCGGCAGCACCGACATCAGGGCCTGCGTGTACGGGTGCCGCGGCGCGGTCAGCACCTGCTCCACCGGCCCCGACTCGACGATCCGGCCCAGGTACATGACCGCCACCCGGTCGGCGATGTTCCAGGCCAGGCCCAGGTCGTGGGTGACGACCAGCGCCGACAGCCCCAGCTCGTCGCGCAACCGCAGCATCAGGGCCAGGATCTCGCCGCGTACGGAGGCGTCCAGCGAGGCCACCGGCTCGTCGGCGATCAGCACCTTCGGGTTCAGCGCCAGCGCCCCGGCGATCACCACGCGCTGCCGCTGCCCGCCGGACAGCTCGTGCGGGTATCGCAGGAAGAACCGGTCCGGCGGCCGAAGCCCAGCCCTGGACAGGGCCTCGGCCACGACCTCCCGCTCGTCCGGCAGGCCGTGGATGCGCGGCCCTTCGGCGACCGCCTCGTACACGGTGTGCCTGGGGTTGAGCGAGCCGGTCGGGTCCTGCAGGACGAGCTGCACCTGCCTGCGGTACGCCTTGAGCGCCCTGGAGCCGTAGTCCAGGGCGGCGCCGCCGTAGCGGACCTCGCCCGAGGTGGGGCGTTCGAGGCCGAGCAGCGTGCGCGCCAGCGTGGTCTTGCCGCAGCCCGACTCGCCGACCAGGGCCACGATCTCGCCCTCGCCGACGGCCAGGTTCACGCCGTCCACGGCCTTGGCGCGGCGGCCGCGCGAGGAGAACTCCACGCGCAGGTCGCGGGCCTCCAGCAGGCTCGGCCGGGCCGTCGAGACCGCCTCGGCGGTGGTCTGCGTCTCGGTCATGAGGCCCCCTCCTTCTCGCGTACGTGCACGCAAGCGGCGGTACGGCGCTCACCCGCGGGCCACAGCTCCACGTCCAGCGTGGCGCATTCGTCCAGCGCGACCGGGCAGCGCGGGTGGAACGAGCAGCCGCCCGGGAGCTGCATCGGGTCGGGCGGGTCGCCTCCGAGGCCCTTCGGGGCCAGCCGCGAGGCCGGGTCACCTACCGTGGGGAACGCCGCCGCCAGCGCCCGGCTGTAGGGGTGCTTGGCGTCGTGGAACACCTCGGCGGACGGCCCGTACTCGACGACGCGGCCCGCGTACATGACCGCGAGCTGCCCGCACACGTCCGCCAGCACCGACAGGTCGTGCGAGATCATGATCAGCGAGATGCCGTGCTCGGCGACCAGCTCCTTGATCAGCGTCAGGACCTGTGCCTGCACCATCACGTCGAGCGCGGTGGTCGGCTCGTCGGCGATGATCAGCCGGGGCGAGCAGGCCAGCGCCATCGCGATCATCACGCGCTGCCGCTGCCCACCGGACAGCTCGTGCGGGTAGCTGCGGGCCCGCCAGGTGGGCAGGCCGACCTGTTCGAGCAGCTCGGCCACGCGCTTGCGGGCGGCCTCCGGCTTGGCCAGGCCGTGGACGAGCAGCGGCTCGGCGATCTGGTCGCCGATCCTGCGCACCGGGTTGAGCCCGTGTTGTGCGCCCTGGAACACGATCGAGGCCTCGGCCCACCGTACGGCGCGCATGCGGCCCCACTTCATGGTGAGCACGTCCTCGCCGTCGAGCAGGATCCGGCCACCGACGCGCGCGTCGCGGGGCAGGAGCCGCATCAGCGCCATGGCCAACGTCGATTTGCCGGATCCCGACTCGCCGGCGACTCCGAGTGCCGCCCCGGAGTCGAGCGTCAGCGACACACCGCGCACGGCGGGCACCTCGCCCGAGGCGATGCGGTACGTCACCGACACGTC
The DNA here is from genome assembly GCF_053587055.1 of Nonomuraea sp. NPDC003707. Lineage (NCBI taxonomy): Bacteria > Bacillati > Actinomycetota > Actinomycetes > Streptosporangiales > Streptosporangiaceae > Nonomuraea > Nonomuraea sp. NPDC003707. The sequence goes on along the minus strand of NZ_JBSFNK010000045.1, from coordinate 26,555 downwards.
GTCGAGTTCAAGCAAGCTGCTGTGTTTGATCGTTCTCTCGCTTCGCTCGCTCACGCCGCCCTCCTGAGCCGCGGGTTCAGCACGGCCTCCAGCGACCGCCCGACGAGGGTGAACGCCATGACGACGGCCAGGATGGCGAGACCGGGGATGAGGATGTACCACCACGCGCCCTGCGTGGCCGCGCCGTAGTCGTAGGAGGAGCGCAGCATGGTCCCCCATGACGTCTTGTTCGCGCTGGCGCCCAGGAAGGCCAGCGTGGACTCGGTGACGATCGCGCTGGCCACCTCCAGCGTGGTGCTGGCCAGCAGCAGCGGCGCCACGTTGGGGAGCACGTGCCGGGTGGTGATGTGCCAGTGCCCGCCGCCGAGCGCCTTCGACCGCTCGATGTACGGCCGGGCTTCCACAGCGAGCGTCTGCGCTCTGATCAGGCGGGCGGTCGACGGCCAGGAGGTGACCGCGATCGCCATGATCACCGTGAACGTGGTGCCGCCCAGGATGGCCGCCAGCACCAGCGCGGTCACCAGCGAGGGCAGCACCAGGAACCAGTCCGTGACCCGCATGAGCGTGCCGCCGGCCCAACCGCGGAAGTGCCCCGCGGCGATGCCGATGACCGTGCCGATCACGATGCTGAGCAGGGCGGCCAGGAAGCCGATGAGCAGCGACGTGCGCGAGCCCCACCAGATCATCAGCAGGATCGAGCGGCCGGACTCGTCGGTCCCGAAGGGGAAGTCGAGGCTCGGCGCGGCGAACTTGCCCCCGGTGGCATCGACGACGCTGGTCACGCCCTCGTCGATGAACAGCGGCGCGATCAGTGCGAACACCACGGCGATGAGCAGGACCACCATCCCGGCGAGGCCTGCTCGGTGAGTGCGGAACTCGGCCCAGAACCGGCTCAGGACGAGCCGTCTGCGGGCCGCGGCGACGCTGGTCATGCCGACCTCACTCTCGGGTCGAGCATGTGATAGACCACGTCGGCCAGCGTGTTCATGAGGATCACGGCCACGGTGATCAGCAGGAACGTCCCTTGCATGAGCGTGAAGTCAGGCACCTTGATCGCGCGGTAGAACAGCTGCCCCAGTCCGGGCCAGGTGTAGATCGTCTCCACGGTGACCGCGCCGCCGACCACGAAGCCGATGCGCATGAACACCAGCGTCACCGTGGGCAGCAGCGCGTTGGGCACCGCGTGGCGCCGCCGGACCTCGTCGTCCCGGAGTCCCTTGGCCCTGGCCACGGTCACGTAGTCCTGGCTGACCTCCTCCAGCAGCGACGAGCGCATGATCAGCAGGTACTGGGCGTAGACCACGCCCACCAGGGTCAGGCACGGCAGGACCATGTGCGAGGCCACGTCCAGCACGTACGCGAAGCCGTCGGGCGCGTCCACGCTCTCGATGCCCCTGAACGGGAAGAGGCCGGGAATGGGCCCGATGCCGACGCCGAGCACCATCATCAGCAGCAGTCCCAGCCAGAACGTGGGCACCGACCAGAGCACCAGCGACACGCTGGTGGAGAAGCGGTCGAACTTGGTGCCCGGCCGCCATCCGGACCGCGTGCCCTGCCAGATCCCGAGGCTGACGGCGATGACCAGACCCGTGCCCGCGAGGAGCAGCGTCGGGCCGATGCGCTCGCCGATCAGGTCCAGGACCGGGCGCTTGTACTCGTAGGACGTGCCCAGGTCGAGCTTGAGCGTGTTGCCCACGAAGTCGAAGAACTGCTGGAGCACCGGCTTGTCCAGGCCGAGCCGGTGGCGTTCGAGGTTGAGCTGGTCCGGCGTCATGTTGCGGCCCTGCGCCAGGTTGCGCACCGGGTCGCCGGGCAGCAGCCGGAACACGAAGAATGTCCCGACGATCACCATGGCGATGCTGAACAGCGCCCCACCGGCCTTGGACAGCGCGTACTGCAGCGTGCCGCGGCGGGTGGAGCGCTCATCACCAGGGCCCGCCGCCTGGACGGCGGGCTCTGCTGCTTCTAGCGGAGTGGTCATTCGCGCTCGTCTGCGACGCTCTTACGCCGCCTGCTCAGGAAGAAGCCGGCCAGTCCGATGACCACGACGCCGCCCACGATGCCGGCGATGAGGCCGGTGTTGGAGCCGCCGCCGCCGCTGGCGCCGCTCGCCGCCGCGGCCTTGACGTCCACGGTGTAGAACGGCCAGTAGCCGCTGCCGCCGTACAGGAGGCCCTTGTCCTCGGGGATCGGGGTGATGCTGGTGACCCGGTCCTTGCGGTAGCCCTCAAGGTCGTTCGGGTAGTAGATCGCGATGACCGGGGCCTCGGTGTAGAGCCGCTCCTCCATCTTCTTGATGGTCTCGGCGCGCTTGGGCCGGTCGAGCTCCTTCAGCTGCTCCTGGTAGAGCTTCTCGAAGGTCTCGTCGCAGAAGAACGACTCGGTGCCGCCGCCCTCGCCGCCCGGGGCCGGCCTGCGGCTGCACAGGTGCGTGGCCAGGACCTCCTCGGGGTCGGGGTTGACCGACCAGCCGCTGATCGCGATGTCGAACAGAGCGGTGACGCCCGTCTCCTCGGAGAACTTGCTGGAGTCGACCTTCTTGGTGGTCAGCGTGATGCCGATCTCCTTGAAGAAGCCCGTCAGGTACTCGGCGAGCTTGTCCTCGACCGGGGTGTCGGTGTGGATGCTGAAGCGGAACTCCAGCTTGCGCTTGCCGTCGGGCATCGTGCGGATGCCGTCGGAGCCCTTCTTGTAGCCGGCGTCGTCGAGGATCTTGTTGGCCTTGGCGGGGTCGTAGCTGACCTTCTCGTCGCCCGTGGCCTCCCAGAAGAAGTCCTTGAACATCGGCGGCACGATCGAGCCGTCGGCGGGCTTGGCCAGGCCGTTCTGGACCTCGTCGACCAGCTTCTGCTTGTCGATGGCGTAGTGCAGCGCCTGGCGGACCTTGACGTCCTTCAGGGCCGGGTGACCGTCACCGACGGGCTTGTTGTCGGTGGTGGTGGCGCCGTGGTTGATCTGCAGGTACGCCGCGCGGCGGCCCTGGGTGTTCCAGGCCTCGATGTTCGCGTCGTTCTGGATGGCCTCGAACTCGGCCGGGGACATGCGGCCGAGCAGGTCGATGTCGCCGTTCTTGAGACCGGCGACGGCGGCCTGCGGGTTGTCGTAGAAGATGACCTGCAGCTCGTCGATCTTGGGCTTGCCCCGCCAGTAGTTGGGGTTGGCCTGCAGCTTGACGTACTGGTCCTTCTTGTGCTCGATCGCGATGTACGGGCCGCTGGTGACGGCCGGGTACTTCTCGGCGTCGTAGTTGGCCATGTCGGTGACCGACTCCCAGACATGCTTGGGCATGATCGGGATCGGGTTGTCCAGCATGGACGCCTGCGGCGACTTGAGCTTGATCGTCAGGTCCTGGCCGCTGGCGGTGACGCTCTCGAAGTTCTCGACCGCCGGGCCGTTGGCCGTCTTGGCGGCCTCGTCCGTCATGATCTTGTTGAACGTCCAGGCCGCGTCATCGGCCGTGACCGGCTTGCCGTCCGACCACTTGGCCGCACGGATCTTGAACGTCCACGTGAGCCCGTCGGGCGTGGTGGTCCACGACTCGGCCAGGTCCGGGCTGGGCTGCAGCGTCTTGGAGTCGGGCACCGTGAGGAAGCCGTACATCCAGCGGTGGATCGAGGTCGAGACCAGGCGGACCGCCAGGAACGGGTTCATCGAGTCCATCGACTGGGTGGCCCCGACGCGCAGTACCTTCTTCCCCGCCGCCGGCTCCTGGGCATGGGCGGCTGTCGCGCCCTGACCCGCCACTAACAGCGCGACACCCAGCGCTGCCAGGCGCGCGATCCATTTCCTCATATGTGCCTCACCTTCAGGCGGGGGTTTTCCTGTGTAGAAGAAGGCACACCATAGAGAGTCCGCGTGTCAACGCGCTGCGGAAAATTGTTTCATTCTCGTTTCCTTTTGCGGTGTAAATTTTCAGTCCCCTTGGGACTGCCGTGATGCGGCACCCCCAAGGGGACGATGAGGCATCCTACGGGGCGATCAGTGGCAGCCGCCGGAGCCGCAGCACGAACCCCCCGCCTGCGGCAGGAGCTCGATCGCCCCCGCAAGCTCGTAGCCGGCCTCCACCACCGCCGCGTCGATCAGCACGCGGTCGATCGGCGCCTCGCTCGTGACGGTCACGGCCTTGGCCGCCAGGTCCACCTGGACCCCGCTCACGCCCGCGACCTTGCCGACCTCCTCGGTCACGGCGCTCACGCAGTGACCGCAGGTCATGCCCTCAACCTGGTACGTCGTGACGGTCATGCCTCGCTCCTCCACTCCTTGATCCTTGGCCGTCACTATACCCCCTTGGGGTAAAGGTGCATACTACGGCCGCGCCCGGAAAGGGGAGAGGGAAGCACTCAACCCGAGGGGGAGATCACATGTTGGACGGCAAGACCATCGCGTTCCTCGTCGCTCCCGAGGGAGTGGAGCAGGTGGAGCTCACGGAGCCGTGGAAGGCGGTCAAGCAGGCGGGCGGCACGCCCAGGCTCGTCTCCACCAAGCGGGGCCAGATCCAGGCGTTCCACCACCTGGACAAGGGCGACCGGTTCGCCGTGGACGACACGGTGGAGGACGCCGACCCGGCCTCGTTCGACGGTCTCGTGCTCCCTGGAGGCGTCGCGAACCCCGACTACCTGCGGATGGACCCGCGGGCCGTCCGGTTCGCCCGCGCCTTCTTCGACCTGGGCAAGCCCGTGGCCGCCATCTGCCACGCGCCCTGGACGCTGATCGAGGCGGACGTCGTGCGCGGCCGTACGATCACGTCCTGGCCGAGCCTGCGGACCGACCTGCGCAACGCGGGGGCGACGTGGGCGGACCAGGAGGTCGTGATCTGCACGTCAGGGCCCAACACCCTGGTCAGCAGCCGCAAGCCGGACGACCTCAAGGCCTTCTGCCAGGCCGCTACCGACGCGTTCGCGAAGTAGCCGCGCCTTCGAGCAGGGCCTCGGCCAGGCCCCTGACCGCGGACTTGAGCCGCGCCACCCCGCCGTCCGCCATGACGTGCCGGGCCAGATCGGCGTCGAAGGAGCCCAGCAGCGCGTGGGCGGCGAACTCCGCGTCCAGGCCGCCTTCCGGCCGGGCCGCGGCGATCAGGGCCGTCACGTGCGCGTGCCAGCGCAGGTAGGTCGGATCGCGGTACTTGTCCTCGGCGCAGGCCCGCTCGTGCGCGGCGAAGAGCGCCAGGTTGCGCTCGGCCAGCTCGCACAGCTCGTCCAGGAAGGCCGTCAGCCGGTCCTCGGGCGGCGTGCCGGGCCCGAGCGCGGAACCGGGCGTCTCGATGTCCAGCGCCAGCGCGGCGGCCCGCTCGGCGAGCAGCTCCTGGAAAAGCCCGGTACGGCTGCCGAAGCGCCGGAACAGCGTGCCCTTGCCGACCCCCGCCGCCGCGGCCACCCGGTCGAGGGAGATGTGCTCGGCGCCGTGGGCGGCGAGCAGCTCCTCCGTGGCCCGCAGGATCGCCTCCCGATTACGGGTCGCGTCTGACCGCACCGGCCTTACCTCCTCTTGCAAGCGGACCGTCGGTCCTCATACTATCCCTGCCATCGAAGCGGACCGACAGTCCGTATCCTGACAGCGGGGAGAATGAGCATGCGTGCGTTGGTCGCGGGCCCGGGAGCCGAGGGACGCTTCGCGGAGGTGCCGGAACCCGAGCCGGGGCCCGGGCAGGCGCTCGTCGAGGTCCGTCACGCGTCCGTCAACTTCAGCGACCTGCGGCACATGGGCCGCCTGCCGGAGGGCACCGTGCTCGGCTACGACGCCGCCGGAGTCGTCCTGCGCGCCGCCGAGGACGGCACGGGACCGCGCGAGGGGGCGCGGGTGGCGGCGTTCGGGGCGGGCGCGTGGGCCGAGCGGGCGGCGTTCGACACCGGCTCGCTCGCGGTGGTCCCCGACGGGGTGGACCTGGTACGGGCCGCCGCGCTCCCGATGGCCGGCCTCACGGCGCTGCGTTCGCTGCGGGCCGCCGGACCCGCGCCGGGCTCGCGCGTCCTGGTGACCGGGGCGTCGGGGGCCGTGGGACGGCTGGCCGTACAACTGGCCGGGCGCGCCGGCGCCCACGTCATCGCCTCCGTCAGCAGACCGGAACGCGCCGAGCGACTGGCGGCCGGCCTCGGAGCTCCCGTCGACATCGTGGTGGGCCTGGGCGGGGTCGAGCCGGTCGACGTCGTGATCGAGACGGTCGGCGGCCCGGCGCTCGTCGCCGCCTGGGCCCTGCTGAAGCCGGGCGGCAACCTCCAGAGCGTCGGCTGGGCCTCCGGGCAGCCCGCCGTCTTCCCTCCGAACTCGACCTTCTCCCTGGGCCGGGCCAGGTCGCTCAACTCCTTCGGCGACGTGACGGCCCCCGCCGACGACCTCGCCCACCTGCTCGCCCTCGTGGCCGCGGACGACATCTCCCTCGAAATCGGCCTGGCCGGCTCGTGGGAGGACCTGGACGACGCGAAGGCCGCCCAGCTCGGCGGTTCCCTCACCGGGAAGATCGTCCTGGCGGTTGGCCGAACGCCCTGACGGGCCCGAAACCCACCTGTAACGCCTTGTCGTCGCCAAAGAAATGGTCTAGATGTAGTCCAAATGGAGCGTCCTCCACGCCCCCCAGGGAGACCTCAATGACCACTGAAGAGGATTCCAGGCGACTCGCCGAGCTCGGCTACAAGCAGGAGCTGGCCCGCACCTGGAGCGGTTTCTCCAACTTCGCCATCTCCTTCTCGATCATCTCCATCCTCGCCGGCTGCTTCACCACCTTCGGACAGGCCTGGAACTACGGTGGCCCGATCGCCATCTCCTGGGGCTGGCCGCTGATCTCCGCGTTCATCCTGATCATCGGTTTCTGCATGTCGGAGCTGGTGTCGGCGTACCCGACGGCGGGCGGCATCTACTGGTGGGCCGCCACGCTGGGCAAGCCGATCCACGGCTGGTTCACCGGCTGGCTCAACCTGATCGGCCTCATCGCCGTCACCGCGTCGGTGGACTACGGCTGCGCCACGTTCCTCAACATGACGCTCAAGCTGCTCACCGACGGCGCGTGGGAGGCCACGCTGCCACAGGCGTTCCTGCTGTTCGTGATCATCCTCGTGGCCCACGCGCTGATCAACATCTACAGCCACAAGCTCATCTCGCTGCTGCAGAATATCTCGGTCTGGTGGCACGTCGCGGGCGCCGCGATCGTCGTCGGGATCCTGATCTTCGCGCCCGACCACCACCAGTCGCTCGGCTTCGTCTTCGGCGGCACGAACAACAACTCCGGCTTCGGCGCCGGCTCCGACGGGCTGTCGTTCTGGTTCTACGTGCTGCCGCTCGGCTTCCTGCTCACCCAGTACACGATCACCGGTTTCGACGCCTGCGCGCACGTGTCGGAGGAGACCCAGGGCGCGGCCAGGACCGCCGCCCGCGGCCTGTGGCAGTCGATCTTCTACTCGGCGATCGGCGGCTGGATCCTGCTGCTGTCGTTCCTGTTCGCGGCCACGAACGTGGACGAGATCAACAAGCAGTCCGGCTTCGTGGGAGCCATCTTCGAGACCGCGCTCTCAGCTCCGCTGGCCACCGTGGTGTTCGCGATCTCCACGATCGGCCAGTTCTTCTGCGGAATGAGCTGCGTGACGTCGATGTCGCGCATGACGTACGCGTTCTCCCGGGACCGCGGCGTGCCCGGCTGGCGGCTGTGGTCGAAGGTGGACCGCAACCGCACCCCGGTCAACGCGATCATCGGAGGCTGCGTCGTGGCCGCCCTGATCACCCTGCCCGCCCTCTACGCGCCTCCCGGGCTGACCACGCCGGTCGCGTTCCTGGCCGTCGTGTCGATCGCGGTCGTCGGCCTCTACCTGGCCTTCCTCATCCCGATCTGGCTCCGGCTCCGCGCGGGCGACGCCTTCAAGCCGGGCCCGTGGACGCTCGGCCGCAAGTACAAGGTGCTCTGCTGGATCGCCTGCGTCGAGATCGTCGTCGTGTCGATCTACTTCATCATGCCGATCTCGCCCGCCGGGGTGCCCGGCAACAAGGCCTTCGACTGGACCTCGGTCAACTACGCCCCGATCGCGGTCGGGGTGGTGCTGGTCGGCATCGCCCTGTGGTGGGCGCTGTCGGCCAAGCACTGGTTCACCGGCCCCCGCCGCACGGTCGACGAGGTCCCGATCTCCTGACCCGGCCCGCGGGTACGGCCACCGCGGCCGTACCCGCCGCTCAGGAGGCTTCGAAGGCGGTGGCCACGGCCGTGCGGACCTCGGCCATCGAGGCCGTGCCCAGCTCGCGCTTGAGCGAGGTCATGTCCACGTCGGGCATGCCGCAGGCGACCGCCCAGTTCCACGGCTCCAGGTCGCCGTCGACGTTGAGCGCGAACCCGTGGCTCGTGACGCCCCGGCTCTGCCGCATCCCGATCGAGATGATCTTGCGGCCGGTCTCGGCGGTCCAGACACCGGTCAGCAGCTCCGAGCCCGGCGGCGTGTCGCGGCGCTCGGCGGGCAGCCCGAGCTTGCCCAGCGCCTCCACCAGCCGCAGCTCCACCTCGCGCACGTAGTCGACGATGCCCTGGTCCTCGGCGAGCTTGACGATCAGGTAGCCGACGAGCTGGCCCGGCCCGTGGTAGGTGAGCTGGCCGCCGCGCCCGGTCTCCATGACGGGGATGCCGCGCTCGGGGGCCGGTAGGTGGGCCATCGGCGTGCGGCGCCCGACCGTGTAGACCGACGGGTGGCTGAGCAGCCACAGCGTGTCCGGCCGCTCGTCCCGCTGGCGCTGCCCGACGAGGTCGGTCATGCGCTCCATCGCGGCGTCGTAGTCGACGAGATCGTCCTGGACGAGTGTCAGCGGCCTTGCCCTCATCCTTCGAGGATAAGCGGCATCCCGGGCATCGGCGCACGCGGCCCGGACCGCCGTTCCTCGCCCGCCGCGTCGAGGATCCGCACACCGTCGCGGATCTGGTCGCCGAGGTCTTCGTGGCGGTGCTGGACTCGGCCCACACCTACCGCGCCGACCTCGGCACCGAGATCGCCTGGCTGTACGGCGTGGCGCGCAAGACGATCTCGGCCGAGCGGCGGCGGGCGTACAAGCAGTACCGGCTGACCGACCGGGTGAGCGGGCGGAGGCCGTTGGACACCGACGACGTCGCCCGGCTCGAAGAGCGCATCGACGCGGAGCGGCACGCCCGGCGGGCCTTCGAGGCCATGGCCGGCCTGCCCGAGGGGGAACGCGCCGTGCTGGAGCTGGTCGCCATCGACCAGCTCACGGTCACCGAAGCGGCGCACGCCCTCGGCATCCGGCCCGGGACCGCCAAGGTACGCCTGCACCGCGCACGCCGGACGCTGCGGAACCTGCCCTTCGTCATGGATGGAGCACCACGATGAGATTCGAGGAGCAACTGCTGATGGATCTGAAAGCGGAGATCGGCGCGCGGACCGAACGGCGTCGCCGCGTCACCCGCCGGCTGCTCGCCGGGGGCGCGGTGGCCGGGCCGGCCGCCGGAGCGGCGATCGCAGTACCCCTGCTGGCCGGGGCGGAGACGCCCGCGTACGCCGTGACCAAGCAGGGCGACGGCACGATCCGGGTCGAGATCAAGGAGTTCGGCGACGCCGGCAAGCTGGAGCAGGACCTGAAGGCGGCGGGCGTGACCGCCGACGTCACCTATCTCAAGCCCAGGACGACGTGCGCCCCGGGCAGAGGCGAACCCGTCGGAGGCGAGGCCACCACCCCTGAGGAGTGGCGCCGGTCCGTCTCCTACAAAGCCGCCCGCCCCCGGACCTCCGGGGTGGACATCAGTCCCCGGTACGTCGGCGCGGGCCAGACCCTGGTGCTGGAGTTCGCCGAGAAGCCGTACTGGAAGCTCAAGGCTCAGGTGATCACCGGCCAGGTCAAGCCCTGCACGGTGATCGACGACCCGGGCGGCTCCTCAGCGGGGCAGCCGCCCATGGGTAACTAGCGACCGGTCGAGCCGGCCGTCCGCCGATCCACGGCGGGCGGCCCACCGGCGCCTGTCACGGACGTCACGCCGCCGAACGGTAGCCCCTCGGCTCCTCCGGGATGAGGATCCACATGACGACGTAGACGACCCACAGCGGCCCGGGGATGAGCGACAGCAGGAGCCACAGGATCCGGACGAGAGTGGGCGGCAGGCCCATCTTGTCGGCGAGACCGCCGCAGACGCCGGCCAGAATCCTGTGCTCTCGTGAGCGGTACATGATGTTTCCTCCGTGTGTGACGACCTACCTGTTCAACGGGCGGACAGGCCGACGGACTCCCGTCAGGAACCCTGAGAAAACCCTGTAAGGGTCAGCCACTCATGTGCCATGCCCAGATGTCGGCTGGTCAGTCCCCGTGCCGGGTCCACGTGGATGAGCAGGAAGTCAGCCAGACCCTGATGCACCCTGAGATACTCCTCGTCCTCCGCCCACACCTGGTCGTCGAACCAGACGAACGGCCGCCGGCCCACATAGCGGGCCACGTGCCGCGTCTTGAACATCTCCCCATGCTCTGAGACCACGTTCGGGTCCACGGGGATGACGGGCAGCGAGGGCAGGCCGATCCTGGGAGCGATCCAGTCGTTGGCGTGGTGCTCCCACGTCGTCGCCCAGACCAGCTCGGAGCCGGTCGCCAGGGCCAGGTCGAGGAGCCTGCGGCCGTGGCGCGGGTTGAGGTGCACGGTGTAGACCTCGCCGTCGATCGTGCACCGGTAGCGCCGGAAGTCCGGAGTGGGCCGGCCCATCGGGTTGAGCACGCCGTCCACGTCCAGCAGCAGCAGTGGTTTCATCCGGCCCGGTACTCCTGCGGGCTGACGCCGCGTACCCGCTTGAAGGCCGCGCTGAGCGCGAACGGGCTCCCGTACCCCACCTTCCTGGCCACCGAGCCGATCGTCGCGTTCGGCTCCCGCAGCAGGTCGGCGGCCAGCGCCAGGCGCCAGTCCGTGAGGAAGGACATCGGCGGCTCGCCGACCAGTTCGGTGAAGCGCCTGGCCAGCGACGCCCTGGACACGCCCACCTCGGTGGCCAGCGCGGCGACCGTCCACGGGTGCGCCGGGTTGTTCTGCAGCAGGCGCATGGCCCGGCCCACCACCGCGTCGCCCATCGCGCGGTACCAGGCGGGCGCCTCGTTCGCGTGAGTGGCGAACCACGAGCGCAGCACCGCGATGAGCAGCAGGTCGAGCAGCCGGTCGAGGACCGCCTCCTGGCCCGGCTCGTCCTTGACGATCTCGGCGCCGAGCAGCGAGATGATCGGGTCTCCCGGCTGGACGAGCAGCTGCGGCAGCGCGTCCAGCAGCCGCCTGCTGACCTCGCCCTCCAGGTTGTACGTGCCGGTGAGCAGCACGGTGCCCCCCGACGGGTCGTTCCCCCACGTGCGCACGCCCATGGACATGGTGTCGTAGGGCGACTCGCCGTCGATCGTGCGGCACTCCTGGCCGGGGAGGATGACGACCTGCGGCTTGAGGCCGGGCTCCGAGGCCACCGTGTACGGCCGCGGCCCCCGGGCGATCGCGACCTCCCCCGGCGACAGGCGCACGGGCTCGCCCGAGTCGAACGCGATCCACGACTCCCCGCGCACCTGCGCGATCAACGACAGCGGGGCCTCGTCCTGGATGCGCATCGACCAGGGCGGATCCAGGATCGAGCGGAGCAGGAAGGCGCCACGGGCCCGCGGGCCGTCCAGTAGCGCCGCCAACTGGTCCATGGGTTAGACGATCGCATATGCCATTGCGCTTCTCAACCATGGAGAGTCTTATGGGTATGGCGGCTTACTAGATATATGACGATTCTGGTTCTGGGCGGCACGGGCAAGACCGGCCGCCGTGTGGTTGACCGCCTCAACGCTCTCGGCCTGCCCGTGCGGATCGGGTCCCGCCCCCTCTTCGACTGGCAGGACCGCTCCACGTGGCCGACGGCCCTCGACGGCGCGACGGCCGTCTATCTCGCCTATGTCCCCGATCTGGCCTTCCCCGGCGCGTACGAGGACGTCAAGGCGTTCACGGAGCTGGCCGTGAGCGGCGGCGTGCGGCGGCTGGTCCTGCTGTCCGGGCGGGGCGAGCCGGAGGCGGAGGCCAGCGAGCGGACCGTGCGGGAGTCCGGGGCCGAGTGGACGATCGTCCGCTGCAGCTGGTTCATGCAGAACTTCAGCGAGGGCTTCTTCTACGACCAGGTGCTCGAAGGCGTCATCGCGCTGCCGGTCGCCGACGTGCCCGAGCCGTTCGTGGACGTGAACGACATCGCGGACGTGGCCGCCGCCGCGCTCAGCCGGAACGGCCACGCGGGCCGGCTCTACGAGCTCACCGGACCGCGGCTGCTGACGTTCGCGCAGGCGGCCGAGGAACTGTCCAGGGCCACCGGCAGGGAGATCTCGTTCGCGCGGGTGACGCCGGAGGAGTACGTGACCGCGGCCGTCAAGAACGGCGTGCCCGAGGAGGAGGCCGCGGGCCTGGCCGCGCTGTTCACCGGCATCCTGGACGGCCGCAACGCCTCGGTGGCGGACGGCGTGCGGCAGGCGCTCGGCCGCCCGGCCCGCGACTTCACCGACTACGCCGAGGCCGCCGCCGCGATGTGGCAGCGCCTCTGAGATCTCACGGGGTCGGTGCTCCTCGTGGCCGTACGGGACTCTGTACGCGACGCGAGCAACCCACCGGCCCCGGCATCCGCTAGCCTCACCCTCGTCACTCCCGCGTTCTCGGAAGGTTGTCGTCGTGATCGGCTGGCTAGAAGCGGTGGTTCTGGGGTTGGTCCAGGGGCTCACGGAGTTCCTGCCGATCTCCTCCAGCGCCCACATCCGGGTGGTCTCCGCCATCGCCGGCTGGCAGGACCCAGGGGCGGCGTTCACCGCCGTCATCCAGATCGGCACCGAGCTGGCCGTGCTGATCTATTTCCGCAAGGAGATCTGGGAGATCATCTCCACCTGGACCAGATCGCTGTTCAACAAGGACCTGCGCGGTCACTGGGCCGCCCGCATGGGGTGGTACATCATCGTCGGCTCGCTGCCGATCGTGGTGCTCGGCGTGACGTTCAAGGACCAGATCGAGACCGTCTTCCGCGACCTGCGCCTGGTGGGCACCACGCTGATCGTCTTCGCCCTCCTCCTCTGGTTCGCCGACCGCACCGCCCGCAACAAGCTCACGCTGGAGAAGCACCTCAGCTTCCCCCACGCGATCGTGTACGGCTTCGCCCAGGCGCTCGCCCTGATCCCCGGCGTGTCCCGCTCGGGCGGCACCACGACCGCCGGCCTGCTGCTCGACTACCGCCGCGAGGACGCCGCCAAATACTCGTTCCTGCTGGCCATCCCCGCCGTGCTGGGCTCGGGCGTCTTCGAGCTGCGCGAGATCGGCAAGGGCCCGGCCCCCGAGTGGGGGCCGACGATCCTCGCCACGGTCATCTCGTTCGTCGTCGGATACCTGGCCGTGGCCTGGTTCCTGCGTTACATCAGCACCCACCGCTTCACCGGCTTCGTGATCTACCGGATCGTCCTGGGCTTCTTCCTCATCCTCGCGGTCACCGCGGGCTGGATCCCGGCCCTAGGCTGACACGAGGGCCGGAGCCGGATAGTACGCCGCCCACGCCTCGTCGCCCATGCGCAGGATCTTCAACCCGGTCCAGCCGAGGGCGACGACGGGCAGGATCCAGAACACCACGGTCAGGGGCCCGTACGGGACGGGGAACGAGACGACGTAGCCGACGAAGACGAGCAGCGGCACCCACCAGCCGACGAAGCCCGCCCGCCACACGGCCGCGGTCAGCAGCGGCAGGCCGAGGATGGCGAAGAACATCCACGGCATCTGGAAGCCGATGATGACGCCGGGCAGGTTCAGCATCTCGTCGAGGATGCGCTGCGCCTCCGCCGGCGAGTTGTGCTGCCCCAGCCACCACTCCACGGGGTCGATCATCAGCAGCGCGGACAGCGCGAGGTAGCCGATCACCGTCATCCCCGCCCCCACGTGGCCGAGCCGCGTGGCCCTGCGCCGGGTCAGATGGGCCAGGCCGAGCGCGGCCACGCCCATGAGCAGGTAGCTCCAGTGGTAGAGCGCGGACTCGGTCTGGGCCAGCGCGGGGTTCGCGCCGTAGCTGACCGCCTCCCGGTCGTCGCCCCAGGTGCCTGGATCGACGACGACGGCGACGGCCTGGAGCAGCGGGGCCACGATGAGCAGTACGCCCGCCGCGATGCGCCGAAAGGTCACCTGGTCGTTCAACATGCCGCCGACGGTAGGCGCCGCGCCCGCCGCCCGTCGTCCGTCTGCGGACCGATCCGGCGTCCCCTACGCGGTGGAGAAGATCACGTCGGCCGGAGGGTCCGGGGGTAGCGGCTGCAGAGGGCGAAGACGACGGCGAAGAGGGTCCAGGCGGCGACGTACGCGACGGGGTGGGCCCAGGCGTCGCCGACGAGGTCGCTCAGCGCGGCGCGGCCCTCGAAGTAGAGCGCCAGGCCCGCCACCGCGCCGGGGATCGCACCCCACCACCGCTGCCACCACACCTCGTGGACGACCACCTCGAACACGACGAGGGCGATCGGGCCGAACAGCAGGAACTTCAGCCCGGGCGGCTGGGACAGCAACGCGGTGAGCCCCATGATCGCCACCGCCGAGGCGGCCGTCAGGAGCACCACGGCCCCGAAGGGCGCGGGCTCGTTCCGGGGGTCGATGTCTTCGGACATGATCACCATTCTGGCCGACGGCGCGCTACCCGACGGACACGCCCTCCTTCGGGGAGACCGCCTGCGGACGGTAGGTGGCCAGCGTGAACAGCAGCGCCACCAGCCCGAACGCGGTGGCCAGCACGGTCACGCCCGTCCTGCCGTACCAGTCGAGCGTCGCGCCGCCGGCCAGCCCGGCCAGGAACAGGCCCACGTACTGGGCCGACGACAGCAGCCCCAGGCCGATCGGCACGTTGCCGGGCACCACGGAGACGGTCCTGAACTGCTGGGCGGGGGCCACCAGCCACCCGAGCGCGCCCCACAGGAACGCCCATACGAGGGCGACGGGCAGGGCCAGGTTCGCAACGGGGATGAGGGCCAGGAACAGGGTGCTCGCGCCCAGGGCGAGCAGCACCATCCTGCGCGGCCCGTACAGGTCGGTGAAGCGCCCGCCGAGCTGGTTGCCCACGATGCCGCCGATCCCCCACGCCCACAGCACGGCGGGCAGCGGCAGGTCGATCAGCGACCCGATGTAGGTGTACGCGGTGAACGCCGCCGCGAACAGCAGCAGCTGCGTCACCAGCACCGCCAGCACCTGCCGGTCGCCCAGCGGCGCGAGACGCTCCCGCAGCCGCCCCGACGTCGGGATCCTGACCACCGGCACCACCGTCGCCACCCAGGCGAACCCGATCACGCCCAGCCCCGCCACCATCCACAGCGTGGACCGCCAGCCCGAGACCGAGCCCAGCCAGGTGCCCAGGGGCACGCCGATCGCGTTCGCGACCGTCATCCCGCCCATCACCAGCGCGAGCGCCCGGCCGCGCCGCTCGGGCTCGGTCAGCGCGTTCGCCACGCCGGACGCGGTCGGCGTGAACATCGCCGCCCCCGCCGCCGCGACCACCCGGGTGGCCATGACCAGCGGGTACGTCGGAGCCAGCGCGGTCAGGACGTTGCCCAGCACGAACACGCCGAGGGCCACCAGCAGCAGGGTCCTGCGCGACAGCCGGGCGGTCAGGGCGGCGAGGACGGGCGACAGCACCGCGTACGCCAATGCGAAGACGGTCATGAGCTGCCCCGCCGCGGAGGACGAGATCCCCAGTTCCTTCGAGATGGGCGGTAAGAGCCCGGCGGTCACGAACATGCCCGTACCGATGGCGAAATTTCCGGCAGCAAGCGGGTAGAGCCGCGAAGTCATGGGGCCTCCAGAAAAAAGTTGGACATGCATCAAACTGACGTATAGTTGGATTGTTGTCAAACAATAGAACGAAGGTAGGGTTTGACCATGCGCCTGCTACCTCACCCGGCTACGGAGGACATCGAGCTCACGGAGGTCCTGCGGGCGCTGTCCGACCCCGTCCGCCTGGAGATCGTCGTCCGGCTCGCCCTCAGCGGCGTGATGAACTGCGGCGAGGCGGGCGACGACCTGGGCGTGCACAAGTCGACGGCCTCGCACCACTACCGGACGCTGCGCGAGGCGGGCGTGGTCATCACCAAGCAGGAGGGACGGCTGAAGTTCATGAGCCTGCGCCGCGACGACCTCGAGTCCCGCTTCCCCGGCCTGCTCGACTCCGTCCTCTCCGCCGCCGGGATCCCGAGCCCTGCCCTGATCCCGAGCGCCGACGTCCCCGCCCCGCGTTGATGCGCCACGACTCGCTGCCCATCCGGCACGTCCTGCCCGACCTGCTCGCCGCGCTCGACCGGCACGGCAGCGCGGTGCTCACGGCCCCGCCCGGCACGGGCAAGACGACGGTCGTGCCCCTGGCCCTGGCCGAGGCGGGCATGCGGGTGCTGGTCGCCGAGCCGCGGCGGCTGGCCGTGCGCGCGGCGGCCAGGCGGATGGGCGTGAGCTACACGATCAGGGGCGAGCGCCACACGGGCGCGAACCCGATGGTCGAGGTCGTCACCACCGGCGTCCTGCTCCAGCGCCTCCAGCGGGACCAGGAGCTGGCCGGGGTGGACGCGGTCGTGCTCGACGAGTGCCACGAGCGGCACCTGGACGCGGACACCTCCCTGGCGTTCCTCCTGGACGTACGCGACACGCTCCGGCCCGACCTGCGCCTGCTGGCCACCTCGGCGACCGCCGACGCCGAGCCGTGGTCCCGGCTGATCGGCGGCCCGATCGTCGCGGCCACCGGCGCCGCGTACCCCGTCGAAACGGTGTGGGCCCCGCCTGCCCGCCCGGTCGCCCCGCCGCACGGCCTCCGCGTCGACCCCGCGCTGCTGTCCCACGTGGCCTCGGTGGTCCGCAGGGCGCTGGCGGAGCGGGACGGCGACGTGCTGTGCTTCCTGCCCGGCGTGGCCGAGATCGCCAGGGTCGCCGGGATGCTGGACGGCGTGGCGGTGCTCCAGGTGCACGGACAGGCCCCGGCCCACGTCCAGGACGCCGTGCTCGCGCCGGGCCCGGCCCGCCGGGTGGTGCTGGCCACGTCGGTCGCCGAGTCGAGCCTGACCGTCCCCGGCGTCCGGGTGGTGGTCGACTCCGGCCTGGCCCGCGAGCCCCGTACCGACCACGCCCGCGGCCTGGGCTCCCTCACCACGGTCAGGGTCTCGAAGGCGTCGGCCGGCCAGCGCGCGGGCCGGGCGGGGCGCGAGGCGCAAGGCACGGTCTACCGCTGCTGGTCGGCGGCCGACCACGACCGTCTCGCCGACCACGCGCGGCCGGAGATCGCGCTCGCGGACCTGACGGGGTTCGCGTTGCAGGCGGCCTGCTGGGGCGCGCCCGACGCGTCGGGCCTGGCGCTGCTGGACCCGCCGCCGCCCGCCGCGATGTCCGCCGCCGGCCGCACCCTGGAGGCGCTGGGCGCGCTGGACCCGGCCTCGCGGGTGACGGAGCGCGGGCGCCGGATGGCGCTCGCGGGCGTGCATCCCCGCCTGGCCAGGGCCCTGCTCGACCTCGGCCCGAGCGCGGCCGAGGTGGTGGCCCTGCTGTCGGAGCAGCTGCCGCGCGACGCCGGCGACGACCTGGTGGAGGTCTGGCGCGCGGCCCGCCGGGGCGGCACCGGCTTCGCCGCCCGCTGGCGCCAGGAGACCAGGCGCCTCCAGCGGACCGCCGGCACGGGCCGCCCGGACCTGCCCGGCGACGCGCCGGCCGGGACGGCGGTGGCGCTGGCGTTCCCCGAGCGGGTGGCGCGCAGGCGGGGCGGCGGCTACCTCATGGCCTCCGGCACGCAGGCCCAGCTCCCGGAGGGGTCCAGGCTGCACACCGCCGAGTGGCTGGCCATCGCGGTCGCCGACCGGCAGTCGGGCTCGGCCTCGGCCCGCATCAGGCAGGCCGTGGAGATCGACGAGGCGACCGCCAGGCTGGCCCACCCCACCACCACCCAGGACGAGATCGCCTGGCACGTCCCTCCGGGCGAGCGTCGCGGCGACGTGCTCGCCCGCAGGGTCGAGCGCCTGGGCGCAATCGAGCTGTCCGCCGCCCCGCTCAAGGACGCCGACGTCCGCGAGGCCGTCCTGTACGGCCTGCGCACGGAGCCCGACGTCCTGACCTGGACGAAACAGGCCAAGGACCTACGGGATCGCCTGGCCTTCTGCCACCGCGCCATCGGCGCCCCCTGGCCCTCCACGGACGCGCTCATCGACCTGGCCGACCAGTGGCTGGAGCCCGAACTGTCCAGGGCCCGCCGCCGGGCCGACCTGGAGCGCATCGACGTGGCCGCGGCGCTGAAACGCCTGATCCCCTGGAGCGAGCGCCTGGAGCGGGCGGCTCCCGAACGCATCGAGGTCCCCAGCGGCTCCCACATCCGCGTCGACTACTCGGGCGACCGGCCGGTGCTGGCGGTGAAGCTGCAGGAGCTGTTCGGCTGGCAGGAGACGCCCGAGATCTCCGGCGTGCCCGTCCTGGTGCACCTGCTCTCCCCGGCGGGCCGCCCGGTGGCCGTCACCGCGGACCTGGCGTCGTTCTGGCGCGAGGGCTACCGTTCGGTACGCGCGGAGCTCCGCGGTCGCTACCCCAGGCACCCCTGGCCGGAGGACCCGCTGACCGCGCCTCCCACCCGCCGCGCCAAGGAGAGACGAGCATGACCAGCGTGGCAGCCGCCGCCCGCGACAACGCCGAGTGGTGCGACGCGATGTGCCGCGCGCACGGCATGCCCGGCGCGTTCGCGGACCCGGCCTGGACCAACCCCGCCAGGACCCCGCCCTTCTACCCGGACGCGGTGACGCTCTCGCCCGACGCGACGGCGGCCGACGTGCTCGGCCGCATCGACGCGGGCCCGGGGGCGTCGGTCAAGGACAGCTTCGCCACGCTCGACCTGCCGGGCTTCGAGGTGCTGTTCGAGGGGCAGTGGATCCACCGTGAGCCGCCGGAGCGCCGCGAGCCCACGATCGCCATGGAGGTGGTGAGCGACGCCGCCACGCTGCGCGCCTGGGAGCAGGCGTGCTTCGACGGCGAGGTCGGCGGCCTCTTCCTGCCCACGATCCTCGACGAGGCCACGATTCTGTGCGGCAGGAGAGGGGGCGCCATCGTCTGCGGCTCCGTGCTCACCCCGCGCGAGCGGGTCGTGGGCGTCTCCAACGTGTTCGGCGAAGCCGCGTGGGAGGCGACCCTGGCCGTGGCGGCCAGGGTGTTCCCCGGCCGGCCGCTGGTCGGCTGGGAGGTCGACCCGGCGGACGCCCTGCGGCACGGCTTCAGCGCGATCGGCCCGCTACGCGTCTGGAGCAAGATCGTCTAGGGTCGGGTTCTCCAGCACCGGAAAGCGCTCGGCCCCCACGCCCACGTCCTTGAACCCGCTCGACGTGGCCACGCACACGACGGGCCCGTCGAAGTCCCGCCGCAGCTTCCGGTGTCCCGCGAGCCCCGCCGCGCCCGACAGCTCCTGCCACAGCCCCTGCCCGGCCAGGTCCCGCTGCGCCGCCCGCAGCTCCTCGTCGGTCACGAGCAGGGCCTCGCCGCCGCTGTCGCGCACGGCCACCACCCCGCGGTGCCCGCCGACCGGCCCGGCGATGCCGTACGCGTCGCTGGCCCCCAGCTCGCGGAGCTCGACGATCGCGGCCGGAGCGCCGGTGGCCAGCGCCCGCGCGTGGGGCCCGCCGGCCGCCGTCTCGCAGGAGAACATCCGCGGCACGGCCTCGGTCAGCCCCAGCAGCCGCAGCTCCACGAGCCCCTTCCACATCCCGTAGAGCAGCTCGGCGTACCCGGTGGGGGTGAAGACGGCCGCGGGCACGCCTCCGAGCTGCAGGAACAACTCGTAGGCGATCGTCTTGTAGCCCTCGGGCCCGAACGGATGCCCGGTGTGCGTCACCGTCTGGTTGCTGACCGGGTGGTAGCCGAGCCGGTCGACGACCTCGCGCAGCAGCGGCCAGCGTGCCTCGGCGGGCACGGAGACGACCTTGGCCCCGTACGCGCGCACGAACGCCTGCACGGCGGGCGGCGAGTCCGCCGAGGTCAGCACGATGGCGGGCAGCCCTGCTCGGGCGGCGTAGGCGGCGGCCGAGGCCCCGTGGTTGCCGGACGAGGCCACGACCACGCCGGGCGCGCCCGAGGCGACGGCGGCGCTGACCGCGACCCGGTTGAGGCGGTCCTTGTGCGACCAGGTCGGGTTACGGGACTCGTCCTTGACGTAGATCCCGTCGAACTCCACCAGCGGCGTCCCGCCCTCTCCCAGCGTGGGCGCCTCCAGCGGCGGCAGCAGTGGCGACCAGCGCGCGAGGTCCGTGCCCGGCTCCTGCTCGAACAGGCGCGGATCCACCCGCCCGTAGTCGTACGTGATCTCCAGCGGATAGGCGATCTCGTCCGTGCTGGTCCTGGGACAGCCCCGCGTCAGCGGCGGGAACAGCGGGAACTCGGTCGCGGGGTCGCCCAGCGAGCGCTGGCGGAGGGCAAGGGAGGGTCCGTTCACGTGCATCGACCCTATCGAGCCGCGCGGCCAGGATGCAGACTCTAGTCATGTTGTGGGCAGGCAGGTCCGCTGTCGAGATCGCGACGGCCGTCCGGCGTGGGGACGTCACGGCCACGACCGTCGTCGAGGAGCACCTTCACGCCATCTCGGAGCGGGATTCCAAAGTAGGGGCGTTCCGGCGGATCAGAGAGCGGGCCGTGGAGGAGGCGCAGGCCGTGCAGAAACGGCGCGACCTGGCGGACCTGCCGCTGGCCGGCGTGCCCGTGGCGGTCAAGGACAACCTGGAGGTCGCGGGCGAGGCCACCCGCGGCGGGTCCGCGGTCACGGCGGACGCGCCCGCGCCGGAGGACCACGTGACGGTGGCGCGCCTGCGGGCCGCGGGGGCGGTGGTCGTCGGCCTGACGAACCTGCCCGAGCTGGGGCTCGTCGCGCTCGGCGACAGCGCGTACGGCATCGTCCGCAATCCCTGGAACCCGGCCAGGACAGCCGGCGGGTCGTCGTCGGGCAGCGCGGCGGCCGTGGCGGCGGGCATGGTGCCGCTGGCGCTGGGCAACGACGGCATGGGTTCGCTGCGCATCCCGGCCGCCTGCTGCGGCGTGCTGGCCGTCAAGCCCGGCACCGGGCTCGTGCCCCCGCCGACCGACCACTGGGACGGGCTGACGGAGAACGGCCCCCTGGCGACGACCGCGTCCGACCTGGCGCTGGCGCTGTCCGTGCTGGCCGCCGACCCGGCGCTGGCCGAGTCCTGGCGCGGCGGCCGCCGGATCGAGCCACGGCCACCCATGCTGCGCTCGGTCTGGGCGGACGACGACGAGATCTGGGAGCCGCAGCCGCCCCAGGACAGCCCCGAGCCGTTCGACCTGCGGGTGGCGTACGCGCCCCAGCCGCTCCCCGTCGGCCTGCCTGTCGACAGGGAGTTCCAGGCGGCGGTGCGCGGGGCGGCGGAGACGCTGCGCCAGGCCGGGCACACGGTGGTCGAGCACCGCGACAAGCTGCCCGCCTGGCTCGGCCCCGCCACGATCGCCACCTGGCTCACCAGGGCCGCCGCGTCGGCCGACGGCCTGGACCGGCGCCGGCTCGAACGCCGCACCCGCGGGCTGGCCCGCGCGGGCCGGGTGCTCGGCGCGCTCAAGCTCGACGGCGTGCGCGGCCGGGAGCGCTGGAGCGGCTACGGGGCCGACCAGTGGTTCGGGGACGCCGACGTGCTGATCACGCCCGCACTGGCCACCGTCCCGCCGAAGGCCGAGCGCTGGGGCGAGCGCGGCTTCGTCCGCAACGCGCTGGCCAACATCAGGTACGCCCCCACCACCGGCCCCTGGAACATGTGCGGCTGGCCCGCCATCACGGTCCCCCTGGCCACGCACTCCACCGCGCTGCCCATCGGCGTCCAGATCGTCGCCCCGCCCGGCGGCGAACCCCATCTGCTCGGCCTGGCCGCCCAGCTCCAGGCCGCCCATCCCCCGGTCAGGCCGCCCGGCTTCGCGTTCTGAGCCGCTGTTTCGAGCCGCTGTTTCGAGCCGCTGAGGGTGCACCTGACAGGTGTACCTCCAGCGGGGCGCTGGTCGGCGTGCGGGCCGTGCCGCAGCCTGGTCCGCATGAACACACGTGAATGGCTCGTGCTCGTCACGCTGTGCGGCGCGACGTTCATGACAGGTCTGGATTATTCGATCATCACGGTCGCGCTCCCCGAGCTCGGCCGCGATCTGGGTTTCGCCACGCGGGGCGACCTGCAGTGGGTGGTGACGGCCTGCCTGCTGCCGACGGCCGCGTTGATGCCGTTGTTCGGGCGGGTGTCGGACGTGGTGGGGCGGCGCAGGCTGTTCGCGGCCGGCGTGACGGCATTCACCGGGTTCTCCCTGCTGGCGGCCCTGGCTCCAGTGCCGGGGGTGCTGGTCGGCGCCAGGGCCGGGCAGGGCGTGGCGGCGGCCATGATCGGCCCGACGGCGCTGGCCCTCATGACCACGGCCTTCGCCGAGGGCCCGAAGCGTACGAGGGCGATGGGCGTCAACGGGGCGCTGCTCTCGCTCGGCTTCGTGGCCGGGACCATCGGCGGCGGCCTGGTCACCAGCGGGCTGAGCTGGCGCTGGACCATGCTCATCCTGGTGGGGATCGGCGTGGTCGTGCTGGTGGGCGCGCTCACCGTGCTCCCCGGCGACTCCGGCGGGAGCGCCGTCCGGCTGGACGTGCCGGGGGCCGTGCTGGCGAGCGGCGGGCTGTTCGCCCTGGTCTACGGTATTTCTACGCTCACGTGGGTCGGCGTAGCGGCGGCCGTGCTGCTGCTGGGGGCGTTCCTCGCGGTCGAGGCCAGGCACGCCGCCCCGCTGGTGCCACTACGGCTGCTGCGCCGGCCCACGGTGAAGTGGGGGATGGCGGTGGCGTTGGTGACGTTCGGCATGTGCGGCGGGGCGACGCTGCTGCTGAGCGTCTACATGCAGGACGTGCTCGGCTGGTCCGCGCTGCGGACGGGGCTCGGGTTCCTCGGCGAGGGCGTGGCCGCCCTGGTAGCGGGCGGCCTGGCGGCCCGGCTGATCGGTGCGTACGGCTCCCCCGCGACCGTGGCGGCCGGCCTGACCGCGCAGGCCGTGGGGACGGCGGCGATGGTGTTCCTGCCCGCCTCGGGAGGGCTGGGGGTGCTGCTGGCCACCTCGGCGGCGATGGGCTTCGGTCACGTGCTGACCGTGGTGGCCGCGATCACGACGATCACGTCCGGGCTCGACCCGGCCGACCAGGGGGTGGCGGGCAGCCTCGCGCAGATGCCCACGTTCGTCGGGGCGATCGGGGTGGCCGGGCTGACCGCCGTCGCGTCGGCGTACGCCGAGCTGCTGACGGGCCTGCACGCGGCGTTCGCGGTGGCGGGGGCGGTCGCCCTGCTCGGGGCGGCCGGTGGCGCCCTGCTGCTGCGCCGCGCTACCCCTGCCGCAGCAGGCGTCTGAGCGGCTCCTCCGAACCGGGCTCCGGCTGGAAGAGCACCACGCCCTGTCCCTCGTCGTCGGGCGTACGCAGCAGCTCGGCGGTGAGCGTGACGACGCCGAGCTCGGGGTGGCGGTAGCCGCGCGAGATGGAGGCGCAGTTGCTCACCGGATGCCGCGTCCACATGGCCCTGAACTCGGCGCTCCCGGCCGTCAGCTCGTCCACCAGCGCGCGCAGCCCCTCGTCGCCGGGGAACTTGCCGAGCGACACCTGCAGGTACGCGATGTCGTCCAGGGCCTTGCTCTCCCAGTCGACGTAGAACTCGCGGGAGCGGGGGTCGAGGAAATCCATGCGGGCGAAGTTGGGGCGCGGCTCGCGCTCCGGCGCGTCGAAGTCCAGGTGCGGGGTGAACAGCGCGTGCGCGAGCCGGTTCCAGGCCAGCACGTCGGCGCGCCGGCCCACCGCCCAGGCCGGCACCTCCGTGAACGACTCGACCATGCGCCTGATCCCGGGCCTGAGCAGCTCAGGCCCGACCGGCGGGCGGGACCGGACGGCGCGGGCCAGGCGGTGCAGGTGGGCCCGCTCGTCGTCGTCCAGCCGCAGCGCGCGGGCGAGCGCGTCGAGCACCTCGTCGGAGACGTTCGGGCTCTGCCCCTGCTCCAGCCGGGTGTAGTAGCCGACGCTCAGGCCCGCCAGCGGCGCCAGCTCCTCCCTGCGCAGCCCGGCCACGCGCCGGTGCCGCACCCCCGGCCCGAGCCCGACGTCCTGCGGCTTGAGCCGCGCGCGCCGGGCCCGGAGGAATTCACCGAGACTCATCGATGTGCCGTGCTCAGACCCCGACCGGATGCCAGACGGTCTTGGTCTCCAGGAACCGCGTCATCCGGCCGGTCCCCGGGTCGGCCGCCCAGTCCTGCCGGGAGGGGCGCAGGACGCGCTTGAGGTTCTCCGCCGCCGCCTGCTCGCAGCTCAGCGCCAGGTCGGCGTCCTCGACCCCGGTCAGGTCGAGCCCGTTGACGTCCATGTGCGCCGCCAGCCAGGGCGCCAGCTCGGCCTGGTGCCCGGTGAGGACGTTCACCACGCCCCCGGGCAGGTCGGACGTGGCCAGGACCTCCGCCAGCGTGATCGACGCGAGCGGCGTGCGCTCGGACGCCACGACGACGCACGTGTTGCCGGTCACGATCACGGGCGCGACCACCGACACCAGCCCGAGCAGCGGATCGGCGGGCGCGATCACGGCCACCACGCCGGTCGGCTCGGGCGAGGACAGGTTGAAGTACGGGCCCGCGACCGGGTTGGCCGCGCCGTGCACGGCGGCGATCTTGTCGGACCACCCCGCGTACCAGACGAGCCGGTCGATCGCGGCGTCCACCTGCTCGAGCGCCGCCTTCTTGCCGCCGCCGACCTCCTCGGCGAACTGCGCGCGGCGGCCCTCCAGCATCTCGGCGACCCGGTAGAGGATCTGCCCCCGGTTGTAGGCGGTGGCGCCCGACCAGCCGGGGAACGCCTTGCGCGCGGCCACCACGGCGTCGCGGGCGTCCTTGCGCGAGGCGCGGGACGCGTTGCCGAGGAATTCGCCCTTGGCCGAGGTCACGGGGTAGGACCTCCCACTCTCCGAGCGCGGGAACGCCCCTCCGATGAACAGCTTGTAGGTCTTTTTGACGGACAACCTACTCATCGCCCCGCCCCCTCCACGTGGACTCCTGCGACATCTGGACCGGCACGAAGACCTGGCCGCACCGGCTCACGCCGCAGCGGTGCGCGTACCAGCCGGTGCGTACGGGCCGCCCGGCCCTGGCGAAGGCGTGGCCCCTGGTGGCCTGTGCCCGCCGCCTGGCGCGGCGGGGACGGCGATGCTCACACGTCAAGGTAGGCCTCCAATCCGTGCAGACCGCCTTCGCGGCCGTAGCCGGACTCCTTGTAACCGCCGAACGGCGAGGCCGGATCGAACTTGTTGAACGTGTTGGCCCACACCACCCCCGCCCGCAACCGGTCAGCCATCCACAGGATCCGCGACCCCTTCTCCGTCCAGATCCCCGCCGACAACCCATACGGCGTGTTGTTGGCCTTCTCCACCGCCTCAGCCGGCGTGCGGAACGTCAGCACCGACAACACCGGCCCGAAGATCTCCTCCCGGGCGATCGTGTGCGACTGCGCCACCCCCGTGAAGATCGTGGGCGGGAACCAGAACCCCCGCTCCGGCAGCTCGCAGGCCGGCGACCAGCGCTCGGCGCCCTCCGACTCCCCGACCGCCGACAGCTCTCTGATCTTGGCCAGCTGCTCGGCCGAGTTGATCGCGCCGACGTCGGTGTTCTTGTCCAGCGGATCACCCACCCGCAGCGTGCCCAGCCGCCGCTTCAACGCCGCCAGCAACTCCTCCTGAACCGACTCCTCCACCAGCAGCCGCGAGCCGGCGCAGCACACGTGACCCTGGTTGAAGAAGATCCCGTTCACGATCCCCTCCACCGCCTGGTCGATCGCGGCGTCGGCGAACACGATGTTGGCCGCCTTGCCACCCAGCTCCAAGGTCAGCCTCTTGTCCGTGCCGGCCACCGTCCGGGCGATGATCCTGCCCACCTCGGTCGAACCGGTGAAGGCCACCTTGTCCACATCCGGGTGCGCCACCACCGCCGCGCCGGTCTCGCCCGCGCCGGTCACGATGTTCACCACCCCCGGCGGCAGATCGGCCTGCCGGCAGATGTCAGCGAACCACAACGCCGACAGCGGCGTCGTCTCGGCCGGCTTGAGCACCACCGTGTTCCCGCACGCCAACGCCGGCGCGATCTTCCAGGCCAGCATCAGCAGCGGGAAGTTCCACGGGATCACCTGCCCCGCCACCCCCAGCGGCTTGCTCCCGAACCCGGCATACTGCAGCTTGTCGGCCCAGCCGGCGTAGTAGAAGAAGTGCGCCGCCACCAGCGGCACATCCACATCCCGCGACTCGCGGATCGGCTTGCCGTTGTCCAGCGACTCCAGCACCGCCAGCTCACGCGCCCGCTCCTGGATGATCCGCGCGATCCGGAACAGATACTTGGCCCGCTCCACGCCCGGCAACGCCGACCAGGCGCCGAACGCCTTGCGGGCGGCCTGCACCGCCCGATCCACGTCATCGGAAGAGGCGGTGGCCACCTCGGCCAGCGTCTCCTCGGTCGCGGGGTTGATCGTCTTGAACGGGGTGCCCGCCCCGTCCACGAACTCGCCGTTGATGAACAGCCCGTACGACGCCTTGAGGTCGACCAGGTCACGCGA
>NZ_JBSFNK010000044.1:0-89872 GCF_053587055.1 Nonomuraea sp. NPDC003707 | reverse complement strand
GGCGCGCGCCCCGCGGGGTTTACCCCCCCCGGCGCCCCCGCCCCGGTGCCACGGGGGGCGCCGCCGCGCTGTCTACGGGCGGGCGGCCGGGGGCAGCTCGGCGGGCGAGGCGGGATGCCAGGTCAGCGGATCGGCGCCGAGGTCGGCCAGCAGCGGCACCTGCTCCTGGCACCAGGGCGAGACGGCCAGCAGCCCGTTGCGCACCCCCTCCGCGAACTCCTTCCACGGCATCCACATCGTCTCCCCCACCTCGGCGGGGTTGGGGACGACGGGCGAGGTCACGGTGACGCGGTAGACCGGGCAGAGCTCGTGCTCGACGATCCCGTTAGCCATCTCGGCGCGGTAGGAGAAGGCCGGCAGCATGAGGTCGACGCGGTCCATCGTGAGCCCCAGCTCGTAGGAGAGCCGGCGCTCGACGGCCCGCTCCAGGGGCTCGCCCGGCAGCGGGTGGCCGCAGCAGCTGTTGGTCCAGATCCCCGGCCACGTGAGCTTGCTGTCCGCTCTCCTGGTGAGCAGCACCCGGCTCTCGTGATCGAAGACATAGCTGGAGAACGCCAGGTGAAGGGGTGTCTCGC
This sequence comes from Nonomuraea sp. NPDC003707, assembly GCF_053587055.1. Lineage (NCBI taxonomy): Bacteria > Bacillati > Actinomycetota > Actinomycetes > Streptosporangiales > Streptosporangiaceae > Nonomuraea > Nonomuraea sp. NPDC003707. The sequence continues at coordinate 89,297 of NZ_JBSFNK010000044.1, read as the reverse complement.
GACCGTGCACCGCCAGCTTGGGCGCTGTCCCGAGTGCGTGGCCGTCGCGGTCGACCAGCACAACGTGTTCCTCAGTCGTCACGCTATGAAGCGTACGAGACAAGGTGACCGTTCGGAACCCACGGCCCACCTGCCGCAGCACGACTCTCGCGCATCCTAGGCGATGGGTGGAGGGCTAGGCTGGCCGCGTGTCATTTGTGGCCGACCTACGCGTGGTCCTGCGAGGCGAAGATTTCCGGCGGTTGTTCGCCACCCGGCTGATCTCCCAGTTCTCCGACGGGATCTTCCAGTTCGGGGTGGCCGGGTTCGCCTTCTTCAGCCCCGAGACCAAGACGACGGCGCTCGCGGTGGCCGCCGGGCTGGCGGTGCTGTTGCTGCCGTACAGCGTGCTCGGGCCCTTCGTGGGCGTGTTCATCGACCGCTGGTCACGACGGCAGATCCTGGTGATCGCGCCGATCGTGCGCGGCGCGCTGCTGGTGGTCGCGGCGGCGCTGGTCGCCGCCGACGTGCCGGACACGGTCTTCTACGGGGCGGCGCTGGCCGTGCTGGGCGTCAACAGGTTCTTCCTGGCCGCGCTCGGCGCCTCGCTGCCGCACGTGGTGCCGGCCGACCGGCTGATGGCCGCCAACGCGGTCGTCCCCACGTCGGGCACCGTGGTCACGTTCGTGGGCGTGGGGCTCGGTTATCTGCTGCGCAAGGTGTTCGGCGCCGAGGACTACGGCGTGGCGCTGCTCCTGGTCGTCTCGGGCGTGGTGTTCGGCCTGAGCGCGCTGGTCGCGCGGACGATGGACCGCGGCCTGCTCGGCCCGGTGTCCGACCCGAGCCGGCCGCAGGCGCGCGAGGCCCTGCGCAACGTGGTCGGCGGCCTCACGGACGGCGCCAGGCACCTGGTCAAGCACCGCGTCGCGGCCTCCACCATGGGCGCGATGGCCGCCCACCGCTTCTTCTACGGCATAGCCACCGCGCTCGGCATCATCCTCTACCGCTACTACTTCTACAACGGCGACGCCGACGCCGCGCTGAGCGGCGTCGGCCTGGTCGTGGCGACCTCCGGCATCGGCTACGCCATCGCCGTCGTCATCACCCCGTACGCCACCGAGCGGTTCACGATCGAGCGCTGGGTGCCGATCGCGCTGACGACGGCCGGGCTGCTGACGGCGGCGCTGGTGCTGCCGTTCCAGGAGTGGGGGCTGCCGGTGGCGGGGTTCGTGCTGGGCGTGGCCGGGCAGAGCGTCAAGATCTGCGCCGACACCACGGTCCAGCGCGACGTCGAGGACATCTACCTGGGCCGGGCGTTCTCGATCTACGACATGCTCTTCAACGGCATGTACGTCCTCGCCGCGGCCCTGTCGGCGGCCATCCTGCCCGCCGACGGCAAGTCCTACACGGCCGTCGTGATCGCCGCCGTCGGCTATCCCGTGGCCGCGCTGGCGTACCGGATGATCACACGCCCGCGTCGTTCGACCTCGCCCACTCCAACAGCGCCTCGGTAGCCGCCTCCTTGCCGATCACGCCCTTGTCGAGCCTGATCTCCAGCAGGAACTTGTACGCCTGCCCCACCACCGGCCCCGGCCCGATGCCGAGGACCCGCTGGATCTCGTTGCCGTCGAGCTCGGGCCGCATCTTGGCCAGCTCCTCCTCGTCGGCGAGCTTGGCGATGCGCTCCTCGAGCTGGTCGTAGGTCCGCGACAGCGCCGTGGCCTTGCGCTTGTTGCGCGTGGTGCAGTCGGCCCTGGTCAGCTTGTGGAGCCGGTCCAGCAAGTGGCCGGCGTCGCGCACGTAGCGGCGTACGGCGCTGTCGGTCCACTCCCCCGTGCCGTAGCCGTGGAAGCGCAGGTGCAGCTCCACCAGCCGCGCCACGTCCGACACCACGTCCTTGGGGAACTTCAGCTCCGTCATGCGCTTCTTGGTCATCTGCGCGCCGACCACCTCGTGGTGGTGGAACGACACCCGCCCGCCCGTCTCGTGGCGGCGCGTCTTCGGCTTGCCGATGTCGTGCAGGAGCGCCGCCCAGCGCAGGATCCGGTCGGGCTTGCCGTCCTCCTCCTGCGCGATGGCCTGGTCGAGCACGGTCAGCGTGTGCTCGTAGACGTCCTTGTGCCGGTGGTGCTCGTCGATCTCCAGCCGCAGCTTGGGCAGCTCGGGCAGCACGTGCGCGGCCAGCCCGGTCTCGACCAGCAGCCGCAGGCCCTCGCGCGGGTTGGCGCCGCAGACGAGCTTGTCGAGCTCCTCGCGGATGCGCTCGGCCGAGACGATCTCGATGCGCCCGGCCATCTCGGTCATCGCCGCCACGGCGCCCTCGTCCACCCCGAACCCGAGCTGCGAGGCGAACCTGGCGGCCCGCAGCATGCGCAGCGGGTCGTCGCCGAAAGACCGCTCGGGGGTGCCCGGCGTGCGCAGCACCTTGGCCTTCAGGTCGTCGAGCCCGCCGTACGGGTCGACGAACTCGTGGCCCGGCAGCCGCACCGCCATCGCGTTGACCGCGAAGTCGCGCCGTTCGAGGTCCTCGTCGAGCGTCTCGCCGTACATGACCTCGGGCTTGCGCGACTTCGGGTCGTACGACTCGTTCCGGTACGTCGTGATCTCGATCAGCCAGCCGCCCTTGCGCAGGCCCACCGTGCCGAAGTCGATGCCGATGGTCCACACGGAGTCGGCCCAGTCCCTGACGAGCTCCAGGACCCACTCGGGGCGGGCGTCGGTGGTCAGGTCGAGGTCGTTGCCGATGCGGCCGAGCAGCAGATCGCGTACAGGACCGCCGACGAGGGCCAGCTCGTGGCCCTGCGCGGCGAACAGGCGGCCGAGCTCGTCGGCCACCGGGGCGATCTTGCGGAACAGGTCCGTCATGGCCCGCCGTTGGCTGTCAGTCAGAGTTGAGTCGGACAAGCGGGTAGGTCCTTCTGGGAGCATTCCGGAACATATCCCCCGAGCCACACCAGGTCCGGGTTACCGTCGGTCCAAGGACCGTCGGGGGCCAGGGAACGAGGCAAGGAGGACTATATGAAGGACGCCCTCGCGATCCACCGCTGGCTCCTCGCCCACCAGGTCCATCATGAGATCGTACGCCTTCCGCGTCCCATGACATGCGCGGAAGATCTGCCTGAGGCGGTCTCCGCCGCACCGAGCAGGTGCCTGATGGTCACAGTGCTCGAGGTCGCCACGAGGGTCGGCCGCGAGGTCGTCATCGCGGTCACCACCCCCGTGTCGGCGCCGCCACCGGTGGGAGCCGTCGGCGGAGTGCTGGGCGTGCGCCGGGTTCGACCGGCTCCGGTCCACGTGGTCAACGCGGCCACCGACTACGCGAGCGGGCTGGTGTGCCCGCTGCTCCTGCCCGAGCCGCTGCCCAAGTTCATCGACGACCGGCTGCCGGCCGACTTCCTGGCCGACGACGGGCCGGTCTACACCGCGACCGGCGAACGGCATACCGCCCTGACCCTGCGCGCACTCGACCTGATCGCACTCCTGCCAGGCAAGATGGTCGACCTCAGGGCGAAAGGAACACGTGAGGCGGTCGCGCGGCGGCACTGAGCCCGTACCATTGCGGGCGTGTGTCGTCGTCCTCCAGCTTGGGCATTCGCGTGATCCGTAAGGCCACGCTGCTCGCCGCGCTGCTCGCCCTCACCGTGGTGGCGACCGCGCCCGGTGCGGCTGCCACGAAGTCCGCGACGGCGAGCAGGCAGACCCTGGCCGTGTCGATCTCGTCGATCTCGCCTCAGGTGCCGACCGCGCAGACCGATGTGATCAAGTTCACCGGCACGCTCCGCAACGACAGCGGCGCGCCGCAGAGCGGCCTGCGCGTCCGCCTGCGCTACACGCCGCAGAAGCTCCCCGACCGCGTCACCATGGCCGCCTACCAGACCGACCAGAACCCCGCGACGCTGCCGTTCCGCGCCTCGCTGAGCTCGTTCATGGACATCCCGGCGCTGGCCGCCGGCGCCCAGGCGCGATGGGAGTTCACCGCGACGCCCGTGCAGCTCGGCTACGGCTCGTTCGGGGTCTACCCGGTGGCCGTGGAGGTGGTCCAGAACGGCCTGCAGGTCATGACGCAGCGCACGTACCTGACCTACGCGCCGCCCACGGTGCCGAAGCTGCCGCGCAACAAGCTGGCCATCGCCCTGCCCGTCATCGACCAGCCGCACCGCGGGACCGACGTCGACCCGAAGACCCGCACGCCGCTGTTCGTGAACGACAAGCTGAGCCAGTCGATCACCGGCAAGGGCCGCCTGGCCGACCTGGCGCGCATCGCGCAGGCCGCGCCCAAGGCCGTCACCTGGTTCATGGAGCCCTCGCTGCTCGACGACCTCGACGCGATGAAGAACAAGTACCTGGTCAAGGTCAAGGACGAGACGCAGGAGAAGCCCGCCAACCCCGAGGCCGCGAGCTGGCTGACGACCATGCGCACCGCGCTGGCCGACTCTCCCGTGGTCGCGGTCCCGTACGCCGATCCCGACGTGGCCGCGCTCGCGCACCAGGGGCTGGACACGCAGACCGGCCGGGCGATCGAGCTGGGCAGGCAGAAGGCCGCCGCGCTGCTCCAGCGCGAGGTCAAGACCAATGTCAACTGGCCGCCCGCGGGCGTGCTCGACGCCGACGCGCTCGACCTGCTCTCGGTCAGCCTCCCGGCCGGCAAGGAACGGGTCGACACGGTCCTGCTCAACTCCACCAACCTGCCGCCGCAGCCGGCCGTGCCGTTCTCGCCCGACGCCGCCTCCACGCTCGACTCGGTGAACGGGCCCGTCACCGCGCTGGTCGCGGACGCCGAGCTGAGCAAGCTGTTCGAGCCCGCGGCGCCCACGTCCGTGCTGCTCAGCACGCAGCGGTTCATCGCCGAGACCGCCATGATCGCCGCGGAGGCCGGCCAGACCTCGCCCAGGTCCCTCGTCATCGCCCCGTCGCGCCGGTGGGACCCCAACCCCACGCTCGTCAACGCGCTGATGAAGACCGCGGACAACCTGCCGTGGCTGCGGCTGACCTCGCTGGAGTCGATCAAGCCGACCAAGCTGTCGGTCCCGCGCGCCGGGCTGACCTACAGCGACCAGGACCGCAAGGAAGAGCTGACCGCGAAGTACCTCGACCCGGTCAAGGGCATCGCGTCGAATGCGCAGCTCACTTCCCTGATCACGGAAACGAAGACGCCGTCGAGCTTCGACGCGGCGGTCCTCCGACTGACCTCCTCGGCCTGGCGCAACAGCACCCGCGCGGGCCGCGCGGTGACCAAGGTGGTCCGCGAGGCGGTGACGGACCAGACCGACAGGATCCAGATCACCGGAGCGGGCCCCAGCTGGACGCGCACGCTGGCGGGCAGCAACGGCGCGGTCCCGATCAGCGTCAAGAACGAGCTGGGCGTGCAGATCGCCCTCTACATCGACGTCACGTCCAACAACCCCGAGCTGTTGCAGGTCAACTTCGACCAGCGCGGGCCGATGAAGATCGGCCCGCGGCAGAGCGGCACGGTCCAGGTGCCGATGAACGCCGCGGCCGGCACGAGCGGCGACGCGACGGTGACCGTGCAGCTCAAGACCTCCGACAACCAGCCGTACGGCAAGCCGCAGCGGCTGACCATCCGCATCACCGGCTACACCGGGATCGCCTCGGTGATCGTGGGCGCCGCCCTGACCGTGATGCTCGCCGCCGTGGTGATGCGAGTGCTGCGGCGCAGGTCGGAGCGGAAGCTCGCGCACGCGGCCAAGACCCGGGAGAATAAGATCGTATGAGTCGCATGCTTCGGGCCAGCGCCATCATGGCCGCGGGCACGATGGTGTCCAGGGTCACGGGGTTCGTGCGGACCATGGTGCTGGCCTACGCCATCGGCACGAGAGCGCTGGGCGACTCCTACAACGCGGCGTACGCGATCCCGTACAGCATCCTCGACCTGCTGCTGCTCGGCGTGCTGAGCAGCGTGGTGGTGCCGATGATCGTCCGTGCCCAGCAGCACGACGCCGACGGCGGCCGGGCGTACGAGCAGCGGCTGCTGACGATCTCCGCGGTGGCGCTGATCGTGGTCGCGGTGGTGGCGGTGTTCGGCGCGCCGCTGCTGATCGACCTCTACACCGACTGGGCCCCGGGCAGCCCCAAGTTCGAGGTCGCGGTCACGCTGGCCCGCTTCATCCTGCCGCAGCTCGCCTTCTTCGGCGTGGGCGCGGTGGCGGGCGCCATCCTCAACACCCGCGACCGTTACGGCGCGCCCATGTGGGCGCCGGTGGTCAACAACCTGGTCGTCATCTGCGTGTTCCTGGCGTACGCCATGGTCGGCGGCGAGCGCGACAACATTGAGCAGATCAGCACCGGCGACATGGCGCTGCTCGGGCTGGGCACCACGGCCGGCATCGTGGCCCAGGCGGTCATCCTGATCGTGGCGCTCAAGCGGGTCGGGTTCGTCTTCGTGCCCCGCTTCGACGTGCGCAACGCGCGGCTGGGCGAGATGGGCAGGGCAGGCGTCTGGACGATCGGCTACGTGATCGTCACACAGCTCGGCTTCATGCTGACCACCAACCTGGCCAGCGCGGCGGGCAACGTGGTCGAGGGGCACGGCATCAGCCCGTACACGCTGGCGTTCCAGCTCTTCCAGCTCCCGTACGGCGTCATCGGCGTCTCGGTGATCACCGCGATGCTGCCCAGGATGAGCCGGGCCGTCGGCGAGGGGCGCTTCCACGACGTGCGGAGCGAGTTCGGGTCGAGCGTGCGGCTGATCTGCTCGCTGATGGTGCCGGTGTCGCTGCTGCTCATGGTGCTCGGGCCGGCGATCACCGTGCCCATCTACGGCCACGGCGCCAACAGCGTCGCGGACGCCGTCTACATCGGCAACGTGCTGCAGGTCTACGGGCTCGCGCTGGTGCCGTTCGCGCTGTTCCAGCTGTTGCTGCGGGTCTTCTACAGCTTCGGCGACACCCGTACGCCGGTGTTCATCGGCGCGGCCACCACGGCGGCCAACGCGGCGCTCATGCTGGTGTTCAACGCGTTGCTGCCGGCCCGGTACCTGGTGATGGGGCTGGCGCTCGCGTACGCCATCGCGTACGCGCTGGGCGCGGTCGGGGCGTGGTTGCTGGCCAGCCGCCGTGTCAGAGGGCTGGGTGGCTGGACCATCGGCATGGCGTTGACCAGGATGTATCTGGCGGCTCTGCCCACCGCTGTGGTGGCGCTCGCGGCGGTTTGGGTAGTCACGGGGGTGTTCGCCGGGCTAGGGTTCGTCAATTCGCTGATCGTTCTCGCGGTCGGCGGGGGCCTCGGGTTGCTGCTCTATCTAGGCGTCGCGCACAGAATGCGCATCCCCGAGGTCAATTCCATCGTTGGGATGGTCGCTGGGCGGGTAGGCCGGTAAAGAACGCGGGCCGAATCCACTCGGCACTAACATGGAGCCCGACACGCGCGAATGGAAGCAGGAGGGGCGTGGGCGGATCCACCCGGCATAGCGTGCCTTCGTGGGACACCACCACGCAGGTGAGTCGAGTCATGAACACGCCCGATCGGCCAAGCGGAGTGAACCTGTGAGCACGTCGGCCGTCGAACCCGGCACCCGTCTGGCCGAGCGCTTCCGGCTCGAGGACCGCGTCAGCGAGTCCGACGGAGCCACGCTCTGGAAAGCAATCGATGAGATCCTCGCGCGTCCCGTGGCCGTCCACACCTTCGCGCCCGACTTCCCCCGCGTCCACGAGGTGGTCACGGCCGCCCGCGCCGCGAGCAGGCTGACCGACCCGCGCCTGACGCAGGTTTTCGACGCCGCGGAGGACGACAAGGCCGCCTACGTCGTCAGCGAGTGGGTCACCGGCGAGTCGCTGACCGACCTGCTCGCCTCCGGCCCGCTGGAGCCCGAGCGCGCGGCGGGGCTGGTGGCCGAGGCCGCCGAGGCGCTTGCGCACGCCCACGAGGCCCAGCTCTACCACCTGTGCCTGCGCCCCTCCCACCTGGTGTGGACGACGGGCAACACGGTCAAGGTGCTCGGCGTGGCCGTCGACGCGACCCTGTACGGGCTCACCACCGACCAGCCGGCGCTCGACGACGCCGAGGGGCTGGGCCGGCTGCTGTACGCCGGGCTGACCGGTCACTGGCCGGGCGACGAGGAAGAGGGCGGCCTGCCCGCGGCCCCCATGACCGACGGCCACTTCTGCACGCCCCGGCAGGTCACCGCCGGCGTGCCGAGCTACCTCGACACGGTGACCGTGCGCGCGTGCCTGCCCGAGTCCCGCAGGGGCACGGGCGCGCTGGCCAGCCCGTCCGACGTGGCCGAGGCGCTGTCCGGCGTGGCCAGGCCCATGCCGATCCCGATCGCCTACCCCTCGACCCCCGCGGTGGCCTCCGCCTCCCACACCGAGGGCCTGGACCTCGTCCACCGGCAGCAGCTCACCGTCCCGCATAGCCCGCCCCCGCCGCCGCGCCGTCCCGCGGGCGGCGGCAGCACGCTCAACCGCGTGCTGATGACGCTGGTCGTGCTGCTCGTCATCGCGGCCGTCGGCGTCGGCGCCTGGACGATCGGCCGCAGTCTGGGCAGCCCGACCAAGCCCGAGGCGTCGGGCTCCAGCCCCAGCACCTCCACGTCCGCCTCGGCCGAGGCCCAGACCGTCAAGCCGAAGAAGGCCCAGGGCTTCGACCCGCTCGGCGACAACAACGAGAAGCCCGAGATGGCCGACCTGGCCATCGACGGCAAGCCCGGCACGCTGTGGAAGACGGAGCGCTACACCAGCGCCGACCTGGGCAATCTCAAGAAGGGCGTCGGCCTGCTGCTCGACATGGGCAAGTCCATGCAGATCAGCGACGTGGTCGCTACGCTGTCCGATGCTTCGGGCGCGTCAGTCGAGCTCAAGGTGGGCGACTCACCCGATCTGTCCGCACTGAAGACGGTGGCGACCGCGAAGAACGCCGCAGGTAAAACCACTCTTACCCCTGATCAACCGGCAACTGGACAGTACGTTTTGATCTGGTTTACCCGGGTTCCGATGGATGGCGGCGAGTTTCATGGCACCATCTATGAAGTAGTGGTGCACTCTCCCGGATCGGCATAACCAGGAATCTCTCTTGTGAACTCCCCACCCGAGACACCCTCAGCAGCGGAGCGGCCGGCGATCACAGACGCCGAGCTGCTGACCGCGCACATCAACGGGGACCCTCACGCCTTCAGCGAAATCGTCAAACGGCACCGCGACCGCATGTGGGCGGTCGCCCTGCGTACGCTCGGTGACCCCGACGAGGCCGCCGACGCCGTGCAGGATGCCTTCGTCTCCGCATATCGCAAGGCCGCCACGTTTCGCGGCGAGGCAGCCGTCACGACCTGGCTCCACCGGATCGTGGTCAACGCCTGCCTCGACAGGATGCGCCGTAAATCGGTCAGGCCCGTCGCCGACGACGAGCTGATCGAGGCCGCTGAGCGCGAGACCCCCCTGCCTGACCAGACCGTCGAACGCGAAGTCTCCATGGAGGTTTCGGCCGCATTGAAACTCCTGCCCAGCGACCAGCGGGCGGCTCTCGTCCTCGTCGACATGATGGGTTATTCGGTCGAAGACGCAGCTCAGGTGCTCCAAGTGCCGAGCGGCACGGTCAAGAGCCGGTGCGCTCGAGGGCGCGCGAAACTTGCCCCAATTCTTTCCCATCTGCGGAACCGATCGGACCTCAATCGCGTCTCATCCGCGAAGGGAGCAGAACTTCGTGACGGGTGATACGCACTACGATCTGGAAATCCTGGCCGAGCTGGCCGAGGGTCTCCTAGACGTCGACACGGCGCGCCGGGTCCGCGAGCATCTCGCGGTCTGTGACCCATGCGGGGAGCTACTGGCAGACCTGGCGGCGGTTCGCGAGGTGCTCGCGGCGACCCCCACACCGGCCATGCCGATGGGCGTCGCACTGCGCATCGACAAGGCTTTGGCCGCCGAGGCGGAGTTCCGGCGGGGAGGTGTCGCCCTCGTGGAGGCGCCCGACTGGGACGAGCTCATGCGGGACGCCCCGTGGGAACGACCGGTCGAGGTGGCCGCTGAGGCGGCCCCCGAGCCGGTGCGGCTGGGCGTCGTCTCCGACGACGGCACGATCGTCCCGGCCAAGCCCTCTCGCAGACGCCGATGGGCGATGCCCGCGATCGCGGCCGCGGCGGCGGTCGCCGTGGTGGGCACGGCGGTGGCCTCCACCGGCCTGCTCGCGAGCGGCGGCGGCGGAAGCAGCGGCGTCGACGTGATGGCCGGCGGCGTGACCGAGACCTCCGTTGTCCCCTCGACCCCGGCCAAGGTCCCCACGATGGCCAGGTCCTACGGGTTGACCGACAGCGGCCACAACTACAGCGACCAGGACCTGCGCCAGCCGCTCGAAGGCATGTTCGGCTTCCAGCGCATGGTGCAGGGAGGCTCCGACGACGACGGCAAGGTCGACAAGTGCGTGAAGCGGGTCTCGAGCCGCTCCAGGCTGCCTGCGTACCAGGTCGACCAGGGCCAGTACAACGGCCAGGAGGCCCTCGTCGTGGCCTCGTGGAAGGACAAGGCCAGCCAGAGGCTGCGCATCGACATCGTCGACCCGTTCAACTGCAAGAACCTGCGTAAGCCCACACTGGGCCGCTGGTAAAGGACATACACGTCAGAGCCCGCCTCGGCGGGCTCTTTCGCTTTGTGCGAGCGTTGTGTGTAGGGCAGGGAATCAGGGCGGCCTAGGATCTGTTGACGCCGGTGCAACAGCAGACGAGGAAGGCGTGGGAGCGTTGAGCGACGTTCGTAACGTGATCATTATTGGATCCGGCCCAGCTGGCTACACCGCGGCCGTCTACTCCGCGCGCGCCGAGCTCAAGCCGCTGGTCTTCGAGGGCTCCGTGACAGCCGGCGGCGCCCTCATGAACACCACCGATGTGGAGAACTTCCCGGGTTTCCCCGACGGCATCATGGGCCCCGACCTCATGGACAACCTGCGCAAGCAGGCCGAGCGGTTCGGCGCCGAGCTGGTCACCGACGACGTGGTCGAGGTGGACCTGGAGGCGAACCCCAAGGTCGTCAAGACCCACAGCGACACCTACTACGCCAAGTCGGTCATCCTGACGATGGGCTCCGGCTACCGCGAGCTCGGTCTGGAGAACGAGAAGCGCCTGTCCGGGCATGGCGTGTCCTGGTGTGCGACGTGTGACGGCTTCTTCTTCCGCAACAAGGACATCGTGGTCGTCGGCGGCGGCGACACGGCGATGGAGGAGGCCACGTTCCTCACCAGGTTCGGCCGCATGGTGACGGTGGTGCACCGCCGCGGCGAGCTGCGTGCCAGCAAGATCATGCAGGAGCGGGCGCTCGCGAACGACAAGATCCGTTTCGTCTGGGACTCCGAGGTCACCGACGTGCTCGGCGACTCCCGCGTCGAGGCCGTGCGGCTGCGTAACGTCAAGACCGGCGAGGAATGCGAGCTGGCCACCGACGCGTTGTTCATCGCGATCGGGCACGACCCGCGCACCGATCTGGTCAAGGGGCAGATCGACCTCGACGAGGACGGCTACATCAAGGTGGCCTCGCCGTCCACGGCGACCAACATCGACGGTGTGTTCGCCGCGGGAGACGTTGTCGACCACACCTACCGTCAGGCCATCACCGCTGCCGGCACCGGCTGCTCGGCCTCGCTCGACTCCGAGCGCTGGCTGGCGAACAACGAGAAGTGAGTAAGGAGCGCACCGTGAAGGCTGTCACCGACGCCTCTTTCGAAGCCGACGTCCTCAAGAGCGACAAGGCCGTGCTGGTCGATTTCTGGGCCGAGTGGTGCGGGCCGTGCCGTCAGGTCGCCCCCATCCTGGAGGAGATCGCCAAGGAGCACGGCGACAAGCTGGAGATCGTCAAGCTCAACATTGACGAGAACCCCGACGTTCCGCGCCAGTACGGTGTGCTCCAGATCCCCACGATGAACGTCTACCAGAACGGCGAGGTTGTGAAGCAGATCATCGGCGCCAAGCCGAAGGCCATGCTGCTGCGCGAGCTCGACGGCATCATCTAGCCCGCCCTCCCGCGGCGCGCGCCCGGCCCCCCGCCTCTGGCGGGGGGCTTTCGCGTTCTCCCGGTCTTGTACGGCCCCGCTTGTACAGCCCCGCTTGTACGGGCCTGTGCGGTCGTCAGACGGGACGTAGCGCCCGTTCCGGGCTCATGGAGCCCAGGAGTCGCTCCAAAGCCACCTCGACGTCCTCACGCCACGAGACGGCGGTCTTGAGCTCCAGCCGGAGCCGCGGAAAACGCAAATGCGGACGAACCGTCTTAAAACCAACAGAAAGGAAGTATTCCGCCGGAACTACGCAACTAGGCTCTTCCCACTTGAGGTCGCCAAAAGCTTCAATGGCTTTCACGCCGCGCCTGGTCAGGTCTTTGGCCACGCCCTGGATCAGCATCCGACCCAGCCCGCCGCCCGAGAACTCCGGAATGATGTGCGCGGTCATCAGCAGCACGGCGTCGGCGCTGACCGGCGAGGTGGGGAAGGCCACGGACCGGGGGCTGTAGAGCGGCGGGCTGTAGAGCACGAACCCGGCAGGCACCCCGTCGACATAGGCGATTTTCCCGCAACTGCCCCACTCGAGCAGCGTGCCGGAGAGCCACGCCTCCTTCTCCAGCCCAGGATCCCCCGACCGAACCGCCCGCTCCCCGCTCATGGGGTCAAGCTCCCAGAACACGCACCGCCTGCAGCGATGGGGCAGATCTTCAAGATTGTCCAGGGTTATGTTGACCAGCCGACGCGACAACTACGGCCCCCTGTCGTTGACCCGGAAAAGCGCGCGAAAACCGCGTCCACAGGTGGCATCGTAGCCCAGTGAAGATACCGCCAGCGGACACCACGACGGTCGAGCCCGTCACGGGCGACATGTCCGGTTAGCGTAATCTGGTATTTCAGTCCGATATGACACCTAGGAGGTGGGCCGTGACAGGAGAGCTGGATCACGGTCAGGCACCCGCGACCCAAGGGTCGCGCATCGACGCTTACGTCGATCGGTACGCCGCGCGAGCTACCGGGATGGTCGCCTCCGAGATCCGAGCTCTTTTCGCCGTCGCGTCGAGGCCCGAGGTGGTCTCGCTCGCGGGCGGCATGCCGTACGTCACGGCTCTTCCCCTCGACATGGTCGGCGAGCTGGTATCCGACCTCGTCACCAAGCGCGGCCCCGTCGCGCTCCAGTACGGTTCCGGCCAGGGTGACCCGCACCTGCGCGAGCAGATCTGCGAGGTCATGCGGCTGGAGGGGATCAACGCCGGGGCGGACGACGTGGTCGTCACCGTCGGTTCGCAGCAGGCCCTCGACCTGATCACCCGGATCTTCATCGACCCGGGCGACGTGGTGCTCGCCGAGGGGCCCTCGTACGTGGGGGCGCTGGGTACGTTCGCCGCCTATCAGGCCAAGGTCGTTCATATCGCCATGGACGATCAGGGCATCGTGCCCGAATCCCTCGCCCAGACCATCTACGCGCTGGAGACGGCCGGGGCTCCCATCAAGTTCCTCTACACGATCCCGACCTTCCACAACCCGGGCGGCGTCACCCTGAACATCGCCCGGCGGCAGCAGGTGCTCGACATCTGCCAGCGGGCCGGGGTGCTGATCATCGAGGACAATCCGTACGGACTGCTCGGCTTCGACGGGGAGCCCATGCGCGCCCTGCGCGCCGACAACCCGGACGGCGTGGTCTACCTGGGGTCGTTCTCCAAGACGCTCGCCCCCGGCTTCCGCGTCGGCTGGGCGCTGGCCCCGCACGCCATCCGCGACAAACTCGTGCTGGCCATGGAGTCGGCCGTGCTGTCGCACTCCTCGTTCACCCAGCTCGCCGTGGGCCAGTACCTCGCCACGCAGCCCTGGCGGGAGCAGATCAAAACGTTCAGGGAGCTCTACCGAGAGCGCCGCGACGCGCTCCTGGACGCGCTCGAATCCCTGATGCCGCCCGAGGTCACCTGGACGCGACCCGCGGGCGGCTTCTTCGTGTGGGCGACCCTTCCCGAAGGGCTCGACTCGAAGGCCATCCTGCCGCGGGCGGTGGCCGAGCGGGTGGCGTTCGTACCGGGGACCGGGTTCTTCTCGGACGGGAGCGGGGCGCGGCACATGCGGCTCTCGTACTGCTTCCCCGAGCCGGACCGGATCCGGGAGGGGGTGCGGCGGCTGGCCGGCGTGATCGACCAGGAGATGCAGCTGAGGGACACCTTCGGCACCAGCTCGGCCCGCGACCACCAGGGCGTCGACACCCCCGGCCCCGATCTGGCCTGACCACCGTCTCCAAGGGGGCCGGCGCCGCCTCACCGCTCCGCCGGCCCCACCAAGCCCGGTCCTCCGGACTTCGGCCACCCCCTGCACTGATCACCCTCTTCAGGACCAGCCAGGCCCCGCTCCACCCACCCCTCTTCAAACCTGGCCACCCCTTGCTCCATCTACTCCCCCGGGCCAGCCACCGCTTGCTCCGTCTACTCCCCCGGGCCAGCCACCGCTTGCTCCGTCTACTCCCCCGGGCCAGCCACCGCTTGCTCCGTCTACTCCCCCGGGCCAGCCACCCCTGCTTGACCTGCTCCCCCGGGCCAGCCACCCCTGCTTGACCTGCTCCCCCGGGCCAACCGCCCTTGTCCGCCCAGCCACCCCAAAGGCCTGGCCTGGGCCGCGGTGAGCGGCACCACCACGCTGGCCCTGTGGCCCCCCTGCTGCACCCCATCAGGCTTCCGGGCATACCTCCCTTCGGCCCACGCGCGCCGCAACAGACCACCACCAACGCTCTTTGGCCTTCCTCCTCCCCGACCGGCCCTCCCCCTACCCGGTCTCACGCCCACCTGAGAACCGCCACCCGCCTGGCCTCACGCCTGCCCGCGCCACCACCGACGCGCCTCATCCCACTCGCGGACCACCACCGGCGCGCCTCACGCCCGCTCGCGAATGGCCACCACCGTGACCTCGCACTCTCACGGGCACCGCCACAGCCTGAGCGCCGCTCCCTTCCTGACTACCGTCTCCAGCCCTCCCCCCACCCCACGCGCGCCATTCCGAAGTCCGCCCGCCACCACCCTCGGCCCCGCCCCTTCAGGGCGCTCACACCATCGCCACCTGCCCCTTCCAGGCACCACCATCGCCCTGCCCCATAAGCAGGACCCCCTGACCACGACCCCTGACCGTAGGCCTTCTCCAAGCCCCGCCACCGCCCAGTTCACTGCGGCTTGGCGGTACGGTTGGACAGCGGCGCGTGCGATCAGCGGAGGAGATGTGATGAGCGATCTGGGCCACGTGCTCGTGCTGGCCGGAGGTCTCTCCTATGAGCGAGAGGTGTCCCTGCGCTCCGGTCGCCGAGTCAGCGAGGTGCTGCGTGCGGCGGGCGTCGACGTGGAGGCCCGCGACACCGACGCGTCCCTCGTGCCCTCCATCCTCGCGGACCCGCCGGACGCGGTCTTCGTGACCCTCCATGGCGGCGCGGGCGAGGACGGCGCGATCCGTTCCGTCCTCGAGCTTCTCAACGTCCCGTATGTAGGCGCCGACCCGGATGCGTGCCGAGTGGCCTTCGACAAGCCCACGGCCAAGGCCGTCGTACGCTCGGTCGGCCTGCGGACGCCGCAGTCCGTCACGCTGCCGAAGGAGACGTTCCACGACCTCGGCGCCACGGTGGTGCTGGGGCGCATCATCGAGCGCCTCGGCCTGCCTCTCTTCGTCAAGCCCGCCCGAGGCGGCTCGGCGCTGGGCGCCTCGATCGTCCGCACAGCAGAAGAACTCCCTGCGGCCATGGTCGGCTGCTTCGCGTATGGCGACACGGCGCTGATCGAACAGTACGTGGATGGCGTGGAAGTGGCGGTCTCCGTCGTGGACCTCGGCAACGGCCCGGAGGCTCTGCCGGCCGTGGAGATCGTCCCGGACGAGGGCGTCTACGACTACGCGGCACGCTACACGGCCGGACACACCGAGTTCTTCGCCCCTGCCCGTCTCTCCGCCCAGGCGGCCGCGGCGTGCGCCGAGACGGCGGTGACCGCCCACACGGCTCTCGGCCTCCGCGACATCTCCCGTACGGACCTGATCGTCGACGCCGACGGCATCCCGCACTTCCTGGAAGTCAACGTGGCCCCGGGCATGACGGAGACCTCACTCCTCCCGATGGCCGCCGAAGCCGCCGGCCAGGACCTGGGCGACCTCTGCCGCACCCTCCTCCAAAACGCCGCCACCCGCGCCCACACCTGACCACCACTCCCTGCCACCTCCTCCGCAGCCGACCAGCCAGCGCGCGCCTGCCCCGGGCTCCCAGGCGCGCCCTCCCACCCGTGACTGCACCTCACAGGCAACCCGCTCCCATTCACCTGAGCGCAGCCAACTCAAGAATCAGCTCGAGTCCGCGCGCCCGCCAGCACAGCCCTCCCGAAAGCCGACGTCGAAGACCGGCCCGGAAGCAAGCGCCCAACGGCCAGCCAACCCGAGGCCGAGCAACCGCCAACACGACCACCCCAAAAGCGAACGACCGGCACCACCGCCGACTCAGCGACGAACGCCCGCTGCACGGCCAACCACCCGACGCACGCCGCCCCAGAGCGAACGGTCAACACCACAGCCGGCACACAGGCGGACATCCAGCACGACGGCCAACCCGAACGAGGGCAACCGCCACCGCGAGCATCCGGCAGCGAACGCTCGGCACCACAGCCGACACACGGGTAGACGTCCGGCAGCAAGGCAACCACCACCGAGGCGAACGGTCAGCACCACAGCGGACGCAAAGACAGACATCCGACAGCGCAGCCAACCCAGAGGCGAGCGACCACCAACACCACCACCACCCCCGGAAGACGAACGACCGGCACCATCGCCGACCCAAAGGTGGGCATCCGAGAGCCCGGTCGGTTCGGGACCGCTTCCGGCGGAGGGGGCTGAGTCCTTGAGACAGCACACGACTCAGAGCGAGTTTCCTCCCGGCAGGGGCCGCAGCGGCGCAACGCTTGCTGGAGTGGAGCGCCACGCGCGCTTGGCCAGGGCGACCCCGCCCCCTGGCCGCCTCTACACGGGCGAGGCCCTGGCCCTTATGGCGGGAGACCTAGCACTTCTCCGCCGCCATCCTCGCCTTCCAGCGCTGAGCCACCACGGACGCCAGCCACCATGCAGAGAAAGAGCACACGCATGCGTGCCAGCGCCGACCGCATCTAGGTGGCACGCCTCCCGTTCATCACCAGCCCATCCACAGAACGCGCGGAAGAGGTAGCCCCCACCGGATCCACAGCCTCGTGGGACGGGATCGATCGACGGATGCCCGGGCGCTGGGCTGAGGGCAGATAAGTAGCCTTACCGTGTGCTGATCGATTCGATGTACCCCAAGAGCTTCGCCAGCGACAACCACGCCGGCGTTCACCCGACCATCCTCGAAGCCATCGCCTCAGCCAACCACGGAGACGCGCCCGCCTACGGTGACGACAACTGGACCTCAGCGTTCGAGGAAAGGGCCAAGGAAGTGTTCGGCGCGGGCGCCGAGGGCTTCGCGGTGCTCAACGGCGCGGGCGCCAACATGGTCGGGCTGGCCCTCATGCTCGGCCGCTACGACGCGATCCTCTGCGCCGACAGCGCCCACATCGCCACGCATGAAGCAGGAGCCTCGGAACGCCTGCTCGGCGTCAAGCTGATGACGATCCCCACCAAGGACGGCAAGCTCCGCCCGGAAGACATCAAGTCCCGCCTGGGCGGGATCGGCAACCCCCACGAGTCCCAACCCACGGTGGTCTCCATCTCCCAAGTCACAGAGCTCGGCACCTGCTACTCCCCCGCCGAGATCGCCGCCGTGGCGGAGGCGGCACACGAGTCGGGTCTACGGCTCCACATGGACGGCGCCAGACTCGCGAACGCCGCCGCCTTCCTCGACTGTGATCTGAAGGCCATCACGACAGACGCCGGGGTGGACGTCTTCAGCTTCGGCGGCACCAAGAACGGCGCTTTGGCGGCCGAGGCGGTCGTCGTCCTCGACTCCTCGCTCGCGTCCGCTGTCCCGTTCCTCCGCCGCCAGTCGCTGCAACTCGCCTCGAAGATGCGCTTCATCTCAGCTCAGCTTTCGGCGCTTCTGACGGACGATCTATGGCGCGAGAACGCTTCTCACGCCAACAAGATGGCGGCCCGCCTGGCGGACGGTCTGGCCGATGTGCCCGGCGTTTCCTTGGCGCACCCGGTCCAGTCCAACGCCGTCTTCGCCGTCCTCCCACCCGCCGTCGCGGAGACCCTCAGAGGACGCTACCTGTTCCACTACTGGGACGAGCGCGCCGGCATCGTCCGCTGGATGACCGCCTTCGACACGACGCTCGAGAACGTGGACGACTTCCTCGACGACCTCCACAAGGCCGCCGCCGCGTAGCCTCGCGCCCACGCCGCCCGCCGTTTCACGTGAAACACGTCGCCCCTCTCAGCAGCGCGCCACGGCTCCATGTTTCACGTGAAACGCCCCCCAAGAACCGCTCACCCCGAAGAGCCGCCGCCCGTCAGACGATCTGCCAACTCGAGCCCTCGACCAACCCAAGCACCTCGTTTCACGTGAAACATCGGCCGCCCGAAGCGGGACTTGGCGTCGATTTCACGTGAAACAGCCGCCCGACGAACTGTCCGCGGCGGTCTCACGTGAAACAGCAATGCCGAACCGAGCACCCTCAACCGTTCGTCAGCCGTCACCGCCGCAGCACCCGCACACGAGGATGTCAGCGGCCAGGAGCGATCGGCCGGCAATGACGGTTTCACGTGAAACAGCGAATCCGGACCGGGTACGTCAATCGCTCGGCAGCCGGCTCCGCCGCGACGTCCATCGCGAGGCCGCTAGGGCCGGGGGAGTCGATCGGTAGGCAGCACGGTTTCATGTGAAACAGCGGCCCTGGCGAACCGTCCGCGGCGGTCTCACGTGAAACAGCAATCCGAACCGGGTGCCTCAACGGTTCGCCAGCCGTCACCGCCGCAGTGCCCGCACACGAGGATGCCAGCGGCCAGGAGCGACCGGCTAGCAATGGCGGTTTCACGTGAAACAGCGTCAGTCTTCGGACTCCCGCATCGCGCGGACAGCTTCCGGTGCCATCGTGCCGATGATCCGCTCAAGGTCGTCGATCGTGGCGAACTCAACGACGATGCGTCCCTTGCGGCGGCCCAGATCCACCTTCACCTTGGTCTCGAAGTGGTCCGAGAGGCGATCGGCGAGGTGAGTAAGACCGGGAGCGGTGGGCTTGGGCGCCTGGCGCTCACGCGCGGGCTTCGTGGCGGCTTTGGCGCTGCCCATCGCGACGATCTCTTCAACCGCCCGGACCGAGAGGAGCTCTGCCACGATTCGCTTGGCCAGTTCGATCTGCTCGTCAGCGCTGCCGAGGCCGAGGAGGGCTCGAGCGTGACCGGCGCTGATAACCCCTGCGGCCACCTTCTGCTGAACCTCGGGCGGGAGGTTCAAGAGTCGGAGGGTGTTGGTGATGTGGGAGCGGGAGCGGCCGACCTTCTGCGCCAACTGATCGTGCGTCGCCTGGAAGTCATCGAGGAGTTGCTGATAGGCCGCAGCCTCTTCAAGGGCGTTCAGCTGCTCACGCTGAAGGTTCTCGATGAGGGCGTCCCGAAGGAGATCATCGTCCTGAGTGTTGCGGACGATTGCCGGGACCGGGTCCAAGCCGACCTGCTGACACGCCCGCCAGCGCCGCTCCCCCATGATCAGCTCGTACTGGCCACCACCGACCGATCGGACCACGATCGGCTGCAGCAGACCGACCTCGCGGATGGACGCCGCCAACTCCTCGAGGCGTTCCCCGTCAAAGATCTCACGCGGCTGGCGCGGGTTGGGGACGATCGCGTCCAGCGCGACCTCCTTGAAGTACGCGCCAGCGATCGGCCTCGGGCCGGTCTCCGCCGTTGAACCGTTCGACGGGGCCGACATCGTTCCCGTTCCGTCAACGATGGGACCGGTCGGGATGAGCGCCCCGAGCCCCTTGCCCAATCCCCGCCGCTGCTGACTCACTGCGTCTCCTCATCCACCCGGCCGATTCCGGTCACTCCAGGAGAGGTTACCGTCGTGCGCGCAACGGGGCGCCCCCTCGCCACACACCACCCAGTTCTATTTACACCGACACGATCACAAACCAACCGAACGACTGACTTGAGCCCATCTCACGCTCGAGACAATCGCCACCACCACACGATCCGCCGCCGCCGTCAAGGGCCCCATGCCGCGCCTGAACGCGCTTCCCCCGCAGGGCTATCCCAACGCCCTCACCACCTTTCTCCTCCATCTCACTGCTCCGCATCCGTGCGATCGCATCATGTCGCCGGCCCGCCTCATCACTCCCCCGTCCCACCGCCTCGCTGCCGCGCCCCCTCGCCACCCCGCGCTTCGCCACCCCACCGCTTCGCCGCCGCATCGTCCCGGTTCCCTGTTCCACTACCTCGCTGCCGCGCCACCCGGCCGTCCTGCCGTCCCGCTGTCCCACCGCTTCACCGCCTCACCGTCCCGCCGCCTCACCGTCCCACAGCTTCGCTGCCGCGCCGCTTCGCCACCCCGACATCCCGCTGCCCGACCGCTTCGCCACCCCGACATTCCGCTGCCCGACCGCTTCGCCGCCGAGTCGCCTTCCTGTCCCACCGCCTCGCCACTCCCCCTCCCGCCGCCTCGCCGTCCCACGCTTCGCCGCCTTGCACAGCACGGCCTCGGCCCAGGGGGCAGCTCCGCTCGGCGTGAGGGTTCTTCAGCATCCCCCATCGCCATAACCCGGGATGCCGAGGCGGCCGCAGAACGGCGGGATCGCGGGTGCCTACGTCCATCGCACAGTGTGCTTAGACGTCACGCTTGACGCCAGCGGTGTTTGGGGCGCCTTCGTCCACCGGACGCTGCGCTTAAACGCCGCGGCTTGACGGCCGCGTTGCTCGGGCGGCGACTTTAGCCACCGCACGGCGCGCTTCGACGCCGAGGCGGTGCTGGCGAGTGAGACGCCACCGCGTGATCACGCCTGCGGTGGTTTCCGAGGCGACCCTGCGCTGGTGGTGGCAGCCCGCCCGAGCCTGCTGGGACGGCGGAGCCGCGAGACGCCCATGTGGCAAGGCGGGGATGCCGTTGTAAGACGTTCGAATGTCACTCCGCCTAGCCAGCCCGCAACCGCACTCGCTGTGCCTCACTCGTGTGCCACGGTACCGACGCCTCACGATCCTGCCGACGTGTCCGACCCACAACGGCGGCGACTGTGCCCCCGGTCGCGAGCCGCGGTGGCCGGCGTCTCACGATCTTGCTGGCGTGTCGGTCCCTTCGCCCTGCCCGTCCAGCTACCCTGCTGCGGGGCTTACCTGATTGCTCTGCTGCCGCGCTTACCTGTCGGCCCTGTCGGCCCTGTCCGCCCTGTCGGGCCCGGCTGGCCTGGCTGTCCTGTCGGCTCTATCGGCTCGGCCGGAGCGGCTGGCGTGGCTGACTAGGTTGCCTGGCAGTCCTGCTCGTTGTGCCCATCCTGTTGCCCGGCTGCCCTGTTGGGCCGACCACTCGGCTGCCCAACTGCTTGGCTGTCGTGCCTACCCGGCTGTCCAGCTCGTCCGGCTGTCCAGCGGCCCTGTTGGCCCGGACGTCTCGATCGTGGTGCTCCATTCCGGGCCGCTCTGCAGGATCTCGTCAACCCTCCCTGCAGTCACCCAGCATTCGCCACCTTTTGTCCCGGCAGGCTCGCCTTTACCGCCCGTCGCATCGCCTTCTCGCTGTGCCGCTCGCACTCGGGGAGTCGGTGTCCCCTGTCTGGTTGTGCCGCCGGGACGTCGTGATGCTGGCTCGCGCTGGCCCCTATGGCGGCGGCTTGTCGTTTGCGCGTGCTGTCGTCTCGGTGTGCCTGGGGCTCGTGCCTCAACGGCAGTCGTGTGATCGGTGGGGAGGCATGCTCGTGGGCCCTGGCTCGCTGCTGCTCGTGTCGAAGCATGAGGAGGTGGGGCGAGGGCCGGTGGGTTGGGTTGCGGGCAGGTGAGTCGAGGCCGCGGTGGGCGGGGTGGCTGCGTACGGCGGGGTTGTGGGTGCTGTGGCGGGAAGGTGGGTGTGGAGGGGCCCGGGAGTGGGCGTGGATGGGTGAGGGCTTGGCGGCCAGCCGCGTGGGCGGGGCGCGGGAGTTGTGGTGCTGGGGTGGGGTTAGACGACGGGGGCGCGGTGGGCGATCTCGCGGGCGGCGTCCATGTAGGCCATCGCACCGCTGGAGCCCGGGTCGTACGTCATCACCGACTGCCCATAGCTGGGCGCCTCCGACAGGCGGACGCTGCGGGGGATGACCGTGTTGAGCACCGTGTCGCCGAAATGCGACCGGACCTCGTCCGCCACCTGAGAGGCCAGCCGGGTCCGCCCGTCGTACATCGTCAGGACGATGGTCGAGAGCTTCAGCGTCGGGTTGAGGTGTGCGCGGATCAGGTCGACGTTCCTGAGGAGCTGTCCGAGGCCCTCCAGGGCGTAGTACTCGCACTGGATCGGGATCATGACCTCTTCGGCCGCCACCAACGCGTTCACCGTCAGCAGGCCCAGGGAGGGCGGGCAATCGATCACGATGTAGTCGAGGTCGATCGCGTCGTAGGCCGCCAGCGCGCGCCGCAGGCGGGCCTCACGGGCCACCAGCGAGACCAATTCGATCTCCGCGCCGGCCAGGTCGATGGTGGCCGGGGCGCAGTAGAGGTTCGGCATGTCGGGGACCTGCTTGACGATGTCCGCCATCGGGAGGTCGTCGACGAGGACCTGATAAACGTCCGGCACGTCGCCGCGGTGCTCGGTGGCCAAGGCTGTGGAGGCGTTGCCCTGAGGGTCGAGGTCCACCACGAGGACGCGCTGCCCATGCATGGAGAGGGCGGCGGCGATGTTCACCGATGTGGTGGTCTTGCCCACTCCGCCCTTCTGGTTGGCCACCGCGATCACCCTGGTCTTGGATGGACGCGGCCACGTGCCGTCCCCGCCGTCGGGAGTCTGAGCGGCCGTCGGGGTTGCGGACGTTTCACGTGAAACCACTGAGCTGAGCGCCTCTCGTACCAACGGCGAATCACCGGGATTCAGGGGGGTCTGGGTCACGATGTCCATCCTTTCAACCAGTGGTGTGCCGGTGCCAGGAGTTGACTGTCGCGACACGCCCATTTCGGGCCAGCCAACCCCGCTTGGACTCTCGGACGGACGGTTGTCCGGCCAACCAAGACCGCTTGACGCGACTGGCACGACCGTCACCTCCTTCGTCGACGCCTGGCTCGCTCCGGCGTGCGACCCGCTACCACCCGAACCAGTGTTGCAGGCGGCTCGACCTTACCGTGCCCGACAGTCACAAGCTCGGCCGTTCGTGCCCCGATGGCCCGCAATTGGGACTCCGCCTCGGCGAGCTCCTCGGCGGCGCGCTCCCCCTTCATGGCGATCAGCTCGCCACCCTCGTGGAGCAGGGGCATGGCCCATTTCAGCAGGCGATCGAGCGGCGCCACGGCACGAGCGCTGACGACGTCGAACTCGCGCTTGCCCGCCAGCTCCTCCGCCCGGCCGCGCAGCACCTCGACGTTGTCGAGCTTGAGCGCCTCGACGCACTCCTCCAAGAAGACGGTACGGCGAAGCAGCGGCTCAAGGAGCGTGACCGTGATGTCCTGCCGCACGATCGCCAGCACGAGCCCGGGCAGCCCGGCGCCGGAGCCGATGTCCACCAGGTGCACGTCCGGAGGCACGGCCTCGGCCACGACCGCGCAGTTGAGCAGATGGCGATCCCAGATCCTGGGCACCTCACGCGGACCCAGCAGCCCGCGGACCACGCCGGGCCCCGCCAGCAGCTGGGCGAACGCGTTCGCGCGTTCCCAAGCCTCCCCGGCGAAGACGTCCCGCGCTATGTCCGGCGGCGCCGGAAGCTCATCGCTCACTGGTCGGTGGCCCTTTCTGGGGCTGGTGGCCCTTGTTCGGTGGGAAGCCGGGTGGTCTCTACCCAAGGCTAAAGGTGAGATCACAGTGGAAGACTAGCGGGCCGGTCTGAAGGCGACCTTTCAGCACGCCGCCGTCCGTGTGACCCGGTCCGGATGGGGAGCGTTAACAAGGGGCATGCGCGCATAAATGCGCGCTACGACATACGTACAGGGATAAAAGAGGATAAATGCGAAACGGCCGTCCACCACGCGTACGTGCGGGCAGACGGCCGGATCGGATGGCGTAACACCCTTCAGGCGGGCAGGACCACCACGTAGCGGTGTGGCTCTTCGCCCTCGGACTCGCTGCGGAGCCCGGCGGCCGCCACCGCGTCGTGCACGATCTTGCGCTCGAAGGGGGTCATCGCGTGCAGCGACCTGGGCTCGCCGCCGTCCTTGACCTCGTTGGCGACCTCGGTGCCCAGCTTGGTCAGCTCGGCCCTGCGCCGCTCGCGGTAGCCCCCGACGTCGAGCATCAGGCGCGAGCGCTCACCGGTCTGCCGGTGCACGGCGAGGCGGGTCAGCTCCTGGAGCGCCTCCAGGACCTCTCCCCCGGGACCGACGAGCTCATTGCCCTTGAGCCCCACGACGGAGACCATGGCGCGGTCGCCCTCGACGTCCATGTCGATGTCGCCGTCGATGTCGGCGATGTCGAGAAGGCCCTCGACGTAGTCGGCAGCGATCTCGCCTTCCTGCTCCAGCGCGTTGAGATCAGGAGCCTTCTCCTGCTCGGCCTCAGTCATGGCCGGCCTCTCCTTCATGTTCAAGACTTCTTGCTGCCGGTGCGCTTGCTGCGGGACTGGCGGCTTGGCTGCTGCCTGACGATCTTAGGCTCCGGCGGGGGCGGAGGAGCCTGCTCTTCGGGCGTGGTCTTGCGAAGCTTGGCGAACAGGCCGGACTTGGCCTCGATGGGGACCGCGTTGCCCTTGGCGTCGAACTGCGGCATCGGGTGCCGGCTGTAGAACCAGTGCTGCTGGCCCAGGGTCCAGAGGTTGGTGGTGACCCAGTAGAGGATCAGGCCCAGGGGGAAGTTCAGGCTGAAGAAGGCGAACAGCGGCGAGATGTACATCAGGATCTTCTGCTGCTGCGCCATGGGGTTGTCCGGCATCTGGGCCATCGAGCGGGTGACGCTCTGCCGGACGGTGAGGAAGGTGGTGAGCGAGCTGATCGCGACGAAGCAACCGATGATGATCTTCTCGCTGACCTGGGCGGCCTCGAAGAACGTGGCAGGAAGCGGGGCACCCAGGATGAGGGCATGCTTGGCGCTGTCGACCAGCTCCTGCGTCATCCCGAACTTCGGCTGGTCCGCTGCGATCGCCCGCAGCACGGTGAACATCGAGATGAAGATCGGGAACTGGGCCACGACAGGGAGACAGCCGCCGAGGGGGTTGGCGCCCGCACCTTGGTACAGCGCCATGACCTCCTGGTTCATGCGCTGCTTGTCGTTCTTGTAGCGCTTGCGGAGCTCCTGGACCTTCGGCGCCAGCTCCTGCATCTTTCGCGACGAGCGCATCTGCTTGAGGAAGAGCGGGAAGATCAGGATCCGCATGCAGATGGTCAGCGTGATGATGGTGAGCGCCCAGGTCAAGCCGCTGTTCGGGTCGAGCACCGTGCTGTATGCCTGGTGGATCCAGGTAATGACTTGGGCGACGGCTGTGTACAGCCAGTTGAGCCAGGACAGCTCCACCGAGCTATCTCCCTTGCGTTTCGTGGGACCGGACCGGGCGTGGGGGCACCGGGTCTATACCTCCGGGATGGAATGGGTGGCACCGCCCGATGCGCCGGACAGTCAGCCAAATGCCGCGCAACGCTCCGTGCGTGGCGATCGCCTCGAGTCCATACGCGCTGCAGGACGGGTAGAAACGGCAGCGTGGACCCAGCATCGGGCTGATGAACGCCCGGTAGAACCGGATCGGGATGATCAGCGCCCGAGCGGCGAGGCTCGGCGTCACCCCTTGCGGCTGCTCCGTCATTTTTGTCCACCCGTCGAGGACTCGCGCCGCCTGAGCAAACGTTCCAGTGCGGAGTCGAGCTCGGCGGCCAGAAGCTCGAATCGCGCGGACGCGGCCGGTGGATTGGCGCGTACCACCAGCAGGCTACCTCGCGGCAGCCGGTCGAGACGGTCCCGCATCAGGTGTCGGAGCCGTCGCTTGACCTTGTTCCGGGTCACGGCGCCGCCTACGGCCTTGCTCACCACGAAACCCACTCGAGGGGACTCTTCCCCCGAAGTGGCGAAATGCACCACCAGAGTCGGACGACCAGCGCGCTTACCGCGCCTGACCGCCGCCTCGAACTCTTCCCCGCGCCGCATGCGGGAGTGACGGGACAGCACTGTATACGCCTAACGCCCGCCGGCATGACGCACCGACGGGCCATATACGCGCGGAACGATCAGGCCGACAGCTTCTCGCGGCCCTTGCGGCGGCGAGCGGCGAGGATGGCGCGACCGGCCCGGGTGCGCATCCGCAGCCGGAAGCCGTGGGTCTTCGCGCGGCGACGGTTGTTCGGCTGGAAAGTACGCTTGCTCACGGGTGGGCTCCAGGCTTGAAGGTGCGCCACAAGGACGCTGTACACACATGGATGGCCTGCCAGGGAAGCGAGGGCACGCGAAATAGCCGTCGCGTGACAAGCCGACCGTCGTACGTTACGGGGGAAGCACCCCTCAGGTCAAACTGGACGGGTTATCCACCTTTCCACAGGCGACTTTTCCACCGCCGCCCCGGCGTCCACAGTATGTGCACCCAGGTGCCACTAGGCTGTGGACAATGCCTTGAACACAGCTGTGCACATAGATACTGTCGGCCCTTTCGAACCTGCTAAAGGGCTGTGCACAACCTGTGGATCTCCTGTGGAGGGCCTGGGCACGAAGCCCGGCCGCCACGTTGTGGACGAACGGGCCGCCGATCACCGCGGGCGGCCGCGCATGTGGATAAACGATCGCGGGGGGCCGCGAGAGGAAGGAGGGGGAGCCGCACCATGAACGGTGTCGACCTCGGCACGGTATGGGCGAGGGCCCTGAGCAACTTCCTCAACGAGAACGTGCCGATCCAGCAGCGTACGTGGCTTGGGATGGTGCGCCCGATCGCGCTGGCGAACGACACGATCGTGCTCGGCGTCCCCAACGACTTCATCAAGGACCTCATCGAGGGCAACAAGTTGCGCCCGCTCGTGGCACACGCTCTGTCACAGGAGCTCGGCCGGACCATGCGGGTGGCCGTGATGATCGACACCACGGCGCCGGAGCAGCTGTCGGTCGACCCTCATCAACAGCCTGTGACTCAGAGTTATCCCCAGAATGTGGAGAGCCAGCCGCTCTACGCACAGCCCGCGCCACCGCAGCACCAGCAGGCTTCGGAGCCTCCGCAGTTCTATTCTCCACAGCCTGAGCCGCCCCAGATATCCACCGAATATCCACAGCCGGGCTTCTCTTTTGAACAGGCGCAGCCGTACACACCGCCTGTGGAAAAGGAGCCGGAGCCGGCTCCGAACCGGTGGGAAGCGAAGAGCAACAAGCCCAGCGAACCGGCCAGGCTCAATCAGAAGTACACATTCGAGACATTCGTCATCGGGGCCAGCAACCGGTTCGCCCACGCGGCGGCCGTGGCGGTCGCCGAATCCCCCGCGAAGGCGTACAACCCGCTCTTCATCTACGGAGACTCGGGGCTGGGGAAGACGCACCTGCTGCACGCGATCGGGCACTATGCACAGAGCCTGTACGACGGCGCGCGAGTCAGGTACGTGAGCTCCGAGGAGTTCACCAACGACTTCATCAACAGCATCCGCGACCACAAGGCCGACGGCTTTCGCGGACGCTACCGGGCGATCGACATCCTGCTTGTGGACGACATCCAGTTCCTGGAGGGCAAGGAGCAGACCCAGGAGGAGTTCTTCCACACCTTCAACACCCTCCACAACGCCAACAAGCAGATCGTCATCTCCAGCGACCGCGCGCCGAAGCAGCTGACCACGCTGGAGGACCGGCTGCGCAACCGGTTCGAGTGGGGCCTGATCACCGACGTCCAGCCGCCGGAGCTGGAGACCCGGATCGCGATCCTCAGGAAGAAGGCCATCCAGGAGGGCCTGGCCGCGCCGCCCGAGGTGCTGGAGTACATCGCCAGCCGCATCTCCACCAACATCCGCGAGCTCGAGGGCGCCCTGATCAGGGTCACCGCGTTCGCCAGCCTCAACCGGCAGGGTGTGGACCTGCAGCTCGCCGAGGTGGTGCTCAAGGATCTGATCACCTCGGAGTCCGACACCGAGATCACCATCGCGGCGATCATGACCGAGACCGCCAACTACTTCGGCATCAGCATCGACGACCTGTGCGGCACCTCACGCAGCCGGGCGCTCGTCAACGCCCGGCAGATCGCCATGTATCTGGCCCGCGAGCTGACCGAGCTGTCGCTGCCCAAAATCGGCCAGCAGTTCGGCCGCGACCACACCACGGTCATGCACGCCGAGCGGAAGATCCGCTCGCTCATCGCCGAGCGCCGGTCGATGTACAACCAGGTCAACGAGCTGACTTTGCGTATCAAGCGGACATCCCGCGGAGCCTGAACTTCATGCACAGCCTGTGGAAAACACTGTGGATCTGCGGAAACGCCGAAACCCGCCGGCTCTTCGCCACACAATGCCCGAAAAAATCCCCCACAGGGCCTGGGGACAAGGTTGGGGACACCCTGGGGAGAACCTGGGGACTACTCGTGGATAACGTGTGGACGTCCTGTGAACAGGCGATCTGGGACTCCAGCCGCGTCCCTTTTACCCCGTGGACAACTTGTGGAAACCTCGTGGATAACCCGTGGATGAAGGCACCAAGATCTGGGGACAGCCTGTGTGCACAGACTCGTCATCCCCAGGCGCGCGAGTTCTCCCCAGGCGTCACCCACACCCCCAGTGGATGAAAACAGGGCTACTGAGCAGCTAGAACGCCGGTTGTCCACAGTTTCCACAGCCCCTAGTGTGATGACCTCTTATCTCTCTAACAAAGAAACTCAAGACCCATAGAGGGGTTCTCCCGGAGCTCAGGTGCGGGAGAGTGAACACTTGAATCAACGACGAACCCAGGAGGCCGATCACCGTGATGTTCCGAATCGAGCGAGACGTTCTCGCTGAGGCGGTGGCATGGACGGCACGCAGCCTCCCGGCGCGCCCGTCGGTGCCCGTGCTCGCAGGCATGCGTCTGGAGGTCACCGAGGGACAGCAGCTAAAGCTGTCCGGCTTCGACTACGAGGTCTCCGCCGAGGTGACGCTCGAACTCCAGACCGGTGAGGCCGGCGTCGTGCTGGTCTCGGGCAAGCTGCTCGCCGAGATCACCCGCGCACTTCCTGCACAGCCTGTGGACTTCGTGGTGGACGGCGCCAAGGCGGTCGTCACCTGCGGCAGCGCTCGATTCACACTGCTGACCATGCCTGTGGAGGACTACCCGTCCCTCCCGGCCATGCCGCCGGCCGCCGGCCGGGTGGGCAGCGACGTGTTCGCCTCCGCCGTCGGCCAGGTCGCCGTCGCCGCCGGTAGGGACGACACCCTGCCGATGCTCACCGGCGTGCGGATGGAGATCGAGGGCGACACCGTGACCCTCGCCGCGACCGACCGCTACCGGCTCGCCGTACGCGAGCTGAAGTGGCAGCCGGGCCAGCCCGACTTCGCCGCCATCGCCATGATCCCCGGCAAGACCCTCGCCGACACGGCCAAGGCGCTCGGCACGACCGGCGCGGAGGTGGAGATCGCGCTCAGCTCCGCCGGAGGCACCGGCGAAGGCATGATCGGCTTCTCCAGCGCCGGACGGCGGACCACCACGCGGCTGCTCGACCCCGAGTTCCCCAAGTACCGGTCGCTGCTGCCCACGGAGTTCTCCGCCCGCGCGGACTTGTCCACAGGGCCGTTCGTCGAGGCCGTCAAGCGCGTCGCCCTGGTCGCCGAGCGCAACACCCCGGTACGGCTGGCGTTCAAGAGCGGCGAGGTCGTGCTCGAGGCGGGCAGCGGCGACGAGGCGCAGGCTGTCGAGGCCCTGCCTGTGGATTACGAGGGCGAGGAGATGAACATCGCCTTCAACCACCAGTTCCTGCTCGAGGGACTGGGGGCCATCGACTCGGATGTTGCGCGACTTCAGATGACCACGTCGACGAAGCCCGCTATCCTCACCGGTGGCAAGCCTGTGGATGACGGAGCCGCTACGGACTACCGTTACCTGATCATGCCCATCCGCCTGTCAGGCTGATCCTGTCATCGGGGATGATGGAAGTCTGACAAGGGGGTAGGACAACATGCAGATCGGCATGGTCGGACTGGGCAAAATGGGCGGCAATATGGCCGAACGCCTGCGCCGCGGAGGTCACGACGTCGTCGGCTACGACCGCGATCCCGCGATCAGCGACGTGGGCAGCCTCAAGGAGCTGGTCGAACGCCTGCAGAAGCCGCGGGCGATCTGGGTCATGGTCCCCGCCGGCAAGCCCACCCAGGCGACGATCGACGATCTCGGTGAGCTGCTCGACCCCGGTGACATCGTCGTCGATGGCGGAAACTCCCACTATGTGGACGACCAGAAGCACGCCGCCGAGCTGGCCGTGAAGGGCATCGGCTTCGTCGACTGCGGCGTGAGCGGCGGCGTCTGGGGCCTCAAGAACGGCTACGCGCTCATGTGCGGCGGCGACCAGGCCAACGTCGACCGGCTCATGCCGATCTTCGAGACGCTCAAGCCCGAGGGCGAGGACGGCTTCGTGCACGCGGGCGAGGTCGGCGCCGGGCACTTCGCGAAGATGGTCCACAACGGCATCGAGTACGGCATGATGCAGGCGTTCGCGGAGGGCTGGGAGCTGCTCGAGGCCTCCGACGTCGTCAAGGACGTCAAGGGCTCGTTCAAGAGCTGGCGCACCGGCACCGTGATCCGCTCCTGGCTGCTCGACCTGATGGTCCGGGCGCTGGACGACGACGAGCACCTCGAGCAGCTCCGAGGTTATGCACAGGACTCCGGGGAGGGCCGGTGGACGGTGCAGGCGGCTGTGGACCACGCGGTGCCGCTGCCGGTCATCACCGCCTCGCTGTACGCCAGGTTCGCCTCGCGGCAGGACGACTCGCCCGCGATGAAGGTGGTCGCGGCGCTGCGCAACCAGTTCGGCGGCCACGCGACCACCTCCGCGGAGGGCAGCACCGAAAAGGGGGCCGACTCCCCCGGCGCCGATGTGATCCCGCCGCGCGAGACCGAGCGTCGGTGACCACAGGCATCCCCGAGGCGCACTAACCTCGTGGGGTGCATGTCGCCCACCTCTCGCTGACCGACTTCAGGTCGTACGCGTCCGTGGAGCTCGGCCTGGAGCCGGGCGTCACGGCGTTCGTGGGGCCCAACGGCCAGGGCAAGACCAACCTGGTCGAGGCCCTGGGCTACGTCGCGACGCACTCCAGTCACCGGGTGTCGAGCGACGCGCCGCTGGTGCGCAAGGGCGCCACGCGGGCGATCGTGCGCTGCGCCGTCCACAGGGATGACCGCCGGGCGCTGGTCGAGCTGGAGCTCAACCCGGGGCGGGCCAACCGCGCCAGACTCAACCGCTCCCCCGTGTCCAGGGCCCGCGACGTCGTCGGCCTGCTGCGTACGGTGCTGTTCGCCCCCGAGGACCTGTCGCTGTCCAAGGGCGACCCGGCCGAGCGGCGCAGATTCCTCGACGACCTCCTGGTGGCCAGGACGCCCAGGTTCGCCGGCGTCCGGGCCGACTACGACCGGGTTCTCAAGCAGCGCGGCGCGCTCCTGCGTACGGCCGCGCAGGCCCGCAGGGGCAGCAGGAGCGCCAGACGGGCCGAGAGCGACAGCGGGTTCACCGCGGCCGGCGCGGGCGACGTGCTGAGCACCCTGGAGGTGTGGGACGCCCACCTCGCCAGGCACGGCGCGGAGCTCCTTCGGGCCCGGCTGGAGCTCGTCGAGGCGCTGCGCCCGCTGGTGGCCGGCGCCTACTCCGCGCTCGCTCCCGGGAGCGACCCCGCGACGCTGGCCTACCGCAGCACGTTGTCCACAGGTGGGGATACGGATGAGGGTGTCTCGGAGGACGAAGCCGCCGGTGAGCGGGGATCTTTCGATACACAGACGTTATCCACAGACTTGGGGAAAACCCTTGAAGAACGGCTGCGGGAGCGGCTATTGGAGGTCCGCACAGCGGAGCTCGAGCGCGGCGTCACGCTCGTCGGCCCCCACCGCGACGACCTGATCCTCGGCCTGGGCGACCTGCCCGCCCGGGGCTACGCCAGCCATGGCGAGTCCTGGTCGTTCGCGCTGGCCCTGCGGCTGGCGGCGTACGACCTGCTGCGGGCCGACGGCGGCGATCCCGTGCTGATCCTCGACGACGTGTTCGCCGAGCTCGACAGCCAGCGCAGGCGGCGGCTGGCCGAGATCGTCGCGCCGGCCGAGCAGGTGCTCATCACCGCCGCCGTGCCGGACGACGTGCCCGCGGAGCTGGTGGGAGGCCGGTTCGACGTCGCAGAAGGGAGCGTGACCCGTGTCCGCTGACGACAACCCCGCGGCCAGGGGAGCCGCGATGGCCAGGGAGAAGCTCGCCCAGGCCAAGGCCGACGCGGCCAAGCGCGGCCAGCTCCCCCGGCGCGAACCCAGGCGCAAGGCGGCGGGGCCGCGCAGGGAGGGCGGCGATCCACAGCTTTTCGGACGTGCCATTGCCGACCTCCTGGCCGACCGCGGCTGGGAGCGCTCGGCGGCGGTCGGCGGGGTGTTCGGGCGCTGGATCGACATCGTGGGTCCTGACCTGGCCGCCCACACCAAGCCCGAGTCGTTCGAGGACGGCGAGGTGCTGATCGCGGCCGACTCCACGGCCTGGGCGACGCAGGTGCGGCTGCTCGCGCGCACCCTCGTCCGCAGGCTCAACGAGGAGCTCGGCGACGGCACCGTCACAAAGGTCAAGGTCAGAGGCCCGCAGAACGGTCCCCGGCCGTCCGGAGGGTTGCGGGTGACCGGAAGCCGGGGCCCTGGCGACACCTACGGATAGCCTCGATCAGCGGTTTTCCGCAGCAGGCACTTTTGCTGCTCCGGTTGGGCCCCAGGGGCGATCAGAAAGCCACAGACGCGATAAGCCCCCTTTCCGAAGGGGGGATGCTTACCAGGGGGCAAAACGAGCTAGGAGCCATCACAGGCGCGTTCCTTGCCACCTTCGGCCGCCGGACCCGGTAGACTGAAGACGGATTCCGGACACGTCCGCTTGCGTGTCACCCCGGCGGTAAGCCGACTTCCCTTGGGTGACCGCGCATCGGGGCACTCACGACGGTGACGGGCACGGTAGGGGCAGCTTTCGCAGGTTGATGGCCTCCCCCGCCGCGTGTCCGCGGCAGGAGGATTTCGCAGTTGTCCTACGACGCTAGCTCTATCACCGTACTCGAGGGGCTTGAGGCGGTTCGCAAGCGCCCGGGTATGTATATCGGCTCCACCGGTGAGCGCGGCCTGCACCACCTCGTCTACGAGATTGTGGACAACTCGGTGGACGAGGCCCTAGCCGGTTACTGCTCCCGGATCGACGTCACGCTCTTGGCCGACAACGGCGTACGCGTGGTCGACGACGGCCGTGGCATCCCCACAGGCTTCATGGAGAAGGAGAACCGCTCGGCGGTCGAGGTCGTGCTGACCACGCTCCACGCGGGCGGCAAGTTCGACAGCCAGTCCTACGCGGTCTCCGGCGGCCTCCACGGCGTCGGCTCGGCCGTCGTCAACGCGCTGTCCACCGCCATGGACGTCGAGGTCAAGCAGAACGGCCACTACTGGCGCCAGCGCTACGAGATGTCCAAGCCTCTCGCGCCGCTGGCCAAGGGCGAGGGCACCGACGAGACCGGCACCACGATCACGTTCTGGCCCGACCCCGACATCTTCGAGACCACCGCCTGGAACTACGAGACGTTCTCGCGCCGTTTCCAGGAGACGGCCTTCCTCAACAAGGGCCTGACGATCACGCTCACCGACGAGCGCCCCGACCACATCAACGGCGAGGTCCACACCGTCACCTACTGCTACGAGGGCGGTCTGACCGACTTCGTCCAGCACCTCAACACCAAGAAGGAGGCGGCGCACGCGTCGATCATCTCCTTCGAGGAGGAGGGCGACGGCATCGCGGTCGAGATCGCCATGCAGTGGAACAACTCCTACTCCGAGTCGGTCTACACCTTCGCCAACATGATCAACACCGCGGAGGGCGGCACCCACGAGGAGGGCTTCCGCGCGGCGCTGACGACGATCGTCAACCGCTACGCGCGCGAGCAGAAGTTCCTCAAGGAGGGCAAGGACGACAACCTCTCCGGCGAGGACGTCCGCGAGGGCTTGACCGCGATCATCTCGGTCAAGCTGGCCGAGCCGCAGTTCGAGGGCCAGACCAAGGCCAAGCTGGGCAACACCGAGGCCAAGTCGTTCGTGCAGAAGGCCTGTAACGACCACCTGCGCGACTGGTTCGAGCGCAACCCCGGCGAGGCCAAGGACATCATCAACAAGTCGCTGCAGGCCTCGCGCGCCCGCATGGCCGCCCGCCAGGCCCGCGACCTGACCAGGCGCAAGTCGCTGCTCGAGTCGGGCAGCGGCCTGCCGGGCAAGCTGGCCGACTGCCAGTGGAACGACCCGGAGAAGTGCGAGCTGTTCATCGTCGAGGGTGACTCGGCCGGCGGCTCGGCCAAGGGTGGCCGCGACTCGCGCTTCCAGGCGATCCTGCCCATCCGCGGCAAGATCCTCAACGTCGAGAAGGCGCGGATCGACAAGGTCCTGAAGAACAACGAGGTCCAGGCGCTGATCACCGCCCTGGGCACCGGTGTGCACGACGAGTTCGACATCGCCAAGCTGCGCTACCACAAGGTCATCCTCATGGCCGACGCCGACGTCGACGGCCAGCACATCAACACGCTGCTGCTGACGCTGCTGTTCCGGTTCATGAGGCCGCTGATCGAGGCCGGCCACGTCTACCTGTCGTGCCCGCCGCTCTACAAGATCAAGTGGGACCGCAAGGGTGAGGACGCCTCCTACGCCTACTCCGACGCCGAGCGCGACGCGGTCATCGCCGAAGGGATCGCCAACGGCAAGGCCGACCCGCGGCCGCGCGACAACGTACAGCGCTTCAAGGGTCTCGGCGAGATGAACGCGGGCCAGCTCTGGGAGACCACGATGAACCCGGAGACCCGGCTGCTGCGCCTGGTCACGCTCGACGACGCGGCGCAGGCCGACGACCTGTTCAGCGTGCTCATGGGCGAGGACGTGGAAGCCCGGCGCGACTTCATCATCCGTAACGCGCGCGACGTCCGCTTCCTCGACGTTTAGTTAGAAAAGGGATCATCACCTGTGACGGACGTGAACACCACTCCCCCGGCTGAGCGCATCGAGCCTGTGGACATCCAGTCCGAGATGCAGCGCAGTTACATGGACTACGCGATGTCGGTCATCGTGTCCAGGGCGCTGCCGGACGTCCGCGACGGTCTCAAGCCCGTGCACCGGCGAGTACTCTACGCGATGTACGACGGTGGCTACCGTCCCGACCGCGGCTACTTCAAGTGCGCCCGCGTCGTCGGTGACGTGATGGGCACCTACCATCCCCACGGCGACACCTCGATCTACGACGCGCTGGTGCGACTGGCGCAGCCGTGGTCGCTGCGATACCCGCTGGTCGACGGGCAGGGCAACTTCGGCTCGCCGGGCAACGACCCGGCGGCGGCGATGCGCTACACCGAGTGCAAGCTCGCGCCCATCGCCATGGAGATGCTGCGCGACATCGACAAGGACACCGTCGACTTCCGCCCCAACTACGACGGCAAGTCGCAGGAGCCCGACGTCCTGCCGGCGCGCTTCCCGCAGCTGCTGGTCAACGGCTCGGGCGGCATCGCCGTCGGCATGGCCACCAACATCCCGCCGCACAACCTGCGCGAGGTCGCCTCGGCGGTCAAGTGGGCCCTGGAGAACCCCGAGGCCGGCGACGAGGAGTTGCTCGAAGCGTCGATCAGGCTGGTCAAGGGGCCCGACTTCCCCACCAAGGCGCTGATCGTCGGGCGGCGGGGCATCGAGGACGCCTACCGCACCGGGCGCGGCTCGATCACCATGCGGGCCGTGGTCGAGGTCGAGGAGGACAAGGGGCGGCAGGCGCTCGTCGTCACGGAGCTGCCGTACCAGGTCAACCCCGACAACCTCGCCCTCAAGATCGCCGAGCTGGTGCGCGAGGGCAAGCTGACCGGCATCGCCGACGTACGCGACGAGAGCTCTTCTCGGGTCGGGCAGCGCCTGGTGATCGTGCTCAAGCGCGACGCGGTCGCCAAGGTCGTGCTCAACAACCTGTACAAGCACACCCAGCTCCAGGACACCTTCGGCGCCAACATGCTGGCCCTGGTCGACGGGGTGCCGCGCACGCTGCGGCTCGACCAGTTCATCCGGCACTACGTCGCGCACCAGATCGAGGTCATCGTCCGCCGGACGCGCTACCTCCTGCGCAAGGCCGAGGAGCGCGCCCACATCCTGCGCGGCCTCCTGAAGGCCCTTGAGCGGCTCGACGACGTCATCGCCCTCATCCGGGCCTCGGAGTCCGCCTCGCACGCCCAGCAGGGCCTCATGGCGCTGCTGGAGATCGACGAGGTGCAGGCGCAGGCCATCCTCGACATGCAGCTGCGCAAGCTGGCCGCCCTGGAGCGGCAGGCCATCCAGGACGAGTACGACTCCCTGATGACGCAGATCGCCGAGTACAACGCGATCCTGGCCAGCGAGGCCCGTCAGCGGGAGATCGTCAACGAGGAGCTCGCCGAGATCGTCGGCCGCTACGGCGACGACCGGCAGACCGAGATCATCGCCTACGACGGCGACATGTCGATCGAGGACCTCATCGCCGAGGACGAGATCGTCGTCACGATCACCCGGGGCGGCTACGCCAAGCGCACGCGTACCGACCTCTACCGGGCGCAGAAGCGCGGCGGCAAGGGCGTGCGCGGCGCCCAGCTGCGCCAGGACGACATCGTCGACCACTTCTTCGTCACCACGACGCATCACTGGTTGCTGTTCTTCACGAACAAGGGCCGGGTGTACCGGGTCAAGGCGTACGAGCTGCCCGACGCCGGACGTGACGCACGTGGCATGCATCTCGCGAACCTTTTGGCGATGCAGCCCGACGAAACAGTTATGGAGGTTCTCGACCTACGCGACTATGACGTCGCCCCCTACCTCGTGCTCGCCACCCGCAGCGGGCTGGTCAAGAAGACCCGCCTGTCCGAGTACGACTCCCCCAGGTCCGGTGGCCTGATCGCGATCAACCTACGGGATGACGACGAGGTCATCGGAGCCCGCCTGGTCTCCGAGCAGGACGACCTGCTGCTGGTCTCCAAGGGAGCCCAGTCGATCAGGTTCACCGCTTCCGACGAGGCGCTGCGGCCCATGGGCCGTGCGACCAGCGGTGTGATCGGCATGAGGTTCCTCGACGGTGACGAACTTCTCGCCATGAATCGACTCGCCGACGGTCAAGATGTGCTTATCGCCACGGAGGGTGGGTACGCAAAACGGACGCCAGTGGAGCAGTATCCAGTTCAAGGACGTGGCGGTAGGGGCGTGCTTACTGCGAAAATCGTGTCTTCCCGTGGCAAGCTGGTCGGTGCCGTCATGGTCAACCCAGAGGACGAGGTCTTCGCGATCACGTTCGCCGGCGGGGTGATCCGGACGAGTGCCGGTGAGATCAAGCAGTCCGGCCGCCAGACCATGGGAGTGCGATTGATGAATCTCGCCGAAGGAGACAGCGTGGTGGCCCTCGCCCGGAACGCGGAGTCGATGGAGACTTCGGTGGAAACTGAGGAAGACGGGGGAGGAGAGTAGTTCATGAGCGCCCAGGGTGGCTCCGCCAGGACAAAGGCGGCTTCGGGTAACGGACAACAGCCGAAGAAGCCCAACGAAACCGAGATCTTCGGCGCGGTCGACGACGGCAAGGACACGTCGCCCGCGCAGGGCAAGCCAGGTCCGCCCAAGGAGGAGTCGCGGTCGACGGCCCCCGCGCCGTCACCCATGCCCACGCCGTCCGCCCCCGGCCCCGGCGGTCCTGGTCCTGGTCATGGCCCCGGTCCGGGTTCCGGTCCTGCTTCCGGCCCGCAGCCTCCGGAGGGCAACGACACGGTCCGCGTCCGTCCGTCGCTCGCCACCGAGGCCCCGCCCGCTCTCGAGCTGCCCAACAAGAAGAAGTCGTCGAACTCCTCGGGGTCCCGGCTCCCCCGCAAGGCTCACCTGGTCCTGCGCCGTGTCGAGCCGTGGTCCGCCATGAAGTTCAGCTTCGTGGTGTCCCTGGTCTGCTTCGTGGTGCTGTTCGTGGCGGTGGCCGTCCTGTACGGCGTGCTGTCGGCCCTGGGCGTGTTCGACTCGCTGGTCGACCTGGTCAACCAGCTCGGCCAGGGGGAGCAGGGGCAGAGCTCCATCCCCATCAACATCGCCTCCTGGTTCGAGCCGGTGCGCATCCTCGGCTACACGGCACTGATCGGCGCCGTGAACGTCGTACTGATCACCGCGCTGTCCACGTTGGGGGCGGTCATCTACAACATCGCCTCTGACCTGGTCGGAGGCGTCGAGGTGACCTTCAGCGAGGCCGAGTAGTCGTGGCGCTCGCGCCGGCCCCGTGGGCGGGGACGGCGCGAGCAGCACGCTGGAGGCGGTAAGCTTTTCCTCGTCCGAACAACCGGTTCGCCTCCGTCCTGCGGATGCGATAACGTTCGGTGTGCGCGGGGCTATAGCTCAGACGGTTAGAGCGCTTCCCTGATAAGGAAGAGGTCCCAGGTTCAAGTCCTGGTAGCCCCACAGAGTTTCACCAGTTCAGAGGCTAGATCCCAAGATTGTGGATCTGGCCTCTTGATCGTTTGGCCGTCATTTGACGGCGGCGGGGTGATGCTGTGTTCAAGTAGAATCTCCGGTCCTTCCGAGGATCTTGAGCGGTGTCCTGCAGATGGGCCTTCAGCCCAGTCGAGAGTCTCTTGCCGCCGATGCCCGCGCCGACCCGCCCTCCAGGTCGAGAAGCAGGGCCTTCAGGTCTCGCGCGCCTCGGCCTCGATCGGCTGCGCAGCGCGTTCTCAGTGTGCGGGTCCCAGCACGGCGAGCTGTCCGCGCGGACCGGTCTGACAAGCGGCTGATCAGCTCGCCGCGAACATCTGTGCCGCCAGGCGCCGCGAGTTGTCGATGGCCGCGAAACCACGCGGCAGCATGATTGCCTGGTAAGCCGCAACCGCTTCGACCAAAGATTTCCCGCCTCGTGCGGCGGAAAGGATTTCATCCGCCAGCGTGGCGGCGTCGGCCAGCGCGGTGTTCGCTCCGGCCCCCGCAGTGGGCGGCATGGTGTGGACCGCGTCGCCGAGCAGGGTGACCGGGCCCGGCGCCCACGCCGGTATCCGTTCGCTGATCCGGAACGTGATGGGGAAAAACGATTCGGTGTCGGCGCGGGCGTAGATTTCGCGAATAGCCGGATGCCAGTCGGCGACGGTGTCCGTCGAGAGTTTCCACAGTTCTTCCGACGACATGTGGAACAGCCTCTCGTCCGTGACGCCGAGATGATCCGGGGTCGCGACGAGGGTGACCATCAGGTAGTCCTGCGGCCCGTCCACGGGGGTGCGGAACCGGACGGTACCAAACCCGGCGCCGCACGTGCTGCCGCCCGAAACCCAGCACAGACCACGCTCGAATTCCTCGGGAGACAACGATCCGGTGAGGGGCATCCGGCCGTACAGACACCGCAGACCGAAGTCGCGCACCACCGCTCCGGGGAGCAACAGGCGCCGAATGGCTGACCCGACGCCGTCCGCGCCGACCAGCAGATTCCCCTCGTCGCTGCCGCCTTCGGCGAACTCGACCCGCACCCGTCCCGAGCCGGTCACCTGATAGCCGGACACCGTGCGCCCGAACCGGACGACGTCCTCGAGGCCGGTGAGCAGGCCCTGGCGGAAGGTGTTGCGGTCGACGGCGGTGAGCTGGTCGGCGGGAATGTCGGGGAAGTGCTGTGTGAACACCTGCCTCAGCCCGGTGGTGAAGGTCGTCACCAGATCGCCGTTGCGGCCGCTGGTGCGGCGCAACACTGCCAGTACGTCCGGCGGGACGCAGTCGGCCAGTGCCGCGTTGCCGGTCGGGTCGAGGTGGATCCGGTAGCCCTGGTTCCGGGTGCGGGGTGTCGGGTCCTGCTCGTAGACGACGACATCGAGCCCGGCATGGTGCAGCGCCTGCGCGAGCGCCAGGCCGCCGACACCGCCACCGGCGATGAGAATCCTTGTGCTTTCCGGCATTTCACTCCCCTTGTTGGCTGCGATGCCCCAATGGTGCGCCTGGGGAGCAACGCTGTCAAGCGTTCATTTGATACGTTCAAACAGATGATTGATAGAACCAGGTGAAGATATGATCGTGTGCATGTCCGCGTCGAAACCCCGAAGGTCCCCCAAGCCGCAGGAGCGGCAGCGCGATCCCGAACGCACCCGCGCGCTGATCCTGGACGCCGCGATGGCCGAGTTCGGCGCGCATGGTTACGCGGGCGCCCGGATCAGCGCGATCGCCGCCCGCGCCGGAGTGAACGTGCAGCTGATCTCGTACTACTTCGACGGTAAAGAGGGCCTGTACCAAGCCATTTCGCGGCAGTGGCAGCAACGACAGGCCACGCTGGCGCCCGCGGGCACGCCGTTGCCGGAGCAGCTACGCCGCTATGCGCTGGAGGCGTTGCGCAACCCGGACGGGGTCCGCCTGCTGGCCTGGAACGGGCTCGAATACACCGGATCCGACGCGCACCCGTCGACCGGCATGTTCGCCGAAACCATCGACGAGCTGCGGAAACGGCAAGAAGCCGGTGAACTGCCCGCCGATCTCGATCCGGCCTGCCTGGTCGTCATGCTGATGGCGATGACCATGGCGCCCACCACACTGCCGCATATCATCGAGGGCACCTGCGGCGTCGACCCGCGCTCGTCCGAATTCCTCGACCGGTTCGCCGGCCAGGTAGCCATCCTGGCCAGGCACCTCGGGCTCGGCTGAGTAGTACCACAACTCGCCTTCAGAACCGCCTCGACCTGCTCATCCAGCGCCTTGCCACCTGCGAGACCTGGCTCTTGGAGATGTGCTTGATGCCCGGCTGCTCCACCAGCTTGTCCACCCGCCGGGTCGCGACCACGCTGATCAGCGCCTGCTCGGCCCGCCGCCGACGTTCCGGCAGCCAGTCGGGGAAGTAGGAGCCGGACCGGAGCTTGGGGATGGCCGGCTTGGCCTGGCCGGCGGGCCGACGATCCTGCCGCTCGCTTACGGCCGCAACCTGCTGCTCGGGCTCGC
Organism: Nonomuraea sp. NPDC003707; assembly: GCF_053587055.1. Taxonomy (NCBI): domain Bacteria; kingdom Bacillati; phylum Actinomycetota; class Actinomycetes; order Streptosporangiales; family Streptosporangiaceae; genus Nonomuraea; species Nonomuraea sp. NPDC003707. The sequence continues at coordinate 48,259 of NZ_JBSFNK010000044.1, read as the reverse complement.
CGCCCTCGTTCCCCGCCTCCGGATCGGCGCGGCCCGTGTACTGGCCAGGCGCCGCCGGCTATGTCAGTAAGGCGGTGTGGCAGCGGACCCGGAGGGGCGCCCTGACACCGTCCGGCGGCCACAGCGCGGAGGCGTGCGCGTGGATCAGGTCGTGGAGCCGGTACAGGCCCGGGGCCGGCTCCTGCAGGAGGTGGGCGTTCAGGAGGTGGTCCAGGAGCCGGATCGCCTGGGTGGTGGTCGTGTTCAGCAGGGCAGCGGCGGTGTCGAGGTCGAAGGCGGGGTGGAGGGCCGAGCCCAGGAGCCGGTAGGCCTCTTGCTGGTCGGTGGGCAGGCGTTCGTAGGAGCGGTCGAAGGCGGCGGTGACGCTTTGGTGGCCGGCTGTCAGTTCGGTGAGGCGGTCGGCGGCCAGGCGGTCGAGCAGATGGTGGGCGTTCCAGGCGGGGTGGGCCTGGAGGCAGGCGGCGGCGATGCGGATGGCCAGGGGGAGGAGGCCGCAGCGGCGTACGATCTCGGCCAGGACGTCCGGAGGCGTGTCCCCGTCGCATCCGGCGGTGCGGGTGAACAGAGTGATCGCCTCTGCCGGAGGCAGGGCGTCCAGGGACAGGATGCGGGCGTTGCCCGGGCAGGTCAGGCGGTGGCGGCTGGTGACGATCACCTGGCAGCCGGGGGTGGCGGGCAGGAGCGGGTGGAGCTGGTGCTCGTCGGCGGCGTCGTCCAGGACGATCAGGAGCCTGCGGCCGGCCAGGACGCTGCGGTACAGCGCGGCGCGGTCGTCCAGGTGCCACGGGATGTGTTCCGCCGGGACGCCCATGGTGCGGAGTATGCGGGCGAGGGCGGCGCCCGGTTCGACCGGTGCCGTCGCCTGGGCGTGGCCGTGCAGGTCCACGAAGAGCTGCCCGTCGGGGAAGCGAGGGGCGAGGCGGTGGGCGGCGTGTACGGCCAGCACCGTCTTGCCCGTCCCGGCCATGCCGTTGACGAAGACGACGGCCTCGTTCAGCTCAGGCATGGTGGTGGTGTGGTCCTCCACGATCGAGAGTTCGCGTTCCCGGACGCCCGGCGCGGCGACGTCGGCGGGCAGCTGCCGGGGGATGGTCCACGGCCTCGGGTCGGTCACAGACGGGTCAGCCGGGGCTGTGGTGGGGCGGCCACGGGCGACCGCGTTCAGGGTCGCCCGTTCCGCACCGTCCAGCTCCAGCGCCTTCGCCAGCTGCAGAACCGAGGTGGTCCGCGGCTGCAACAGCCCGTCGTTCTCCAGCCGACGCACCGTCCTGACATTCAGACCCGCCCGTTCGGCGAGTTGCTCCTGCGTCATCAGCGCCCTCCTGCGCCACATGCGTAGCAGCGCCCCCAATGACATCCCGACACCCCCGTCTTCTTCGTCGGTCCTGCCCCCGCGAACAACCACGACCATCGAAACCGCGTCCCGGCTGTTCAGGCCACTGGTCGGACGGCATTGGACGGAATCGGACGGGGCGGATGAATCCGGCTATCCGCGCAAACGTGATTGAGGGCGTGCGGGCGATTGGCCAGAATGAGCGCCATGGGCGAGCGAGGCGGGGGCGGCCGATCCCACGATGTGTGCCCTTACCAAGGTCTGGTGCCGTTCGAGGACACGAAGGCCGAACTGTTCTTCGGGCGTACGCGGGCGACCCGCAGCCTCCTGGATCGCCTGGGGAGGCGGCTGGCGCGGCACGGATCCATCCTGCTGGTCTCGGGCGCCTCGGGGGTGGGCAAGTCGTCGCTGCTGCGGGCGGGGCTGATGCCGGCGCTGGCGGAGGGGATGCTGCCGCTGGCCGGGTCGCAGGACTGGCCGCGCCTGCTGGTGACGCCGAGCGCGAAGCCGTTCGGCGCGCTCGCCGGGGTGTGGGTGGGGGAGTTCGGCGGGCTGGTCGAGACCGTGGCCGAGCGATTACGGGAGGATCCGGGGGAGGTCGTCGCGGGAACCGGGCGGTTCGTGCTGGTGGTCGACCAGTTCGAGGAGCTGTTCACCCTGGTGGGCGACGAGCGGGAGCGACAGGCGTTCGTACGGGCCCTGCACGCCCTGGCCGAGGGCGCGGACGGCGGCGGGGTGATCGTCGGGGTGCGCGCCGACTACTGGGACCGGTGCGCCGCCTACCCGCAGTTCGCCGAGGCGATCCAGGACGGTCAGGTCATCGTCGAGCCGATGGCGGAGCCGGACCTGCGGCTGGCCATCACCGGCCCCGCGGCCGCGGCGGGCCTGGAGCTCGAACAGGGGCTGGTGGAGATCATCCTGGCGGAGCTGCGCGCCGGCGACCGGTACGAGGCCGGCGCCCTGCCCCTGCTCTCCCAGGCCCTGCGCAACACCTGGGAGCGGCGCGAGAAGGACACCCTGACAGTCCGGGGGTACGAGGACTCCGGCCGGGTACGCGACTCCGTACGACGTACGGCCGACGAGGCCCTCGACGGGTTGCGGCCGGACGATCGCAAGGCCGCGCTCAGGTTCTTCCGGCGGATGACGACGATCACCGCGGGCGGCCGGGTGGCGCGGCGCCGGGCGACGCTGGCCGAGCTGCACGCCGCCGCGTCGGCGCGTTCGGTGGAGGACCTGGAGCGGACGGCGGCGCTGCTGTCCGCGTTCGCCGACCGGCGCCTGCTCACCCTGCACGAGGACAGCGCCGAGATCGCCCACGACGCGCTCCTGACGGCCTGGCCCACCCTGCGGCAGTGGCTCGAACCGGACCTCGCCGCGCAGACGGTGTACGACGGGCTCCTGGAGGCCGCCGCCCAGTGGGCGGAGAACCACCGCGACCCGGCTTTTCTCTACCGGGGGCCCCGGCTGCTGGCGGTCCAGGACAGCCGGCCCCGCTGGGAGCGCGACCCCGACAGCTTCCCCCCGCCCGGCGCCACCGTGGAGAGCTTCGTCGCGGCCTCCACGCGGGAGGCGCGGCGGGTGACCCGGCGCCGCCGGCTCGTCATGTCGGGTCTGGCAACGCTGTCGGTCCTCGCCCTCGCCGCGGCCGGCACCGCCGTCAACGCGGCGGCCGACGCGAACTGGCAACGCGGTCTGGCCAGCTCCCGCCAGCTGGCGGCGCAGAGCGAGGTCACCGGCGACACCGCCCTGGCCTCGATGCTCGCCGTGGCGGCGTGGCGGATCGCGCACACCAACGAGGCCAGGAACCGGGTGCTGACCGCGGCGACCCGTACCGGCAGGGGGACGCTCACCGGGCACCAGCGGGGCGTCACGGCGGTGGCGTTCACTCCCGACGGCGCGACCATCGCGACGGGGGGCGACGACGGGACGGCGCGGTTGTGGGACACGGCGACGCGGCGGCAGCTCGGCGCGCCGATCACCCGGGCGAAGTACGACTGTTCGAGCGTGCGGCTGGCTTTCAGCCCCGACGGCCGGACGCTGGCCACGGCGTGCCTCGACAGCGTCCGGTTCTACGACGTGGTCACCCGTCGCGAGCTGGGCGCCCAGGTGAAGGCCGAGGAGGTCGTGACGGCGCTCGCGTTCAACCCGGACGGGAGAACGCTGGCGACCGGCGACAGCAAAGGCGTGGTCCAGCAGTGGGACGTGGCCACGCGCCTCCCGCACGGGGCTCCCATGGGCCGTCCGGACGAGGGGCACGCCATCCACGGGGTGACGTACAGCAGGGACGGGAAGATCCTGGTCACCGCCGGGGAGGACAAGACCGCGCGGCTCTGGGACACCGCCACGTCCGGCCAGCTCGGCGCCCCCTTCACGGGGCACACCCAGGCCCTCGGCGACGTGGCGCTCAGCCCGGACGGGTCAACCCTGGCAACCGTGAGCTGGGACCGTACCGGCCGGGTGTGGGACGTGGCCACGCGCAAGCAGAAGGGGATGCTCAAGGACCGCACGGCCGGTTACTACTCGGTCGCCTTCAGCCCGGACGGCACGCGGATCGCGACCGGCGGGGACAGCGGCCGCACCGTGGTGTGGGACATGGCCAGCCGGCAGCAGCTGTTCGCGCTCTGGGACAACTATGCCAGCGTCGACGACATCGCGTTCAGCCCGGACGGGAGTGTGCTGGCCGCCGCCAGCAATGACGGCGTGGTCCGGCTGGCCGACCCGCAGGTCCTCCAGCAGAAGGGGACCCGCGTGCCGGCGCAGGGGGCCGTCGCGCTGAGCCCGGACGGGCGGATTCTGGCCACCGGCGTCGCCGACGAGAAGAGCCCCGACCTCCAGCTGTGGGACGCGGCCACCCAGCGTCCTCTCGGCCCGCCGCTGCATCCCGAGGGCGCCCGCCGCGTGGCGGCGTACCGGGTGGAGTTCACTCCCGACGGGCGGACACTCCTGTCGGAGGGCTCGGACGGGATACGGCTCTGGGACGTCGCGAGCCGCCGCGAGGTCGCGCACGAGAAGTCGCTTCACTGGGCCAGGATCAGCTCCGACGGCAGGTTCGTCGCCGCCCAGCGGGACAAGTCCATCGTGTTCTGGGACATCGCGAGCCGCAGGGACACCGGAGCGCGCATCACCGTACGCGACGGCACCGACGTCATCACGGCGATGACGATCAGCCCCGACGGCACGATCGTGGCGACCGCGGGCTTCGACAACCGGATCCGGTTCTTCGACGTCGCCACCGGCCGGGAGCTGCCCGGCCCGACGTTCACGGCTCACGGCGGATTCGTCAACGACCTGGCCTTCAGTCCCGACGGGCAGCGGCTGGCCGTCACGGCCTACGACAACAGCGTGCGCCTGTGGGACGTGCCGCACCGCCGTGCGGTCGGCATCGGCCTGATCGCCGAGGAGGGCATGACGACCTCGCTCGCCTTCGGCCCCGACGGGAAGGTCCTCGCCACCGGCCTCACCAACGGTGAGGTGCAACTGTGGGACCTGCTGACCTACCGGCGGCTCGGCCCCGCGATGAAAGGTCACACCAAGGGCGTGACCGACCTCGTCTACAGCGACGACGGGACGACGGTCGCCACGGCCTCGGGAGACAGGACCGCGCGGCTGTGGAACGTCCGCACACCCCCCGACCTGGTGGCCGCGGCGTGCGCCAACGCGGGCCGCTCCCTCACCCGAGAGGAGTGGGAGAATCTCGTGCCCCAGGAGGAGTACCGCCAGACGTGCGCGTGACCCTGGACCCGACCACGGAGAGAACAAGGATGTTCCTGCGAGGCTTACGGCGGCGGACAGGCAGGCCCGTCCCGGAACTGGTCGCGTTGTTCCGTTCGATCGTCGAGGGCGGCCGCGACTTCCACCCGATCGCGTCCGACTTCCTGGAGCACTTCATGGACGGCGCGGGCGCGTCGAGGACGATGTCACTGCGGTGGCTGCGCTCGTTCAAGGTGATCAAGAAGGCCGAGCGCAAGAATCAGCGCCGGTTCGAACGGCAGCTCGCCCGCACGGCGCGGCAGCTGCGGGAGGGGGAGTCGAGCTGGTTGCACGACTACTGGGACGCGCGGATCAACGCCTTCATCGGTACGGAGCTGTTCTACGTCAGCAGGATGAGCCTGCTGCGCTCGCAGGGGTCGTTCGTGCTGACCAGGGACGGACCGGAGGTACGCGTGTCCGGCACGGTTCGCCACCGCTGGTTCGACCCCTACGACTGGGACCGCGGCCGCTGGGTGTACATCCCCCGGCACGGGTTCGTGCCCATCGCGGTCGGCCGTGACCTGGTGGAGGCCGACGAGGCCCGCAACTTCCTGATGGAGTCGCGCCACGTGCAGACGCTGGAGGGCCGGTGCCTGGAGGGCCGGTGGCCGCGGCGCGGCAGGGACGAGTTCGGCTGGGCGCTGGTGCGGGCGGGAGAGGGATGATCGAGGAGCGTCCCCGTCCGCCCGATCCCGCCGAGGCGGGCAGCACGGCCGACTTCGTCCGGTCGCTGGCCCTGCTCAAGCAGTGGGCGGGCGAGCCGTCCCTGAGCAAGCTGCGTTCGCTCGGCGGCCAGACGACGGCCACGGACGGCGCCACGGTCGACGCGTTGCCGAAGAGCACGGTCTCGCACGTCCTGCGGCAGGCCGACCGGCTGCCGCGGTGGGATTTCGTCCGGGCCTTCGTCACCGCCTGCCTCCACTACTGCGACTACCCGGCCGAGCTGATCCCCGGCGAGCTCGAACGCTGGCGGGCGGCCAGGACGGCCCTGGCGAAACCGTCCGCCCCCGTCCCCGAGCCGCCGGCGACGCCGGCCGTCTCCACGCCCGATCCCGCCGTCGAGCTGCTGACCCGCCGCGTGGTCCGCGAGGAGGACAGGGCGCGCAAGGGGCTGCTCGGCGGCTACAACCTCGCGGCGCTCTCCTTCAGCCTGTACGGCGACACCGGCGAGACCGAGTGCGACCTGCACACGATCGGCCGGTTCTTCGGCGACCTGGGCCTGCGGCGCCTGCTGGTCGTGGGCGAGTCGGGGGCTGGCAAGACGGTGCTGGCGATCGAGCTGGTGCTGCAACTGCTGGAGCCCGTGCTCGCCGCCGGCGGCCGGCTCGACCAGGGGCAACTGGTGCCGGTACGGCTGAGCGCGGCCCGCTGGACCCTCGGCAGGCCGTTCGAGGCCTGGCTGGCCGAGCAACTGGCGCAGGACTTCGGGCTCGCGGCCAGGGACGCGCAACGGCTGGTACGCGATCGCCGGGTGCTGCCGGTGGTGGACGGGCTGGACGAGCTGGACCCCGAGCCGGCGTGGGGCCCGCCGCGCCGGGCGATCGGGCTGCTGGCCGAGCTCAACCGCTACAGCGACCTGTCCGGCCGGCGACCGGGCGCGGTCGTCGTGACCTGCCGCGCCGACCGTCACGCCGAACTGCGCGAGGCCGGGGCCGGGCTCGACAACGCCGCCAGGATCCACCTGCACAACCTGACCGTCCAGCAGATCGGCGCGTACCTGCGCACCCGCTGGCCGGACGGGCACCCCTACGGCGCGCACCGCGAGGCCATCCACGGGGCGCTGTCCGGGCCGGCGGGCAAGGCCGTGCACGCCGCTCTCGCCACGCCCTGGCGGCTGGTGCTGACCGTGACCGCCGTGGAGTCCGGCGCCGATCCCGCCGGGCTGCTCCGCGTGGATCCGGGGCTCGACACCGGTGAAGGGGTGGCGCGGATCGTCAGGAGGCTGCTGGAGGCGTACGTGCCGGCGGCGACCGTGCTGACACCCCGTACCGCTTACGGGGCTCCGTACCAGGCGGAACAGGTGCGGTCGTGGCTCGTGCACCTGGCCGCCCACCTGCGCTGGCAGGCCGCCCGGGGCGCCGAGGTGGACCGGCCGCCGCCTGGCCTGACGGCGATCGACATCGTTCCGCACCTGCTGTGGCCGATCGGCGGCAGGCGGCGGATCTGGGCGCTGCACTGCCTGGTCTGCGCGCTCTTCGCGGTCGTCGCGATGCTGGCGTACTGGACGGGGTCGGCGGCTGACGATGCTGGAGCCGGCCCTGAGCGGCTGCTCACCCTGACGCTCATGGCGGGCTGGGTGGCGATCGCCACCGGCCTGTCGTTGTCGCCCTGGCCGGCCGCCGCCGGTGGGCGCAGCGAGGTCCCCCGCCGGCGGCGCGTGATCGGCGGCCTGCTGGGCGCCCTGGCGGGCACGCCCGTCGGGGTGCTCGGCGGCCTTGCCGGACTCGTGCTGACCGGGGGCAAGGTCTTCGGGCCCGTCTTCGCCGTCGCCGCGGGCGGCACCGGAGGGCTGGTGCTGGGCGCGGTCATCGGGCTGACCGCGGCAGGACAGCGGGGCGCCGAGCGGATGACCGTCACCGAGGTGCTCCACGCCGAGCCCGTCACGCTGCTGGGCTTCGGGTTGTGCGGAGCGATCATCGGGCTGGTGCCGCTGCGGCTGGCCCACGCCGGCCCGCTGCCGCTGGCCGTGGGGCTCGCCGGGACCTTCGCCCTCGCCTTCACGCTGGGGGTCGTCTTCAAGATCGCTACCGGGGGCTGGAGCAGGGATGCCGAGCTGGCCCACCCGCGGGAGGCACTGCACCGCAACCCGACGATCGGGCTGGCCTTCGGCCTCACCGGTGGTGTCGGCGCCTTCCTGGTGTTCGTCATGAACACCGGCGTCGTGGAGTCGCTGGTGTGCGCGCTCGTCGGCGGCGTGACCTTCGGGCTGTCCTTCGGGGCGATCGCCTGGGCCCGTACGATGATCGGGCTGGTCGTCGCGGCCATGCGCGGCCTGCTGCCGCTGCGGTTGTGGGCCTTTCTCGACTGGGCCTGCGAGGCCCGGCTGCTGCGGGTCAGCGGCGCCACGTACCAGTTCCGGCACCGGGAGCTCCAGGACTTCCTGACCCCCTCAGACGGTGACCGGTGAGCTCAGGGCCGCTCGGCTGCGTGTGGCTCGCCTGGGCGGGCGTCAAAGCTCGCTGCGCCGCCACTGCTCGATCTCGTCCTCCAGCGCCTGCTCATTCAGCATCGGTACGAACACGTCGGTCGCCCATGCAGTGAACAACCGCACGAACTCGTGGTCCTCGTCGTTCGGCTCACCGTTGACGTGGAACCACGAGATCAGTGGGGCGGCGTGCAGATCATCCGTGTCGCAGTCCGAGCACAGCACCACCCCGGTGTAGCCATCCACCCGCGTGCCGGCGGCGTTGTACCAGCCGTTCGGCACGCGTGCGTACAGCAACCCCTCTCGGCCGCAGCGGGGGCACCCCGGCGCGTCGTCGGAGCTGATGACCTCGATCCGCCGGCTCAAAGCGACAGTGCTTCAGGCCCGAGCAGCGCCTTGATATCGGCGGCGAAGCTCGGTTCGGCGTTGACCGGCCATTCCGGTAGCGACATCACCATGACCTTGCCCGCCGGCCGCCGCAGGTTGATGTGCAGCGGTACGCGGCCCTGGTGCATCTTCAGCACCTGGCGCAGTTCGTCCAGCAGGGTCGGAGTGATGCGTTCTTCCCGCAGGAGAAGCGTGATCGGGGCGCCGGACTCGCTGTTGACGCCGGACACATCGATGAGGGCCATCTCCTGGGCGAAGACCGAGATGGCGCCGTCCCGGTTGTTGATCTGGCCCTTCACCGACACCACGATGTCCGGCCGCAGCTCCGGCCCGTACAGCTCGTAGTTGCGGGGGAAGAACAGGCATTCGACGGCGGCGTCCATGTCCTCGACCGTGAGGATGGCCCACGTGTTGCCTGCCTTGTTCACCCGCCGGTCCACCTTGGTGACCAGGCCGGACACCTGGACGTCGCCGCGGTCGTCGCGGCCGCTGTCCAGCAGGTCGGCGATCGTGGTGTCCCGGCTCCTGGCCAGGAGGCGTTCGGTGCCGGCCAGCGGGTGGTCGGACACGTACAGGCCGAGCATCTCCCGCTCGAAGTCGAGCTTGGTCTTTTTGTCCCACTCGCCTTCGGGGACGGCGATCGTGAACGCCGCGTCGTCGCCCGTGTCGTCCATCCCGCCGAACAACGAGTCCTGACCGTGCGCCTCGTTCTTCTTGATGTCGATGACGGACTCGACGGCCTGCTCGTGGATCATGAGCAGGCCCTTGCGCGGATGTTCGAGGGAGTCGTACGCGCCCGCCTTGATCAGCGATTCGATGACGCGCTTGTTGCAGGCGGTGAGCGGCACCTTGCCGAGGAAGTCGTTGAAGTCGGTGAAGCGGCCCTTCTCCTTGCGGGCCTTCACGATCCCTTCGACGACGTTCTCCCCGACGTTGCGGACCGCGCCCATCCCGAACCGGACCTGCGTGTCCCCGACCGCGACGAAGTCGAGCTGGGAGTCGTTGACGTCGGGCGGGAGCACCTGGATGCCCATCTTGCGGCATTCGGCCAGGTAGACGGCCGCCTTGTCCTTGTCGTCGCCCACCGACGTGAGCAGGGCGGCCATGTACTCGGCGGGGTAGTTGGCCTTCAGGTACGCGGTCCAGTAGGCGACCAGCCCGTAGCCGGCGGTGTGGGACTTGTTGAACGCGTACCCGGAGAAGGGCAGCATGACGTCCCACAGCGCCTGGATCGCCTCGTCGCTGTAGCCGTTGCCGCGCATGCCGGCCTGGAAGTTGGCGAACTCGGCGTCCAGGATCTCCTTCTTCTTCTTGCCCATGGCGCGGCGCAGCAGGTCGGCACCGCCGAGGGTGTAGCCGGCCAGCTCGCGGGCGACGGCCATGATCTGCTCCTGGTAGACGAGCAGATGGAAGGTGGGGCCGAGGATCGGTTCGAGCGCTTCCTTGAGCTCCGGGTGGATCGGCTCGATGTCCTGGCGGGCGTTCTTGCGGTGGGCGTAGTTGGTGTGCGCGTTGGCCGCCATCGGGCCCGGCCGGTAGAGGGCGAGCACGGCGGCGATGTCCTCGAACCGGGTCGGTTCCATCAGCTTCAGCAGCGACCGCATGGGGCCGCCGTCGAGCTGGAACACGCCGAGCGTGTCGCCGCGGGCCAGGAGCTGGTAGGTCTTGGCGTTGTCGAGCGGCATCGTCAGGGTGTCGAGCTCGACCCCCCGGTTCTGCTTGATGATCTTGATGGCGTGGTCGATGATGCCCAGGTTCCGCAGTCCCAGGAAGTCCATCTTGACCAGACCCATGTCTTCACAGGACGGGTAGTCGAATCCTGTGATGACCACCCCGTCCTTGTCCCGCATGTGCATGGGGATGAGGTCCAGCAGCGGGGTCGAGGACAGGATGACCGCGGCGGCGTGCACGCCGGTGCCGCGGATCAGCCCCTCGATGCCGCGGCCGGTGTCGATGACCTTCTTGACGTCGGGGTCGTTCTCGTACAGGGAGCGAAGCTCGGTGCCCTCGTTGTAGCGGGGGTGGCTCTCGTTGAACATGTCCGCGAGGGGGACGCCCTTGCCCATGACGTCCGGCGGCATCGCCTTGGTGATCTTGTCGCCCATCGCGAACGGATAGCCGAGAATCCGGCTCGAGTCCTTGACGGCGGCCTTGGCCTTGATCGTGCCGAACGTGTTGACCTGCGCGGTGAACTCACTGCCGTACTTCTGGGTGACGTAGGCCACCATGCGATCGCGCTGGCGGTCGTCGAAGTCGAGGTCGACGTCCGGCGGGTTGATCCGCTCAGGGTTGAGGAACCGCTCGAACAGCAGGCCGTGCTCCAGCGGGTCGAGCTCGGTGATGCGGGTGGCGTACGCCACGATCGAACCGGTCGCCGATCCACGGCCGGGCCCGACCGGGATGCCGTTGTCACGGGCATATTTGCAAATGTCGGCCACAACGAGGAAGTACGAGGAGAACCCCATCGGACCGATGACCTTCATCTCGGTCTCGTACCGATCCATCACCTCGGCCGGAATCGGGGCGCCGTACCGCATCTCCAGGCCGCGCTCGCATTCCTTGCGCAGCCACGACTCCTGGGTCTCCCCCTCGGGCACGTCCGGATAGTCGGGCATCCGGTCCACCTGGGCGAACACGTCGCCGTAGTCGCCGATCATCTCGGCCACGAGCAGCGTGTTGTCACATGCCTCGGGCAGTTCCGGGAACAGGGCGTACATCTCGTCGGCGGGCTTGAGGTAGTAGCCGGATCCGTTGAACCGGAACCGGTTCGGATCGTCCTTGTTCTTGCCCACGCCGACGCACAGGAGGCTGTCGTGGGCGTCGGCCTGGTCCTCGGTCACGTAGTGGGAGTCGTTGGTGGCCAGCAGCGGAATGTTGAGCTGCTTGGCCAACCTGAGCAGGTCCTCCCGGACCTCCCGCTCGATGCTGATGCCGTGGTCCATGAGCTCCAGGAAGTAGTTCTCCTTACCGAAGATCTCCTGGTACTCGCCGGCGACCTTGACGGCTTCGTCGTACTGGCCCAGCCGGATCCGGGTCTGCACCGCGCCGGACGGGCAGCCGGTCGTGGCGATGATCCCGGTCGCATACTGCGAGATCAGGTCCTGATCCATGCGCGGCTTGGAGTAGTAGCCCTCGAACGACGCCAGGGACGACAGCCGGAACAGGTTGCGTAGCCCGTTCGCGTCCTTGGCCCACATGGTCATATGGGTGAACCGGCCACCGCCGGAGACGTCCTTGCCGCCCTCGCCGTCCGCCACGCCGGTCTCGGCCCGCTGCCCCCAGAACACCGGCTTCTTCACGAACCGGCTGTGCGGGGCCACATACGCTTCGATCCCGATGATCGGTTTGACCGGTGTGCCCGACGCGACCTTCTGGAACTCGTACGCACCGAACATGTTGCCGTGGTCGCTCATGGCGATCGCCGGCATGTCCAATCGTTCGGCTTCTTTGAACAGCGGCTTCAGCTTGGCCGCCCCGTCCAGCATGCTGTACTCGGTGTGGACGTGCAGATGCACGAACGACTTGCTCACCCGTTCCCCCAACTTCGCATCGGCCCGGATCCTCGCATGAGCCTATTCCGTCTCGCGAGGCTCATGGGGCATCGCGCCCGGAGGGCGGGAAGGTTGTTGCCAGGCTGTTGTTGACGCTGCGTGAAGGGCATACCACACCGACCGTGAGCTGGGGAAACGCCTGTGTCTTCGGTCCATACCCGCTGTTGGACAGACTCGAACGTATGAGCGAGCTGCGCAGCCCGGCCACCTCCGATACGGCGAGTCTGCGTTCACCGACGGTGCCCGCGGCCTAGGCTCCAAGCGCGGCCCGGCTCGGGCGGCAGATCCCCCCGGCCTTGGCTGCACGGATCGTCCAGCCGCTCCACAGGACAGCCACTGCGGGAGAGACGAATGGAGTGGTTGGTCTCGCTGCTCGGGGCCGCGCTCATCATGGCCGCCCTACGAGACCTGTTCCACACGCTCTGGCACCCCACCCGCCACGGAGGGCTGAGCCGGCTCGTCATGGCGGCGTTGTGGAAACTGGCCCGGCATCTCCGAGCGCGCAGGCGTGTTGTGGGGCTCGTCGGTCCGCTCGCCATGGCGACGGTGGTCGGCATGTGGGCCGTCACCATCATCCTGGGCTGGGCCATCGTCTACTGGCCCCACATGCCGGAGGCGTTCGCCTTCGCACCCGGTTCCGGGCTGTCGCAGGAGCCGGCACTCCTCGACTCTGTCTACCTGTCGCTCGTCATGGTCGCCACCCTCGGGCTCGGGGACATCGTGCCCGTCGCAGGCTGGCTCCGCGTGGTCTCGCCCCTGGAAGCTCTCATCGGCTTCGTCCTGTTGACGGCCACCGTCTCCTGGGTGCTGGAGATCTATCCGACGCTGACCCGCCGGCGGGTGCTCGCGATCCGGTTGGCGCTGCTGCACCGCTCGGACCCGTCCATGCGGCAGCTCGACTGCGCTGCGGGTGCGTCATTGCTGGGAGGCCTGGCCACCGAGGTGGTGCGTGTCCGTATCGACTTCACCCAGTACGCGGAGGCCTACTACTTCCATGACGGTGAGGACCACTCGTCCCTGGCGGCCACGATCGGCTATGCCACTCGCCTCGCCCAGCGCGGGCAGGCAGCCCGACGGGCAGATGTGCGCCTGACGGCCGACCTGCTCGTCGGTGCGTTGGAAGACCTCGCCACCATCCTTGACCAGCGTTTCCTCCACACGAATGGATCACCTGCGGAGGTATTCGCCGCGTACGCGGCCGACCACGGCCGCGCCCTCACCGGGGCCTGAGCGCTGCTCATCCCATCGGCCCGGCGACCCGCTCGGCAATGCCTCCAGCACGGGTGTGCCGGACTCGGGGCGGTGCGGCGGGCGAATTCCGCATAAATGCAAGGGTGCCGTCACGATCCGACATGGCGTCGTGTGTCGCATCAGCCGCCTCTGTCCGCCGGGCCACAGTGGTCGAGCCGGCCGCCTCTTCAGGCGAGCGGGTCTGCACCCCGGTGCGCCGAGCCACGCGTGGTCCTGAAAGGTCCGCACGACACAGGCACGACAGGGCGCGTGCGCGTCCATGAACGAGAAGGCTTCCACCACCGCATGACCAAGAGGGACCGAATCCGAGAAGCGGGCAGAAAGCCTCGGAGGCTGGCGCTCAGCGTGCCACAGATCGTGGGAAGCGCGATGGCCGCGGTCACGGCGGCGGTCGCGGCGTCGTACCTGGGCGTCGCCGGCACGGTGATCGGCGCCGCTGTGATGAGCCTCGCCAGCACGGTGGCCACCGACGTTTACACGCACTATCTCAAGCGCACCGGCGACAAGGTCAGGCAGCATGCCGTGAGCGCGTGGCACGAGCGGACAGCCGAGGCGGGTGATGGCGAGGCGCGACGGTCCGCGCGGGCCGGGGCACTTCTGAAGGCGTTGCCGTGGGCCAAGCTGGGTGTGGCGGCCGCGCTGGTGTTCTGCGTCAGTATGGGCGGCATCCTGACCTACCAGGTGATCGTTGATCAGACGGTGGCCGACCAGGTGACCGGCAAGTCCCGGAAACGGGCCGAATCCCGCAAACCATCTTCCAAGAAGAGCAGGCACGCCGAGTCCCCGGCTCCGGCGCCGTATCGGGAGTCAGCCACCTCGACGCCGACAGGCGCGTCTCCGTCCTCCACCCCCTCCACGTCACCGACCACCCGCACCCCCACGCCGGCCCCCACTCTGACGCCGAAGCCGACGCAGAGCGTGCCGGAGCCGTCCGAGCCTTCCACTTCCGAAGGGACTCCCGACGTGACCAGGCAGCCCCCGGCGCCGGGTCAGGGTGGGCCTGCCGGCTCGCCCTCCGCCACGCCGCCGGGCACCGTGCACATAAAGCTCTTCTGAACGTGGCGGGCGACGGCTTTCGACGCCGTGAGACGTACGATCTGCGCTGTATTGGCGTTCCTCTCGACGTGCCTGTCGGTGGGAGCGACGCCCGCGACGGCAGCGGGAAAGGTCCCGGCCCAGTTCTTCGCCAAGCTGTACAGCGAGGCCCTGGGCAGGATGCCCGACCCCAGCGGCTGGTCCGCGGCGGTCGGCGACTTCGCCGCCAAGGGCTGCACGCCGGACCGCGTCAGAGATTTCGCGCGGGGCTTCTACACCTCGGCCGAGTTCATGGCCCTGAACTACGACGCCGAGGAGCGTGTCCTGGCGCTCTACCGGGGCGCGCTCAACCGCGAGCCCGACCGGAGCGGGTTCGACCACTTCACCGGGCTGCTGACCGGCGGCGCGCGGAGCTGGCCGCAGATCGTGGACGCGATCGTCTCCAGCGGCGAGCTGGGCTCGCTCGCCGCGACCATCTGCGGCTCGTCCGCGAGCTACCACTACGGCACCGCGCCTGCCCTGACGCTCACCCCCAAGGGCGCCGGGTTCGCGGGCGGCACGGTGTACCTGGCGGAGAAGGCGGTGGTGCGGGTCGGCGCGATGCTGGTCATACCCCCTGGTCGTACGCTGGCCACCACCGGGACGCCGTCGCCCCGCGAGTATGCCCGGCAGGGGCGCCTGGTGCGCGCTTCCTCCTTCGGCGAGCCGGTCGTGCGGCTGCAGAGCGGCGCCCGCCTGCGTGGCGTCTGGGTGGACGGCCAGCGCGGCGCGTACACGAACTCGTCGGAGCATGTGATGCACGACGGCGTGGGCCGCTGGACCGACGGCATCTCCGTCTCCTGCGAGAACGCCGTCGTCGAGGGCAACGGGATCGTGGACGCGACGGATGTGGGGATCGTGCTGTTCCGTTCGAGCCCGGCGACACAGCGTTCGAGCGTGCGGGGCAATGTCGTGCTGAACGCAGGTAATGCGGCGTACGGGGCGATCGTCGTGGACGCTCTGTACGGCGGGGACGTGACGCACGACTTCACCGGCGCGACCGTGTCGGGGAACGCCTTCTGGACCGGCCCGGACACGCACGCCGACATCGGCATCGCGGCCGGGACCCGGATGTGGTTCGGCGAGCGCGCCGACGACGGCGCCGGGGTGTCGGTGCGCGACAACACCACCAACGGCCTCACGGCGGTCGTCGGCACCGGGATCGCGGTCGGCGGCATGAACCGCGCCACCGTCCAGGGCAACGACCTGCGGCTGTCGGTGCGGGCGATCAGCTCCTGCCCGCACGTGAACTTCGGCGTGGACCAGGAGGGGCACGCCCAGGACGGCGACTTCCAGCCGGGCGCCACGCCGGTCGACTTCACCAACTCCTCCGGGGGAGGCTGCACAGGCCACTGAAGCCCCCAGGGGGTCCGAGAGGTCGTACTGTTCCTGTCAGCCGAGCCAGCTCGCGACCTGCGACTCGACAGCGGGGTACCAGCCGAGTTGGAGATGGTTGGCACCGGCGATCAGCGCGGTGCCGGCCACCGTACCGATGCCCACCGTGGACAGCGCACTGCTGACGAACACCACGCCGTCGCTGGGTCCACGGTTCTCGTTGTAGATGCCCACGACGCTGGGCGACCCGCCGGCCAGCAGGTACGTCGCCACCGACGCCGGCACACCCGCCTGCTGGATTCGCGAGATCAGCGAGCCCGCGTTGATCGCGGCCTGGATGCCGGGCCCGGAGGTGTAGAAGCCCTGTCCGCCGTAGTACGTGGTGTACCAGTCCTGCTGCGTCTGGTCGATGCCGTAGGTGCCGTCGAAGCGCGCCAGCATCTGCCGCTGCCCGGGATAGCAGTCGTACCCGCCGGCGGGTACGAACGAGAACTCCGGATGGTTGGCGTAGATGCCGTAGCAGGTCATGTACGTGTGCGGCGCGGGGGAGTTGACGCTGCCGCCGCACTCCGGCCAGATCGAGAAGTCGTGCGCCCAGCCGTGAGCGAACGGATAGTCGTAGCCGGCGTTCGGGCCGCCGAGCGTGATGAGCTTGCGCACGTCGCCGGCGTACGAACGGCCCCAGCTCGGCTTGACCGACGACACGTACATCCGCGCCGACATCTCACCCTTGCTCCAGCCCACCAGATCCACAGCGGACACACCGAGCTTGGCCTTGATGATCGCGATCGCGTCGCCGACCTCCTGGGCCTGCATCAGGTTGTCGCCTTCCTTGTGCGCGAACCCGATGGCGAAGACCCGGTATCCGGCGTTCGACAGGTGCTGCATCAGGCCGGTACTCGGGCAGCTTATGGCGCCGCAGCCGAAGCCGCCGGACTCGCCGGGATTGGCCCACGCCCGGTCCGGATTGTCGTTGGCGCCGTGGACCAACAGTACCGGAGTGGCCTTGGGATTGGCGTTCCAACCGGGTGCGTGGTACAGCAGGAACCGGCCGGAGAACGGCCGCTTGACGCCGCCGAAAAAGCTCAGCCGCTGGCCGTCCTGATCTCCGCGGCCGTCCGGCGGGTAGCTCTCTTGGGTGAACCCGGACGTGGTGTCCAGGTACCGCTCCACCGAGGACCAACCGCTCGCGACGTTGGCGTACGTGGCTTCCAGCGTCAGGTACGAGGGGGTCGCGGCATGGGCCGCGGTCGGTACCAGCAGTGCGGTCAGCATCACCGCGACCGTCCATAAGCAACGCATTTGGGCCTCCTGTCTACGGGATTTCGGCGACCGCTGCGGCGACGCGCGCGGCGAGCAGGATCGTGTGGTGGCCGGTGTCGTCGACGGTGCGCGCCGGCATCCGGGAGCCGGGGCATGGCGGCGAGGCCGTGGAGGCCGGCAGGGCGGGCATGACGGTCGTGTCGGGCATGAGTGCTCCCTGAGTCGGTCGGCAACCCCGAGACCGGCCGCCATCGTCACTTGAGCGCCGCGGCCGTTCCAGTGCCGCCCGCCACACCTTTGCCGCACCGGACGTGTGCGTGCGGCACATCCGCGGAGGGCAGCCAGGGCGTCGCGGGCGAAGAGCTAGGGCCGCTGGTAGAGATCGGGGATCCCGTCATGGTCGGAGTCGGCGGTCTCGGACCGGTGGATGCGCCGGTAGACGCGGGCACGCAGCCGAAGGATCACCGTGGCCAGCAGGGCCGCGGTCAGGGAACCGGCCAGGACCGCGATCTTGAACCGCGCGTCGGCCTCGCCCGTTCCGAACGCCAGCTCCCCGATCAGCAGCGACACGGTGAACCCGATGCCGCCCAGGACGGCCAGCCCGGCCATGTCGATCCAGGCCAGCCCTTCGTCCAGAGTGGCGCGGGTGAAGCGGGCCACCAGCCAGGTGGCGGCCAGGATGCCGACCGGCTTGCCGACCAGCAGCCCGGCCACGATCCCCATCGCCACGGGGTCACTCAACGCTCCTGCCGGCCCGCCAAACCCACCCAGGCCGACCCCGGCGGAGAAGAACGCGAACACGGGTACGGCCACACCGGCGGACAGCGGGCGCAACCGGTGCTCGAAATGTTCGGCCAGGCCCGGTCCCTCCGTGCCGCCCGGCGGTGTCCGGGACAGTACGGGGACGGTCAGAGCCAGCAGCACCCCGGCCACGGTGGCGTGCACCCCTGAGGCGTGCACCAGTGCCCAGCAGGCGAACGCCGGCGGCAGCAGCAGCCACCACGCACGTACCCCACGCCGTACCAGCACAGCGAAGATCGCCAGCGGCACCACAGCGGCCAGCAGCGGGAGCACCGACAGGTGCGAGGTGTAGAAGGTGGCGATGATGACGATGGCGATCAGGTCGTCCACCACCGCCAGGGTCAGCAGGAACGTGCGCAGCGCGTCCGGCAGGGAACGGCCGATCACCGCGAGCACCGCCAGCGCGAAGGCGATGTCGGTGGCCGTCGGGATCGCCCACCCCCTGGCCGCCGTTCCGCCGGCGACCGCCAGATACACCAGTGCGGGCGCCACCACGCCGCCGGCTGCCGCGGCCACCGGCACCACGGCACGGCGCAGGTCACGCAGATCGCCGGCGACGAACTCCCGTTTCAGCTCCAGACCGGCCACGAAGAAGAAGATGGCCAGCAGCCCGTCCGCGGCCCAGGTGGCCAGGTCGAGGTTCAGGTGCAGAGCGGCAGGGCCGGCCTCGATGGCGCGCAGGTCCTGGTAGGTCTGCGCCCACGGCGAGTTGGCCCAGATCAGCGCGGTGAGCGCGGCGGCGAGCAGCAGTGCCCCGCCGATGGTTTCCTTGCGCAGGATGTCGGCGATGCGGCGCGCTTCGGGCCAGGTGCTCCGGTTGAACAGGCGGGGAACGCGCGTGGGGCTGGTGCCGGGCATGGAACTCCGCTCCTTCGGCAGGGGTCGGGTCGCTCACTTGCCGACCAGACTTCCCGGCACACCTATCAATAAGGTATCAGGACACGTAAAGAGCTACATAACGGACTCTCGTCCGGTTCGGATGGTCCACGGGATCTCCTGGTCGTTCGGGTGGCCGGGGTTGAGTGCCAGCCGCGCGCAGCGGCGGCCTTGGTCTCGCAGCGGGTTGGTGACGGACGTGATGCCGAGCCGGCGGCCGGCTGGTGAGGCATCCCAGCCGAGGTAGGCAGCCTCCGGGTGAGTCTCCTGGAGGGCCTGGTGGGCTCCCAGGACGAGTTCGTCGCTCATGGCGATGATGAGCGCGGTGGGGGTGAGCTGCGGGGCGAGTTCTCGTGCTGCGGCGAGGCCGTCCTGTTGGGTGTTGCGGGCCACGACGGCGATCGGCGTGCTCGTCCAGTCGAGCCCGGCCTGTTCGATGGCGGTGCGGTAGCCACGCAGGCGGGCGTCGGTGACGGGGAACGGTGCGTGTGGCGGCAGATCGGCGCCGGTCGTCACTATGTGCTCGCGGTCGCGATCGAGCGGGAACGAGATCACGACGGGCGTCCGGTCTTCGCGGAGTCCCTGGGAGGCGACCGCGAGCGCGGCCCGGTAGTCGTCCTGGGTGACGCACGCGATCCCCTGGCGCGGTGGGCCGCCCTGGATGACAGCGGGACGGGGGTCGTCGGCGACTGCCGCCAGCACCGGGTCGTCCTCTGCGGTGGTCCACAGCACGAAGCCGTCGACCGCCGCGGACAGCACGCGGTCGGCGTCGGCGGCATCGCCCCGCGTGGGGATGAACGTGAGGCCCCGGCCTTCCTCGACGCAGACCTCCGCGACCCCGGCCAGGAACTGCGCTGCTTGGGGATCGTCGAAGGCGTACGCCAGATGCTCGCTGAAGACCACCCCGATCTGATGCGTTCGACCGGATTTCAGCGCGCGGCCCACGGCGTCGGGGTGATATCCCAGCTCGTCGGCGGCGCGGTGCACGCGTTCGCGGGTGTCGGTCGCGACCCGGGCAGGCCGGGTGAAGGCGTAGGAGGCGGTCATGGGTGACACTCCGGCACGAGCCGCCACATCTTTCAGTGTCACGCGTCTGCGGTCGGTTGGCACGGTGCCATTCTAGTTGTGTAGCGTTACACATGTGTCCACAGTGATCGCCCGCCCCGGCGGCATGTTTCGCGCGGCGCCGTTCCTCGGCTTCGCCGGTTTCGGCGCCTTCTGGGGTGTGTGGGGTGCCGGCCTGCCCCTGCTGCGAGCCCAGGCCGGTGTGAGCGATGCCGAGTTCGGCGTCGTACTGCTCTTCATCGCCGCCGGAGCTCTGCCCGCCATGCTGCTGGCCGGGCGGCTCGTCGACGCGCTCGGTCTGCGTGTCACCGGAGTACTGCTCGCACTGCTGGGTGTCATGGGTGTCGTGCTCTCCGCCGCCGCGGTGAACTATGCCGCGTTGTGCGCCGGCATCCTGTTGATGGGAGCCTGCTCGGGAGCGGCCGATGTGGCGCTCAACACGCTGGCGGCGACGGTCGAGAAGCGAACCGGACGTCCCGTCGTGACCCGTTCGCACGCGGCGTTCTCCGCCACGGTCGCGCTCTCGAGCCTGGCCACCGGCGCACTCACCGCGATCGCGGACAGCCTGCTGGTGAACTTCGCCGCGGGCGCGGTGGTGGTCGTGGCGCTCGGTCTGGCCGTCGTCACCGCGACGCGACCGGCCCATGCTGATGACGACGCCGCCGCACCCGAGGGCGCTGCCACGCGTCCTGATCGCATGTCGGGGTGGATCGCGCTGGTCATGGTCGGGGCGATCGGCGCGTTCGCGTTCGCGGCGGAGAACGCCTACCAGTCCTGGAGCGCCGTCCTGCTGACCGACGCGTTCACCGCCTCGCCGGCGCTGGCCGCCGTCGCGCCGGCGGCGTTCGCCACCACGGCGGCACTGACCCGTTTCGCCACCGGTACGGTCACGCTGCGCCGCCCGATCGCCACGCTGGTCGTGGCAAGCGCGATCGCCACGGCCGGTGGCGTGCTGACGGCGTTCGCGGCCACGCTGCCGCTCGCCCTGGGAGGCGTCATCGCCGCCGCCGTCGGCACCTCGGTGCTCTTTCCCACCCTGCTGTCCTACGGGCTTCGGCCCGTTCCCGACGGGTCACGAGGACGGGCCACGTCCGCCATCTCCACGGTTGCCTATCTCGGCTACCTCGCGGGACCGGCGTACTTCGGGCTGCTCGCCGATGCCACCGGGGTGCAGAGGACGTTCCTCGGTATCGCCGCGCTGACCGCCGTGGTGCTGGCGGCGATCCCGGCGCTGCCGGCGCTCAAGCGAGCAGGAGGATGGCCGGCGCGGGGCCGAAGGCGCCGCCGAGCTGGTAGCACAGGGTGAGCAGGCTCACGGCGGTGGCCCGGTGCTCGTCCGGTACGACGGCGCCGACGCGGGTCGCGTACCAGGCCATCGCCGCTGTGGCGGCGAACACCGCGAACGCTGTGGACGCCGCGACGAGCACCGGCCACGGGGCGATCGACGGCAGGGCGACGGTCGTGGCGCCCGCGGTCAGCAGGACGGATCGGGTGACGGCGGGACCGAGCCGAGCGGCCCGCCGGGTGAACAACAGCGAGGCGATGGAGCCGGTGGCCAGCATGATGAGCGTCACCAGCCCGATCCGCCCGGTCGTCCAGTGGCGTTCCAGCAGCCGGGGCACGGTGTAGAGCAGGGCGAAGTAGGAGGTGGACAGCGTGCTCGCCACCGCTGCCGCGGTCACGAACGCCCGGGAGCGGACCACCGGATGAGGGATGAACCCGGCAGGCTTCTTGCGGACGTGCAGGGTCAGCAGCAGGCCCGCAACGGCCGAGGCGGCAACGGCCACCAGCTCCAGGCGCGGGATCAGGACGAATGTGCTGACCAGCGTCATCACGAGCAGGATCCCGATGGTGTCGGTACGGGTGGCGGCGGCTTGGTGGTGGTGCGCGGGGGCGTGGCGTAGGACGGCGGGGACGGCCAGCAGCGCCGGCAGGGACAGCAGCAGCGGCAGCCGCCAGGAGATCCCCGACAGGGTGGAGCCGGCCAGCGGGCCGAACGCGCCGATCAGGCCGACCCCGGGGGTGACGGCGCCTGCTCGCGAGGCGGTCCCGGCCAGGGAGATGGCGATGGTGACCAGGCCCCCTCCGCCGGCGGCCTGAGCGGCGCGTCCGGCCGGCAGCATCGGCAGCGTCGGTGCGCCGGCCACCAGGAGCGTGCCGAGGAGTACGAGGGCGCCGTTGACGAGTGTGGCGGCGCGGATGCCGCGGGTGCGCAGCAGTGCGGCGGTGAGCGGGGCGCCGAGGACGCCGCCCCAGCCGAACGCCGTGGCGGCCCAGGTGGCGTCGGCCGCCGAGACGCTCAGGGCTCGGGCCAGGTCGGGGATGACGGTGGTGGTGCTGTTGGCGCTGAGTGAGGTCGGCGTGGCCAGGAGTGCGAGGTGCCGGACGCGATCGCCGCCGAGGCGGGGGTGTCCAAACGCACGATCTACCGGCACTTCACCGACAAGGAGCAGTTGTTCCTGACCGTCGCGCTGGAGGGCGCCGACGAGGTCACCGCCGCGATCGCGCAGATCATGGACCGGCATCTGCACAAGATCGTGGATCTGGAGCGGGACCTCATCGACTTCTCCCTCGACAGGGTCGCCGCGGTCACCGCCTTCCCTGACCACTTCGCCCTGGTACGGGCCATCGAGGCGGAGGCGGCCCACATCCCGCCGCCGATCCTCCAGGCGTGGATCGCGGCCGGACCGCAGACCGGGCACCTGCGCCTCGCCCCGTACCTGCGCCAGATCGCCGAGCGCGGCCTGCTGCGGCTCGACGACGCCCACCTCACCCTGCTGACCATCACCGACGTGAACCAGCAGACGTTCTACGGCGCCGTCCCCCTTCCCCAGGAAGAGGTCGACCGGCTCGTCACCGCGGGCGTGCGGGCCTTCCTCCGTAGCTACGCTCCCTCCTCCGCATAGCACAAACCCTGCGGCGCCACTCGATGCGGACCGGGTCAGATGGGCTTGGCCTCGAGGAGGCTTGCTCCCGCGCCCAACTCCACAACCTCTCCCAGTTCCAGATCGGCCGAGGCGAAGAGCTGCGCGTACTCCTGTCGGCTCCGTTCCGAGCCGCCGTTGAAGATGGCCAGCATCCGCAGGTCCAGGTCCTTGCCCAGATGCGGCTCCGCGCCGTCGGGCAGCACCACTTCCAGGATCAGCACGCGCCCACCGGGTTTCATGGCGTGCCGGACATTTCGCAGAATGCGCACAGCGTCGTCGTCGCCCCAATTGTGCAGGACGCTGGCAAGCAGGTAGACGTCCCCTCCCGAGGGCACCGAGTCGAAGAAGTTCCCGGCCACCACCTCGCACCGATCAGCCAGGTTCTCGGCGGCCAGCATGTCCCCGGCATGGGCCACCACGTGGTCGAGATCGAGGAGGATGCCCCGCATGCCGGGATTGGCGCGCAAGACCGTGGCCAGGATCGAGCCGCTGCCTCCGGCGACGTCGACCATGGTGCCGACGCCGGTGAAGTCATAACGCGTGACCAGGCCCCGCGTGAAGGCGTCGGCCCTGGCGGTCATGTAGTCGTCGAAGATGTGGCTGATGTCGGGATGGCGGGCCAGGTGCTCGTAGAGCTCTCCGTACCTGGTGACGAACGCGGAGCTGCCCTCGCGCACCGTGTCCGGCAGTTTGCCCATGGCGTACCAGAAGCTCTCCTCGCCCAGCATGCGCATGGAGGAGCGGATCGAGCCGGGGATGTCCGAGCGGAGCGCCGAGCCCTCCTCGGTGAGGGCGTATCGGTCGGCGCCGGACGGACGGACGACTCCGATGCCCGCCAGCTCGCGCAGGACCCGGCGGAGCGAGGGAGCGTGCGCCCCGCACCGTGCGGCGAGCTCTTCGGTGTCGAGCGGCCCCTGCGCGAGCTGATCGGCCACGCCGAGCTCCGCCATGGTCAAGAGTGCAGCGAATCGGGAGATACCGGAGACCGCTTCCCAGAGGAGCTTGTCGGATGACGGCATGTGTCCTTTTCCAGAAGTCATGGCGTACGGTTCGCCTGCCTGTGCCAGATCAGCAGCCGGCGCTCCGCGAGCACGAACAGCGCGTTGACGATATAACCGAGGATGCCCAGCAGGGCGATCGTCGCCCAGACACCGGGTGTGTCGAAGCTCCGCTGCGCCACCAGCAGTTGGTAGCCGATGCCGTTCGTGCTGCCGAACACCTCGGAGATCACCATGAGGATCAGCGCGAGGGACAGGCTCAGTCGCAGGCCCGCGAAGATCTTGGGCGAGGCGGCGGGGATGACGATCCGGTGTAGCCGCTGTGGTCTCGACAGTCCGAAGACCGTGGCGGTCTCGGTGTAGGTGCGGTCGACGTTTCTGGCTCCGTCGATCGAATTGAGCAGTACGGGCCAGATCACGCCGGAGACGATCGCGGCGAGCTGCATGGCCAGGCCGGCCTGGAACAGCGCCAGGAACAGCGGCAGCAGCAGGGGCGGCGGAACGGCACGGCCGAACTCGATCAGCGCGTCCACGTAGTCGGCCGCGACCCGCGAGCGCCCCAGTGCCACGCCGGCCACCACTCCGATGAACGCGGCCAGCAACCAGCCGGCGAACATGCGTCCCATGCTGGGCAGGATGTTGTCCACGGCGTCGTCGGTGAGGAACAGGCGCGCGGCCGGGCCTGAGAACCACAGCTCGTGCATGCGGGCGACGATGCTCGTGGGCGGTGGGAAGTCGGTGTCTCCGAGCCGTCGCGTGACGAGCTCCCAGGCGGCGATGACAGGGAGGATCACCAGGACCCCGGCAAGTGATCTCACGTCTGCGCCGCACCCGTCCGCGCCAGGTGCCAGCCGAACAGACGGCGCTCGGCCGCCCGCAGCGAGGCGTTGGCCAGCAGGCCGAACATGCCGGCCCACAGCGTGGCCGCCATGACGAGGTCGGTCCTGTTTCCGCTGCCCGCCTGGATGACGAAGACGCCCAAGCCCGCGGTTCCACCGGCGAACAGCTCGGCGCTGACGGCGATGATCAGCGCGACCCCGGAGGCGATCCGGACACCGGTCGCGACGAAAGGCGCGGCGCTGGGCAGGCTCACTCTGCCGAGCACGGCCACCGGCCCGAATCCGAAGCTACGCAGCGAATCCTTCGCCAGCGGGTCGACGTCGTGCATGC
This sequence comes from Nonomuraea sp. NPDC003707, assembly GCF_053587055.1. Lineage (NCBI taxonomy): Bacteria > Bacillati > Actinomycetota > Actinomycetes > Streptosporangiales > Streptosporangiaceae > Nonomuraea > Nonomuraea sp. NPDC003707. The sequence continues at coordinate 23,333 of NZ_JBSFNK010000044.1, read as the reverse complement.
CGTACAACGTGTTGAACAGGATCGGCCAGACGGACGCGTACACGATGACGCCGACCTTCATCAGGCCGTCCACCGGGATCAGCAGGATCGCCAGCGGGATGACCGCGACCGAGGGAATGGGCCGCAGAAACTCCAGTACGGGCCGGGCGGCGCGCTCCAACGGGGCCAGCGCGCCGAGCAGGACGCCTGCCGGGACCGCCACCGCCACCGCCACCAGCAGGCCGAGTGCCCAGTTCACGAGCGTCGTGAGCGCTCCCAGCAGGAACTCTCCGTCGGCCGCCAGCCGCACGGCCTCCATCAGGATGACGGACGGCGCGGGGAAGATCACGCCGTCGCCCAGCCCGAACCGGATCACCAGCTCTCCCGCGACGAGGAACCCCGCAACGCCTGCGACGCTGCGGAATGACCGCGAATGACTCATCCGTCCGACGGCGTCGCGATGACCGACTTCACGTCGATCGGACTCTCGAGGTACTTGTACTCGAGCATGAGGTCGGCGACTTTTTGCAGCCTGTTGGCGCTCAGCGCGCTCGGGAAGGTGCCCAGGGTGATGACCGAAGCGGTCTTCGCATCGATCTTCGTGTACTTGGGCAGGATCGCCTCGATCTCCTTACGGTCGTTCGATGCGAGTTCTTGCGCCTTGGCGATGGCTCGCTGAAAGGCGGCCAGCGTCTTCGGGTTCTTTTTGACCCAGTCGTCGGAGGCCATCCAGCCTGCGATCGGCAGGTCCTCGGTCTGCCCCGTCATGGTGTCGGCGATCTTGCGGAAGCCCAGCTTGCTCTGGTTGGCGGTGATGAACGGCTCGGTGATCCAGGCGGCGTCGGCCTGCCCGGCCTGGAGCGCGTTGCCCATGTCGGGGAAGGGCTTCTCGGCGAATTTGACGTCGTTCTCGGTGAGACCGGCCACCTTCAGCTGGGTCGTGACGGCCAACGTGGCGATGTTCCGGAAGTTGTTGACCAGGACGGTCTTGCCCTTGAGATCCGCGACGGTCTTGATCGGCGAATCCTTCGGGACCATGATGTTGTAGGCGTTCGGGCCGGCCTGGTACATGTCCGCGACGAGCTTGAACTTCTCGCCCTTGCTCACCGCCAGGAAGGTCGAGACGTAGTTGGTCTGGGTGATGTCCAGCTGACCGCTCTTGATCTGCGGAAGGGCCGCGGCGCCGCCGACGATGGCGACCGGCTCGACCGTCAGGCCCTCTTGTTTGAAAAAGCCCTTGTTGATGGCGATGTAGAGGGAGACGGGGTCGGGAATCGGCATGGCGCCGACCCTGATGGTGGCCTTCTCCAGGCCGTTGCCGCCCGAGCCGGCCGACTGGCCGTTTCCGCCGCAGCCGGTGAATAACAGAGTGGCGGTAACGCCGAGCACGAGAGTGCGGCGGCGCACTTTGCGGGTCATTTCAGGTTCTCCTAACACAGGAAGCCTCCGGTGATCGGCACCGGGGCGCCGAGCGTGAAGATTACCGAAGGCGAGATCGATGCTGAAGCGCGACGGATGACGTTTCTCTTGGATTTCTCTGCAAATGAATTGCGTCACCAGCGCTAACAGCGGGTGCGGCGCCGAATGATCCGATGCTCCTGAGATCGAACTGCCGAGTTACTGTGTGTGATGTTTGCAGAGACGTGCAAATGTTGATTTATCTAGTACCTTGATTGGCGTTGGCCAGCTAATGGGGTTTGTGGTCGAATTGCGCCGGAGCTTGCCCGTGCTCGGTCAGTGGCGCCGGAGCTTGCCCGCGTTCAGTCAGCGACGTGGCTGAAGTCTCCCGAGGCAGGCCGTCCGGGGGACGCTTGCCATCGGTAAGGACAAAGATGACCCAAGTTGGTCGTGCCGGCGTTCCCGTTCTGCAGGAACGGTTCGTGGCCGACGAGAAGTCACCGGAGCAGGCGTCGGTGGAGCAGGTTCCCGCTCATGGGAACCCGATGGCGTTGCGGAACTGGCGGGTGCGAACCCGCCTCATCACGCTTATCGCCATTCCGACCCTGGTGGCCGTGGTCCTGGGCGCGCTGCGGGTCGGCATATCGATCAGCAGCGCGGAGCAGAATCAGCGCATCAGCAATGTGGGCTCCTTGGTGGCGCAGCTCGGCGAGCTGTCCCGCGAAATGGCACTCGAGCGAGACCTTTCCGCGTACTATGTCGCCTCCGACAGGGAATCGGCGCAGTTGGAGCGGCTCACGGCCCAGCGGCGGATCGTCGATTCCAGCGTGCAGCGTACGAACGCGACGGCCGCGGAGGTCGAGGACTCGCTGTCCGATCTCGGTCGCAGGAAGCTGGCCCTCGTCCGCATCAGGCTGACCCAGCTCGCCTCGCTGCGTGCCACCGTGTCCGGGCAGAACGCGCAGCTGCCGCCGCTCCCGACGATGGAGAAGTACTCCGAGGTCATCGCGGAGACGCTGCAACTGTACGACGAGGTGGGGCAGGGCTCGACGGACGAGCAACTGATCTCCACCAGCGCCGCGCTGCGAGCCGTCGCCCGATCGGAGGAGGAGGCCGCCAAGCTGCGAGGCCTGTTGACGATCGCGCTTGTCAAAGGGTCGTTCGAAGAGCCCGAGCGCAAGGCTTTCCTTGACGCCCGCTCCAACCGCGAGAGCGAACGCGCCTCGTTTCGCGCCGTGGCCACGCTGGCGCAGCGGCAGTTCCACGACAACACGGTCGCCAGCGTGGAGGTCGGCCGGGGCGAGTTCTACATCAACAGGGCCGTGTTCCTCGCCAATGCCGGCCTGCCCCTGCGGCGGCTCGACACCTCGACTTCCAACGACGTCACCCTGTGGTTCAACGCCATCAGCGACACCGTCGACCGGCTGCACACCGTTCAGCGGGCGTTGCTGGAGCAGGTCGGCACCCGAAGCGCCGACATTCAGTCCAGCGACCGGTCCGCGGCCACGCTCAACATCATCATCCTCGCCGTGCTGCTGCTCCTGGTCCTCGCCATCACCGCGGTCATGGCCCGCTCGCTCGTCCGGCCGCTCAGGCGGTTGCGCAGGGACGCGCTCATGATCGCCAGCCAGCGGCTCCCCGAGCTCGTGCGGCAGCTGCGCAACAGCGAGGTCGACACGAAGGCGATACACGTGCCGCCGATCGCCATCTCCTCCAAGGACGAGATCGGCGAGGTGGCGCGGGCGTTCGACGAGGTCCACCGTGAGGCGGTCCGGCTGGCGGGCGAGGAGGCCCGCCTGCGCGCCAATGTCAACGCGATGTTCGTGAACCTGTCGCGCCGCAGCCAGACGCTGGTGGAGCGGCAGATCACCCTCATTGACGGGCTGGAGCAGGGCGAGCAGGACGAGCAGCGGCTCGGCAACCTGTTCAGGCTGGACCACCTGGCCACCCGTATGCGGCGTAACAGCGAGAACCTGCTGGTTCTCGCCGGCCAGGAGACGCCCCGCCGCTGGAGCAAGCCCGTCAAGCTGGTCGACGTCGCCCGCGCCTCGCTGTCGGAGGTCGAGAACTACGAGCGGGTCATCCTCCAGGTGCCCGACGGCGTCGCGGTGGCCGGCCAGGCCGTCAACGACATCATTCACCTGGTCGCCGAGCTTGTGGAGAACGCGTTGTCGTTCTCGCCGCACGAGTCCCAGGTGACGGTGTCGGGCAGCAGGATCGACGGGGGCGGCATGATGCTGTCGATCACCGACTCCGGCATCGGCATGACCCCGGACGAGCTCACCATCGCCAACGACCGCCTCATCGACGCTCCCACCGTGGACGTGTCGGTGTCGCGGCGCATGGGCCTGTTCGTGGTCGCGCGGCTGGCCCACCGCCACGGAGTCCGGGTGCAGTTGCGCCCGCACGAATCCGGAGGGCTCACCGCGATGATCCTCATGCCCGAGGCGATGCTCGCCGCGCAGGCGCCCAGCTATCCCGGCGGCTCCGCCGAGGCTGTCCCCACCCCACCGCAGTGGGGCTCGTTCCAGATGGGTCCGGCCCATCCTTCGTACCCGTCCAACCCGTCCAACCCGTCCAACCCGTCCGGCGCCTGGCTCACGCCGTCGGAGAGGCCGGGGGGATCCGGCGGCCGGCCGTCCGCCGACACCGGCTCGTACGCCGTCGCCGACCCGTGGGCGCCGCCGAGGAGACCGTACGACCCGCCGAGCCAGGAAACGCTCTTCCTCAGGCGCCCCAACCTGGGCCTGCGCGGCGGCATGGACGACGCGCCGCAGCGGCCGTCCGGTTATGACTTCCCCGACACGGCGTCGGCGTCCACCGGTCCCATTCCGGCCGCCAAAGCAGCCTCGGACGAGTATCTGCCGATCTACGCCTCGATCGAGTCGGCGTGGTTCGAGCAGGGAGTCAGCTGGGGGGCGGCCGACGCCGGATGGAACGCCGCCAAAGCCGCCGCCGTGGAGCCGGTGCGCGACGGCGAGACCGCGACCGGGCTGCCCAAGCGGGTGCCCAAGGCCAACCTGGTGCCCGGCTCGGCCACCACGGCCTCCACGCCCCAAGATGTCCCGCCGATGCCGTCCGTCTCGGCGGACCGGGTACGCAGCCGCCTGTCCAGCTTCCAGCAGGGCTACCGGTCCGCTCGCGACGACATCAGCATGGGCAGGGCCGCCCCTGACCCGAAGCACAGAGGACAGGGCGCATGAACGACGTGAGCTACATGGCGTACGAGGTCGACTGGCTGATCAGCGAATTCGTCGGCATCGTTCCAGGAGTCGTCCACGTCGTTCTCTTCTCCGCCGATGGCCTGCCGTTGGCGACGTCCTCGGGCTTCCCCGTCGACCGGGCCGGCCGGCTGGCCGCGATCACCTCTGGGCTGGTCGGCCTGTCGGTGGCCGCGGCCTGCGCTCTCGACGGGGGTGGGGTCGTTCAGAGCATGGTGGAGATGGCGAACGGCATGATGCTGACCACCATGTCGATCGGCGAAAGCGCTTGCCTGGCCGTGCTCTCCGAGCCCGACTGCGACGCGGCGCTTGTCGCGTACCACATGACGCTCATGGCGGACCGTGCGGGTCAGGTGCTGACTCCCGCCGTACGCGAACATCTGCGCGCCAGCCAGATCAGGTGATGCGGACGTGTGACCAGGACGCGGGCGATCACCGCTTTCCGGTATCCCTGCCGACCGCTGAAGCAAGTTTGTATGCGCCACCGTGAGACGCTGCTTCCTATTTGCCGAAGCTCGAGAGGAAGAGTTACCAATGCGCACGCGCCTGGTCATTGAGCGACTTGATCGGGTACCCGTGACCGTGACGATGGTCCCCGGATTGTCCATGCTCGCGCTGATCTGCGATGCGCTCGCGGGCCGGGACAGGGGCGCCCCCGAACGATGGCGGCAACTGGTGCGCTCTGCCGCGGTGGCACCCGACGGAATGGTGGTGGATTCGCTCTCGGCACCCGGCTACACCATATTTCCCGATGTCGCGTTCCCCGGAGACTTCAGCCGGGATCTGGACGTTCCCACGCAGCTCGAAATGCTTCGCGATCTGTCGCCCGACGCGTTACAAACAGAGCTGGACTCCATCACCGACGGGAGACCGCCGCCCCACTGGCAGCCCGCGATGAAGCACCCTCGCCGTTGGCTGCACGGATTTGCCGACCTGCTGGGGCAGGCATGGTCCGCCATGTATCCGGAATGGCAGCAGACCCGCGCGCTGTTCGATCGCGAAGTCGAGCGGATCGCCGTGGCCAGCGCCCGAGGAGCACTCGATGTCGTGCTCAATGACGTGCACGCCGACTGCACTTTCAGTGAGGGCGCGCTGAGCGTCCCCGACTACGGTCCCGACGAGTTCTCCATCGAGTCCAGGGGTCTGGTGCTGATACCCATGCTCGCCGGGCCGGACGCGCTCATCGTCCGCTTCGACGGCCCGGAGGTCGCCTGGATCGGCTATCCCCCGCCGTACCTGACGGTGCCCCGGCCGAAGGACACCGAGGAGCAGCTCCAGTTCCTCTTCGGCGACGCACGGGCGACCATCCTGGCCAGCGTCGACCAGCCGATGTCGATGGGCGTTCTGGCCAGGCGCATCAAATGCCACCCCAGCGTGATCACCTACCACTGCAAGCGCCTCGAATCGGCGGGGCTGGTCACCCGGCGGCGCGACGGCAGGGAGATCTACGTCCACCTGACCAGGCGCGGCACGGCCCTTCTCGATCTCTTCACCTCCTGACCCCGGATCGACGGCGTCGACACCGCGGCCTCGGTCTCGGCCCACCTCCTGCGTGGCCACCCCGGCACGAACCCGCACCATCGATGTCGCGTGTGGCGGGGTGAATCCTCTGGCGGGTCCGGCGCCTCTCATATGCGTTCCGTCATCGACGAAGGAGAGGTTGTCGTGATCGTTGCTGTGGGAGTCGCGGTCGCCGTCGTACTCATCTGCACCTGTAGCGTGGTCGTGCTGCGGCGGAGGAGGCGTACGCGTGGCTGAGACGACGACCTGGCCGGACGAGGCGTTGATCGCGGCGGCCCGCGACGGCGACGCCGAGTCGATCGCCGCGCTGGTGTCGGGCGCGCACCCGCACGTGCGGCGCTTCGCCCGCCACCTGTGCGCCACGCCGGAGGATGCCGAGGACGCGGCGCAGGAGGCGTTGATCGTCCTCTATCGCAAGATCGGTACGCTGCGCGCCACCGGCGCCCTGGTGTCGTGGATGTTCCGGATCATCCGCAACGAATGCGTACGCCGGGCCAGGCTGGCACTCCGGCCACCGCCTCCCCTCCACGGCGCCGCCATGCGGTCCGCGGAGGAAGAGGTGTTCGATCGGCTGGAGGCGGCGCGGGTGGCGGCGGCCATCGCGGCGCTGCCGGCCGACCAGCGGCAGGTGCTGATCATGCGGGACGTCCAGGGCCTCAGCGGCCGGATGACCGCCGACGCGCTGGGCCTGAGCGTGGCGGCGATGAAGTCGCGCCTGCACCGCGCCCGCGCGGCCGTGCAGGACCGGCTGGGCGAGGGGGTGTGCGATGACTGACGGACACGAGTTCGCCAGCGCGTCACTGCCTCGGCACCTGGCGCGTGGTGTGGTGGGGTTCGGGGCGTTGATCGGCTCGGTCGCGCTGATCCCGGTGATCGGGCCGGTCAGCCTGGTGCTGGCGCCGGTGGCGCTCCTGGCCTTCCGCGGGTGCCCGACGTGCTGGCTGATCGGCCTGGCGCAGACCGTCTCGATGGGACGGTTGCGGCGGTCGTGTACGGACGGCGTGTGCGAGCTGCACGTCGCCAAGAGGACGTAGCCGGCCTCTCCGGGAGATCGGGGGAATCGCCCCGAGGCGTCGGCAATGATCGATAACGTACCGGGATGAGTGATGCGTTTCCTCGGCACGTGCTCTGCGTGCTCGGTGCCGGGCTGGACCTTTCGGAGATAGAACGGACTGCGGCCGGCTTCGGCGGTTTCGTCCTCGACCGCGAATACTCCGAGGCCGAACCCGACCCTCGGATGCCGGAGGCGTTCGAGGCCAGTATGGCTGCGGCCTCGTTCGACGAGGCGGACTGGGCCGCAGTGGAGTCCCACGACACCGTCGGCTACCTGCTGTCCGCGCCGATGATGCGGGAGCTGGCGTTCGACACCTCCCGGCGGCTGCTGGCGGTGACGGCCGCGCTGCTGCGGTCCGGAGCCACGGCGGTGAAGAACGAGAGCAGCGGGATCGCGCACGGCCGGGACCGCTGGCTCGCGCTGGCCGATCGAGCGGCCGAGGCCACGGACGAGGCCCTGGCCGACGCGCTGGTCAGCGCCTGGGTGCAGCGACCGCTCCACGACGGTCAGGTGCTCTACAGCTGCGGCATGCACCTGCTCGGCGCGCCCGATGTGGAGATCGAGGTCGGTGCGGAGCTTCCGCCGGAGGACAGGCTGGCCGAGCTCGTCGCGCACCTGGACACGCTCGCCATCTACCTGCTGACCGATCCGCGCGCGGAGGAGATCGAGGACGGCGCCGGGTTCCGGATGGCCGAGGACGCTCCGCGCTGGTTGCTGCGCACCGGCGCGTGCGACCGCTATGACGAGGACGATCTGTTCTTCAACCCGTACGGATACGTCCGGCTGACTCACGCCGACTGACGGACGCTCGATGAGGTCACCCACGGCTCCGCCGGACGGCTACGAACAGCCCTCCGACGACGTACCAGCCGGGACGGCGGCGCATGTATCCGAAACGTCCATGGTTCAGCCGATGGCCTGGCGGAAGCGGTCGCCGAGGTCGGCGAGGCGTTCGACAGGTTCGTTGGCGAACACGAGCCGCAGGTAGTGCCCGCCGCTGGGGCCCCAGCCGTCCATGGGGGTGGCTGCGACCTTCGCCCGCTCGAACAGGCGCCGGGACAGTTCGGCGGGGGTCAGCTCCAGGGGCCTGGCGTCGATGAGGAGTGACCACCCGCCGTGCGGCCGGACGACCGGGTACGCGGCGAGCTGATGCAGGACCGTCTCGCAGCGCCGTTGCCACTCGGCGGTGGCGGCGGCGACGTCGGCATCGGCGTCGGGCGCGTCCAGCGCGGCGGCCACGGCGTCCTGTGCCAGGCCGACCTGGCAGACGACGTTGGTCAGGCCCACCAGGCGGATGTCGGCGACGATGTCGGCGGGGCCGGTCACCCAGCCGACGCGCCAGCCGATGAGGCGCAGCTCCTTGGAGGCCGAACCGACGGTGATGGTGCGCCGCGCCAGGCCTTCGTGGGCCGCCGGGTGGCTGGGAGGGCGGCCGTCGAAGCGGATGCGTTCCATGGCCGCGTCGTAGATCAACCAGGCGTCGTGGCGTTCGCAGGCGTCGGCGAGGGCGGACCAGTGGTGCTCGTCCAGGACGAGACCGGTCGGCATCGCCGGCCCCATCATCAGGACAGCCGCCGTGTCGGGTCCGACGGCGTCGGCGAGCTGTTCGGCGTCGACGGTCCAGCCGTCCGCGGTGGGCTGCGCGGGGACGAAGCGGGGGACGCCGCCCGCGAGCCGGACCCGGTTGACCAGGCCGGCGTATATGGGGTCGCACAGCACGACCTCCTGCCCGGGCTCGACGGTCGCCAGCAGCGTGTTGAGGATGCCGTTGAGCCCGCCGGCCACGCTGACGCATTCGGTGTCGGCGTCGTAGGCGTGCCCGGAGATGCGCCCGACGTGCGCCGCGGCGGCCGCGCGAAGCGAGCGGCGCCCCTGGAACGGCAGATAGCTGTTGGCCGCGTCGTCGTCGACGGCGGCATGCGTGGCGGCGATGGCGACGGCGGGCGGCCGCAGGTCGGTGTCGAGGTTCTCCAGCCGCAGGAACTCCGGGTCGCCCACGGCGTCGGCCGCGTCGCCGACGGCGTCCACGCCGATGCCCGGGATGTCGCGCAGCCGCGTCACCGTCATCTCGCCTCCAAAACCATTATATTGGTACGTCCATACCACTATGCTGATACGAATGGAGCTCGCGCAAGTGGTGGGGACGAACGTGCACCGGCTGCGTACGGCGGCCGGGATATCGCTGGCCGACCTGGCGTCCGCCGGCGGCATCAGCAAGACCACGCTGCACGGCATCGAGCAGGGCCAGGGCAACCCGACCCTGAGCACCCTGTGGGCCCTGGCCACCGCGCTGAAGGCGTCCCTCGGCGAGCTGCTGGAAGCGCCCGCCTCGACGGTCGAGGTGGTACGCGCCGACGACCGGCGGCCGCGGGTCGAGGGCGACGCGGTCAGCGCGCGTCTCCTGCACCGCATCAGGGTGCGCGGCACCGTGGAGGTCTACGACATCGCCATCGCCGAGAGCACCCAGCACTCCGACGCCCACCTGCCCGGCGTCGAGGAGTGCCTCGTGCTCACCCACGGAAGCGTCACCACCGGACCCGCCGATTCCCCCACCGACCTGGCCGAAGGCGATTCCATCCGGTTCGACGCCGCTCACCCGCACCTGTACCGAGGCCACACCCCGGACAATCGTGCCGTACTTCTCATGGTCCACCCGGAGGGCTGACCCGTTATGACCGTCCCCGATGTGTCCGAACTGCGTGAAGGCTCACGACGGCGAGCCGCCGACCGGCCCCGAGGCCCCGCACCGGCCCGCGTGGAAGACCTGCACGGGCCGGACGGGCTGCCGCTGCGCCACTACCGGCCCTCCGAACAGGCCAGGCCGCTGATGGTGTTCGCCCATGGCGGCGCCTTCGTCATCGGTGACCTGGAGACCCATGACCGCACCTGCCGGCGCATCGCCCACGCCTGCGACGTCGAGGTGCTGGCCATCGACTACCGGCGCGCGCCCGAGCATCCGTACCCGGCGGTCCGTCGAGGACGTGACCGCGGTGCTGCGCTGGGCCCGCCCGGCCGCGGTGGCCGGCGACAGCGCCGGCGGCCACCTGGCCACCATGGCCTGCCTGCGGCTGCGTGACGAAGGCGACGCCTACGCCCGCCGGCTGGCGCGAGCCGGCGTCCACGTGACGCACCGGCAGGAGCCCGGCCTGGAGCACGGCTTCATCCAGAACATGGACCTGACCTCTGCCGAGGCGGCCGCCGCGCACGAGCGGCTGTTCGAGGACATCAGGACCCTGACGCGCCGAAGCCGGTGATCAGGGGCAGATCTTCCGGTACGGCAATCCGGGCAGATACTCCTGCCACTCCGCGCGCGTCAGCGAGCGCCCGGCCCGGGCGCAGACGGTCGCGGCCGTGCGCTCGGGATCGACGGAGACCGAGCGCAGCACACCCGCCTCGTCGATGGTACGGAGCACCGCGCCACCGGATCCGAACGCGGCCGTTATCAGCGGCTCGTCCGCCCCTGCGATCGACGACCCGAGCTTGCGAGGCGTGATGGGGTCCCAGAGCTGGACCTCCCCCTCAGTGATGGATGCGGCCACGTCGCCCGTCCGGGAGAAGACCAGCTGGTTGATCCCGATGATGTCACCGGGGTACGGACGCAACGTCGGACCACGCCTCTTACCCGTGCGCAGATCCCAGAACGCGAGCCTGCCCGACTGGCTGTAGGCGGCGAGGCTCGCCCCATCAGGACTGAAGGCGATGCTCCTCAAACCGCTGCTCAGCCCTCCTGGGCCGAAGGCGGGGCCGACCGGCTGCCCGGAGGAGAGATCGATCAGGTGGTTGGCCGAGTCGCTCATCGGAGCGATGATCGTGCTGCCCGGCCGGAACACGATGCCCATCAGGTAGTTCGTGTCGATGGGCCGCAACCACTTGTGATGCGGCACGTCCCAGACGAAAAGCCGGTTTCGGGATGCGCCGCTGGTATCGGTGGCGGCGATCGCGACAAGCGTCCCGTGCTCGTTCACGGCCACGGCCTCCGCCATCCACTCACCCGGCAACTGGGCCCTGGTCACGCGCGACGGCTGCGCGGTGTCCCACATCTCCAGCGGCTTCCCCATGCCGCTGAAGGCCGCCAGCAGCCGCCCGTCTCCGCTGAACGCGAAGCCCAGGGTGCCGTCCCCGATCCTTATCTTCAGGGGCGATCCCAGCGGGCGGAGCTTCTCCGCGTCCCAGAGCACGAGCTGCTTCGCCTCGTATTGGTGCGTGGCGAGGAGTCGTCCATCAGTGCTGAACACAGCGGACTCAGGGGCGTGGCCGGGCAGCCGCGTGAGGTGGAGGACATCGGAGATGTCCAGGCCCACCACGGTCTCGTCGGTCAGGTAACGCAGGGTCGTGCCGTCGAAGCCCACGCTCTCGGGTGCGCTCCGGTAGGAGAGCACGGTGTTCCCGTCCGAGACCCGGACAAGCTCAAGGTTGTTGTTCTTCCTGACCACGAGGTAGCGGCCGTCCGGGCTGAACCACATTCTGGTGCCGCCGTCGCCGTTCCCCCCGAGCGCCGGCTGGCCGGCGAGGTCGCGTCCTGTGTGCGCGTCGACGAGGGAGACCCCTGAACCGGTGGCGCAGGCGATGGTCCGTCCGTCCGGGCTGATGGCCGCCGTCCACACCTCCTTGGCGCAGCCGCCCGAGCGGGGCCATGGTGCCACCGGTTTCCCGCTCGGCAGCCTCAGCAGGCTGAACCGGCGCATGACACCCCCGTTCACGACCAGGTCGTTGGCCAGGGTGACGGAGGGTTCGAGCATGCCGTCCCCCGCCTCGATCTCCGCGCCGGTCCGCGTGTCCCAGAGGCCGCCGGCCTGGGATCCCAGCACGTTGACGTACCGGTCGCCGGTCTGGAACTTGACCCCGTTGAAGTTTTCCGGCATGTCGATCCTGCGTCTGGCTCCCGTCTGCCTGCCGGTGCTCGTGTCCCAGACATGGATCTCATCGCCCGCCGCCACGGCCAGCATCCGGCCGCTGGGGCTGAGGCTGGCGCCCAGGAACTTCTCCCCACCGATCTTCAGGTCGTCCCAGCCGCCGGTCTTCCTCCCGGTCCGCAGGTCGTAGATCCGCACCCCCTGCGGGGACACGCTGACGAACGTGCGCCCGTCCCTGGTGATCTGCCGTACGGTCTCCGCGCCCGAGTCCGGGTCGGAGAACGCCGAGCGCTCGCGCTGTGCCCAGGCGTTCTGCAACGTCGCCCGCGTCGCGGTGACCGGGGCAAGCCGCCAGGCGGCGACGCTGAGCAGCATCGCCCGTACCGGGTCCGCCGTGCGCATCGCGTCGGCCTGGGCCGCCACCTTGCCCGCGACCGCCTCGTCCCGCTGCGCGGCGACGATCCTGCTCTGCTCCGAGATGACGAGGCTCTGCCGAACGGCGACGGCGCCGCCGATCAGGGCGAGGACGAGCAGGGCGGACAGGGTGACGGTGAGGAGGCGGCGGCGCCGGATCCGGTGGCGGGTGGCGGCGTTGCAGGCGTCGAGGAAGTCGCGTTCGAGTTTGCTGAGCGTGAGATGGCGGCGTCCGGTGGCGGCCCAGCGCAGGGCCGTCTCCAGGCGGCTGCCCTGGAAGACGTCGCCTTCGCGGCGCCCGTGGGTGTTCCAGTGGCGTGCGGCGGCGCGGATCAGGTCGTGCGTGGGCAGGCCCTCACGCTCGTCGCCGACCCAGGACCGCAGCCGCGGCCAGGCCTGTAACAGGGCGGGCCGGGCCAGTGCGACGTCGTCGCCTCGAACGGCGATCACGTAGGAGAAGACCTCCAGGATCCGTTCGAGCGCGGCCCGCTCGTCCGGTGTCCTTGCCTCGAACAGCTCCTCATGCGACGCGGTGCGTACGGTCACCTCACCGGCGTCGGTGACGGCCACCATGCGCAGGAACAGGTTGGGCACCAGGTCGCGTTCGCCGGGGCTGAGAAACCCGTAGGCGTCCTCCGCAAGCGTGCCGAGGGCAGGATCGGCCGCGGCTCCCCGGCTGAGCAGCCCGGCCTCGGCGCTGCCGACGGTCAGCAGGTCGGCCTGGCCGCCCTGGAACCCGCTGATCAGGCCGAGCAACAGCTCGCGCGCGGTAGGCCGGGCGAGAGGATCCTTGGCCAGGGCCGCCGAGACCAGCGGCCGCAGCGAAGGCGGCAACGGGGAGAGGTCGGGTTCGGCGGACAGGACGCGGTGCATGACCGCGCCCAGGCTCTCGGCCCGGAAGGGGTCGTCGCCGTTGGCGGCGTAGAGCACGATCGCACCCCAGGAGAACACGTCGGCGGGAGCACCGGCACGCTGGCCGGTGAACACCTCCGGCGCCATGTAGGTCGGAGTGCCGGCCACCAGACCGGTGGCGGTCAGCGACATCTCCAGAGTCCGCGCCACCCCGAAGTCGATGACGCGCGGACCGTCGGGACCCAGCAGCACGTTGTCAGGCTTGAGGTCGCGGTGCACGACGCCGGCGTCATGGATCGCGGTCAGCGCCGTGGCCACCGCGGTGGCCAGGCGGTGCAGCTCGTCGCCGCTGAAGCGGCGCCCGTCGGCGACGGCCTGACGCAGGCTCGGCCCTTCGACGTAGTCGCTGACGATGTACGGCTTGGGCGCGTCCAGATCGACCGCCAGCACGCGTGCCGTGCAGAACGAGGCCACCCGCCGGGCCGCCGTGGCCTCCTTGCCGAAGCGCGACCGCAGATCCGGATCGCCGGCGGCATCACCGTGCAGCACCTTGATGGCCACCCGGTCGCCCTGCGCGTCGTACGCCTCGTAGACCACCCCCTGGCCCCCGGCACCCAGCCGCCCGGCCAGCCAGAAGTCCCCCAGCCGAAGAGGATCCCCAGGCAGCAGGGCCGACGCCATCTGATCACCCCGTCATCTCGGATCTTCTACGTCCTTAGATGCGGCCCCCGCGGCGGAAGTTGTCCTTCGTCGATCACCCGGCGGCGCCATGGTCGGGGAAGAGCCCCTGAAGGAGCGTGTAGCCCGGCATGCGTTCGGCCGGACGCACGCTCACGGTGAACATCTCCGGCTCGTCGAACACCGGCTCTCCGTTCGGGCGGCGTGCGTACGGGACGCGCCCGTAGTCCACGCCGTCGCTCTGATCGAAGCTCATCCAGGTGATCGCCTCCTGCTCCCCCTCGAGCAGCGGGAGGTTGGAGACGGCCCGGCTGAAGACCTTGTCCGGCGTGATCACCCATACCTGGGGGACCGCGAAGATCCATCGCGTCGCGGCGATCTCCTGGGCCCTGGTGGCGGCTCGATTCTCGAAGTCCGTGGCCGACTGCTGGTCGCGAAGGTAGTCGTAGTCGCTGAGCACGAGTTGGCGTTCACCCTGGAGCGCGACGATGGCCGGGCAGTCGCGGGCGAGGATGCTCTTCTCCAGCCGGCCGATCACGTCGAAGAGCAACGTGGCCGTCTCGTCGTTCATCACGTCCTCCGAACTTCGCAGTCCCCCACAGATCCTGCCATGACGCGATGGGATGGATCTCTCAGCGGAGGGCGTCCTCTCCAGGGGGACGGGTCTGCCCGGTGAGCAGCGATCGAGTGCGGGCCGGCGCCGACGGAGGCAGGTCGGCGAGGACATCGGCGAGCGAGACCCCGGCCAGGCTGCCGCGCCACACCCGATGCGCCTCGGCCATCTTCACGGCGAGGATGCAGGCCTGCCGGCACTCCTCGGCCGGAAGCGCGCCGCGGCCCTGCCTGCGGATCTCGCGGCATTCGTACGGAGCGGAGGCGCCGTCCACCGCCTCCACGATCTGCAGCAACGTGATCTCCGCAGGCTCGCGCGCGAGCCGGAACCCGCCGCGCGGCCCTGTCGTCGCCGACAGCACGCCCGCCTTGACGAGCGACTGGAGCTGCTTGGCGAGGTAGGGCGCGGGCAGGTCGTAGTAGTCCGCCAGCTGGGCGGCCGATGCGGTGGTCCCCGGTTCGAGCTGCGCCAGCGAGGTGGCGCAGTGCAACAGCCATTCGGTGCTTACGGGCAGCTTCACGATCGGCAGGATATCGTGGATATTGCGGACCTGTTTAGTCCGAGATATGGTCCTGGTTGATCGTGGACAAGGAGTGATCATCATGCGGATCGCCGTCGCCGGCGCGACCGGCAACATCGGTTCCCTGACCGTGGCCGCCCTCGAACGGGACGGGCACGACGTCGTGCGCATCAGCCGTTCGCTCGGCCTGGACCTGCTGACCGGTGACGGGCTCGACGACGCCCTCGCCGGGGTCGAGGCCGTCATCGACGTCACCAACGGGCCGGAGGGGGATCGGGCCGAGACGGTGGCCTACTTCGCGGCGGCCACCCGTAACCTGCTCGCCGCCGAGGAACGGGCCGGCGTACGCCACCATGTGCTGCTGTCGATCGCCGGGGTGGGCCGGATCGACGGCAATGCGCACTACGCCGGCAAGCGGGAGCAGGAACGCCTGGTGGCCGCGGGGCCGGTGCCGTGGACGGTCGTACCGGCCACGCAGTTCCATGACTTCGCGGAGATGGTGGCCGGTTGGACCGAGCAGGACGGCGTGGCCACGGTCGCGCCGCTGCTCATGCAGCCGATCGCGCCCGCGGACGTGGCCGCCATCCTGGCCGAGATCGCGGTGGGCGAGCCGCAGGGACGCCATGTCGACGTCGCGGGGCCCGAGCCGCAGGACCTCGTCGACATGGCCCGGCGTACGCATCGGGCGCGCGGCCGGGAGGTGAAGCTCGTGCCGACCTGGTCGGGCTTGTTCAGCCCGGAGATGGCCGGCAACGTGCTGCTGCCGGGCGAGGACGCCCGCATCGCGCCGACGACGTTCGACGACTGGCTCCAGGAGCAGAAGTGACCCCGGTCAGGGCTGGACGGCGTTTCGGGCCTTGTGCATCGGGAGCATGTCGAAGATGCTGATCACGCGGGTGATCCTGCCGTTCTCGACGGTGAAATAGTCGATGCCGCGGAAGTCCTTCAGCAGCGGGGTGTCGGTGGTGTACACGGTCGCCGCGTTCGTGTCGTTGCCCAGGACGTCGATGACGGTGGCGCTGACCAGCGAGGTCGCGAACGGCTCGAGGAACCCGCGGTAGCCCTCCACCCCCTCGAACGTGCCGGTCGGGGCCTCGCACACGACGTCGTCGGCGAGGAGGCTCAGGGCCTTGTCGATGTTCTTGCTGGTCCACGCGCGGACGAAGTCGTCGGCGATCTGCTGGGCGAGCCCGTTGGTTCCGGTCACAGCACAGTTCCTTTCAGGACGTTCGCGCCGCCCCCGTGGGCGGCCCGTCTACCTGCATCTTCACGGGGATATATGTCAGGTAGCGTCATATACCTTTGAAGACGTGAGATCCGAGCGCCTGCTGTCGATCATGCTGCTGCTGCAGACCCACGGGCAGCTGCCGGCCGGTGACCTGGCCGAGCGCCTGGAGGTGTCGGTCCGCACCGTCATGCGCGACGTCGAGGCGCTGTCGTCGGCCGGCGTGCCCGTCTACACCGTGCGCGGCCCCCACGGCGGCATCGCGCTGCTGCCCGGCTACCGCACCAACGTCACCGGCATGACCGCCGACGAGGCCCGCGCCCTGTTCGTGCTGATGTCCGGTCACGCTCACACCGAGCTGGGCCTGGGGCAGGCCCTCGGCTCCGCTCTGCGCAAACTGATGGCCGCCCTGCCCGCCCCGCACCGGCCCGACGCCGACCTGGCCAGCCGCCGCATCCTCATCGACCCCGTGCGCTGGCGCGGCGGTCCGGCGCGCTCGGCGACCGGCCCCGCCGTCGACCTGGCCGTGCTCCAGCAGGCCGTCTTCAACGACCGGCGGCTGCGCCTGCGCTACCGGCACGGCCGCGACAACCGCGTCCGCTCCTACACCCTCGATCCGTACGGCCTGGTCAACAAGGCGGGCGTCTGGTACCTGGTCGCCGACCACCGTGGCGAGCCCGCACTCTTCCGAGCCGACCGGGCCCTGTCAGCCGGCATCCTCGACGAGCCCGTACGCCGCCGCGACGGCCTCGAACTGGCCGACGTCTGGGACGGCCTGCGCCGCCACATCGACGAGATCCCCGCCCCGCTGGCCGTCACGGTCAGCGTCCACCGGGACATCCTGGCCAGATTCCTGCGCATCCACGAAGCCGACCTGGCCGGCCCTCCTCCCGCGACCGACCAGCGAGCAGAGCGGGTGCACGTCGAACTGCACTTCCGCTCCCTCGCCGCGGCAGAGGTGCTCCTGGCCTTCGGCACCGACGCCGAAGTCCTCGCCCCGGCCGAGCTCCGCCGGGCCCTGGCCCGCAAGGCGGCCGAAGCCGCCGCCCGCTACAACTGCGCATAACGGTGGAAACCGCTGGTACGCCAGACCGCTCCCGACGAGGTCACCGCGAACGCCTCCAGCTCGTCCTGATCCTCCACCCACTCCCGCGCCGCGGAGCCCATCGCGAACGCGGCGGTGGCGTAGGCGTCCACGGTGGTCAGGTCGTACCCGACGAGGGTGAGCGAGGCCAGCGCGGTGGCGGGGGCGCCGGTGTGCGGGTCCACGATGTGGTGCCCGCGTTCGGCGGTGCCTGAGGTGGCGACCGCCAGGCCGGTCCCCGAGACGACGGCGGCCAGCGCCCCGGGCCGCAGCGGGTCGGCGATGCCCACCCGCCACGGCCGGTCGGTTTCCGGCGATGAGCCGAGGCGGACGTCGCCGCCGCCGTTGACGCTGTGCCGCCGCGCGCCCGCCGCCGCCAGCAGCGCCGAGGCGTGCTCGATGGCCCAGCCCTTGACCAGCGCGGACGGGTCGAGCCGGCCGCCGGGCATGAGCGTGAAATAGCCGCCGGTGTCGCGCTCGACCTGGGCGCAGCGGGCCAGCACGCGGACGATCTCGGGCGGGCAGCTCTCCGGGGCGATCTCGCCGCGGCCGAGGCGGCTGATCGGGCTGCCGGGCCGGTACGTGGAGAAGAGGGCGTCCACGTGGTGCAGCCAGGTCACCGCCTCCTCGATCGCCGACGTGATCCGCTCGGACGCCTCGTGCCGGACGTCGAAGGAGAACACCGTCCCCATGACGTGCTCGACGTGCCGGATCGTCACAGCCCCGCCCGGTCGATCGCGCTCTGCAGGGAGCGGGCGTAGCCCTCGCTGGTGTAGGTGGCGCCGGACACCGTGTCGATCTGCGCGCTCTGCGCCGACAGCGCCTCCTGGGTGAGGATCGGCAGCGCGGCGTCGTTGATCTCGATGTCACGGCGGTTGCCGTCGGGCGCCTGCAGCACCTGGACGTCGGCGATCTTCCCGCCGGACACGGTGATCGCGACCTGCACCGGGCCCCAGCGGGTGTCGGCCGGATCGCCGGTCACGGTTGTCCCCTGCGCCGGCGTGGTGCCCTGAGCCGGCGTGGTGCCGGACTGCTTCTGGGCCAGGGCGGCGGGTGGCTGGGCCGCCTGCGACACGTCGTGCGGCTTGAACGACAGCAGCAGCACCAGGCCGACGGCAGTGGCCAGCACGGCGAGGAGTGCTCTACGGATGGGCATTTATCGTCGTACTCCTAGAACTCGAAGGATTCGTGATGGATGTGCCGCCGGGGCACTCCGGCGGCCCGCAATGCCTGGATCGCGGCCCGGGTCATCTCGGCGGGGCCGCACACGTACACGTCGTGGTCGCGCAGGCCGGGCACGACCTGGGCGAGCACCGCCGCGTCGAACGGCCCACCGGGGCCGCGGGGGCCGGTCGAATAGTGCAGGTTCGCGCCCCGGGCGACGGCGATGTCCTCGAGCTCCTGCCTGAACACCAGGTCGGCCTCCCTGCGTGCCCGGTAGAGCAGGGTCAGCTCGCCGGGAAGCGACTCGAACAGGGCGCGCAACGGGGTGATGCCGACGCCGCCCGCGATCAGCAGCACCTGCCGGCGGGAGCGCAACCGGCCGGTGAAGGCCCCGTACGGTCCCTCGGCGAAGACCCGCGTCCCGGGGCGCAGCCCGGCCAGGGTCGCGCTGTGGTCGCCCAGCGCCTTGACCGTGATCCGCAGCCCTCCGGCGCCGGGCGGGGCCGACAGCGAGTACGGGTTCGCCGACCACCACAGCCCCTTGGCCAGGAAGCGCCAGCGGAAGAACTGGCCGGGCTCGGCGCGCAGCCGTTCCAGTCGCCGGCCGGTGACCTGGACGGAGATCACGCCGGGGGCTTCGGCGGTCACCGCGGCCACCCGCAGCCGATGCCGCAGGAACAGCCGGACGGGCGCCAGGAGCCGGTACCGGACGACGAGCGCGGCCACGCCGAGGTAGAGGACATACCAGGCGACCTGGGCGGCCCGGTCACCGGCGAACTCCGCACCGGTGGCGAGCTGGTGGCCGAAAGCCAGGTAGGCGGCGACGTAGGTGTAGAAGTGCAGCAGGTACCAGGTCTCGTAGCCGATCCGGCGGCGGGCGGCACGGGCCGAGATCGCGCCGATGCCGAGCAGCAGCAGACAGGCCGCGGTGGCCTCCCACATCTCGGGGAAGGTCACGACCATCGTGACGGCCTCGTCCGCCACGTGCTGCCCGTCGGCGATCGCGTACCCCCAGATGACCGACAGCACGTGCGCGGTCATCAGGCCGACGACGTAACGCCCGCCCATGGCGTGCCAGCGGGTCAGCCGGTCGGTGCCGACGCCGTGCTCCAGCGCGGGCACGCGCGCCATCAGCGCGATCAGCACCGCCATCGCGTAACCGGCCAGCAGGCCGGTGATTCGCCCGGCGTTCGTGAGCCAGCCGGCAGCCCCCACCACCGCGGACGTGTCACGCCACCACAGCGCGACGACCGCGACCGCGCCCAGGCCGATCAGGACGAGCACCGGGCCGGGGCGGGCCACGAACCCGGTGGACCTGACCTGCGGGGCGGTTCGGGATGGTACGTGCGTGATGGTCACACCGTTCTCCTGCTTCTTCGGGAACGGGACCCACCGTGCCAAGCGAAACTCTGCGTTCCTTCTGAACGGCCCGGGACGGAGGTGCTCTCAGAGGATTTTCAGAAGATTTCGGTATGAAATGGACATGGAGGTGACCGTGTCGGTGTTGCTGCGTCCTGACGGTGCGCCGATCCGCGTGCTGGTCGTGGACGACGAACCGGACATCGTCGAGGTGCTGGAGACGGTGCTGCTCCAGGAGGGGTGGCGGGTCCGCGCGGCCGGCGACGGCATGACCGCGGTGCGGGCGGCGGAGGAGTTCGTGCCGGACGCGGTGGTCCTGGAC
Source organism: Nonomuraea sp. NPDC003707 (assembly GCF_053587055.1). Taxonomy (NCBI): domain Bacteria; kingdom Bacillati; phylum Actinomycetota; class Actinomycetes; order Streptosporangiales; family Streptosporangiaceae; genus Nonomuraea; species Nonomuraea sp. NPDC003707. The sequence continues at coordinate 3,076 of NZ_JBSFNK010000044.1, read as the reverse complement.
GTGATGCTGCCCGATCTGGACGGCCTGGAGATCATGCGCCGGATCCGCGAGCGGCTGCCGGAGGTGTGCGTGCTGTTCCTCACCGCCAGGGACGCGGTGGAGGACCGCGTGGCCGGGATCACCGCCGGCGGCGACGACTACGTGACCAAGCCGTTCAGCCTGGACGAGGTGCTGGCCCGGCTGAACGGGCTGCTGCGCCGCGCGGGGATGGCCCGGGCCGGGAACGGCACGCGGCTCGTCGTGGCCGATCTCGTCATGGACGTCGAGGCCAGGGAGGTGACCAGGGCGGGGACGTTGATCGACCTGACGCCGACCGAGTTCGACCTGCTGCGGCTGCTCATGCTCAACCCGCGCCGGGTGCTGAGCAAGACGCAGATCCTCGACCACGTCTGGTCCTACGACTTCGGCGGGCAGGCCCATGTGGTCGAGCTGTACGTCAGCTACCTGCGCAAGAAGATCGACGCGGGCCGCGAGCCGCTCATCCACACCGTCCGCGGCGTCGGCTACGTGCTCAAGCCGCCCGCATGAGCCGCCTCCTGCCGCGCACGCTGCGGGGCCGGCTCGTCGCGGGAGTCCTGGCGCTGCTGGCGCTGGCCTGCGCGGCCGTCGGCGTCGCGACGTCGCTCGCGATGGACCGCTTCCTGATGGGACGGGTCGACCAGCAGCTCGCCACGATCGGCGGCAGGTACGCGGCGAGCCTGGAGCACGGCGACCGGAGCGGGGGCGACACGCGCAGCCAGGCCCCTGGCACCTTGGGAGTGCGCGTCGCCGGCGGCGTGATCACTCAGGGGGCGGTGGTGACCCCGTACGACGACGATCGGGCGCGGCTCGCCGGCGGTGACCAGGCCGTCCTGGCCGCGTTGCCGGCCGACGGCGTGCCCAGGACCGTGTCCCTGTCGAGCCTGCATGAATACCGGGTCGTCGCCGTACCGGGCCGCGACGGCGACGTGCTCATCACCGGTCTGCCGCTGCGCGAGGCCGAGGAGACCTTGAGGCGCATGCAGGTGTTCGAGGTCTTCATGTTCGGCGCCGCGCTGGCCGTCACCGGCGTCGCCGGCGCGGTCTGGGTCAGGCTCGCGCTGCGCCCCCTGGAACGCGTGGCCGCCACCGCCCGGCGGGTCACCCGACTGCCGCTGGCCAGCGGCGAGGTGGCGCTGACCGAACGGGTGCCCGACACCGATCCGCGTACCGAGGCCGGGCAGGTGGGGGCCGCGTTCAACAGCATGCTGGGACACGTGGAGGCGGCGCTGGCCCGCCGGTACGCCGTCGAGCAGCGGCTGCGCGCGTTCGCCGCCGACGCCAGCCACGAGCTGCGCACCCCGCTCGCCGCGATCCGCGGCCACACCGAGCTGGCCCTTCGCGGCGCCGAGCCGATGCCCGAGGGGGTGCGGCACGCGCTCGACCGCATCGACGCCGAGTCCGGCCGGATGAGCGAACTGGTCGCCGACCTGCTGCTGCTCGCCCGGCTGGACGCGGGCCGGCCGCTGGCGCGGGACGAGGTGGATCTCACCAAGCTGGCCATCGAGTCCGTCGGTGACGCCAGGGCCGCCGCGCCCGCCCACCGCTGGCGGCTCGAACTGCCCGAGGAGCCGGTCACCGTCCAGGGCGACCCGTCGCGGCTGCGCCAGGTGATCACGAACCTGCTGACCAACGCCGGTACGCACACCCCCGAAGGCACGGCGATCACGCTGACGGTACGACAGGCGCCGGGCGCGGCGGAGCTGACGGTCGCGGACGGCGGGCCCGGCATCCCGGCGGACATGCAGGAGGAGATCTTCGAGCGCTTCTCCCGCGTGGACAAGGGGCGATCGCGCGCTTCCGGCGGCACGGGGCTCGGCCTGGCGATCGTCAAGGCGGTGGTCGCCGCGCACGGCGGCACGATCGGCGTCGAAAGCCGCCCCGGCCGCACCGCCTTCCACCTCCATCTGCCCGACGCAGGGCAATAGCGGGTGTCATGCGGAAAATGAGAGGCACGCGAGCGGGGTGATGGCCTACCGTGCCGCGAGTGACGGATCTGCTTCCCCCGGCAGTCCTGGACGCGGTGCTGGGCCACCCAGGAGGCTCGCTCGGGTCGTGCCGGAGTGAGCCGGTCACCGGCAGCTCAGGGGCCGCCACCGATGCCGTGACCAGGCTGTCCGGCCAGGCACGGCTCGGCCGCGACCAGGTCTCCTTCACCGTGATCCGCAAATCCTGCCGGCCGCTGACCACCGGACGACACGCCGCCGGAGCCGCCGATCCCCGGCACTGGGCCAACTGGCGGCGGGAACCTCTCGCCTATGCCAGCGGGCTGCTGCCGAAGGGACCGGGCCTGGCCGCGCCCCGCTGCTACGGCGTCATCGGCGACACCGTCTATCTCGCCGACGCCGGCGCCAGCCCGGAAGCCCCGCACGTGGCCGCTCACCGGCTCGGCCGCTGGCAGGCCGACGTCGCCGTCCCCGACGTGCCGTGGCTGTCCGGCCACCAGCTCGCCCAGCGGATCGCCGTCAGTGACCTGAGCTGGACCGGCCTGGACGTGCCCGCACCCATCCCGGCGTTGTGGCAAGAACGCCACGACCTGCTGGAGCGGCTCGACCAGGTGCCTCGCGTGCTCGTGCACGGTGACTTCTCCCACGGCAACCTCGTCGCCGCCGCCGACGGCGCGGACACGGTGGCGCTGGACTGGGCGACGTTCGGGGTGGGCCCGGTGGGCGCCGATCTCGCGTCACTGGCGCTGACCACCCTCGGACGCCATCTCACCGACTACCTCGACGGACTGGCCGGCCGCTTCGACACCGCCGACGTCGAGCTGGGCTACCGAGCGACGCTCGCACTGACCGGAGCCGGTCGCATCCACTGGATGGTGTCGCGCGGGATGAGGCCTCCCGCCGGCTATGTCGACTTCGTCACCACCGAAGCCACCTCACGCCTATGCCCGTAGTGCCCGTCGCGCCGTCCGGTCGATGGCAGGGGTCTGCACGTCCGGCCCGGTCTCGCCGCCGTAGGTGGCGATCTTGTACTCGACGGCCGTGAGGGAGAGGGTCAGCTCACGGATCCGGCGGCGGATGGTGTCGCGATGCTCGATGAGCAGGTCGAGCCG
>NZ_JBSFNK010000043.1:0-90852 GCF_053587055.1 Nonomuraea sp. NPDC003707 | reverse complement strand
GTGGGCGGCCGCTCACCCTGGCTACGAACGACGCGGCCCGGATACGACACCTCCGGTCGATAATTCCCGGCCGATTCCGCCGGGCAGCGTCGGGGGGCGAACTCATCGGGAAGGCACGCACGAGGGGCTGGCCGCCCTGCCGTCGAACAGCCGACGGCGCGGGCCGAACTGGAAGCAGGAAGCTGATTCCGCAGCTCAGGCCCTATTTGGCGGCCTGTGTCACGTTGGTTAACGGCACCCCTAGGCGGCGCAGGCGTCCGCCGGTTATTCACCTGTGCGCCCCGGCGGTCGGGTGACATCCTTGCGCCCATGGACACAGACCCGGCGGCTTTGAACCCGTACCCGCGTCAGCCCCGCATCGACGACGCCTTCGGCCGCATTCTGGCCCGCTGCTGGGACGCCGGCGCCGCGCCGTGGTCGGCGGTGGAGGTGATCGAGCGCGACGACGGCTTGATCGCCGCCAACGACGCGTCGCGGTACTTCGCCGAGCCTGAGCATTGGTCGGACCTGGAGCGCTGGGGCTGGGAGCAGGCCGCTGGCCGGATCTTGGACGTGGGGTGCGGTGGCGGGCGGCACGCCGTCCCGTGGTTGGCCCTCGGCCAGGAGGTGGTGGGGTTGGAGCCGTCGCCCGAGGCGGTGCGCGTCTCGCGCGAGCGGGGGGTTGAGGCGGTCATCGGCTTGGTGCCGTCTCTGCCCGAGGGGCTCGGAGAGTTCGACACTATCGCCCTCTTTGGCAACAACCTTGGCCTGCTGGGCGGCCCGGCGCAGGCGCTCGAGGTCCTGGCGGCGCTTGCCGCGGTGGCCCGCCCTGGCGCACAGCTGATCGGGTCGGGCATGGACCCCGGCGACGGCGGCGCCGGCCATGCCGACTATCACGCCTGGAACCTCCGCCGCGGACGGGCCCGCGGGCAGTTGCGTGTCCGGGTGCGGGACGGCGCGACGACGACGCCGTGGTTCGATTACTGGCTCGCGACGCCGAACGAACTCGCGGCCGCCGTCGCCGAGTCGGCGTGGATTTTGGAGGCCCTGGAGCGCGACCCTGCAGGCCCCGGCTACATCGCCCGCCTACGCTGCTGAATGCTCCCGCAGACGGCGGATGCCCCCGCCCGTCAGCGTGCCTGCTGGCGTGCGGTCAGGCCTACTTGCCTGACGTGCCTTGACGACCTTCAAGCGACTGACCAGCTAGTTCGCTTGACGACCCCAGATAACGACCGCGCCCGCGTCCTGCTCGACAAATACGCCGGCCTCGATCTGCACCAATTGCGCCACTCCGCCGCCACCCACCTCGGCGAAGCCGAAGTCCCGCTGCAGCTCATCATGGGCAAGACCCGCCACAAGAACCCCCGCACCGCCATGCGCTACGTCAAACCCGGCGCCGAAGCCATCAGCCAAGGTCACCGAAGTCCTGGCACCCCGCCGCCGTACCCACTGATCAGCGACTTTTCCCAGATGGGGCGGGACACTGCCCCCTTTCGGCTGTACTTGGTCTGGCCCCCAGGATGTGGTCGGTGAACTGTGCTGCGCGATCATGAGCGCCATGTGCGGAACGTCAGATCCAAGAGTCGCCGGGCTGAGCGGATGAGCAGGTCACGCTGACGAGACGTTCCTCATCAATGCTTCACCGTGCTCGTGTTCGGGGTTCCTTGGCCTGCCTTCTGTCGTTCGCGGTATGCGCGCATGGTCACCTGGCTGCTGCAGCTGGGGCTGCAGTACAGGCCTGAGGAGTTGCGCGTCTTGTCGAAGAAGCCGACGTGGCAGGGGAGGTTGCGGCACATCTTCATGCGTGACCACATGTTCCGCTGGGCGATGTCAGCGATCGCAGCGAAGATCGTCCCGAACATCCCTGGTACGCCCTGCTGTGCGGAGATGAACTCGCACCCATCAGCGGTGATCACCGGCTGGAGAGGGTGTAGTGCCGCCGCCTGGCGAAGGCGCTGTTCCGCCTCGGGCAGCGCCCCCCCGGGTTCCTGCACGTCGACATGGGCGAGCAGGATGGTGACGAGCGCCTGTCGAAGGTCGCGTGCGGATGCCGCGTCTGCGTCGGAGAGCACCCAGTCGCCCAGGTCGATGACGGCCTCTTCGGCCCAGGCTCGCAGGGCGTGGGCGTCGCCCAGCCGCTCGGGATCCCCATTGCCTGTCGCGCGTGTGTTGACGAACCCCAGCACCAAGCCGGCGGCGTTTGGCGCAGTCAAAGGGCCGCGGGTTGCCGTTGTCTCCTGCACTGCCCATACACCTCCTGCTGCCGTAGAGCTTACTTCAGCTCTGATCTGCCTGCGATGAGTGAACAGAGATCACATATAACGAATTCCCCCAGTCTCGGGAAATCGTTAGCAGCTAAGCACTAACCCCATGGGCATGACATGCCACGGGCGCCCGGGAGGGCCCGCGGCTGGCCAGCGGGAAGAGGCCGGCACGGGCCTCGCGCTGCTGCTGTCGGCGGCTGTCGAGTGGTGCCCGAAGTGGTTGCTGAGGTGGTGCCCGAAGTGGTTGCTGAGGTGGTGCCCAAGGTTGTTGCTTTAGACAACTACCAGTCGGTCGCCACGCAGGTGGTTTCCAGGTAGGCGTCGGACGGCGTCCTCGTCGTCCGTGACGGGGATGATCGGTGCGACGGGGCCGAAGATCTCCTCGGTTGCCACGGCGGAGTCCCGGGGGACGTCGGTGAGGACCGTCGCCGGGTAGAAGAAGCCGCTGCGGTCGAGGCGTGCTGCACCGATGACGGCTCGGGCGCCCACGGCCACGGACCGGTCGACCTTGTCCGCGATCCCGTCCACGGCTCGCGCGTTGATCATCGGACCGAGTTCGGTGGCCGGGTCGGTGCCGGGCCCGATCCGCAGGGCGCCCATGCGCGCGGCGAGTCGTCGGGCGAACTCGTCGGCCACGCTCTGGTGTACGAGGAAGCGGTTCGCCGCAGTGCAGGCCTGGCCTCCGTTGCGGGTCTTGGCGAGCATCGCGCCCTCCACGGCGGCATCCAGGTCCGCGTCCTCCAGGACGATGAAGGGCCCGTTGCCGCCGAGTTCCATGGAGGAGTTCAGGACATGGTCGGCGGCCTGCTTGAGCAGGGTCCGGCCGACCCCGGTGGAGCCCGTGAACGACAGTTTGCGCACGCGGGTGTCGCTCAGGGCTGTGGTGACGAATTCGCCGGCCTTGTCCGTCGTCAGGACGTTCACCACGCCGGGCGGGGCCCCGGCGTCCTGCAGCAGCTTGGCGATCAGCAGCGCCGTCAGCGGGGTGTCGGAGGCCGGCTTGAGTACCACCGAGCACCCGGCGGCGAGAGCCGGGGCGATCTTGCGGGTGGCCATGGCGGCGGGGAAGTTCCACGGCGTGAGGAGGAGGGCGACGCCGATCGGCTTGCGGAAGGTCAGGATGCGATTGGTGCCGGACGGGGTCCGGCGCAGTTCGCCGCCGATGCGGACGGCTTCCTCGGAGAACCAGCGGAAGAACTCGGCGGGGCGATGTCATCGGTGGAGGCGCGCGGCACGTGGGTGATCGGTTCGCCGGTTGAGGGGTTGAGGACGGGGAAGGTGCCGGCGCCGCCGGTCCACTGTCCGTCCAGCAGCATCCGGGTCGGTGCGGCTTCGGGCAGGTTCATCGTTGGCTCCCAGGTGATGGTGGGGCTGGCGTCCGCCGCCGCGGCGCCGGACGCCCGTGCAAGTCACGTTGCTCTGGGTGGCGACGCGGCGGGTGCGCCGCGGGCGGCCGCGCGGGGCGGCGTTGGGCGGTGTGGGCCTCTGTGTGGTCGTCCGGCCGTCAGGCTCGGTTACAGGCCGGTGGTGAGGACCATCCGGAAGCGGGCGTCTCCGGCCAGCATCTTGCTGAAGGCCTGCGGGGCGTCATCCAGCGGTGCGAGTTCGACCATCGCGCGGACGCCGGACTGCGCGGCGAAGCGCAAGGTCTCCTCGACCTCCCGGGAGGTGCCCGATGCGTGGCCCCGGAGCGTCTTTTGGCCTGAGATGAGCTGGTACGGGCTGACTTCGAGCTTCTCCGGAGACGCGCCAACGACGACGAACTCGCCGCGTGCCCGCAGTCCGTCGATGGCAGGGCTCATGGCCGAGGGCTCGGTGATGGTGGCCAGCACGACCTTCGCGCCGCCGAGGGCCTGCAGGGCCTCCGCGACGTTCTGCGTGGTGCTGTCGACGTAGTGGTCTGCGCCGAGTTCCTTGGCCAGGGACTCCTTGCCGGGGCCGCGGGCGATCACGGCGGTGTTGAAGCCCATCTTGTGGGCGAACTGCACGGCCAGGTGCCCGAGGCCGCCAAGGCCGAGGATGGCGACCAGGTCCCCGGGCCGGGCGGAGGTACGGCGCAAAGCGTTGAAGACCGTCACGCCCGCGCAGCCCATCGGCGCGGCGTCGACGGCGGACAGCCCGTCGGGGATGCGCGCCAGAGCGCTGACCGGGACGACCAGGGCTTCGGCGTAGCCGCCCTGGTAGGAGACACCCGGGACCTGCCCGTTGACGCAGTTGATCTGGTCCCCCTCCCGGCAGGCGAGGCAGTGACCGCAGTTGCCGCCGAACCAACCCACGGCGACGCGGTCGCCGCGGTCCCAGCCGTCAACGCCCGCGCCGACGGCGTCGATGCGGCCCGCGATCTCGTGGCCGGGAGTCAGCGGGAACGGCCCGTCGCCGAAGTCACCGCGGGCGATGTTGTGGTCGGTGTGGCAGATCCCGCAGGCCTCCACGGTGATTCGCACCTGACCAGCCCCAGGTTCGGGTCTGGTCAGGTCAGTGAGGCCGAGTGGGCCGTTGATCTCGGGAATCCGTACCGCGCGGATGGTGCTGGACATGGCTCTCCTCATGACGGACAGGCGCCGACGGCGCCGCGCTGCACGGAAGCACTGCAGCGATCTCGTTATGACAGTATCAGGTTAGCAACTAACATCCATGAGTGTGCGTGGGGCACACGATGGAGTTTTGACTGCATAGAAGCCACGTGTTGCGGGTGCGCTTGCCGATTGGCGTTATCTGTGTCTACGGTTAGAACATAACGCCGGGCTTTCGGATCTCAAGAAAGAGGATCACCATGACATCAGTCCTGCTGGTCGTGTCGGCCGCATCCAAGTGGACCCTCCAGGACGGCAGCGCCCACCCCACCGGGTTCTGGGCCAGCGAGTTCATCCACCCGCACCAGGTGTTCACCCAGGCCGGCTACGACATCACCATCGCGACGCCCGGGGGCGCGGCCCCCACGGTTGACGAGGCCAGCTTGTCGCTGCCGATGAACAACAACGACGAGTCCGCGATCCAGAACCAGCGCGACTACCTCGCCGGCCTCGCCGACACTCTCGTCTCCCCCGCCCGGCTGGAGGACGTGGGCCCCGACGGCTTCGACGCGGTCTACGTCTCCGGCGGCCACGGCCCCATGGAGGACCTCGCCGACAACCCCACCATCGGCGCGATATACGCTGCGCTGACCCCGAACCCGCACAAGGTCGTCGCTGCCGTCTGCCACGGCGTCGGCGCGCTCTTGCCGGCCAAGAAGGTCGACGGCAGCTGGATCTTCGCCGGCCGTAGGCTCACCGGCTTCACCGACGAGGAGGAGACGGCCCTCGGCTTCGGCGACAAGGCGCCCTGGCTGCTGGAGAGCCGGCTGCGCGAGGCCGGCGCGCTCTTCGACGGCGGACCTGCCTTCGCCCCCCGGGTCGTCGTCGACGGCAACCTCGTCACCGGCCAGAACCCGGCCTCGGCCCAGCCCTCGGCCGAAGCTGTCGTCCAGTTGCTGACGGCCCGGACGGCCTGACCACCCCTGACCGGCCGGGTATGCGCCCACCCCCCGAGCGCGTACTCGGCGCCCCCGCCTGGCAAACACCTGCGGAGAGTCCGCGGGCTGTGGCGCGAGGATGGGAGTGGAGCCTGCAGGCACTGCATGACGGTGTCGCCTTGTTCACCCGGTGCATGAGTCCAAAGCGGATCGGCGCCATCGTCTACGACGGCGCCGATCCCGCCGATGACCCGCGCTGGCACACACCCAGGCCGAGTACCCGGTACTGCTGCGGCATTGCCTGCCTGCAAATGGTCCTCGATCACCGCGACGGACACGCCTCGCCGCTCCTGGAGCCCCTGCGCGGCTGCCGCGCCCACGGCGGCTACGTCGAATCGGTACGTACTGTCACGGCTTAGTGCCAATACTCGCGAGTAGAGTCCCGGTCCCCCGTACAGGAACCGGCCGGAGTCGTCCCGGGTGATCGCCTGGCTGGTCACCGCCTCGAACCGCCCCGAGGAGGACGGGCCGCGGTAGGCGTGCACCCACCCTCGCCGCCGTGCTTGTTCGCTCAGGCGGCGACGTACCGGTCGCTCGCCTGCCCGTGGAGATGTCCGGGTGGCAGCTTGCGGCCGTATGCGACCAGGAGGAGGTCCTGCGCGGCGCCGGTCAGCGGGTGACGGAATCCCAGCGACATATGTGCGGCGACCTCGCGCACGCGCCATCCGGCGCACAAAGTCGGCTCGTCCCACCTGGCGGGCGGCAGGTCCTGCAGCAGCTGCGCCAGTTCCCGGCGTTCGGAGGAGATCGCGGTCTTGATATCCATGGTGGTGCTCTTCCTCAACGGTTCGGTGCCGTGTGCGCGGCGGCGGTCAGGAGGGCGCCCAGCTGGACGGCGACCAGTTTGCGCAGCTCGATCGGCGGGCCGGGAGGGTCGGCCTCGGCCTGGCCGTACCACGTCTCGAAGCGCTCGCCGAGCAGGCGGCGCTGCTCGCGGATGGCCGGCGTCAGGTTGCCCGCGGCGATCTCCGCGTCGAGCGCGCGCAGGAATGTCCCGAGCAGGCGCAGCCGCATCAGGTGCAGCGCCTGGCGGTTGCCGAACTCCTCGGCGACCGTGGCCGTGCGGTCCTGATCGGGCACGGTCTCTTCGAGTTCGCCGAGTTTGCGGAAGGTCGCCAGCGTGCTCTCGGTCGAGCGGCGGAACGGCGAGCGCACGATCAGGTCGCCGGCGACGGCCCGCATGCCCGCCCGCATCGTGTCGATCACCTCGCGCCGGGCCACCGCTCCCCCGGCCAGGATCTCCCGGTACGGGCGGCCGCTGGGGCTCTGGTCGGCCACGCGTTCGTCGGCCCAGGTCGGCACCTCCGTGACCAGGTGGAGTGCGCCGAAAGCGGCCGCGTAGTCGGCGCTGCTGCCGCCCGCGCCGAAAGCCTGGCCCGCCTGCGAGCCGGGCGGGGTCAGGTAGACGGCGGGAACGATCGGTTCGGCGCCGGGCAGCTCCGGCTCTCCGTGGTGCAGTCCGATGCCTTCCAGGCCGGGCAGGGCGGCCAGCCGTTCGGCCAGCGTCGCATCGCGGCGGTTGAGGTAGAAGAACGCGCCCTGGTACTCGCCGTTGTGCAGCGAGCAGACCAGCGACGGGCGTACCTCGTCCATGAGGCGCATCAGCGCGGCCGTCTCCGGCAGCGGACGGTCGAAGGAGTAGTCCGCACCGGCCAGCGGGAAGGTCCACTCGACCTGGTCGGCCAGACCGGGACGGTAGAAGTGCTCCGCGTAGGCGCGGCGGTCGCCGGGCCTGCCGTACCAGCCCTCGTTCAGCCTGGCTCCGTCCGGATCCGCGCACGCGACGACGTGCCAGCGAAAGCCCAGCTCCGTCCGCAGCCGCTGGTCACGGCAGAGCAGCTCGACCAGCGTGAGGGCGGTCAGGGCGCCGACCGGCTCGTTGGGATGCGGTCCGGCGATGACCACCGCGTCCGCCGGGCCGTCGCCGACCGTCACGGTGTGCAGCGGGTCGCCCAGCCGCGAGGCGCCGATGCGGCGCGACCGTATCTGGTCGGGGTGGGCGGCGGTCAGCTTGTCCAGCTCGGTCTGGAGCGCGTCGACGGTCGGGTACGCGGCGCAGCCGGGGACGTGTCTCATGTACTCAGCAACATTCATAACGAGATTACGGTAATAATAGGATTATGAGAATGACAAGGGCCGAGGCCAAGGAGCACAACCGGCGGGCCCTGCTGGAGGCCGCGCGGCTGGTCGTCGCCCGCGACGGCCACCGGGCCAAGCTGGAGGAGATCGCCGAGCAGGCGGGGCTGACCACCGGCGCCGTCTACTCGTTGTTCGGCAGCAAGAACGGACTGCTCGTCGCCCTGGTCACCGACTGCCTCGCGCCGCACTACGACGGCATCGAGCAGGCCGTCCCCGCCGGCATGGGCCTCATCGAGGCGGTGGAGGTCTTCGCCCGTCACTACCGGAGCCTGTGCGACGACCCCGACGCGCTGCGCCAGCTGTCGTTCGAGATCAGCCTGCAGGACCTGGCCCTGCGCGACCCCGAGCTCCAGCCCAGGCTCGCCGCCTCCGTACGGGCGCACGAGGAGCGACTGACGGCGCTGCTGTCCGGAAGGATCCACGACGGGAACGCGCTGACGCCGCGGCAGGCGCAACGCCTGGCCACGGCGCTGCGCGCCCTCATGGTCGGCCTCAGCCAGGGCGTCATCCTGGGCCTGACGCACGCGGCACCCGAGCAGTACTTCGCCGCCGCCGCTCACGCCCTGGTCGCGCCTGACGTGCTCGGACCGGCCTGACCTGCCCACAAGCACACGCAGCGGTCGGCCTGCTATACGTGCCCGGCCAGGCCCTCGGACAGCAACGTGAAGGCGTGCTCGGCGTCGGCGACCGCCTGCGGATAGCGCTCGTCGGCGGACTGGCCGCCGGCCAGCGCCCCGGAGTTGTCCATCGACAACAGCCAGTGCACACCCACCACCTGGGTGGCCGCCACGCGCGCGGTCAGGGCGGGAACGGCGTCAACGTCCTGAAGCGCCTCCGCGAGCGCCCGTTCCGAACCCTCCTGAAAGCGGGTCGCCCTCGCCCGTAGCGCCGGAGTATCCGAGATCATGCGGATGAGCGCGAGGATCTCCGGGACGTCGTTGAGGCCGGTGATCGGGTCGCGGTCGCGCAGACCGTCCAGGAAATGGTCGCGGAGGGCGACCAGCGGCCCGACCCCCGGCGGGCGGGCGCGCACCACGCGGGCCGCCTCGGTCTCGTGGTCGGCGAAGCGGTGGACGACGAGCTCCTCCTTGGCGGGGAAGTAGGCGAACAGGGTCCGCTTCGACACTTCGGCGGCCTCCGCCACCTCCGCCACCGACACCTGGTCGAACCCGCGCTCAAGGAAGAGCGAGATGGCGGCTTCCGAGATGGCGGCATGGGTCCGTGCCCGTTTGCGTTCGCGCAGCCCTGTCATGTCTCCACGGTATCAAAATCTGCACTCGTACGTTTATCGCGTCGGGTATATATTTGCACCCGGTCGAGATATCGGGAGGAACGATGACCGAAGTGATCGTGGCGGGCGCCGGACCCACCGGGCTGGCCCTGGCCTGCGAGCTGGCTCTGGCCGGCGTGGACGTCCTGGTGGTGGAGCGCCTGCCGTACCGGATCGAGCAGACCAAGGGCGGCGCGATCCAGCCGCGCACACAGGAGCTGCTCGAGCTGCGCGGCCTGCTGGAGCCGATGCAGGCCAGGGCGCTTTCACGCGAGCCGGGGGGCGGGCACTTCGCGATGCTGCCCGTGCCGCTCGACTGCACGGCGTGGGGCACCGCGCACCCGTACCCGCTCTCGATCCCGCAGGGGGAGATCGAGGCGGTGCTGGAGGAGCGCGCCACGACGCTGGGGGTCAAGGTGCTGCGCGAGAGCGCGGTGACGGCGGTGGAGCAGCCGGACGACGGCGTGGTCGTGACGGCCGGTGACCGGCGGCTCGAGGCCCGCTACCTGGTGGCCTGCGACGGCGGGCACAGTACGGTCAGGAAGCTGCTCGGCGTGCCGTTCCCCGGCAGGCCGGGAACGTACACGGCGGTGCTGGCCGACGTGCGGCTGTCGTCGGTGTCCGACCTCGTGCCGAAGACGATCGGGCACATCAGCACGCTCACGCGCGAGGTCGACGACCACTGGGTGATGCTGGTGCCGCTGGGCGGCGGCCGCTACCGGTTCACCGGCGGGGCGGCGGGCGAGGAGGAGCCGGCCAAGGACAAGCCGGTCACGTTCGAGGAGATCGCCGAACTGCTGCGCGTCGTGTACGGCGAGCAGACCGTGCTGGCCGCCGTGGACAACGCCTCACGGTTCAGCGACGCCACCCGGCAGATCGACAGTTACCGGGTGGGCAACGTGTTCTTCGCCGGCGACGCCGCGCACATCCACCCGCCCTTCGGCGGGCAGGGCCTGAACCTGGGCGTTCAGGACGCCTTCAACCTGGGCTGGAAGCTGGCCGCCGTACTGCGGGGCCGGGCCTCGACGGACCTCTTGGACAGCTACCACGCCGAGCGGCACCCGGCCGGGGCCTGGGTCCTGCACATCACCCAGGCGCAGCGAGTCTTCGCCACTCCCCGGCCCGGCGCGGACGTCATCGAGCTGCGCAAGGTCTTCACCGACCTGATGCGCCTGCCCGAGGCCAACAGACACCTGGCGGGCCTGATGTCGGGGCTGTCGCACTCCTACGACCTGCCCGGCGACCACCCGCTGGTCGGTCACCGGGTCGCCGGCCTGGATCCGTCGCTGTTCCTGGCCGGTCGGCCCGTCCTGCTCGACCTGGCCGGCATCCTCCCGCCCGACCTCGGTGCCACGCGCGGCCGGCCGGTGGACGGCCTGCCCGCCGCGATTCTGGTCCGCCCCGACGGCTACGCGGCCTGGGCGGCGGACACGGACCCCGACCTGGACGCCCTCGTCGGGAACCCGTGCTGGTCCCTCCTAACGTAGGGCCGCATGGGTCTCACTCCCCAGGCGGCTCAGCGCCTGCATGGCCTCGCGTTCTACGCGGGAAAGATCGCTCAGGACGGTGCCCGCCTGGACGAGGTACTGCGCCTCGCCTGATTCGCCGGCCTTGGTGATCAGCGCCGCGGCTTCCGTCCACAGGGTGGCTGCCTCGGCGTACAGCTCGTGGCCGGTACGCAGGTGGCTGCTGTCGAGCAGGTGGACGCATTCGGCGAGGAAGTCGCGGTAGAGATTGCGGAACAGGGCGCCGCCGGTGCCGGCCTTCTCCATCAGGAGGGCGGCCTGCGGCAGGTCCCGACGCGGGTCGTCGGCCCGCTGGAGCCAGGTGCGTACCAGCTTGCCGGCCTTGTCGATGCCGCGGTGCCCCACGTTGGCGATGGGCGGGTTGAGGAAGGCGTCGGCGCAGGCCGTGATGGCGGGAATGATCTGGGCTTGCGGGGAAGGCAGGTTCCTCGGGGCGGTGAGGGTGAAGGACCGGTGCTTGGCGGTCATCGGGCCGCGCGCGGCCCTGGCCTGGGCGAGTGTGCTCAGGCTGGTGGATACCGCTCCGCCTTGCTGGTCGGTGTCCACCAAGTAGGCGTCGTGGTCGTCGTAGCCGTACATCGCGACGACATGACCGCCGAAGTGCACCTTCGACCCGAAGTACTCCAGGTGGTAGCTGTCGAGCTGCAGTCCGACGGGGCGGCCGGCGTCGATGGGCGCCGCCACGTTCTCCCATCCCTTACGGGGGGAGCTGGTCTCCTGGACCACGAGCTCCAGTCCGAGCCTGGCGGCCAGGTTCCTGGTGAGGTCGAAAGGCTTGACCCGGCCCCCGAGGAAGGGGAAGCCCATGTTCTTGCTGTCCCAGTAGATGAAGGACAGGCCGGAGCCGAGACCGAAGAGCATGGGCTCGGACAGATCGAGTCCCTGGTGCCGCAGCAGCACCCCCAGGGCCGTCGTCTCGCAGTGCTGTGAACCGCGGGTGTCGACGTTTTTCACCTTCGTCATGCCTTGCTCTCCTGGATGGGGATGATCAGCCGGGTCATCAGTTCTTCTTGGGGCGCCTCTGCCGGCCCGACGAGATAGGCCTCACGTACGGGCGCCTTCGGACGCAGCCCGCGCTCGTGGATGGCGGCGAAGAGCGCGTTGTAGGCCAAGGGCAGCTGGGTGTAGGGCCCGATGTGCACGGTCTCGGCCACGGGTCCGCCGGGCAGCACCACGAACTCCAGGCCGGGCGCCTCTTCCCCCTGCGGCGTCTGCGCTCCGACGGCGATCTCCATCCGTTCTTCCAGATCCAGCGGGTACAGCGCCCACAGCGGCGGCTCCCACGCGATCCCCGCCTTGCCGAGCACGGGCAGCAGCCGGCTCACGCACTCCTCGAACGTCTCCCCGATCTCGGCAGGCGCGCAGACCGCGCACGCCACCGCCAGCCGTCGCTCCGGCTCCCTGCCCATCGTCACCTCATAGCCGGGCAGGCCACCCTCCGCCAGCCGCTCCAGCATCTTCAGCCGCGCCTGGTCCCTGCTGATCCGTTCGGCCAGCCGGTCCCGCTCAGCGCGCAGGATCTGCGCCCTGGACTCGGGCTCGGCGGCCAGGGCCTGGGCGATCACGGCCAGGGGAAGATCCATTTCGCGCAGCAGGGCGATGGTCAGGGCATCGCGTGCCTGCTCAGGCGCGTAATAGCGGTAGCCGGAGCCGGCGTCCACGTGGACCGGGGCCAACAGCCCCGTCTCGTCGTAGTGCCGTAGCTGCTTGACGCTGAGCCGGCAGAGGCGGGCGAAGCGCCCGATGGTGAGAAGTTCGCCTTGCACGTCACCATGGTGGACTCTCCCACGGTGGGAGAGTCCACCGCCGTACCCGTTGGACCCGCGACGGCGGCCGCACGGCGGGTAGACGGCTGGCCGATGCCGCGGTATTCCTCGACCGGGATGGGCTGGAGGCCGTCGCGCATCCGGCTGGTGTGGAGGCGGCCGTCCAGGTGGTCGAGTTCGTGGGCGACCAGCCGGGCCAGACGAGCTTGCCCTCCTTGGCCGCCATCGCGAGCGCGGCCCGGAGCCGACAGGCTCGGTCAGCCGATCGGCGGTGCGAGGTATTCCAGCGCATAACCGTCGCCGGAGGGGGTTACGCGGGCAATGCCGGGTGAGTCGAGGTGGGCGCCGGCTACGAAGTGGTGTGGTTGGGTCAGTTGTTCGAGGAGGGCCGCTCGCGCGGCGCGGGCCTGGGACTGGTTTCCGTCGAGCTCCCAGGACACGTTCGGCTGATCGAATTGGAGCGTGGGAACGTGAACGGTGTCGCCCCAGGCGAGAAGGTGGCCGGTGCCGCTCCTGACGTCGTAGACGGTGTGACCGGGTGTGTGGCCCGGTGTCGGGATCGCGGTGATCCAGTCGTTGATCGCGACCTTCTCCGACACGGGTACGACCCGGTCGCGGATCGGCTCGAGCCGCCCCGTGAACACCGAGGTGTCGCCCGCACCGATCCACACGCGCTCGAGTTTGGTGAACGCCTCTGAACCGTCCGGCGCGATCAGGCCGCTCACGTGGTCTTCGTGCTTGTGGGTGATGGCCACATCGGTGATCTGCGCGCGGTCGATTCCCGCTTCGTCGAGCGCGTCGTAGATCAATCCCATGGTGGGGTCGTGCCAGGCGTTGGACGCGCCGGTGTCGATGAGAACCGACCGCGTGCCGTCGGTGACGAAGAAGGCGTTGACCGACAGCCGCAAGTTGTCGCCGGCCAGCGGGACGGCGGCTGGCAGCTCATCGAGCGTGCGCCCCTCCTCGTCGCGGAGCCGTGTCGGCGGCATGTCGATGTACCCGTCTCGCAACGAGATCACCTGCAGATCGCCGAATTCGAACGTGGCGTGGTGCCGGCCACTCGAGATCAAACGCATGGAACCTCCGTCGTGTTGGGCGCACATCGCTTGTCTCCGATAGAAGAACAAATCTTCTTTAGGAGATTACCCTACACTGTGGGCAGCGAAGTACCCATCGATCGAGGAGCACGGTGGTCGAGCAAGACGGAAACGCGGCCGAACCGCAGCACGGTGACGACCTGGCCGGCGCGTTCGGCGGTAACGTGCGGCGACGCCGTGAGGAGGCGGGCCTGACGCTGGAGCAGCTGTCCACACAGTCGTCGGTCAGCCGGGCGATGCTGTCCAAGGTCGAACGCGGTGAGAAGAGCCCGACGATCGGCGTCGCGTCCAGGATCGCCCACGCGCTCGACGCGTCGCTCTCGGAGCTGATCGGTGCGCCGGCTGCTGCCGCGTCTGGTGTGGCCATTGTCATGCGCAAGAACGATCGCCCCGTTTTCCGTGACCCGGAAACCGGCTTCGAGCGGCACATGGTGTCAGCGGCCCCGGGCGCGGGAGGGGCCGAGATGGTCGTCCACTACCTCCCCGCGCAGGTCTCTACCGGGCTGCTGCCCGCGTATCCGCCGGGTACGGAGAAACAACTCGTGGTGCTCGAAGGCACCCTCACCGTCGCGATCGGCGGGATCAGCGAGACCCTGAACACAGGCGACTCCCTGTTCTTCCAGGCCGACGCGGACCACGGCTTCGCCAACCGAACGAACGCTCCCTGCGAGTACATCATGGTCATCTCGCGCAGAACCTGATCGGCCGCAGCTTGCGAGCCTGGACAAAGCCGGCTAGGCATCGCCAACCTCACGGCAAGAGCACGGCGGCGAGCAGTTCGACTGTGAGCTCGCTCCCGTCGTCCAGAAGCGTGCGGCGATGAGGAGAAGAGCGAATCTCCCTAGGATCGGCTCTCCTGGCGTGCGCGGCAGAAGCAGTGGGCCGAGGCACCGAGGATGGATGGCATGAAGATGGACCGGGCCAAGCTGGCGGACTTCCTTCGTCGTTCCCGCGAGCGGCTCCAGCCGCAGGAGGTCGGCCTGGCCGCCGGACCGCGGCGCCGCACGTCCGGCCTGCGCCGCGAAGAGGTGGCCCAGCTGGCCGGGGTGTCGGCCGACTACGTGATGCGGCTCGAGCAGGCACGCAGCTCCCAGCCGTCGGCCCAGCTACTGAGCGCGCTCGCCCGGGCATTGCGGTTGACCGAGGACGAAAGAGATCACCTTTACCTGCTGGCGGGCCACCGGCCGCCCGAAGGGGCGCGCGCCGGAAATCACGTCCGTCCCGGCCTGCTCTACCTGCTCGACCGGCTGGGCGACACGCCCGCCCAGCTCCTCACTGACCTCGGCGATCTGCTCGCGCAGAACCCCCTGGCCGAGGCCCTGTTCGGGTGCGTGTGCACGATCGAAGAACCGGACCGGAACATCGTGTGGCGCTGGTTCACCGACCCGTTCGTGCGCGAGCCGTACCCCACCGAGGAACACGACCGCCTGAGCCGCCTGCACGTCGCGGACCTGCGTGCCGCCGCGACGCGCCGCGGTTACGATCACTCCTCCAGTTCCCTGATCGCCCGGCTCGAGGCGGCGAGCGAGGAGTTCGCCGCCCTCTGGCAGCGGCACGAGGTCGCCGTGCGCCGCGAAAGCCGGCTGCGCGTCATGCATCCGTCCATCGGGCCCGTCGAATTCGACTACGAGATGCTGCAGACGCAGGCCGCGGACCAGCGCCTGCGCCTCTTCACGCCGCCGCCCGGATCCAAGAGCATCGAGGCTCTCGAGCTCCTCCGTGTCGTCGGCCCGGAGACCGCCCACCGCAGTCATCGATGAGGGCCGCCGTTTCATCCTGACGGGACGACTGGGTCGAGTCGGGCGTTCACGCGCCGGCGAGCAGGTCGGTGGAGACCTGCCAGAGGCGTGCGGCCTGGTCGGGGTCTTGTGCGTAGGCGGCGACGCCTCCGTGGAGGTTGTCCGGGCCCAGTGGCTCGGCCTCGTTGCAGTCTTCGAAGTAGCGGCCGCCGACTCCCGCGAGCAGCGGAGAGGTTGCGAGGAGAACTGAGGTTGCGGCTCCTTGTTCCGTTGTCTTCCACGGCAGTGCGGGGGCGCCGCTCGCCTCGAACTGCGCCAGCAGGTCACGGTCGACGTGGCGCATCAGGTTGGTGCGGACCACGCCGGGCATGACGGCGTTGACGGCGATGCCGTCGCCGGCCCACCGCTGGGCGGTCTCGACCGCGAACAGCGCGTTGGCCGTTTTCGACTGCCCGTAGGCGGCGTGCGCATCGTACGGTCGCCGCTGGAAGTGGAGGTCGTCGAAGACGACCGGGGAGAGCCGGTGCTGTGAGGAGCTGACCGAGACGACCCGGGCGTCCCCGGCCGCGGCGAGCGCCGGGTGCAGGGCGGTGGTCAGCGCGAAGTGACCCAGGTGGTTGGTGGCGAAGTGCAGCTCCCAGCCGTCCGGGGTGTGGGTCAGCGGGACCCCCATGATCCCGGCGTTGTTGACCAGGATGTGCAGCGGGCCCTGCCAGGCGGCGGCGAACGTCGCCACCGAGGTCTGGTCGGCGAGGTCCAGCACGGCGATGTGAATCTGCTTGTTGCCGGTGCCGGCGATGATGTCCTGCGCTACGTGCTCGCCAGCGGCAGGGTTGCGGACTGCCAGGGTCACCTCGGCGCCGGCGTCGGCCAGCGTGCGGGCGGTCTCGGCGCCGATGCCGGACGATGCGCCGGTGACGATGGCCCGACGGCCGGACAGGTCGATGCCGGCGGCCACTTCGGCGGCGGTGGAGGTGGCGGTGAATGGTGTGGTGATGCGGGTGGTCACTGTCGTGGTCCCTTCGGTGGCCGTCAGGCGGTGACGAGGTGTTCGGGCCGGTCGCGGCGGGTGTGGAGGTCCCAGTAGATCTGGGCGATGTCGTCCGGGTCGGCGTGCGGGACGCCTTCGGGGGCGGCGACACTGGGCAGGAGGTTGATGGCCACGGTCGCGGCGTGGATGCCCTGGTCGGCGAGGGTGTTGTGCAGGTTGAGGACCCAGTTGCGCAGGGCGGCCTGCGCCGTGTTCATGGTGGCGAGCATCGGGTACGGGTTGATGGCGCCGCCGCCGGTGGTGTATAGGAGGGTGCCGGCGCCGGCGGCCAGCATGGCGGGCAGCACCGCCTGGGTGGCGGTGACCGCGCCGTAGAGAAGGTGCTGGATCGCGGGCTGGAGGTTGTCCACGGTCACCTCCGGCGGGTTGACCATGGTCAGGCCGCCGTGCGGGGAGTACTCCAGGACGTCGATGCCGCCGAAGTGGTCGGTGGCCTGGGCCAGCGCGGTGGTCAGCACCGGCAGGTCGGAGACGTCGGCGGGGAAGCCGGCTGCGGTGATGCCGTCCGCGGCCAGCTGCGCCACGAGGGCGTCGAGGTTGTCCTTGCCGCGGGCGATCAGGGCGACCTGGAACCCGTGACGGCCGAAGACCTTGGCGATCGACAGGCCCATGCCGGGTCCGGCTCCGACGATGGCGATGGTGGGCATGCGTCTACTCCTTGTTGTGCGTACGAAAACGCCGCGTGCGGGCACGGCGAACTACGCCTTGGGGCGGCGGGCGTCCGCAGGCGGGGTCTGGCGGGTGTGTTACTCGCCGTTGAGCGGGGGTGCGGCGTCGGGGAAGCAGTCCTCGATGCTGGGCGTGTCGGGATCGATGGCTTTGAGGACGCGCTGGGCGATGCGGCCCATCTGCTGCTGCTGGGCCTTGGTCAGCGGGTCGAAGACGAGCCGGCGGACTTCGGCGACGTGCGCGGGTGCGGCCTCGGTGACCTTGGCCCAGCCGTCCTCGGTGAGGGTGGCCAGGGTGTAGCGGCCGTCGGCCGGATCCGGCCTGCGCGACACCCAGCCGCGTTTCTCCAGCCTGATGACGACGTTGGACAACCGGGACAGGGTGCTGGCGGTGTAGACGGCCAGCTCGCTCATCCGCTGGGTGCGCTCGGGCATCATCGACAGCCCGGACAGCACGAGGTACTCGAAGTGGCTGATGCCCGCGTCACGCTGCATCTGCGCGTCCAGCGCGGCCGGTAGGCGGATCAGCGCGTACGCGAGCGCGTACCAGTTCTGCTGCTCCTCGGCATCGAGCCAGCGCGTCTCCCTCGTGTCGTCCATGCCGTCAGCTTAGCTCCAAGCTTGGAGTGCTCACAACTCTCGATCACTTTTAGCTTGGAGTAATCTTATGCTAGCTTCACTCCAAGCTTGTAGTTAGGACGGGCTATGAACGCGATTCTCCGGGCCGCGTTCCTCCTGGTGGGCGACATGAAGCCGACCCGGCCGAAGGCGAAGCCGGCGTAGACGCCCCCGTCCGCATCCAGGTTCACGAAAGGAAGTGCGATGAGCACGTCAGACACCAGACTCCAGGTCGTCTTCGGCGACCTCCGCCGCGCCATCGATGACGTCATCGGCAAACATCAGGTCACCATCGAGGAACTGTTCGCCGCGATCGGGTGGATCCAGCAGGTCGCCGCCGCCGGTGAGCTGCAGCCGGCGGGCATCTTGTTCATCAAGAGCGTGCTGAAGGCCACCGAGGGCGCCACCTACGCCCATCCGGAGAAGGACGGCGCCGGCTATTGGGAGATGGAGGGCCCGGCCTACCTCCCCGGCGCCCCGCTGCTGGAAAGCCCCGCCGTGCTGCCGATGCGACCCGACGAGCCGGGCGACCCGCTGATCGTCTCGGGAACGGTGCGGTCCACCTCGGGTGGGCCGCTGCCAGGCGCGATCCTGGACATCTGGCAGATCGACGCGAACTGCGTCTACTCAGGACTCACCACCGAGGACTTCGGGGGTCTCGACATCCCCAACGACTCGACAGACATCCCCAAGTACAACCTCCGGGCGAGGATCATCGCCGACAGCGACGGCCACTACGAGTTCCGCAGCATCATGCCCGGCGCCGAAACACTCGGCATCGACAAGGACGGCAGCCCGCTGGCCGCCCTGACCAAGGCGCTGGAACTGCCAGGCATGCGTCCCCTGCACATTCACGCCATCGTCTCAGCCGATGGTGTCCATCCGCTGACCACCCAGATCTACTTCGACGGCGACCCGCTCCTCAGCGGCACCATCGAAGGCCCCATCCCCCAGCCCGCCGTCAAGAGGACCGAACTCCACGACGATCCGGCCGACTATCAGGCCCGCGGCCTCAGCGTGCCGTACCGCACCCTCACCTACGACTACGTCCTGCGGCCGACGGCCTGAGACCGTGGCGTCCATCATCGTCAGCGGCGGCAACAGCGGGATCGGCCTGCAGGCGGCGCGGGACCTCCTGGCCCGAGGTCACCGGGTCGTCCTCCTCGGGCGCGATCCACGCAAAGGGCAGCAGGCGCTCGCGTCCTTCGGGAACGCGGCCGAGCGCGCCTCGTTCCTCGCCGTTGATCTCTCCACTCATGCCGGCGCCCGCCAGGCCGCCCAACGCGTCCTGGCGGAAACCGACCATGTCGACGCACTCCTGCACACCACCGGAGTGATGACCCCGACAGATGTCCGCACCGCCGACGGGCTCAACCTCTTCTTCGCGGTCAATTACCTGAGCCGCTATCACCTCACCCAACTGTTGCTGCCGGCCCTGCGTCGTGCCGAGCACGGGCGGGTCCTCATGATGACCGCTGTCGGTGGGGATGATCAGGTCCTTTGCGGGCGGTCATGAGGGAACCCGCCTGAGCTGCCGGTCGCGACGCCGGGGCTTGATGATGAGGGTACAGGCGGTCACCGCGAGGCCGACGGACACGAGGGTGACGAGGCCGAGGGGGACGGCGGTGTCGGCGCCGCCGAGGCCGACCAGAGGCGCGGACAGGCCGCCGAACGCGAAGCGGGCGACGCCCAGCAGGGAGGAGGCGGTGCCGGCGATGTCGGGGTAGCCGGACAAAGCGAGCGAGGCCGCGGGTGCGGAGGTGACGGCGACGCCGCTGACCATCGCCAGCAGCGACAGTACGACGGCGATCAGAGGCAGGTGCAGCACGGCGGCGGCCAGCAGCCCGGCCGCGCCGGCCCAGCACATGCCCAGTCCGATCGCCAGGGTTTTCCGCTCCGACCAGCGTTCGGCCAGCCGGCCGCCGAGGTAGCCGAACACCATGAAGCCGAGGGAGTTCAGGCCGAACGCGAAGGAGTACTGCTGCGGCGAGAGCCGGTAGATGCCCTGCAGGACGTAGGTCGCACCACCGAGGTAGGCAAAGATCGCGGCGTTGGTGAAGCCGCTGACCAGCACCGCGCCGAGGAACACCCGGTCGGCGAGCAGCCGCCGGAAGTCGTGGGCCATAGGCGTCAGCCCTCCCGTGACGCGCTGCTCACGCGGCAGCGTCTCGCGCAGGACGACGATCGAGGCCAGAAAGATGGCGACGCCGACCGCGGCGAGGAACAGGAACAGCCCACGCCAGTCGGTGATGGAGGCGAGTTGCCCGCCGATGACCGGGCCGATGATGGCCGCCAGCCCGGCCAGCACGGTCAGCCGGCCGTAGTACCGCACCAGGGTGCGACCGGAGTAGAGGTCACGGCCGGCTGCTTGGGCGATCACGATGCCGACGGCGCCGGCCAGGCCCTGGACGAATCGGGCGGCGATGAGCGTCTCGATGGTGGGGCTGATGGCGCACAACGCCGAGGTGAGCACGTACGCGGCGACGCCGGCCAGCAGAGGGCGGCGTCGGCCGTACCGGTCGGACAGGGGACCGGCGATGAGCTGTCCGAGGGCCAGCCCGAACAGGCAGGCGGTGATGGTGAGTTGCGCGGTCGAGGTAGCGGATCGCAGTTCGGCGGTCAGTGCGGGCAGGACGGGCAGGTAGAGGTCCATGGAGATGGGACCGAAGATCGTGAGCAGGCCGAGCACGATCGCGAGGGGGCGCTCAACGGCCTGTTCGCGCCTGCCTGCCCTGAGGTTGCCGGGGAGAGGGGCTGCCGGGCCGGTGTTCGTGGGCGTGCCGGTCACGCTGTTCCTTCCATGTGCTCGCTGCGTCGATCGCTCCCGGCCGGTGAACGGCGGGGCGGGCGGTGTCGCCGGGCTTACGGGTGCAGCAGCACCTTGATGGCACGGCGCTCATCCATCGCCCGGTAGCCGTCGGCGGCCTGGGCGAGCGGGAGGCTGAGGTCGAACACTCTGCCCGGGTCGATCTGCCGCTCCCAGATGAGCCGCATCAGCTCGGGCAGAAAGCGGCGCACCGGGGCGGGGCCGCCGTGCAGGTGCACGTGGGAGAAGAACAGGCCCAAACCGGGCAGATGCACGTCGTGGGTGACGCCGACGTAGCCGACGTGCCCGCCAGGCCGGGTGGAGCCGATGGCCTGCATCATCGACTCCTGGGTGCCGACGGCCTCGATGACGCTGTGGGCGCCGAGCCCGTCCGTGAGGTCCTTGATCCGGGTGACGCCTTCCTCTCCGCGCTCGGTGACGATGTCGGTGGCGCCGTAGGTGAGGGCGAGGTTCTGGCGGGCCTCGTGCCGGCTCATCGCGATGATGCGTTCGGCGCCGAGTTGCCTGGCCGCCAGTACGCCGAGCAGCCCGACGGCGCCGTCGCCGACGACCGCGACGGTCTTGCCCGGGCCGGCCGCGGCGGCCACCGCGGCGAACCAGCCGGTGCCCAGCACGTCGGAGGCGGCCAGGAAGCCGGGGATCAGGTCGTCCGAGGGGACTTCGGGCGTGGCGATCAGCGTGCCGTCGGCGAGAGGGACGCGCATGTACTGCGCTTGGGCGCCGCTGACGCCCTGACGGTGGATGCAGGAGCTGTGATAGCCGGCCCGGCAGATCTCGCAGGTGCTGTCGGAGGCGAAGAACGAGCCCACCACGAACTGGCCGGGCCGCACCGCGGTGACCGCGGATCCGACCTCCTCGACGATGCCGGCGTACTCATGGCCCATCGGCCGCGGCCCGTCCAGTTTCTCCACGCCCCGATACGGCCACAGGTCCGAGCCGCAGATGCAAGTCGCCGACAAGCGGACGATCGCATCGGTCGGCTCGATGATCTGCGGTTCGGGACGGTCCTCGACCAGGACCTGTCCGGGAGCGGTCATGACAGCAACATGCATGAGAAGAGCACTTCCTCGATAGGCGGTGATGGAGACGGCCGCCGGTTCAGAACGGACAGGTCAAGGGCGGGTCGCGGCGGCCGGCTCGATCCGGACCGTGACCTGCTTGCCCGCTGCGGCGAGCCTGTCCAAGCCGGCCTTGACGACGCCGAGGCGGACCAGGCCCGGATCAGGGACCACCTGGCCGAGATCGTCGTAGTAGACGGCGATCACTCCGCTCGAGGGCCAGAAGTAGACCTCGCCCGGGGTGGGATCGTGAACCGGAGCACCGCCCTGGGCCGTGAGCGCGCGCGGCAGCCGCCCTGCCTTTGCCTGTCCCCACGCGTCCGTCAACTGCAGGGTCAACGGCAGCATCGCGGCGAACTGCCGTGACGGCGGCGTGTCGGTCAGGGTCGCGGTGACGGCCTGGTCGCCGAACCGCAGCACCATTGCCATTCCCGAAGTGACGCCCGCCGTGGTCGACAGCGGCTCGGAGATATGCGGGTTCGCCGGGGGCGCGCACCCGGCCAGGACGGCGGCCAGCGGGGCGGCCAGCAGAGCACGGGCCAGGCAGCGGGTCCAGGCGGCGACGGTCACGGCATCGGTCATGGCATCCAGCACATCCGAGCAGCCCAGGAGCGAGGAAGTCACTCCTGATGGATGTACTACCAGTACCTCCCAACCTGCCCAGAGGCTGGCGTACCGTCATGTCATGGACAACCGGTCCGATGTGCGCGAATTCCTCACCTCACGACGCGCCAAGATCACCCCTGGGCAGGCGGGCCTGCCCGTCGCCGGCCAGCGCCGCGTCCCCGGACTACGGCGCAGCGAGGTCGCCGCCCTGGCCGGGATGAGCGTGGAGTACTACGCCAAGCTCGAACGCGGCTCCCTGGCCGGAGTCTCGGCCGGCGTCCTCGACGCGATCGCCCGCGCCCTGCAGCTGGACGACGCCGAACGCGCTCACCTGCTTCGCCTCGCACACGAGGCCGACGGCAGCAACACCATCCTGCGCCGGCGCCGTCCCAAGCAGCCGACGGCACGTCCCGGCCTGCAATGGATGCTCGACGCCATCACCACCGCCCCGGCGATCATCGGCAACAACCGATCGGATCTGCTGGCCGCCAACCACCTGGGGCGGGCCATGTACAGCGACCTCTACGCCGATCCCACCCGGCCGCCGAACTTCGCCCGCTTCACCTTCCTCGACAGCGCAGCCCGCCGCTTCTACCCCGACTGGGACCTGGCCGCCGACATGACCGTGGCCAATCTGCGCACCGCCGCCGGCAAAGACCCGCACGACAAGATCCTGCACGACCTGGTCGGCGAACTCTCCACCCGCAGCGACGACTTCCGTCATCGCTGGGGAGCCCACAATGTCCGCACCCACGGCACCGGCGTCAAACACTTCCGCCACCACATCGTCGGCGACCTCACCCTCACCTACGAAAGCATGGACCTTCGCGCCGAGCCCGACCTGTCCATGACGATCTATGCAGCCGAACCCGGCTCCCCGTCCGAGGACGCGCTCCGCCTGCTCGCCTCCTGGGCCGCCACACATGAGCACACCGACCGGCCCCAGGACACCGACCACCCGGGCATCGAGCGCACCTGACGCACAAGCACCCGATCGGCGGGTGCGGGCTCAGCCGCTTTTGCCAGGACGGATCGCGCAGCACGATCTGGATCATCACCGTCCAGCAGCGTCCACCGGATCGCCTCGGGGGCAGCGGCCAAGTCGGACGGACGCATCCGCAGCGCCCGCGCCCGCCAGGCCTCCACGACCTTCTCCGAGGTCCCTTCGAACAGCATCTCCGGGCAGGCCGATGCGCTGCCGGCCTCCTCACCGTCCGGGTCCGGGCCGGATGCAGCGATCAACTCCTGCAACGCGGGCGGCAGGCGCTGCATCGTGGCCGTGGTGAACTCCCGCTCGAACATCACCTCGGCCGCGCCCACTGCTTGGGGCTGGGAGGTTCCATCCGCTCTCTTCACCCACTATGGTTCGTAATTGAGTCAGTCAACTCACTAACTGTGCGAGGCAGAATTATGATCGTTGTCACGGCCGCCGAGGCGGGCGGCGACGTCGCGCCGCCGACCGTCGGCCCGACCGGCTCGGTGGGGTCCTTCCTGGCCGAGCCCCGCGTGGCCACGCTGACGACCCTGCGGCCCGACGGGTCCCCGCACGTGGTGGCGGTGCGCTTCACCTGGGACGGCGAGCGGGAAATGGCCCGCGTGCTGACCGTCGCCGCCTCGCGCAAGGCCCGCAACCTGGTACGGGGCGGCCGAGCCGCGCTCTGCCAGGTCGACGGGTTCCGCTGGGTCACCCTTGAGGGCACCGCGACGGTGTCCGACGATCCGCGCCGGGTGGCCGAGGCTGCCCGCCGCTACCTCCGACGTTACGGTTCGCCGCCGCCCGCGCCGCCAGGCCGGGTCGTGATCGAGATCGCGGTGGACCGCATCATGACACTCAACACCTGAACGGATCCGACATGCCTTTTCAGAACGTGCTCGACTCCACCATGCACTACCGGGAGCTCGGCGCCGGCGCGCCGATCGTCTTCCTGCACGGCAACCCGACCTCCTCCTACCTGTGGCGCAACGTCATGCCCGCCATCGGGCACGGCCGTCTCCTGGCTCCCGACCTGATCGGCATGGGCGAGTCGGGCAAGCCCGCCATCGAGTACACCTTCGCCGACCACGCCCGCTACCTGGAGGCCTGGTTCGACGCGCTCGACCTCGACGACGTGGTGCTGGTCGGCCACGACTGGGGCGGCGCGCTGGCCTTCGACTGGGCCTCCCGCCACGCGGACCGGGTTCGCGGGATCGCCTTCACCGAGGCCATCGTCAAGCCGATGAGCTGGGACGAGCTGCCCGAGGACGGCCGCGACCTGTTCCGGGCGATCAAGACCGAGGGCGTGGGCGAGTCCATGATCCTCGACGATGACGCCTTCCTCAGGCAGGGCCTGCCCACCACGGTCACCGCCCCGCTCACCGAGGAGGACATGGCCGCGTACATGCAGCCCTACCCGACCAGGGAGAGCCGCCTGCCGCAGCTGCGCTGGGCACGCTCGTTGCCGCTGGGCGGGGAGCCGGCCGACGTCGTGGCCAGGATCGAGGCGTTCGACCGGTGGCTGGCGACCAGCGTCGAGGTGCCGAAGCTCATGATCGGCTTCCGTCCCGGCATCGGCACGATGTGGACGTCGGAGACCGTCGCCTGGTGCGCGAAGAACGTGGCCGCGTTGGAGATCGTGGAGCACGAGGAGGTCGCCGGGCATCACACGCCGGAGGACCAGCCCCTGGCCATCGCGGCGGACATCGAGAGCTGGCTGGCCAAACTGGCGGGCTAGCCCGAACTGCCGGCGTTCGGTCGCGGTGGTGCCCTCCGCCGATTGCGTCACCCTCGGTCGGCCCGCCCGGGCGCGGACGGCTGATAGGGCTGTCGCGTCCCGCCGGTGCGCGAGGGCAGCAGCACGACGACGAGTACGGCACCGAGCGCCACGCAGATCGCGCCCGCCGTGAGCCCACCCGAGTAGCCCATGACGGCCAGCGCGGCCACCCCGACGGCGCCACCGACCTGCTGGACCGAGGTGAACAGGGCCGAACCGAGACCAGCGTCCTCCTCGGTGGTGCCGTCGACCGCGGTCATGGCCATGACGGGCAGGCTCAGCCCGTTGCCCACACTCAGGATGAGCATGCCGGGCAGGACATGGGCGGCATAGGAGTCGCCCGCCGCCACGCCGGACAGCAGCAGCAGGCCGGCGATGTTGATCAGGAAGGCGAGCAGGAGCGCCCAGCGCGTCCCTATCCTGAGGGAGATGCGGGAGGACAGCCACATGCCCGCCAGGATGCCGCCGCCGTAAGGCAGATAGGCGATGCCGGCCAGGAGCGGGCTGTATCCCAGAGCGGTCTGAATCTGGATCATCAGCAGAAACGACATCGCGTACATCGCCATCGAGAACAGCAGGGTCGCGCCGTTGGCGACCGCCCGCGTCCGTGAGGCCAGGAACGATCTGGGCACCAACGGCGCTTCCGCCCGCGATTCGGCCACCAGGAACACCACCGCCAAGGCGGCGGAGAGCCCGACGGCGCCGATGACGAGCGGATCGCTCCAGCCGGTCTCTCCGGTCCGCAGCAGCCCGTACACCAGCGACACCGCGGCACCCGTGACCAGGACCGCGCCGGAAATGTCGAGGCTGCGCCGCCCGGGGGCGCGGGACTCGGGGACCAGGCGGGGCAGCGACGCCAGGGTCACGGCGACGACGGGAAGGTTGATCAGGAAGATCCAGCGCCAGGACACCAGGTCGGTCAGCGCCCCGGACAGCACCAGGCCCGAGGTCCCGCCGAGGGCCGCGATGCCGCCCCAGACACCCAGGGCCCTGGCCCGCTCCTCCGGCCCCGGATACAGCAACGTGATCATCGACATCGCCGCAGGACTGGCCATCGCAGAACCCGCTCCCTGCACGAACCGCCCGACCACGAGCTGCCACGGCTCCTGCGCCAGCCCGCACGCCAGACTGGCCACCCCGAACAGCGCCACCCCGATGAGGAAGACGCGGCGGCGGCCCAGCAGATCCGCCATCCGGCCGCACAGCAGCAGCAAACCGCCGAAGGACAGAAAGTAGGCGTTGACGACCCAGGGCAACCCGGACGCGCTGAAGCCCAGCTCATCGCGGATGCTGGGCAGGGCCACGCTCACGACGGTGTCATCGAGAACAAGCATGAACTGGACAAGACACAACACAATCATCGGCACCCGACGACGCTATGATCCGCCGCATTTGGCCACAATTCGCGATGGGGCCAGACTATGTCGCATGGAGGACATGGGCGGCGCGATCATCGTCGGGCACTTCCCGCTGACCTCGGGAGAGTGGATCCCCCCGCACGATCACACCCACCACCAGCTCGCCTGGACCCGGCGCGGCGTCCTGAGCGTCGAAGTGGGCGAGGTGTACTGGGTCCTGCCGCCCACCCGGGCACTGTGGCTGCCCGCGGGTGTCACCCACGCGACCGGCGCGACCCGCGACGCCGTACTGTGCAGCCTCTATCTGGCGCCGGAACGCTGCCCGCTGGACTGGCCCGAGCCCACCGCGGTCGGCGTGGACGGCCTGCTGGCCGAGCTGATCGGGTACCTGGCCCGGACCGACCTCGCCGACGACGCGCGGTTGCGCGCGGAGGCCGTGCTGCCCGACCTGCTGCGCCCGCTGCCCACCCGCCCCATCGACGTGCCGCAGCCCACCGACGAGCGGGTCCAGGTGGTGGCGGCCGCCCTGCTGGCCGACCCCGCCGACCCGCGCAGCCTGGAGGCGCACGCCCGCGCGGCGGGCGTGAGCAGGCGGACGTTGACACGGCTGTTCGTGCGCGACGTGGGCATGAGCTTCGACCATTGGCGTACGCAGGTACGGTTGCGCGCCGCCCTGCCGCTGCTGGCCGAGGGCCAGCCGGTGTCGCGGGTGGCGCACAGCGTGGGGTACGCCACGGCGAGCGCGTTCCTGGCGGCCTTCCGCCGCACGGTCGGCACCACGCCCCGGCGCTACCTGCTCAGCCGTTGAATGTCGTTGAATTCAAGCCTTGATCAGGCCGGGCGGCGGCTGCGATAGGCGGCGGTCTTGGCGCGGGCCGTACACGCGGCGCTGCAGTAACGACGCGACCCATTACGGGTCAGATCGATGTAGACCGCCTCGCACTGGTGTGCCTGGCACTCCCCGAAGCGGTCCGGGCCGAAGCCGTCCACGATGAGGGCCAGCGCTGTGGCGAACTCACCGCCCAGCCCCTCCACCTGGGTGCCGCCCGAGCCGTGGAAGTGCAGGTGGAACGGCTGGCCGACATCCTCGACCAGGTACGGCTGCGCACCGTACCTGCGGATCATGGCGTTGATGCGGGCGGCCTGCTCGGCTGGCTGCTCGGCCAGGAGCGCTTGCCGCAACTCGGCGGCCAGCTCGGCCAGGTGCCGCCCCGCGTCCGGAACGGCGCGCAGGGCCTCACTCGTACTGTCGCCGAGATGGGTGGCGAACGTCGTCGCGAGGTCGTCGCCCGCCAGTGGCCGCACCGAGGCGCCGCCCCGCCGGTATGCCGTGGCCAGGTTGACCAACTCGGCGATCAGCGGCGCCTGCCGAGTCACGTTACAGGCTATCTCCACTTGACCAGTAACATCCTTCCGTGTGTCATAGGCGTAATCCAGTTAGAGGGTAACGGAGTCCGCCATGTTCGCACCTTATCGCCGCCTGTTCGCCCTACCGGGCGTCCCGCACCTGCTCGTCGCCGGGCTCATCGTCAAGCTGGGCACGCCCGTGCTCAGCCTCGCCCTGCTGTTGGCCGCCGTAGACCGGCTCGGCTCCTACGCCACCGCCGGCCTCGTGCTCACCGGCCACGCGCTGGCCCTGGCCCTGTGCGCGCCCATCGGCGGGCGCATCGCCGACCGGTACGGCCCCCGCCGCGCGCTGGCCGGCTACCTGGCCACCCACGCCCTCGCCTACGCTCTCCTCCTGCTCGCCCCGCCCGCCTTGATGATCGGCGCCGCCGTACTGCTCGGCGCCACCACCCCGCCCGCCGGATCCGTCATCAGAACCGCCTGGCCACGCCTCGTACCCGCCACCTCCCTGCCCGCCGCCTACGCGGTCGACAACGCCGTCAACGAGCTGACCTTCATCGCCGGCCCCCTGCTCGTGCCGGTCCTGACCTGGGCCGTCCCCGCCCAGGGCGTGGTGACTGCCGCCGGCGCCGCCGTCCTGCTCGGCACCGCGCTGCTGCTGGCCTCCCCTGCGACACGACAGACCGCTTCCACCACGCCGGGCAGGCTCCATTTGGCCGGGCCGCTCACCCATCGGCCGGTTCTCGTGCTGCTGACCATCGCCGCCTTGGGCACGTTCACCTTCGGCTGCCTGCGCATCGCCACGGTCGCCTCGGCCACCGTCTTCGGCTCCGCTTCCTCCGCCGGCGTACTGATGGGCCTGCTGTCGGCCGGCGCCCTCCTGGGCACTCTCGGGTACGGCGCGCGTGCGTGGCCCGTCACCAGCGGGCGCCTGCTGGTCCTGCTCTCGCTCGCCGAGGCGGCCGTCCTGCTCGCCGGAGGCTGGGCGCCCGGCTTCATGACACTCGCCATACTGATCACTCTTGTCGGGCTGGTGACCGGGCCACGCGACGCCGTCGTGCCGACCCTGCTCGCCGAACACGCCCCCGCCCGCTACCGCACCGAGGTCTTCGCCTGGCTCAACACCTTCACCTGGGCCGGCTACGGCCTGGGCACCGCCGTCGCCGGCCAGCTCACCGGCCCCCACGACACCGGCGCCACCGCCTTCGGCGCCGCCGCGATCGCAGCCATGGCAGGTGCCATCCTGGCCACCGTCGCCAGTCGGATCGCCTCGCGCCTGCCGGCACCCGCCACGGTCCCGGCCGAAGGTGAATCTGATCACGTGGCCGACAACTGATCGTCGGCAGGCTAGGCCCCGATCAGCGATGCCACAGATAATGGAGTGATCCGCGGCAGCACTATCCCCTCGTCCGCCACCCTCGGGGCGTGCGTAGGGAATCCTGACCAGCGCCGACGGCGCGGCTGGGCTGAGGCCGTGCGCGCGGATAGGTGCCGCCCGGCGTCGTCCGAGTGCTACTGAGGTTCGTGCGCGACGCTGCAGCGTCACAGAGTGGACACAGGAGCCGTGGGGTTGTGGGGCTGGCGCCGTGGTCAGCGCTGTGCCAGCAGGCGTGATGCCGCCTCTCGTGCGAGGCCGGCAGCGGTCGGGTCGCCGAGGCCGACGCGGACGCAGGCGGCTCCGTCAGCGAGCGTGAGCACGGTGGCCGCGACTGTGTCAGGGGCCGTCTCTCCCGCCGCGGCGGCGAGTTCGGCGAGGTAGCGGAGGATCTCTCGCTTGTGGTCGCGGATCGCGAGACGCACGGGGTGATCGGCGTCGGGGTATTCGGCGGCGACGTTCATGAGATCGCTGCCGCGGTAGGAGGGTTCGGCGAACTCCTCGCCCAGCAGATCGAAGATCGCGAGGAGTCGGTCCTGCGGCGTCTCGGCGGCGGTTGCGAGAGTGCGCAGGCGCGCGCACCACTCGTCGTTGCGCTGACGCAGGACAGCGGCGACGAGCTCGTCCTTGGACCGGAAGTGCTGGTAGAGGGTCGATTTCGCCACCTCGGCGGCGCGCCAGATCTCGTTGATGCCCACCGCCCGTACGCCACAGCGAGTGAACAGATCGGCCGCAGCCGCGACGATCTTGGCGCGGGTGGTCTCAGGGGTGGTCATCGGCACCTCCGGTGTGAAGCGGGGAATGGGGACGACTGCGCCGCTGTTCGCATCGAACAGACTAGTCGGTTCGATTAGGAGGTTCCATGCTCACCCTCGACCTTTTCAGCGATCTGATCTGCCCCTGGTGCTACATCGGCGGACGCCGGCTGCAGCGCGCCGTCGGCATCGTCGAAGAGCGCACCGGCCGGCGCTTCCACGTTCGCCACCACGCTTTCGAGCTGAACCCGGAGATGCCGCCGGAGGGGATGGACCGGCGCCGCTACCGGAGTGAGAAGTTCGGCAGCTGGGAGCGTTCCCTGCAGCTCGACGCCGGCACGGTGCCGGCGGGCCGGGGCGAGGGCATCGTCTTCGACTACGAGGCGATGACCAGGACGCCGAACACCCGGGCCGGGCACCGGCTGATCGCCCTGGCGGAACGCGAGGCGGGGCGCGGTGCCGCGATGGCCGACCGCCTGCTCGCGGCCTACTTCTCCGAGGGCCAGGACATCGGCGACACGACCGTACTCTCCCGGCTCGGCGCGGAGATGGGGCTCGACGCTGACGTGGCCGCGCGGCTGGCGGACCCGGCGCTGGAGGCGACCGTGCGAGAGGAGGAGCAGCTCGCCGAACACATGGGTCTTCGGGGCGTACCGCTGCTGATCGTGGGAGACCAGGCGATCACCGGCGCGGCCGAGACCGAGGCGCTCGCCGAGGTCCTCGAGCGCCATGCCACCCGGCCGCCCGGCTGCGAGGAAGGGGTGTGCTCGCTGTGACCGGAATGGCGGACATCAAGACAGTGGGCATAGTCGGCGGTTCGCTGGGCAGCCTGTTCCAGGCGGTCGCGCTCGCCGAACTGGGGCTGGAGGTGACGGTCTGGGAGCGATCGGCGGGCCGCCCCGACGACCGCGGCGCGGGGATCGTGCTGCAGCCGGGCGTCGCCTGGTTCCTGAGCACGTTCTGCGGCGTCGATCCCGACCGGATCAGCGTCCCCGTCACACACCGGCAATTCTTCACCCGGGACGGGCACAGCCACCACACGCTCATGCGGCAGCGGATGATCTCCTGGGGAGCGGTCTACACGTCCCTGCGGGACCGCCTGGACGTCGCGCGCTACCACGACGGGCAGCACGTGACCGCCCTCACGTCCCGGCCCGATGGCGTCGCCGTCGAGGTCGGCGGGGCCGTCCACTCCGTCGACCTGGCGATCATCGCGGACGGCTCGGCGTCCCGGCATCGCGGACTTGTCGCGCCGGACGGCGTTCCGCGGTACGCCGGGTATGTCGCCTACCGCGGCGTGATCGACGAAGCCGAGCTCCCCGAGGAGCTGAGCACGAGCTTGCGTGACCGCTTCAGCTTCTACGACGGGGACCAGGCTCAGTTCCTGTGCTACTTCATCCCCGGTGACTTCGGCACGACCCGGCCGGGCGGGCGCCGGATGAACTGGGTGTGGTACGTACGGGCTGATGCGGCCGGGCTCGACCGCATCACCACCGACCGGGACGGCATCGCCCACGGACCGTCCCTGCCTCCGGGGCTGATCGCACCGCAGGTGCACGCCGAACTACTGGCCCGCGCACGGGCGTCGCTGCCCCAGCCCCTGCGCCGGCTCGTTGAGCACACCCGCGAGCCGTTCGCGCAGGCGATCCTCGACGGGCGGGTCAGCAGGATGCGCAAGGACCGGATGCTGCTCACCGGGGATGCGGCGTTCGTGGTCCGGCCGCACACGGCGGCCAGCGCGGAGAAGGCGGCCACAGACGCCATCGCCCTCTTCACCGCCCTGGGGCAGTTCCCATCCGTGGACACCGCCCTGCAGGCGTGGGAGAAGGACCGGCTCGCCGAAGGAGCCGCCCTCTACCGGCACGGCGTAAGCCTCGGACATCGGCTGGGCCTCAGCGCTCCCGCGGCGATGCCCGACCGAATCGGCTGACACAGCGTTCCCGGGCCGGCCCCGGGCAGGCCGTACAGGGCGAGCACCGCGTGCCGCCGGACTCCGCCGCCCTCCTCCGGCCCGCCTCACCCGGGTCAGGGTACTGGCGGAGACCTTCAGCCTGCGCACCGCCTGACCGGACCATCGGCCATCCGGCTCGGCTTGGAGCCGCGCGTGTTGTCGCCGGGCGCCTGCTTGGTGAACACGGCGCCGCAGGACGTCGGCCAAAGCCCTTGCGCCAGGCCGTCCCGTCACCGTGATGAGGCGATAACTGGCTTCAGATACGAGGCCGAAGGGTGCGCCGGACGGCGACACCGCCCAATGCGAGAGCGGGGATGAGCAGGATTCCCGCTTCGGTCCATTGGAACCGCCAGAACCTGCTCGCGCGGTGGAATTCGGCCACCTGCCGATAGCCATGGCTGAATGAGCACTTGGCGTACTTCTTGGTCGTCTCGTCTGTCCCGCAGGGCCGGCGAGCGCGAGCGCTACGTCCTGATGGGTGAACTTCACGCCGCTCTTGTCGATCCAATAGTCGTTCACAGACAGGGAGTCTTCCGGTACGAGCTCGTCCATGACCTTGGCCTGCACGGCTCGCTCCGGCGGCGCGTAGGAGGACGGCGCCCTGAGGAGTCCGAAGAATGCCAACGCGCACACCGCCAGGGTCACCGCCATCGCCGGCAGGGTCCGCCGGAACAGCGCACCCGTGGCTGCCCGGCCTGCTGCGGCTGTGGCACGAGCAGTTGCCTGACGTCGAGATCAGGATCTTCGAGGGCCTCGACGAGGAGATGGAGCAGTGGCTGGAGAGCGGCACGGTCGACGCAGCCGTCCTCATCGACCCGGACCCGATGCCACGCGGCGCCCTCCACCTCGTGACCGACGCCTATGAGGCCGTGGTACGCAGCGACCACCCGCTGGCAGGCCAGGAGTCCATCGAGCTGGCCGACCTGCTGGACGACCCGCTGCTGGCCACCACCTCCAGCTGCGAGGCCCCGGTCAAACACCTGCACGTGCTGACCGGCCTGCCCTACCGGCCCACCCAGCGCATTCGCGAGTTCACCACACTGCTGGCCATGGTGGAGGCCGGGCTCGGCGTCGCGATCATCCCATCCCTCGCCGCCAGCATGCTGCCCGACACCCTCACCCTGATCCCCCTGCTGCCGCGTCTGGAACGCAGGCTCGTCCTGACCGGCCCGGGTCCTACTCCGGCAAGCCGTGCACCGCGTGTCCATCTCGAGCGGTCAAGAGGCGTTCCTGGAGGGTCACGTGCACGCATTCAGCGTGTTGGGCGGCGTGCCCCTCGCGGCAAGGTACGTTACGACAGATCGCCCAGGTACTGGGTCTGTCCCGAGCTCGGGTTGAGACGCAACGGTGGCTGGCCTTCCGCGGCTGGGCCGGGCTGGAGACCTTCTACTGCCAGCCCGGTAAGGAAGGCGCCCATGAAAAGGGCGGTGTGGAAGGCGACATCGGCTGGTTCCGTCGCAACCATGTGGTCCCTGTGCCGCAACTGCCACGAGCTGAGCACACAAGGAGGCCGCGCACTGTAGCGCACGGCCGTGCCCGATGCCTTCCTGCATTGAGCTCCGGGCGTGTCTGGCATAGGCGGGCGTTGGCCCGTCAGCTAGCCCTTCGGGTCTGCTCCTCCACTGCAGCACGGAACGCCGCACCGAACTGGTCCGGTGCCTCCAGCCACGGATGGTGCCCCGCGTTCGGGATGATGATGACCTCGCAGTTGAGGCGTGTCCCGAGACGTCGTAGGGCATCAGCGGGGCGGCTGTCGCCGGCTCCGCCGATGATCACCGCGCCGGACGGCAGGCGCTCGCGAAGTTCGTCCACGTGTGATTCGAGAGGATCAGCCTTCTTGGCCGCGTTGAGCTGGGCGTTCATCGCGTAGTTGATAGGCCGTAGCGTGCGGGCTGATGCCAGTGCCCATTCCCAGGCCCGAGTTCGGTCGGCGTGGTCAGTAGACCACGCCAGCGTGAGGTATTCGATCTCCTCGGCTTCTGTGCGCGATTCGCGCGCATCCAGTTCATCGAGCCTGATCTGCTGGTCATCAGTGCGTCGTGCTCGCTGTGCTGCTCGGTCGGCTTCCCGCCAAGGATCCAGAAACGGCCCGGCAATCTGAATCAGTCCGGCCACGCGCTCGGGATGGGCCAGCAAGAAGTAGCCGACCAGATTGGTTCCGAACGAATGCCCCACCAGAACGACACGGTCGTGCCCCCATGCATCGAGCAACAACACCAAGTCCCCAACGTGGCGGGCGATCGTGTGCTCTCCCTCCCAGGAGGACCCGCCGGTGCCTCGCTGGTCGTAGCGGTGGACCAGGCACAGGTCGTCGATGATGCCGGCGGCCGGAGCCAGATAGTCGGGGACCCCTGGACCGCCGTGCAGCATAACCACAGGAAATCGTTGCGGGATCACTGAGCCCGTGGTCCAAGTGCGCAGCTGCCTACCCTCACCCAACTCGATCATGGCCACGGTCATGGACGTGAGTGTAAGGCAGTCGAGGTCCGAGTACTGGCGTCAAACTCATCGACACTTTCAGGCCGCTGATCTTCACATGGCGCCCAAACTCGCCGACATCTGGCTCCCTTGCTCATCGACAGAATCGCCCGTGAGAATGGGTCGGACATCCAATTCGGTTGAAGCATTGCTTCTGGGATTTGCCGACCTCAACGAGTCTGTCCCATCGACCCGCTGCACAATCCTCAGCGGTCACGGCCCCGCTGAAGTGCCATGACACTGCTGCTCCACACTTGGGGGCAGCTTCGGGAATGCTGGGCCGTCTAGGACGAGCGAAGTTCCGCGGCCACCGCCCGTTCCCGCAGCTGCGCCGCCTCCGCCCGTGCCGCCTCCAACTCGGCCCGCAGATCCTCGAGCCGCATCCGCTCCAGCCTCAGCTCCGCCAGCAACCCGTCGCGCTCCTTCGCCGCGGCATCGGCCCGGGACTTCTCTCGGGAGGCCAGCTTCCGCTCCCGGGTCAGCGACGCGGAAGCCTCCGCCACCTTCCCCTCCAGCCGCTCCACCTCGGCCGCCGCCTGCGAGGCGTCCTTGAGCACCACCGCCCGGTCCCGCTCGGCCTCTTTGAGTGCCAAGGCCCGATCGCGTTCGGCTTCCTTGAGTGTCATGGCCCGGTCCCGCTCGGCTTCCTTGAGTGCCACGGCCCGATCCCGCTCGGCCTCCGCCGCCGCCCGTTCGGCTGTGACGGCCCGCTCCACCGTCCGGTCCCGCTCCTGTGCCGCCGCCTCCGCGCGGGTCTGCGCCTCGATCAGCTTCCGTTCGGCCTGTTCACGCTCCCGCACCGCCGCCGCCGTCTCGTCCCGGGCCCGGTCGCGTTCCTCCCGTGCCCGCTCGGCCTCCTCCTGAGCCTGTACGACCTGCGCCCGCGCCTCGGCGGTGCGCTGCTCAGCCTGCTCCATGACTTCAGCGGTACGCCGCTCGGCCAGCTCCGCCCGCTCGGCCAGCTCATGAACGACCTGGTCCCTGGCCTGCTCCGTCAACTCGCCCCGATGCAGCGCCTCTTCGGCCCGCCGCTCGGCCGTCTTCGCGCGCAGCTTCGCCTCTTCGGCGGTCTGCAGCGCCTGTCGTTCGGTACTCGCAGCCTCCCGCAACGCGGCCAGTGCCTGCTCCCGCGCCCGCTCGGCATCCCCCAGTGCCGTCTCACGCTCGCCCTGCGCCTCTTCGAGCCGTACCCGCATCTCGGCCGTCTGCCTGCGGGCGTGTTCGGCGGCCTCGCGCGCCAGCCGTACCTGCTCGAACGCCTGCTCCCGCTCGGTACGGGCGATCGCCACGCGCGTGTGCGCCTCGGCCTGCATCGCGCTCAGCTTCGCCTCGACCCCCGCCGGACTCAGCTCCGCAGCCAGCGCCCGCGCCAGCGGCTCGATGGCGGCGGTCAGCCCGCTCTCCATCCGGTCGTACAACTGCTCGGCCCTGGCCAGCGCCCCCTCCAGCCCAGGCGTGGCCCGCCGCAACTCCCGCTCCCGCTTGGCCGCCGCCTGGCAGTCCTTCTCAGGGCAGTACGCCTTGGGCCGCCCTCTCCCCCGCCGCTGCTCGATCGGCGACCCACAGTGCTTACAAGGCGTTACCACACTGGCATCCGGAGTCACGGCGGCAGCCTACCATTTTTGATTTTCCAGAAAATAAAATTCAGAAAACGTGACCTGTTGTGCCGCGCTCGCGCCCGCACGACTTTCGACGGGAGCGTGCCGACTCGAAGTGATGCGCAGGACCTGCAGTTCCGGGGGTCGAGGAACCGCCGGACAGCCGTTATCGATAAGAGCGATCTTGCTGGGGGCGCGGCCGAGCAGAGCTGGCATGTTGGTGGGATGGCTGCTGGTCAGGGTCGCGCAAGTGCTGCATAGCCGGTGGATCGGTCGACTTTGAGGGTGCGGGCGGCTTCGGTGACCGAGATGCCGACGTCGACCAGGCGGCGCGGTGCGGCCAGTCCGGTGGGGCCGATGGCGCGTGGCCGGCCGGTCTTCTTGCCAGGCAGCATGGCCCTTGCCGGCTTCGCGGTGCATGGTGAGCAGTGTGGCGCCAGTGGCCTCGCGACGCATGCCGAGCAGTGTGGCGCCGGTGGCCTCGCGACGCATGCCGAGCAGCATGGCGCCGCGGTCACGCTGGTGCTCGCCGTGCTCCTGCTGTTCCCGGTCGAGCGGATCACGCCGCGCCAGCCGTACCTGTCGCGCAGCCCGGCCGAGCGCGTCGGCCGGGCCATCCGCGGTGGCCAGCCGGTCGGGCACCTGCACGAAGGCGTCCGCGTCCTGGCGGTGCCGGCCACAGCGGCCCGGCTCAAGACGGCGGCAAGGACGAGGGGCCACAGGCCGACGGCCGCGTGATCGTGGCGGGTGTTCCGTTAGGGGACCCCCACCGGAACACCAAGCGATCAGGCTGAACGCCCAGGTCAATGCCGCGGCGTTCACCAGGGCGGAGTAGCGGTCGGCGGTGGACGCCGACGTCAAGGGGTACGGACGGGCTCCGTGGCGAATCCGTGCCCCTTCCGTGGCGGTCAGGGGGTCTGCACGGATGTCCCGGCCTGTCGCGGCAGGCCAGAGTCGCAGGCAGCGACAGCGACGCAGAAGGGTCGCCTTGGCATGCCGAGCCTGCTCGCCATCGCATGTCGACAAACAGCGGTCGGCTCCGACCTACCCATGACCGCACGGACAAGAGGAGGCAACTCATGAGCAAGATCATCTACTGGGTGCACGCGTCGGTGGACGGGTTCATCGACGGACCCGACGGGGAGTTCGACTGGCCGGTGATGGGGCCGGAGTTGTCGGCGTACTCCGAAGGTCTGGACAAGAGGGTCGACACGCTGCTGTTCGGACGTCCGGTGTGGGAGATGATGGTGGGGTTCTGGCCGAACGCCGAGTCGCTGTTGGACGATCCGCATGTCGCCGCTTTCGCGCCGTTCTGGCGTGCCACGCCGAAGATCGTCTTCTCGCGTACGTACCCGGGCGATGAGTGGACCAGCCGGGTCATCAGCGGCAACCTGGCCGAGGAGGTCGCCGCTCTCAAGGCCCGGCCGGGCGGCGGGGACCTGCTCCTCACCGGCGGCTCCGCACTCGCGGCGGCGCTGACCGAGCTGGGGCTCATCGACGAGTACCACGTCGCCGTGCACCCGGTGGTGCTCGGCGGCGGCCGGAAGCTGTTCGCCGCGCCGGAGCAGCGCCACAAGCTGCGGCTCGTCGACTCGCGCGTCCTCGACGGCCAGGTCGTGGTGTCGCACTACCAGCTCCCCTCCAGCTGAGCGACCCATGCGGCGGTGGAACCCACCGGCACGGTGCCGATGCCAAGGTTGCGGGGCACACGCCAGGGAATCAGTCCCGGTCGGCAGGTGTGGCGTGCAGGTCAGGAGGCTGGCGATCATCGCGGCCCTGCCCGGGCCTCGACCGTGTGTCCAGCGAAAACACCTGGATGACCTGCGCGGCAGCAAGGCGTTAAGGTGAGCGCGAGGTGATCCATGGCGCGCCGCAGGACGCTCGCACCGGCCTTGGTGACGGCCTTGCTCGTGGTGCTCGGCATCGTAGAGTTTCAACGTGATGGCGTACTCACGGACGCAGCAGTTGCCGCACCCGGGCGGCCTCGCGCGTGAGATGGTCGCGCTCCGGCACGCTGGTGGCGGCGCGGGAGGCCTCCGCATACAGGTCGGCGGCGTGCTCGAGGTCGCCGGCGCGTTCGTGCAGGTATGCCGTCACCGCGGCGTAACGGGGCAGGTCGGGCTGCACGTCAGCCAGCGCCGCCAGGCCGGCCTGCGGCCCGTCGGCCTCCCCGACCGCCACTGCGCGGTTGAGCCGCACCACCGGGCTGCCGGTGAGGAGCAGCAGTTCGTCGTACCACTCCACGATCTGCACCCAGTCCGTCTCGGCGGCGCTCCGAGCGTCCGCGTGCAGGGCGGCGATCGCGGCCTGCGCCTGGTATTCGCCCAGCCGGTCGCGGGCCAGCGCGGTCTGCAGGATCGTCACCCCCTCGGCGATCAGGTCGGTGTCCCAGCGCGATCGGTCCTGCTCGCCGAGCGGCACCAGGCGGCCTCCCGGTCCGGTACGGGACGCGCGGCGCGCATGGTGCAGCAGCATGAGCGCGAGCAGCCCCGCGACCTCGGGCTCGTCGGTCAGGGCGACGAGTTGGCGGGTGAGGCGGATCGCCTCGGCCGCCAGGTCGACGTCTCCCCCGTAGCCCTCGTTGAAGACGAGGTAGAGCACGCGCAGCAGCGTCCCGAGATCGCCGGGCTGGTCGAGCGGCAGCCCCGCGATCCGCCGCTTGGCCCGGCTGATCCGCTGCGCCATGGTCGCCTCGGGGACCAGGTACGCCGTCGCGATCTGCCGCG
This sequence comes from Nonomuraea sp. NPDC003707, assembly GCF_053587055.1. Classification (NCBI taxonomy): domain Bacteria; kingdom Bacillati; phylum Actinomycetota; class Actinomycetes; order Streptosporangiales; family Streptosporangiaceae; genus Nonomuraea; species Nonomuraea sp. NPDC003707. The sequence continues at coordinate 52,395 of NZ_JBSFNK010000043.1, read as the reverse complement.
TGGTCAGGCCACCTACCGCGCGCAGCGTCAAGGCGACGGCCGAACTCGGCGGCAGGGTGGGGTGCGCGCACAGGAAGTAGAGCCGCAGCGTGTCGTCCGTGGCGGGCGCCGGACCGGCGGGCGGCTCGACCTCCACGGCGAGCTCCCGTCCCCGCCGCGACGCCTCGGCCCGGGCGGCGTCGAGGAACTTGCGCCACGCGACCGCGACGAGCCATGCCTTGGGCTCGCGGGGCGGATCGTCGGGCCAGGTTTCCAGCGCCCGGATCAGGGCCTCCTGCACGGCATCCTCGGCCGCGGCGAAGTCGGCTCCGCGTCGGACGAGGACACCGATCACCGCGGGCACGAGCTCCCGCAGCAGCGACTCGTTCACTCGGCCACCGCGGGCGACTCGGTGAGGAACGGTCGAACCTCGAGCCACTCGTGGATCGGCTCGCCGCCGGCCCCGGGAGCGGCGGACAGCTCCCCGGCCAGCTGGACCGCGCGGTCCCAAGACTCCACGTCGATGATCATCCAGCCGGCGATGAGGTCCTTGGTCTCGGCGAACGGCCCATCGGTCACCGGCGGGCGCCCCTCGCCGTCGTACCGCACGAACGCGCCCCCGGGCGCCAGCGCCTGGCTGGAGACATACTCCCCCGTCTCCTCCAAGCGGGCGGCGAAGTCGCGCATGTACTGCACGTGCGCGTCGACCTCCTCCGGCGTCCACCGGTCCATCGGCGCCCGGTCGACAGCGGGGGCCGGGCCACCTCGGTAGTGCTTCAGCAGCAGGTACTTCATGGTAGATCTCGCTCTCCGGTACACGGCCCGTCGCCCTGGGACACGACAATTTTCCCAGCAGTTTCCACCGCCATCTGACCCGCGACCACGAAGCTGAGGCCGCACGCCGACCGGCCGAAAACCGGGTGCGGAGTGCCGGTGCGATGGAGTGTGATCGGGGTCATGGCGATGGTGTTGGGTGAGCCGGGAGTCGGCGGGCTGAGCGAGGTCGTGGGCGTGCTGCGGGAGTGGCAGCACGAAGGGGCGCCGATGCAACTGCATCCGGGGGACCTGGGCTGGTTCTGGCGGTTCGGCGCGGAGGCGACGGCCGCGGCGGTCCGTACGTGGAGCCGGGACGGCCGGATTCTCGCCATCGGGCTGCTGGACCAGCCCGACCTGTTGCGGCTGACGATCGCGCCGGACGCCCAGCGGGACGAGGAACTGGCGCAGCGGCTGGTCGAGGACGTGACCGAGCCGGAGCGCGGCGTGCTGATCGAGGGGAAGGTGAACGTCGAAGCGCCCATGAGCGCGCTGGTCCAGGATCTGCTGTCCGAGAACGGCTGGACCGTCGACGAGCCGTGGACACCGCTGCGCCGCGACCTCACGGAGCCGGTGAAGGATCCAGGGGTGCGGATCGAGGTGATCGGGCCGGAGCAGGCGCATGTGCGGTCCGCCGTACAGCGGGCATCGTTCGGCGGGTCGACGTTCACGGACGAGCGCTGGCACGCGATGGCGGCCGGATCGCCGTACGCCGACGCCCGGTGCCTGGTCGCGTACGACGACCGGGGCAACGCGGTGGCGGCGGTGACGGTGTGGTCGGCCGGACCGGGCAAGCCCGGATTGCTCGAGCCGATGGGTGTACACCGGGAGCATCGCGGTCACGGCTACGGCAAGGCGGTCACCGTCGCCGCGGCCGCCGCGCTCCAGGAGCTGGGCTCGTCGAGCGCGATCGTCTGCACCCCGAGCTCCAATGTCGGCGCCGTCGCCACCTATCGGTCAGCCGGATTCCGGCAACTCCCCGAGATCCGGGACAAATACCGGGACGCCCAGCCACATGATCGGCCAGGAAGCCTACCTGGCTAGAACGCGGGTAGCCACAAAAGCTTATGAGCGACGTGGAGACCGGCACCATAACCACCAAAGTGCCCGCGCGCCTTGATCGGCTCCCCTGGTCCCGCTGGCACTGGATGATCGTCATAGGGCTCGGCACCGTCTGGATACTCGACGGGCTCGAGGTCACCATCGTGGGCAACCTCTCAGGGCAGCTCGCCAAGCCGGGCAGCGGCCTGGAGATCACTCAGGCGCAGGTCGCGGGCCTGGCCGCGGCCCTTTACGTCGCGGGCGCCTGCTCGGGTGCGCTGTTCTTCGGCTGGCTGACCGACAGGTTCGGCAGGAAGAAGCTCTTCCTCATCACGCTGGTCGTCTATCTGGCGGCGACCCTGATGACCGCGTTCTCCTTCCACGCGTGGTGGTTCTTCCTGTTCAGGTTCATGACGGGGTTCGGGATCGGCGGCGAGTACGCGGCCATCAACTCCGCCATCGACGAGCTCATCCCGAGCCATCACCGGGGGCGCATCGACATCATCATCAACGGCAGCTACTGGCTCGGCGCCGCCGGTGGCGCGTTGCTGACCGTGCCGCTGCTGAGCGGCCTGCCGGTGAACATCGGCTGGCGCGTCGCGTTCGGCCTGGGCGTGGTGCTGGGCCTGGCGATCCTGCTGGTACGGCGGCACGTACCCGAGAGCCCGCGCTGGCTGTTCATCCACGGCAAGGAGAAGGAGGCCGAGGAGATCGTCGGCGGCATCGAGCGGCAGATCGGCGCCGACCTGCCGGAGCCGAAGGAGTCGGTGACCGTGCACCAGCGCAAGTCCATCGGTTTCGTCCGGATCGCCCACACGATGGTGGCGCTCTATCCCCAACGTACGATCCTCGGCCTGTCGCTCTTCATCGGCCAGGCGTTCCTCTACAACGCGATCACCTTCGGGTACGCGCAGATCCTGGCCACCTTCTTCAAGATCGACACGAATGCCGGCTACTACTTCGCCGTCATCGCGGTCGGGAACTTCCTCGGCCCGCTCCTGCTCGGCCGCCTCTTCGACACCGTGGGCCGGATCCCGATGATCTCGGCCACGTACATCGGGTCCGGGCTGCTCCTGCTGGGCACGGCCTGGCTGTTCGACCAGGGCCTGCTGAACGCCGTGACGCTGACCGCGTGCTGGTCCGTGGTGCTCTTCGTGGCCTCGGCCGGGGCCAGTTCGGCGTACCTGACCGTCAGCGAGATCTTCCCCATGGAGACCAGGGCCCTGGCCATCGCGTTCTTCTTCGCGATCGGCACCGCCGCCGGTGGCATCGCCGGCCCGCTGGTCTTCGCCTCCCTTGTCGAGACCGGGGTGCCCGGGGACACGGCGCTCGCGTTCTCCATCGGCGGCATCGTGATGATCGTGGCGGGGCTGGTCGAGCTGCTGTTCGGGGTCAAGGCCGAGCGCAAGGGCCTGGAGGCCATCGCGACGCCGCTCACCGCGGCGCCGACCTCGTGATCGATGTACGGCCGATCAGTCCGTCGAGGCGCTCGACGGCGGGATGTTGTGGTTGATCCGGAAAAGCTGGTCCGGGTCGTACGTCGCCTTCAGCGCGGCCAGCCGCCGGTAGTCCGCCTCGGTGTAGGCCCGCCTGACCCGCTCGGGAGCCGAGTCGTGGTCGAACAGGAATCCCGGAAGCGCGGCGCCGGTGTCCCACCGCCGCAACCGCTCCAGCGCCTCGTCGGCGGCCTTGCGCACCGCGTCGGCCTGCTCGGCCGGAGCCGGCATCCGCATCCACAGGTGGAAGGCCGCACCCTGGGTGCTGACCGCGTGCGGGCGGCCGGGCGGCCGGTTCAGCGCCCCGCCCAGGTGACGTAGCTCGATGCCGGGAAACGGGCCCCCGGGCTTCGACGGATCGATGAACGAGACCAGCTCCTCCACGGCCTCGTCGTCCAGTTCGTGCAACAACGCGCTGCGCAGGTGCGCCATGACCGGGTTCTTGGGGTCCTGGTAGATCTCGGTGATCTGCGTGTACGGCCTGGCGCCGCAGGTGTCCTTCTCCGGGCCGAGCGCGCGCAACGGCTCCACCAGCCGCGCACCCTGCTCCTCGTCCCCCATGTGGACCACGCGGACCTGCACGAACGAACGGCCACGGAACTCCTCGGGCAACTGCGGCACGTCAGGAAAGCGCAGCAACGTCACAGAGGACGACATCTCCTCCGGCTGCTCCTTGGCCCAGGCCAGGTAGGAGCCGAGCACGTGGGCGGCGCGCCTGCGATCCTCGACCGGGTAGTGGAGCTCACCACCGTAGACGGTACGCAGCGGCAGCAGCTCGATCTCGGCCGCGACCACGACGCCGAAGTTGCTCTTGCCACCCCGTACCGCCCAGAACAGGTCGGGCTCCTGGGTCGGTGAGACGGTGCGGAGCAGGCCGTCGGCGGTGACGATGTCGAGCGAGCGGACGTAGTCGGCGGCGAAGCCGTACGTACGGCCGGCCAGCGGGAGCCCGCCGCCGGTCAGATAGCCCATCACCCCGACCTGGCCGGAGGAGCCGCACAGCGGCGCGAGATCGTGCTCGGCCGCCGCGGTGAGCACCTCACCCCACCGCAACCCGGCTCCGATCCTCGCGGTGCCGGCACGCGGGTCCACCGACAGCTCGCGCAGCTCCCCGGTGGCGATGAACACGGCTCCATCCGCGGGCACCGACTTACCGTGCCCGGTCGACTGCACCGCGACCGGGCGTCCTGCCTCGGCCGCGAACCGGACGGCGGCGGCCACGTCATCGGCGTCGGCGGCGACCACGACAGCCGCGGGCCGGTGCTCGACCGTCAGCAACCAGCCGGAGCAGGCCTCCTCAAAGCCCTCGTCACCGGGATAGAGCGTGCGCCCCCGGATCGACGCGTCCAGGCTCACCACTGCGGAATTCGTCGTCGGCATGTCAGTTATCCGCCTTTCCAGCATGTCAGTTGTGCGCCTTCTCGAAGGCCCACAGCGACGAGAATGTTGGTTAGACCAACGTTGGTGCGGCCAACAGTACACCTAATCGTGGGTGCGGCCAACAATTTGCTAGATTGTCCCCGTGGACACGCCAGAGGGGCCGCCGCCACAGCGGCTGCGTACGCTGCCGAGCAGGCTGACCAACCATGCGGCGCAGACCGCCAACCGGATCGTGGACCAGGCGCTCGGCCAAGCAGGCCTTCGGCGCTACCACTACGCCCTGCTCGCCGCGCTGGAGGAGTACGGCCCGGCCAGCCAGGCCGCCCTCGGCCGCCGTACCGGCATCGACCGTAGCGACATGGTGGCGACCGTCAACGACCTCGCCGAACGGCAACTCCTCGAGCGCGCACCCGACCCGGACGACCGCCGTCGCAACATCATCACCATCACCGCGGCAGGCCGAAGCCAACTCACCCACCTCGACCGGCTGCTCGCCGCCGCCCAGGACGAGTTCCTCTCCCCGCTCCCCCCGGCCGACCGGCAGAACCTGATCGACCTGCTCACCCGCCTCGTCGAGCATCACGGCTGAGGCCGTTCCCACCCCTGCGGCTCACGGCGGTTTCCCGCGCGGCCGGCAGCGGCCCTGGTGCCCCTGCCAGTGTCCCCAACCGCCTCCACCTGCGTGGCAACGGCCCGGCAACACCCCCCGGATACCAAAGAACCAGCGACGTACCGGTCGGGTCAGTGAAACGGGGACATACCAATGCTCGGCTTCTACAGTTACGCGCAGGCGGATCCTGAGTTCTACGCGCCGCTGTCCTGGCTGCCGGACCCAGGGAGGCGTTTCGCCCCCAGGTCCGTCTCCGACGGCTGGACCTCCGCCACGCATGACGTGTGGACCAGGTGGACCCATCCCGACGTGGTCACGCCGGACCAGGGGTGGAAGGTGCACGTCTCCGCCCGCCTCGAACGCGCCGACCTCGTACTGGACGCGGTCGCCCGCGCCTGCCACGCGGAGCGGGTGGCCTTCAAGCACCTGTCGGCCGAGGTGTTCTTCCTGTTCATGCACCACAAGCACGGACCGAGGCCGCAGGCCGGCAAGTTCTGCGCCCTGTACCCCGACGAGCGGAGCGCCCTGCGCCTGATGGAACGGCTGGCCGGCGAACTCGCCGGGGAGGAGGGGCCCTACGTCCTGTCCGACCGCCGTTTCCGCGACTCGCGCACGGTGTACTACCGCTACGGCGCGTTCGAGGCGCGCGGCGGGCTGCGGGCGGATGGCGGCAGGGAGAGCCTGGTACGCGACGGCTACGGCCGCGACGTCACCGATTCCAGAGGCGTCTCCTTCACGCTGCCCCCAGGTATCGGCGACCCCTTCGCGAAGCCGGCCGGGCGGCCGCGCAACGGCCCGCCGGTGATCCACGGCTACGAGATCGTGCAGGTCCTCCAGCCCAGCAACGCCGGTGGCGCCTACGAGGCCAAGGACACCCGGACGGGCCGCACCGTGTTCATCAAGGAGGCACGCGCGCACAACGGCCTGTACTGGGATCGCAGCACGGCCGTCGAACGGCTGCGCCGGGAGCACCGCGTGCTCACCGAGTTGTACCAGGCCGCGCCGGACGCCTGCCCGCAGCCGCTCGACTACTTCCAGGAGTGGGAGCACGAGTTCCTGGTGACGGAGTTCGTCGCCGGAACACCGCTGCACACGTGGGCGGCGCTGCACTCGCCGCTGATCCAGGCCGGCAGGACATCGGCCGACTTCGACGCCTACTACGGCGAATGCGAGAGGGTGCTCGCCGAGCTGGACCAGGCGCTCGCCCGGCTCCACGGAGCCGGGTTCCGCTTCGGCGACCTCAACCCGCGCAACGTGATGGTGACCCCCGACGGCGTCAGGCTGGTCGACTTCGAGTCGTGCACCCACCGCGACGCCCCTCTCATCCCCATGGGGGCGGACGGCTACGCGCCGCCGGCCGGCTTCCCCCTGTCCGGCCCGTTCGCCTGGGACGAGTACGGGCTTTCCGCCATCGCGCTGCTGCTGGTCATGCCGATGCACGCGGTGGTCCAGCGCAGCCCCGGCAATCTGCGCTGGCTGCGCCGGGACGTCGGCAAGCACGCTCCCGTCCCCGCCGCGTTGTGGCAACGTGCGACACGCTTTCACGACGAGCGGGACACGGCGCGGACCGGCTCGCTGCCCGCTCCCGGGGAGCTCGACGAACGGCCACGCGAGAGTCTCAACCGGTTCGCCGACGAGGTCCGGCTGGGGCTCACGGACATGATCGACGCCGAACAGCTCGACCGGAACTTCCCCACCGTGCCACGGGGATTCGAGACGAATCTGCTCTGCGTCGCCTACGGCCTGGCCGGCATCCTGCACGCCTTGCACGTCACGGGCTCCGCGATCCCTGCCGGGCTGGCCGAGCGCCTTCGCGCCCGGGCGGTGGACCACGCGGGCGACCTCCCGCCGGGCCTGCACACCGGGACGGCCGGCGTCGCCTGGGTCCTCGCCGACCTCGGCCTGCTCGACGAGGCCGGTGACGTGCTCGCGCACGCTGCCCGCCACTCGATCCTGGAGACGGCGACGACCCTCGGCGAGGGGCGGGCCGGCGTCGGCATGGCCGCCCTGCGCATGCACCGCGGCACCGATCAGGCGCGCTTCCTGGACCTGGCGGTGACGGCGGGCGAGGCCATCGTCCGCGCCGGCGACCTGCGTCCCACTCTGGGGCCGGGCAACGCTCGCGGGCTGCTGCACGGCCGCGCGGGCATCGCCCTCTTCCTGCACCGGCTGAGCGCGGTGACCGGGAACGACCGCTACGCGCACGCCGGCAGGCGCCTGCTGCACGAGGAGCTCGACCTGGCCATCGAACTACCGGACGGCGCGCTCTCCTTCAGCGACAGCGACCAGACCCATCGCGGCCTGCCCTACCTGTTCAGCGGCTCGGCGGGGGTCACGCTGGCGTTGAGCCGGTACGCGGCGGGCCCGGACGACTTCGGCGACGCCCGGATCACGACGGCGCTGCCACGTGTCCTCAGCGACGTCCGCAAGAACTGCTGCGCCTTCCCCGGGCTGTACTGCGGCCTGGCGGGCCTGGCGTTCGCGCTGGCGGACCACGCGGAGCTCATGGACGATCCACGCTCGGCGGACGCCGCGCTCGACGTCGCCACCGGCCTCGTCAAGTACGCCGTCGGCGGCCGGCGAGGCGTGCGTTTCCTCGGCGAGGGCTCGCTGCGGTTCAGCGGGGAGCTCTGGAGCGGCGGGGCGGGCGTCCTGCTGGCCCTGCACCGGGTGCTGAACCGTCCAGCCGGCCATTTCCTGCTGCTGGACTGACCTGCCCCACCCTGAGCTCCCGGCCGGCGACCGCCGGCCGGAGAAGGTGTCGAGAGAAGGAAGGAGGTGTGTGACCCATGTCGGAAGTTCTGGCCCTTCAGGAGCTTGACGTCGAGCTTGCGGAGGATGCTCCCTGGAGCACGCTGAGCCTGTTCAACTGCAACAACACCAACTGATGCCGCCATCGAGGCGGATGAACGCGGGGCGTCCGATCTGACGCCGCGCCGAACGCGAGCGGCCGGCACCGAGACCAGCGGATGCCGGCCGTCTTGCTTCCCGGTCCCGCGTTCCCAGCGTTCGCACCGGTCTGCCGCCCACACTCGCCGGCCGGCCTGAAACTTCGGAGAATGGCATGACACGAGATTTCCGGCTCTTCCAGGGCGGCCAGGTCGCCTCGGCTTTCGGCTCGGTGTTCACGGTGATCGCGGTCCCCCTGGTGGCGGTGCAATATCTTGGCGCCTCACCCGCGGAGACGGGTTTCCTGGTCGCGGCGGGGAGCCTTCCCCTACCGCTCCTCGGGTTGTTCATCAGCAGCCTGGTCGACCGGCTGAGCTCCCGGCGGCGGGTGCTCATCGCGTGCGACCTCACGGTCGCCGTGGCCCTCGGCCTGACCATCGTGTCGATGCTCACCGGCAGGCTCAGCATCTGGGCGCTGGGCGCGCTGGTGTTCGTGATCGGCACGGTCGGCGTGATGGTGGAGACCCTGTACCTGGTCTACCTCAAGACCATCGTGGGCACCGGCGACATCGTCAAGGCCAGGGCCCGGCTCAACCGCGGCGAGTACGTCGGCGGGACGCTCGGCAGGGCGCTGGCCGGCCCGGCGGCGGCGCTCGGCCCCGTCGTCCCCTTCCTGGTGGACACGGTCTCGCGCCTGATCAGCGCGGGCACCACCGCTCTGATCAGGACACCGGAGCGGCCGGCCCAGCAGGCGCGGCAGGAACGCTCCTTCGCCCACGAGCTCGGCGCCGGGTTCAGGTCACTGTGGGGGCAGCCTTTCCTGCGCGCGCTCGTCCCCTTCCTCGTGGGCCAGCAGCTCGTCATGGGGATGACCCTCGCGCTGATCGCGCCGTACGTGTTGAAGGTCCTGCACGTCCCGGCGCAGTGGTACGGCCTGCTGTTCGTGCTCCTCGGCGTCGCCGGGGTGACGGGGACGTTCCTCAGCGAGCTGCTCTCGCGGCGGCTGAACACCGAACGGCTCACGATGGTGGGCCTGATCGGCGGCGCGATCGGCACCGTGGCGCTACCGCTGGCGGGCGGGCCCGTGCTCGTGGCGGCGATCACGGCGGGCCTGGGCATCGGGCTCCCGTACCTGTTCGGCGCGATCGCGAACGTCGGGCTGCTCGGCTTCGTCACGATCCGGATTCCCGAAGAGGTCCTGGGGCGGCTGTCGGTCAGCGTGCAACTGCTCACCGCGGCCGGCGCCTTCGCGGGGGCGCTCATCGGCGGGGCTCTGGGGCAGCAGGCGGGGATCGTCCCCACCTTGTGGGTCGCCTGCGGGGTGTCGGCCGTCAGCATGCTGCTCCTGCTTCCGGTGTTGCGGGTCATGCGGGCGGGCGACGACCGCACGCCGGACCACGCTCACGCGGCGGCGGCCGCCGTTCCGGTCGCCGAGGGCGGCGACGCCGAAAGGCCCGCATGAGCGCGCGGGCCTACCCGCCGGCCCGCCGGGGCGAGGACTCCGACGTCGTGCACGGACGGGTGATCCCGGACCCGTACCGCTGGCTGGAGGGTGACGGCGCGGAGAGCCGGCGCTGGCTGCGGGCGCAGCACGAGCTGACGGAGGAGTATCTCAGGTCGTCCAGGCCCCGGCCGTTCTTCGCCGACCGGCTCGACCGGCTGATGACACCGGGGACGGACTCCGCACCGGTCTGGCGCGGGACTCGGGCGTACTTCCTCAGCCGCCGCCCCGGACAGGAACACGCCGCGCTGTACTGCAGGGACGACGGCGGCGAGCGCGTCGTGTTCGATCCGGCACGCCTCGGCGGGCCGGGAAGCGCCGGCGCCACGCTCGACTCCTGGTCTCTCTCTTCGACCGGCCGCCTGCTGGCCTGCCAGGTGTCGCGGGACGGCACCGAGCAGGGCGTGCTGCTCGTCGCCGACCTCGTCTCGGGCGAGATCGTCGACGGGCCGATCGGCGGCGTCCGGTACCCGACCGTCGCGTGGCTGCCCGACGAGTCCGCGTTCTTCTACGTCAGGCGCGGTCTCGACGAGTCTCCGGGGGCCGTACGGAGCGTGTGGCTGCATCGGGTGGGCCGCGACGCCCGGAAGGACACGCCGGTCTTCGGCCTGGGCGGCGACGCCGGGACGAGCCATCGGGTCGCGCTGTACCACGGGCGCTGGCTCGTGGTGTCCGCCAGGGTCGGCACGGCCCCGTGGAACACGCTGCACCTCGCGGACCTGACCGTCTCGCCGCCCGACGAACCGCGGTTCCTGCCGATCCCGCTCGCCCCGGGGGCGCTCGGCTTCGCGCGGGTGAGCCGATCCGGCGAGATCTACCTGCACACCACCGGCGCGGCACCGCGGGGCCGCGTCCGCGCCATGGCCGCCCGCAACCTGGGAACGACGGCCGCGAAGTGGGACGGCCGATCCTGGAGGGACGTGGTGCCGGAGGACCCTGCCGCGGCGATCTCCGGATTCTCCCTGCTGGAGGACGACGGGACGGCCGCGCCCCGGCTGTTCGTGGTGCGCACACGCGACGCGGCGTCGGAGGTCACGGTCTGGGACGGCCGGTCCAGCCGGTGCCTGGACCGCGTCGCGCTGCCGGGCGCCGGGACGGTGCGCGAGGTCTCCGTACGGCCCGGCGCACCCGCCACCGCCTGGTTCACCTACACCGACTACACGACGGCGCCCACCGTCCTGCGGTACGCCGGACCTGCGGCGCGAACCGGCGCCGACCGGCGTACGACGTCCCAGGCGACGATCACCACGCGGCGGGAAAGCTATGTCTCGGCGGACGGCACCGAGGTCCGGATCTTCGTGATGGCGCCGGCGAGCTGCGCGTCCGGGCCGGATCGTGTCCGGCCGGCGCTGCTCACCGCCTACGGCGGCTTCGGCGCGGCCGTGACGCCGTCCTTCGAGCCGAGCGCCCTGGCCTGGGTGGAGGCAGGCGGTGTGTTCGCCGTCGCGTGCGTGCGGGGCGGGGGCGAGCAGGGAGCGGCCTGGCACCGTGCCGGCATGCGGGGGCACAGGCAGAACGCCTTCGACGACTTCCACGCGGCAGCCGAGTGGCTGATCGACCGGGGCTGGACGAGCGGTGACCGGCTCGGCGTGATCGGGGCCAGCAACGCCGGCCTGCTGGCGGCGGTCGCCGTGACCCAGCGCCGTGAGCTGTACCGCGCCGCCGTCTGCATCGCGCCGCTGGCCGACATGGCGCGTTACGAGCGCTTCGGGATGGGACCGGCCTGGCGCTTCGAGTACGGCAGCGTGGACGTGCCCGCCGAGCTCGACTGGCTGATGGCGTACTCGCCCTACCATCACGTCGTCCCGGGCGAGACGTACCCGTCGTGCATGTTCGTGGTGTTCGAGCACGACACGCGGGTCGATCACATGCACGCGCGCAAGATGGCCGCCGCCCTGCAGCACGCCGGCACCGGACCGGGCACGGTCCTCTTCCACGTCGCCGGCGGCCTCGGCCACCAACCCCGGTCCCGCCGCAAGGGGGTGGCCGTGGGCGCCGACGCGCTCGCCTTCCTCGCCGTGGAGACCGGCCTCATGCGCAGTCGGTGATCGCCACCGGCGGGCCTGACGACAGGCGGAGCAGCATCCGGGGGTCGGTGACGCCTCGCAGCACGCCCGCCTCGACGTGTCGCAACCCCTCCCCTGGCTCGATGCCAAGCTCGTCGATCAAAGTGCGGCGAGCCCGGTGATAGGCGCCGAGCGCGTCCCCGGGGCGGCCGGCCGTCCGCAACGCCACGATGAGCAGCTCCCACAGCCGCTCACGCAGCGGATGCTCGCCCACCAGACGCTCCAGACGGCCGACCGCCGTGTCCGTGACGCCCGCCGCCAGGCTCGCGGCGAACTCCCCCTCGTACGCCTGGAGCCGAAGCCCATCCAGATAGCCGATCTCGGCCAGAGCCCAACCGTGCACCTGGCAGTCCGACACCACATTCCCGCGCCACAGCGCCAGCCCCGCGCGCAGACTCCGCGACGCTTCGGCGAACCGCCCCTGCGCCGAGAACCGCAGCCCCGTCGTCACCGACTCCTCGAACCGTTCCCCATCGACGTCCACCGCGTCCGCGCGCAGCAGGTATCCGGGGGCCTGCCGCCGGATGGGCCGCTCGCCGCGATGCCGGGACAGGTCCGCGCCCAGCTTGGCGATGTGAGCGTGCAGCGTGCGTAAGGCCGTGGGCGGAGCATCCTCGCCCCATAAACCGTCCACCAGCTGTTCGGCGGTCACGACCCTGCCCGGGCTGAACGCCAGCAGCGCCAGCAGGCTCCTGCGCCGCGGGGGCAGCACGAGGGGGCGACCCCCACGCCGGACGTCGAGCGGGCCGAGCATCTTGATCGTCGAAGGGCCGGCCTGGTGACCACCAGGCTGGTCGAACGGACGGTACAACACCATGGACACCCTCCGATGACTGGTTCTGATGAGCGCGTCAGACGGCGGCGAACACCGCGGACAGCGGTCACACCGGGGATCGCCGGGAGCCACCCCCGGTCCACCGACCTGACTCCCTACAGGTCCGGCGTTCCATCGCGTTCCTCCGCGTTCCTCGGCGTTCCTCCGCGTCACACCCGGTCGGCACTCCGCATCCGGCCTTGATCGGTACCGCCAGGACGACTACCCTGATCGCCGTTCTGCCGGAAGGCGGGGGCCGCGCTGCTCGGCCACACCGCCATGGAGTTTGGGACTGACTGACTGACGATGAGCGCGGAAGAGGATTTCAAGCAGGTCGGCGCCGAGCTGGCCGACCTGGGTGTACGGATCTCCAGGATGATGGGGAGTCCCGCGCTCAAAGATCAGGCGGGGAAGGTGTTCGCGAGCCTGCAGCGCGACGGCGCGATGGTGTTCCGGCTGGTCAGGGACACCCCCGAACACACCGCCGCGCTCCAGCTGGCCGGCTCGTCCCTGTTCGACCCCTCGGGGCAGGGCAGGGCCATGAAGGATTGGGTGGTCGTGCCCCACTCCTCGGCCGAGACGTGGACGGATCTGGCCGAGGCCGCCCTCAGCCGCCCACGCTGATCAATGGTGCGGCCTATATCCGCGTCTGCCAACACTTCGGGCCCGTGGCAAGAACAGCTGACCGGCGCCTTTGAGATCCTGCTCGGCCGTCCGCCGGCGAGTTTCGACGCCGACGCCGTCTATGCGACGTTCTTCGGCGGCAACCTCATCAACGAGCTCGGCTTCGCGCAGGACACCGCCTGAATGAACCCGGACGCCCTCAGCGGCGCCGAGCCGGCCGTCCTGAAGAACTTACGGCGGGCTGGGAGCGGCAGACCCGCCGCGGTGCCGGACCGCAGACGGCGCGAGGCCACCTGCCGTCGGCACCGCGGCGGGTGCGACCGAGCCTGGCCGCACTGTCGGTCGGTCGATTGGTCGGTCGGTCGATTGGTCGGCAGGGCGATCGTTGGTCGGCGGGCCGGTCGGCCCAAGACCGGAGAGCATCGACTCAGCCAAGTCGGCCCCTCCGGCGGCCCATTCCCGCCGTATCCCGGTAGCACCCCCGTACTCCACTCCCGTAGCGGATCACCCGTTCGTCGCGCTCGGTCGGCTCCGTCTGGCCGGGACGGCTGAAAGTGTCGTACCCGCTGCCTACGATGCCGTGGTGATCGACTTCGACGGACTGAGCACCGACCGCTCCTGGCACCTCACCTGGTCCGGCGGCCGGCTCGACGAGGCCGTCTTCCGGCTGGCGCCGCACACGGCCTCCGGCCGCCGCGCGCTGGTGGAGCGGCTCGGCGCGGATGCGACCGACCCGGAGCTGTGGGAGGCCGCGCTGATCGAGGCGCTGCTCACCGACCCGGCCGCGGCCGACCTGCGCCGGCTGGAGTTACACCTCACCGACTTCCACCACTCCGCGCGCCGTGCCGCGCGGGCGCTCGCCACACAGCGGCGCGAGCGGCTGACCAGCCTGTACTTCGGCCACGACTTCACCTATCTGTACGAGCACAGCACCACCTCGACCGACGCTGCGATCGACCCGCTGAGCCGGCTGCACGAGGGCTTCACGGACGACTCGCGCAACGGCCTGTGGGACGCGCTGCCGGCGCTCCGGGAGCTGACCGCCGAGGGCGGACTGCTGTTCGACGAGATCGACGGGGACACGCTGACCTCGCTGACCGAGCTGCGGCTGCGCGGCGCGGTGCTCGCCGACGGCGCGGTCTTCCCGCGCAAGGCGCCCAACGTCGTCACGCTGGCCCTGGAGATCCGCTCGGACGTCTTCGGCACCGAGTGCCCGATCGAGCAGCTCGACGAGCTCGACCCGGCCGGCTACCCCGCCCTGCGGCACCTCGACCTGAGCCGCGCGGAGTTCGACGCCGGCAACTTCGGCACCCTCGAAGCGCTCGCCGGCTCCCCCATCCTCCCCCAGCTGGAGAGCCTGAAGATCAAGAGCCTGCAGATCCAGGAACACGAGACGGACGGCGACCCCCTCGAAGCGCTGACCCGGCTGGCCCCCACCTTCACCCACCTGGCCCTCTCCATCGCCGGCGAGATCAACGTCGAGGGCGCAGCCCGCGTCCTGTCTTTACAGACGTGCTAGCCACTGAGGTTGCACTCGTGGTGTCCCGCCACGACTTCTGCGGCCCACCAGGCGGGAGTTGGTCGCGCGCCTCCAGGCTCTCGGTGCGACGCCCACCCACGTGGGCCAGGGCAAAGTGCCGTGGACGGTCCTCACCGACCCCGAGGGCAACGAGTTCTGCGTCCTCGCCCCATCGTGCCACGGAGCCTTGACGACACCCCGACGCGTCATGTGCCATGGCCTCGGGTGGGTTGGGCTGCGGCGTCTCGGTAGCGGCGAGAGCTTGCGTGCAGGGGACGAGATCAACTGGCTGATGTCGGTCGACTCCACCACCGCTCTGCCCCTGCTCGCCCAGGCCCGCGCCGTCCTGGCCGCGGCCGTCGCCGCCGACCGAGCGGCCGGAGCCACCTGGGAGGAGATCGCCAGCATCCTGGATGTCAGCCCTGACACCGCCGCCCGCCGCTACCGCACCTGACAGCGGGCCGACCACGGCGTTCAGTCGAAAAGAAACGAGTCGCCAAGAGCGATTTCGGGCGGAGACCCAGTCCGCGGCCAGCAGCCCACGGGGCTCGCCGAAACCATAGGGGGTCCAGGTCGTCACGTTGCATACTGCGGGCGTCCGGTGGGCCGGTAGACCTGGAGCGATATGCCCTTCGGGAAAGCGCGCGAGTCGACCAGGTCGAGCGCGATGTCCGGGCCGGAGTCGGGGAACAGCCGCGTTCCCTGCCCGACGACCACCGGGACGATGAGCAGATTCATCTCGTCGACAAGGTCGTTCTCCAGCAGCCAGCGGATCAGTCTGCCGCTGCCGTGCACCTGCAGCTCACCCCCAGGCTTGTCCTTCAGCTCTGCGATGGCGGCTGCGACGTCTCCGGACAGGACGGTCGTGTCCGCCCATCGCGGTTCGGTGAGCGTGGTCGATGCCACATATTTGGGCCGCGTGTTCAAGGCATCCGCGATGGGGCCGCTACCCAGATCCATCGTCCCCCAGTAGCCGGCAAAAAACTCATACGTCCACCGGCCGAACAGGAACGCGTCGGCACGCTGGTAGATCTGGTTGACGAGCGTTCCGGCCTGGTCGTCAAAGTGCCGCAGGGCCCACCCGTCGCGCTTGAATCCGGCCATGCGCTCCTCCTTCGACGGGCCGTTTCCCTGCATCACCCCGTCGACGGAGACTTGCGTGGTGGTCGTCAGTTTCATGATCGTGGTTCTCTTTTCGCTGGTCTGGTCGACGGCCGGTTCGACCGGCCCACCGAACTGATTTCACGGCTTGTAACGCTGGTAGCGCTCTCGACTACCGGACATCAGGCGACTTCGTGGCCTGGACTGGCTGTTCGACTCACCTCGACCGCGTTGCGCTTCAGGTCCTCCCACGCACTGCCGCCTGGCACGGCTTCAACCTCGCCGCCCCCGGGGTGCGGTGGGAGGTGGGGATAGTCGACCCTGCCGCCTCCTGGTCACGGCCGCCGTCGACCGTTATCTCGACCGGACCGGGCGTCAGGACCGGTGACGAAGCCGTCTAGGAGAACCGAGTTAGCCGCGATGATTTGATTCATGACGTCCACCTTGTGCTACGAGCTCGCTGGCGAAAAGATGCATATGTCACCCGGCGAACAGTGAATTCCGCCAGTGGCGTCCTGGATCGAGTGGACACCGACTGCGGATTCTTATGCCTCTGGTGAAGGGGCGCCGGGATCAGCGGCGCACTTCGCCGCGCCCGCTTGGCGCCGTAACCCGAAAAAGCAGTGGCCGCGCGGGCTCGGGGCCACATACGTTCACCGCCATGATTGACGCAAATTTCGGGCATCCGCGCCTCGCCGCCATCTACGACCCACTCGATCCGGACCGCAGCGATCTCGACGCGTATCTCGCGATGGCGGAGGAGTTCGGCGCGCGGTCCGTGCTGGACGTCGGGTGCGGTACGGGCGTGTTCGCGCTGCTGCTCGCCGAGCGCGGGATTACGGTCACCGGGATCGATCCCGCGCGGGCGTCCGTCGACGTCGCGCGTGGCAAGCCGGGCGCGGAGCGGGTGCGCTGGCTCGACGGCGATGCGGGGGACCTGCCGCCCATGCAGATCGACCTGGTGACGATGACCGGGAACGTCGCCCAGGCGATCGCCGATCCGCAGGCATGGCGTACGACGCTGCGCGGCGCGTACGAGGCGCTGCGGCCCGGCGGGCGGCTTGTCTTCGAGACGCGCGATCCGGCGCAGCGCGTGTGGGAGGAGTGGGCGGCGTGGACGCGCGAGACCACGTACCGCATGACGGACATCCCGGGCGTCGGGCATGTCGAGACCTGGGCCGAGCTGACGGACGTGAGCCTGCCGCTGGTGAGCTTCCGGGGTACGCACGTGTTCGCTGCGGACGGGGACGTACTGACTTCGGAATCGACACTTCGCTTCCGCGAACGTACGGAGATCGAGCGGGACTTGCACGAGCACGGCTTCGTCGTCGAGGACGTACGCGACGCACCCGACCGTCCGGGCAGGGAGTTCGTGTTCGTGGCGCGGCGCGATACCGCGGAGCCCGTCCCTCCCGGAATGCCCTAGGGAGCGTGCGCACCACACAGCGCCGGGCAGACGGGACTTTGACCCGGAGGGCAACGAGTTCTGCGTCCTCGCCTCATCCTGACGCGGAGCCTTGACGACACCCGACATGTCATGTGCCATTGGCCCCGGGCGGGTTGGGCTGCGGTGTCTCGGTCGATTCGGGCGGCGAGATCAACTCGCCTGCCAGCTGAAGCGCCAAGTCACAATGACGGCTGGTCGTTCGCTGCGGTCACCGGAGGGAAGCGGGCTGACGCCGAACGCCAGGAGTTTCGCGAGGGGTTACGGCTCCAGGCCGCGGAGCGGTTCGCTCGGGATGAGGCGAGTGCGCTGATCGCCAAGGACCTGCGGTCAGCGTCCGGTCGGTGCAGCGGTGGCGGCGGACATGGCCAAGGGCCCGGCTGGGAGGACCAACGATGGACGCTCACCCGTATCAGGACGTTGATCAGCCGGTCTGGTCTACACCAGAGTGTCCAGCCGAGATACAGGTAAAACCGGTCATGAGTCGATCTTGGTACCTGTTTCCGCAGGCAGGCAGGCAGGCAGGCAGGCAGGCAGGCAGGCGGTCAGCGGTCAGCGGTCAGCGGTCAACCGTGATCAGCTTGAGGGGCGTCTTCCTTGTCTTGGCCTGACCGCAAGCTGTAGCGGCGGGTGGTCTCCAGGCGGGCCGGGTGGGCGGGCGCCCGGACGGTGCTTCGTAATCTCGGAAGCGGATCAGGGCACCTGCGAGGGGCCGGAGTACGCAATCTCGGAAGTCACACCTGGAAGTCTGCTTCCGAGATTGGGTCGATCTCGGAAGTAGGGTCAAGACGGCCGGGCGGTCGGATCACCAGCACTCTGCCGCCCGCGACCGCGGCGGTATCGGCGATCGTTGGCAGAGGTGCGGCGTTCGAGCGGATCGGGCGGGTCGGGCATAGTGGCCTCATGAAGTATGTGTTGCTGATCTGTGACGATGAGAAGGTGTCGCCGTCCATGGAGGAGATTGCGGCGGACCCGGCGCATCAGGCGTATGGGGCGGAGGTGGATCGGCGGGGAGCCATTCTCGGTGGTGCGCGGTTGCGTCCGGTGGCGGATGCGACGACGGTCCGTGTCCGCGATGGGGAGACGCTGGTGTCCGATGGCCCGTTCGCGGAGACGAAGGACTTCATCGGCGGTATTGACATCATCGAGTGCGCCGATCTGGACGAGGCGATCGCGATCGCGGCACGGCACCCCTACGCGAGCCGGGGTTGTGTCGAGGTCCGCCCCGTGTGGGAATGACCGCGCCGGAGGCGGTTCGTGCCGCGGTCGATGCGGCATTTCGGGACGAGTGGGGCCAAGTGGTCGCCACGCTGATCGGGCTGACCGGGAACTGGGACCTGGCGGAGGACTGCGCGCAGGACGCGTTCGCCGCCGCGTTGGCGACGTGGGCGCGCGATGGCGTTCCGGCTCGCCCGGGTGCGTGGCTGACGACGACGGCCCGTCACCGGGCGACCGATCGGCTGCGGCGGGACACGGCGGGGGCGGCGAAGTTGCGGCAGCTTGCTGTGCTGGAGCGGGATCCGATCGAGCCGTCGGCTGAGGAGATTCCGGACGAGCGGTTGCGGCTGATCTTCACGTGCTGCCATCCCGCGCTGCCGTTCCCTGCCCGGGTTGCCCTGACGCTACGGACGCTGGCGGGGCTGAGCACGGGTGAGATCGCCAAGGCGTTCCTGACCGCCGAGCCGACGATGGCGCAACGCCTGGTGCGCGCCAAGCGCAAGATCGTCGAGGCCGGGATACCGTACCGGGTTCCACCGGCGGAGCTCCTGCCGCAGCGGCTGACAGCTGTCCTCGCGGTGCTGTACCTGATCTTCAACGAGGGCTACGACGAAGAAGACGGGCGCAGGGCACTGGCCGCTGAGGGGATCCACCTCGCCCGGACGCTGGTCCGCCTGATGCCGACCGAGCCTGAGGCGCGCGGCCTGTTGGCGTTGATGTTGCTGCTCGAGGCCCGGCGCGCGCATCGCATCGACGACGGCGTGCTGGTCCCGTTGGAGGACCAGGACCGATCCCAGTGGGATCGCGCGCTGATCGCCGAAGGCCTTACGACGCTTGACGACGCGTTGGCCGTGCGGCGCTCCGGGCCGTATCAGGTGCAGGCCGCGATTGCCGCCTGTCACGCCACAGCGCCCGACGCCGCGGCTACCGACTGGCCGCAGATCGCCGCCCTCTATGCGGAGCTCATGCGGTTGGCGCCATCTCCCGTGGTGGACCTCAATCGCGCCGTGGCGGTCGCGATGGCCGACGGCATCCCCGCCGGACTCGCCCTCGTCGACGATCTCACCGAGTCCGGCGAGCTCGATGGCTACTACCTGCTGCCCGCGACACGGGCCGATCTTCTCCGCCGGGACGGCCGCCTCGCCGAGGCCGCGACATCCTACGAGGAGGCGCTGAAACTGGCGCCGACCGACGCCGAACGTCGCTATCTGACGGGTCGTCTTTCCGAGCTCTGACCAGCGCAAAGGCCATCGCGGCCGAATTTTCGAAGTTTCTTCCCGGTCGATGTCGATCCCGGGCGGCCTCCTTCGTCGGTGGGGCGAAACCACCCAAGAGAGAGGCAAGGACGATGCCGGACACCGAGTACCTGACCGCCACCATGACCGTCGACCGGACGCCGGAGCAGGTCTTCGAGGCCATTACCAACGTCCGCGGCTGGTGGAGCGAGAACCTCATCGGCCACTCTGCCGCCCTGCACGACGAGTTCGTCTTCACCGACGACAGCGAATACGCCGGTGAGACCGTCCGAGCCAAGAAGGGCCTCCGTTTCGCCCGGTTCCAGATCACCGAGTTCGTGCCCGGCCGGCGGGTGGTCTGGCACGTCGTGGACTCCGACAACACCGGCCTCGACGACCGTGACGAGTGGACCGACACCAACGTCATCTTCGACATCACCACCGACGCGCAGGGCACGACGCTGCATTTCACGCACGAAGGCCTCACCGCGGCCGAATCCGCCTGCTTCGAAGCGTGCTCGCGCGCCTGGACCTTCTTCATCACCAAGAGCCTGCCGCAGCTGCTCACCACCGGCGCCGGTCAGCCCATTGTGAGCTACCGCCGGTGAACCGCCGCGAACTGAAAGACACCGCACCCATGTCTGACGCGCAAAGCCCCGTGGAAATCGCCGCTAGTCCGCTGACCTCCACGCGCCAGCAGAAGCCGGGCCCTCGCCAACGGCTCGTACTGGTACTGGCGTGCGCCGCCATGGCGATGGTGGGCCTCGACATCGCCATCGTGAACGTGGCCCTGCCCTCGATCCAGCGAGACCTCAGCATCAGCCAAGGCGGTTTGCAGTGGGTTGTCGTCGCCTACGGTCTCCTGCTCGGCGGATTCCTCCTCGTCGGTGGCCGGATGACCGATCTGCTTGGACGACGCCGCGTCTTGCTCGCCGGCCTTGGCTTGTTCACCGCCGCGTCGCTGGTGGCGGGCGTGGCGCAGCACAGCGGCGTGCTGATCGCGGCGCGTGGGCTCCAGGGGTTGGGCGGTGCACTCATCGCACCGGCAATCCTGTCGCTGCTGGCTGTCACCTTCCGTGCAGGGCGGGAACGCAATCGGGCTCTCGGCATCGCCGGAGCCGTCGGCGGAGTAGCCGGAACGGCGGGCGTTGTCGCGAGCGGTCTCATTGCCGCTGGTCCGGGCTGGCGGTGGGCGTTCTTCATCAACGTTCCCGCCGGCCTCGCGCTCATCGCACTCGCCATCACCTGTCCTGCGGCCGATGAGCCCCGTGGCCGTTCCGGGCGGCTCGACGTCGCAGCGGCCAGCACGGTGACCGGCGGACTGCTGACATTCGTCTACGCACTCCACCATGCCTCCACCCACGGATGGACCTCCGCCGGCACACTGGCGTGGTTCATCGCGGCCGGCGTGCTGATGGCCGTGTTCGTGTGGTCGGAGAAGCGTTCACCAGCCCCGCTCGTGCCGGCCGGGGCGCTGAGGAACCGCACGCTCGTCACGGCGAACCTCACCGCGCTGCTCGCATTCGGCGCGTTCTTCTCGTTCATCTTCCTCGGATCGCTGCTGATGCAGCAGAAACTCGGCTACTCAGCAGCGCGAACAGGTCTGTCGTGGCTGGCCACGACAACGACCGGGTTCGGGGTCGCGTGGGCCGTAGGCCGTCTCGCAGCCGCCGTGGGCGTCCGGCGTCTGCTGGTAACCGGCCTGACGCTGGTGACCGTCGGAGTGGTGTGGCTTACTCGGGTCCCCGCCGACGCCGTCTACCTCACCGACCTGCTTCCGGCGTTCCTGGTCGCCGGACTCGGCTTCGGGGTCTGCGGGCCCTCGCTCCAGATCGGCGCGCTGTCCGGTGCCACCGAATCGGAGTCAGGACTCGTATCGGGCTTGCTCGAGACAATGCGCGAGATCGGCGGCGCGGCAGGCGTCGCCGCGGTATCCACAGTCCTCGTAGCCGGAACCGGCCTCGACGGCTTCCACACCGCATTCGCCGCTATCGGTGTCCTCGCCGGTCTCGGAGCCATCACCGCGGCAACCGGATTCCGGCGCGGCACCTAACCGGTTGCCGCCCCGGCCTGCACCCGCACACGCTGGGGACGGGGACGGCCACCGCGTGATCATCATTGTTTGTGACGACAACCTGGCCTTCGTGCACCTGTGCCACCACGCCGACCCCAACGGCCAGGCCCGCCTCGGCGTCTTCTTCGCCGCCACCCGCTGGACGGGAGAGCTTGTCAACGCCGAGCCCGGCAAGTGCGGCAAGCTCGATTGGTTCGACCTCAACGACCTGCCCGACGACGTCCGTCACCTACATCCGCACCGGCATCGACGCCTACCGCCACGGTCACGCCTTCAGCCTCGACGGTTGGCCCGCCGGGCACAGCGCCTGACACCGGGGCCAGCCGCCCCGTGCGCGGCGGCAGGCCCGTCTCAGGCCGCCTCCTCCCGAGGTCGAGCTGTACCTCCATGCCTTCCAGCGGGCCGTTCAGGTCGTAGATGTAGTCGCCAAAGCGGCGTACTTTGTCCTCCTGGTAGGGCGACATGATGGCCACGTCGGCGCGATGCACCGTCTCACCCTCGCGGAGCAGCAGCCAGCGCCGGGTATCAAGTACCCCTAACCCGGGGCCTGCAGTGGGCATGCCGCACGTTCTCAAGATCGACTCATGGCCGGTTTTACCTGTTTCTCGGCTGGACCCGATAGTTCGGCTTGCCTTGATCAACCTCAGATAGCCTGACAACGCTAGATCAACTTTACCCGTCCGAACGGGACAAACCCGTTGCCGTCAATGTGTGAAGGTGACACCGATGTTGAACTACGGCCTTGATATGTCCGGCATTGAGCTCGACGTTGCTCTGCCCGACTTGGTGGCTGAAGGGGATGAGCTCGACGCCCTGGTATCAGCGCAGGCCGACTGGTCGACGCCTACTCCGGCAGCGGGGTGGACGATCGCCCACCAGATCGCTCATCTTGCTTCAGCTGATGCGAACGTTCTCATCGCTATTCGGACCCCGGAGGCGTTCGACGCTGTGCTGAAGCAGGCGGAGGCCGCGGGCAGCCAATACGCTGATCTCGACGCCGCCGCGGGAGCGGCCAAACCGCGATCGGCGCTGCTGGAGCAATGGCGCGCCGGTCGAACCGAGGTGGCGGCGGCGCTACGTGACGTTCCGCTGGACCATGGGGTTCCGTGGTACGGCTCGCAGTTGACCACAGCCCTCATGGTGCCGCTTCGACTGATGGAAACGTGGGCTCACGGGCAGGACGTTTTCGATGCGCTGGGTGTCTCACGCCGTCCGACAGGTCGGCTCCGGCATGTGGCCTCGTTGGGCGTGGTGGGGCGAGAGCTGTCGTTCTACGCTGCCCAATTGCCTGTTCCGGCAGGGCCGTTCCGTGTCGAGCTGACCGGTCCCGACGGCCAAAACTGGGCATGGGGCCCAGAAGATGCCGTGCAACGGGTTCAGGGCAGTGCCCTCGACTTCTGCCTTCGAGTCACCCACCGCAGGTCCCGAGCCCAGACCGACCTCACGGCGGTCGGCGACGATGCGCAGACGTGGCTTGACATCGCTCGCGTTTTCCTCTGACGCTGGGCGCGGCCCCGGCCGGGGCCGCCCCATCGCAGACCGGGCGGCACTGCGTGGTGCGCACCTCGCACGACGCCGAGACGACCTGCCACGCCGGCTTTCGCAAGGCGATCGCGGGCGCATCACCGACGCCCCTGACGACGCTTCCAGACCGCCGCGCTCGAACAGCTCCGTGACTGCCACGAGCGCACCGGCATCGGCCTCATCCTGAATTGCCTCTGTGGCGCGAGTCGGTGTCAGCTCTCCTGGCACAGGGACGTACCTGTGCCAGGGCGGTGCTAGGTTGCGGTGGCATGGCGACATCCTCCCGGCAGAAGCCGCCGTCCCTTTATGTGATCGATGAGGACTTCGTTCCGCCCGATCGGGGTGACGAGCAGGAAGGGCCTGCGTATGCGGTTCCCGCTGGTGATCCGGACGAGGCCGTACGGCTCTTGCACCACTACCGGCGGCTGATGGCGCAGATCCTCGGATACGAGGAGGAACTCCCCGAGCCCGCGAGCGAGGAGGACCTCGCCGCGGTGGAGGAGAAGCTCGGCGTTGTCCTGCCTCCAGACCTCCGCGCGCTGTACGGCATCGCCGACGGCGACGGTGACCTCGTCAACCCGCTGTTCGACCGGCACGAGTGGCTCCCTCTTTCCGAGATCGGCGAACAGGATGACGAGTGGCTCGACATCGCACAGGAATGGCAGTACGAACCCTGGCGGCAGACGGTGTTCGATACCGAGCCCCCGAATACCGTCCGCAGGTCGCCGCTGCGTCCGGGCTGGATCCGGTTCGCGTTCGACACCGGCGGCAACTGGCTCGCCGTGGACCTGGATCCCGGGCCGAACGGTCGTCCCGGACAGGTCATCAAGGTCGGAGTCGACTACACGAACGGGCCGACGTACGTCACCGACTCGGTGACCACGTTCCTGCGCCGTCTGGTGGAAGCGCTGGAACGCGGTGACTACCGCCATCACGACAGGAGCCTGTGGATCGACGCGGACCTGCCGGATCTGCCCGGCGAACACTCCACGTACAGTGACAGGCGGCCCTCCCTCGCGCAGGCCATGCAGGCCGGTCCACGTGTGCAGGAGGTCCGGGTGGTCGACGTGGAGGATTGCGCGTTCCTCGCCGCGGTGCCCGACGTGTGTTCGCTGGCGCTGTCGAGCAAGGGTTCGCCCGACCTGACCCCACTCGGCGGCCATCCGGTGGAGTATCTGGAGCTCGATGTGGAGTCGCCCGACCTGACGGCGCCGGCCCGAAACCGGGAGCTGCGTTCGCTGTCGATCACCTGCGCGCGGCCCGTCGAACTGGCTCCGCTCCGTACGGTGCCGAACCTGTGGGCGCTGGACATCGCGGCGGCATCCGTCGCCGACATCACCACGGTGACCGAGCTGAAGGGACTGCGGTACCTGGAGGTGACCCAGGACCAATGGCGGGAGCTGTCGGAACTCGACGACCTGCCGCCGCTGGCCGTCGTCGGCATCCACCCCCGCCGCCCCGAACGCGAGTGGCCGCTCTCCACAGACTGGGTCACCGTTCATGACGAGCCGCCTTCGCCAACAGCCTGACCCAGCGCCCGGATGGGCCGCTGAGCAGGTGAGGGTGTCGTTGTTGCGGCGGGTCGGCCCGTGGTCGGCGACGGCGGCGTAGATGTCCACGAGTTCCTTGAGTCGTTGCTCCTTGACGGCGGCGATGGCGTCCGCCGTCAAGGCGCAACTGGCCGTGCGCGGTCGTAGCCGGGGGAATCCTCAGCCGTCCACGACGGCTGATCCGGCTAGGTGGTGCGCACCTCCACCTCGTCGGTGAAGGACCAGGCGCTGCCGGCCGGCTCGACGGTGATCCGGACGTAGCGGGCGGTGGTGTTCAGCCCGAGGAGACGGTACGTGCGGGCCTGGTCGGCGTCCCCGGCCGCGGGGGCGGCCACGGAACCGGCCGCCGTGTACGACGATCCGTTGGCCGACACCTCGTAGGTCACCTTCTTCGGCAAGAAGATGTAGACACTCTTGGTCTGCAGCCAGTCGCTGCGCAGCTCCTTGATCGTCTTCTGCGCGCCGAGGTCCACGGTGATCGAGTAGGTGGCGCCGGTGTTGCGGCCCTGCCAGGCGGCGTCGCCGTACGACGCCGCGCCGTACGCGCCGTCGGTCAGCTCGCCACCGCCGTCGGGATAGGACGGGGAGGCGGCGAGCGACACCGTGTACGGCCGGCCCGCTGCCAGGTTGACCGGGTTGCTCGGCGCGGCCGGGGTCGTGGCGGAGGCCGAGCCGCTCGCGGCCGACTGGTTGCCGGCCGCGTCGAAGGCCCGCAGCGTGTAGGTGTAGGCCGTGGACGGGTCCAGCCCCGCGTCGGTGAAGGTGGTGGCCGTGCCGTACAACGTCTTGACCGGCGTGCCGTTCCTGGTGATCCGGTATCCGGCGATGCCCACGGCGTCGGTCGCGGCGCTCCATGAGAGCGTGACGGTCAGCGGGTCGGTGGCGGTGGCGGTCAGCCCGGAGGGCGCGGTGGGCGCGGTCGACTCGACGGACCCGGTGGCCAGGTAGTCGCGGTAGGTCCGGTCGTAGATGGGCGCGACCTGCAGGGGGCTCTGGTAGTGGTCGTAGGAGAAGCTCCAGTAGGAGCTCACGTACGGCTGCACGGCCTGGAGGTCGTCGACCACACCCTTGATCGGCATCGGCTGGAAGTCGAGGTTGAAGGTCTCGCTGTCGGCCCAGAGCTGTGTGGCGGGCCGGGCGGCGGTGATCGCGTTCTTGGTGGCCGCGAACCAGGCCGCGAGCTGGCCCGCGGTGGCGTGTCCCGCGCCGACGCCGTCCTGCAGGGCGATCACGTCGATCGGGCTCGTGGCCAGGATCGTGGTCCACATGCTCTGCCACTGCGCGGTGGTGAGCCCGCCGGCGGTGTTGAAGAACGGGGAGATCACGACGGGTTTGCCGGGGCTGAGGGCGTGCAGGTGGTCGGCGACCTTCTTGTAGAAGGCGGCCATCGCGTTCTGGCTCGCGGTCGTGGTGAAGTTCCAGTTGTCGACCTCGAACGACAGGTACCAGCCGGCGAGCGAGGCGTGGGTCCGGTATTTCGCCCACAGGTCGTCGGCCAGGTTGTTGGCGATCGTGGCCTCGTTGTCGAGCCAGGCTGGGTCGTTGGCGTAGGTGTTCCACCAGTCGTCGTTGACCTGGAGGCCCAGGTAGACGGTCATGCCCGCGCGGTCGGCGGTGGAGAGGGCGGCCCCGACCACGTCGGTCGTCGTGGACTGGCCGTAGAGCGCGGACGGGTAGACGGCAGTCCCGGCCTTGCTGTCGGCCGTCCACTGCAGGACGAGCTGGCTCATGCAGGCGCGGGTGAGGTATCCGAGCTCCTGGTCCCAGGTGGCGGAGGTCCAGGTGTCGCCGAGGCCGGGCTGCAGGAACGACCCGGCGAAACGCGGCGTGGCGGTGCACGTTGCCGCACCGGCGGGGCCCGCGACGGCCAGCAGGCTCATGACGAGGGATAAGACGGCTAGAACGCGGCGCATGACGATCCGTTCTCGAGATGGGACAGGGCTTCCAGGCCCGCGCCGACCAGCCCCGCGTCCGTACCGAGTGAGGCCGGGAGTATCGGTGCGGCGGACGGGCCCGGCAGGGTCTCGGCGCGGTAGGCGGCCTCCATCGGCCGGAGCAGCGCCGGGCCGAGCATCGAGACCCCGCCCGCGATGACGATCGCGTCGGGGTCGATCAGGTTGGCGGCGCCGGCCAGCACGCGGCCCATGAGCGTCGCCGCGTCGGTGATCACGTGGGAGCCGAGCCGGCCGATCTCGGTGAGCGGGAGCGCCTGACCGGTCTCCTCCCGGTAGGCGCGTTCGATCGCGGGTCCGGACGCGTGGGCCTCGATGTGGTCGAGCGCTCCGCACGAGCAGCGCACGCCCGCGGTCGTCGGTGCGGGGAGGTGGCCGATGCTGCCCGCGGTTCCCGAGACCCCCGTCCGGACCCGGCCCTCGACGCACACCGCGCCGCCGATGCCCGTTCCGATGGCGACGACCAGCGCCGTACGGGCGTCGCGGGCGGCCCCGGCCCGCGCCTCGGCGGCTCCGGCGGCATGGCAGTCGTTCAGGACGACCGTGGGGAGCGCGAGCGTGCGCTCGGCGGCGCCCTTGACGTCGGTGCCCGCCCAGCCGGTGAGCAGGTCGGTCGCCGAGGCGATGCGCCCCCGCGGATCGACGGTGCCGGCGGTGCCGATCCCGCAGACCGCGGCCCGCTTCACCAGCGGCCGGGCGAGCTCGAAGACGGTCTCGAGGATCTCCGGACCGGCGGGGGTGGCCGTCCTGCGGTGCTCGACGAGCGTGCCGTCCGCCGCCACGAGCCCAGCCGCGATCTTGGTGCCGCCGATGTCGACGGCCAGCGCGAGCGGCGTCATCGCGATGCCGCGGTGGCCAGGCGCCGGGTGATGGAGATGGGGTCGGTGATCGCGCCGCCGACCACGACGGCCCACGCGCCTGCCGCGAACGCCTGCCGTACCTGCTGCTCGGTGCGGTAGCGGCCCTCGGCGATCACCCGCACCCCGCGCGAGGCGAGCGCGCCGACCAGGTGCAGGTCGGGGTCGTGCGGCGTGGGGAGTTGGCGGGCGGTGTAGCCGGACAGCGTGGTGCCGACGACGTCCGCGCCCGCCGCCCAGGCGTCCAGGCCCTCGTCGAGGGTCGAGACGTCCCCCATGACGGGCAGGCCCAGCGCGTGGATCTCCTCGATCAGCTTCAGCCCCGGCCCGGGGGTCTCCGGCGTGAGGTCCACGGCGATCATGTCCGCGCCGGCCTCGGCGAGCCCGGCCGCCAGCTCCAGCGTCGGCGTGATCACGTCCCGGTGGCCGTGCCTGACCTTGTGCAGGCCGATGACCGGCGATGTCGTACGGCGGCGCACCGCGGCGACGTCCTCGGCCGAGTTGACCCGCAGCCCGGCCGCCCCGCCGAGCACGGCGCACTCGGCCAGCCGGGCGATCACCTCGGGATCGCGTAACGGATGCCCGGCCGGAGCCTGGCAGGAGACGACCAGCCCGCCGCGCAGCTCCTTCATTTGAGTGCCCCCGTGGAGACGCCGCCCACGAAGTAGCGCTGACCGGCGATGAAGATCAGCAGGGCGGGGATCGTGAACATGACGCAGGCGGCCATCAGCGGCCCCCAGGCGACGTCGTGCTCGGCGAAGAAGGCGTACAGACCGATGGACAAGGTGTACTTCTCGCTGTCGTTGAGGTAGATGAGCGGGTTGAGGAAGTCCGTCCACGTCCACACGAACTGGAAGACCGCGGAGGTCACCAGCGCGGGACGGGCCAGCGGCAGCACGATCGACCAGTAGATGCGCAGCTCGTTCGCGCCGTCGAGGCGGGCGGCGGCGATCAGGTCGTTCGGCACGCTCATCAGGAACTGACGGATCATGAAGATGAGGAACGGCGTGCCGAAGAAGGCGGGGGCGATCAGCGGCCAGTACGTGTCGCCCGCGTTCAGCCCGTTCCACAGCAGGTAGACGGGGATCATGGTGACCTGCGGCGGCAACATCATCGTGGCGAGCACCACGGCAAGCAGCGCGCTGCGCCCACGCCACGTCACCTTCGACAGCGAGTAGGCGACCAGCGGGCAGGCCAGCAGCGTGCCGATCACGTTGGCGGCCGAGATGAACAGCGTGTTGCCGAGGTAACGCCAGATCGGGATCTGCTCGAAGGCGGCGGCGAAGTTGTCCCACGTCCACTCGGCCGGCAGCAGCCGGGGCGGCGCGTGGAAGATGTCGCCGGGCAGCTTGAACGCCGTGCTCAGCATCGCCAGGAACGGGAAGACGAACAGCAGCACGAGCCCGGCGACCGCCAGCCGCCGGCCGTTAGCGCGAACCATAGTGCACCCACCTGCGCGAGCTCAGCAGCAGCAGGGCCGTGATGATCAGCGTGACGAGGAACAGCACCCACGCCATGGCCGAGGCGTAGCCCATCTTCAGGAACACGAACGCGTTCTGGAACAGGTACATGGAGTAGCTGAGCATGGTGTCCCCCGGGCCGCCGCTGCTGGTGTTGAGGCGCTCCTGCGTGAGCAGGTACGGCTGCGCGAAGATCTGCAGGAATCCGATGAAGGTGACGATGACCTGGAAGAGCGTGATCGGCGACAACATCGGCCAGGTGACGTGCCGGAACCGGCGCCACGTCCCGGCCCCGTCGATGGCCGCGGCCTCGTACAACTCGGCGGGCACGTCCTTGAGCGCCGCCAAATAGATGACCATGGTGCCGCCGACCGTCCACAGCGACATCAGCACGATCGCGGGCCGCGACCAGTCGGGGCTCTCCAGCCACAGCGGGGCGGGCAGCCCGAGCAGGCCGAGCCCCCAGTTGACGAAGCCGTACTGGGCGTTGAGCAGCCACCGCCACAGGTAGCCGCCGACCACGACCGGCACGATCGTCGGCAGATAGACCAGCGCCCGGAACAGCGGCTGCCCGCGCACCGGCAGATTGAGCACGTGCGCCCCGGCCAGCGCGATCCCGATGGTCAGCGGGACGCCGAGCGCGGTGAGGTAGAGCGTGTTGCCCAGGCTCTGCCACAGCCGCTCGTCGCCCAGCATCCTCGTGTAGTTGGCCAGGCCGACACCCTGCGGGTCCTGGAACAGGTTGAAGTCGGTGAAGCTGTAGCGGAAGGAGGCCAGGATCGGGTACGCGATGAACACCGCGAACCCGACCAGGAAGGGGGAGGCGAACGCCAGCCCCTTGACCAGCCCCCTCCCCTCAGCCCTTCGCATAACCCGACGCCCGGCCGGCCACCTTGGCCATCGCCTCCTCGGGCGTCGCCGTGTCCCTGGCGACGGAGTCGAAGGCGCTCTCGAGGTCGGTGGCGTACTCGGCGGCGTACGGTGCGCTGGACAGCGAGCGGACCTTGGGCGACTTCATCGCCGTCAGCCAGGCGTCGAAGTTCGCGATCTTCGCGTACGCGGGGTCGCCGGCCAGGCCCGTACGGGCGGGCAGGTTCCCCAGGGCGAGGCTCAGCTCGCGCGCCGCGCTCTCCGAGACCATGTACTTCAGGAAGGCGGCGGCCTCCTGCCGGTGCTTGGAGTTGGCCGGGATGAACAGCGTGCTCGCGGTCAGCTGGGTGGTGCCGTCGAGGTCGGGCCGGGCGACGGGGATGGGGCTGACGCCCCACTCGAGCCCGGGCGCGTTCTTCGGGATCGACACGGCCTGCCACTCGCCGTCGATGACCATGGCGACCTTGCCGGTGTAGAAGGGGTCCTGAGCCGACATGTACTGGCCCCACCCGGCCTTGAACGCGCTGACCTTGTCGGCGCCGTACTTCTTGGTGATGTTGTCCTGCCAGAACCTCAGCGCCGCCAGGTTGCCGGGATCGCCGGGGGTCGGGGCCGGGTTGGCCGGTTCGGTGCCGTCCCAGGTGCCGCCGAAGGCGTAGCCGAGCGTGGTGATGGAGGTCGAGAGGCTGGGGTTGCCCAGGCCGAGCTGGGTGATGGCGCCCTTGCCGTCGGTCTTGGTGAGCTTGGGGATGGCCGCGGCGAGCTCGTCCATGGTCGTGGGCGGCTGGACCCCGGCCGCGGTGAGCAGTTTCTTGTTGTAGACGAGCTGGAACGTGTGCACGGCGATCGGCAGCGCGTACGTCTGGCCCTTGTAGCGCATCTGGTCCATGGCGGCGGGTGCGAACGCGCCCGTGTCGACTCCCTGGCCCTTGAGCAGGTCGTCCAGCGGGGCAAGGACGCCCTTGGCCGCCCACGAGCCGACGGTGTTGCCGAAGTTGTCGGAGATGTCGAAGGTGCCGTTGGCGCTGGACATCGAGGCGAGCTGCTTCTGGGCGTCCGGGCTCGACACGCCCTTCACGGTGATCTTGTTCTGGCCGGCGTTGAAGGCGGCGATGAGCTTCTCGATCGCCTCGCCCTCCGGCCCGGACCAGAGGTAGGAGAACGTGATCGTCGTCTTGCCACCGGATTCGGCGGCGTTGCCGGAGCAGGCCGCCAGCGCGGCAACGAGCACTAAGGGCATGCCCACTTTGACGATCTTCATCTCTCGCTCCTCGGAAAATGCCGTAATTGCTGTGATTGGTATAGGCCAGCCGAGGGGAAGTGGTCAAGATATTGGAGTACACCAATTCTGGGTTAGACTCCTGGGCCATGAAGACGGAACGCCCCCCGGCCAAGTCTGAGCAACTCCGTCAGCACCTGGTGGACCTCCTGCTCGGCGAGCTGGCCCCGCACGCGCAGCTGCCCACCGAGCGGAGCCTGGCCGAGGAGTTCTCGGTCAGCCGGCTCACCGTGCGCCGGGTGCTGGACCAGCTCGAGCGGGAGGGGCGGGTCTACCGGGTCCAGGGGTCGGGCACGTTCGCGAGCGAGCCGCGCATCCGCAAGTCCGTCGAGCTGACCTCCTTCAGCGAGGACATGCGCTCGCGCGGCCTGCGTCCCGGGTCGCTCGAGGTCGGCTGCGAGCGGATCCCGGCGGGCGCCGACATCGGCTACGCGCTGCAGATCAGCCCGTCGTCGCAGGTCCTGCACATCCGCCGGGTCCGCACCGCCGACGACGAGCCCATGTGCCTGGAGCGCTGCTACCTGCCCGGCGAGCTCGTGCCCGACGACCTGGGGCCGGAGGAGCTGCACGGCTCGCTGTACGAGGCGCTGTCGGCCCGCTACGGGCTGACCCTGCACCGGGCCGAGCAGACGATCAAGGCGACCGTGCTGGATCCGGACGACGCGCAGGCCCTCGGCGCGCCGCCGTTCTCCCCTGCCTTCCTGGTGCAACGCACCGGCTTCGACGCCCGCGGCCGGGCCATCGAGCGCGCCGACTCGCTCTACCGGGGAGATCGCTACTCCTACCAGCTCACCATCTACCGCGACCCCCAGTAGGAAGTCCCACCGCCATGCACATCGCCCTGCTGCCCCTCGACGAGCGCCCGGTCAACACCCGCCTGCCCGCCGACGTCGCGGCCATCGCCGGCGCGCGGCTCAGCCTGCCCGACGCCGGGCTGCTGCCGTCCATGCGGATCCCCGGCAAGGCCGGGCCGCTCGGCGACTGGCTGCTCGACCAGGACGTCGACGCCGCGGTGGTCTGCCTGGAGACGCTGGTGCACGGCGGCCTCATCCCGTCCAGGACCAGCGCGGACGACACACTGACCGTCCTCGACCGGCTCGGCGTGCTGCGCGAGCTCCGCCAGGCCCGGCCCGGCCTGCCCGTCGCGGCGGTCTCGCTGGTCACCAGGGCCAGCGACAGCTACCACGGCGACGAGGAGCCGCCCTACTGGCCGCGGTTCGGCCGCGAGCTGCACGCGTACGGCGGGCTGCTCCACCGCGCGCACCTGGCCGACATCACCGGAGACGAGCCGCCCGCCGACGAGCTCACCGGCCGGATCCCCGCTGAGATCCGGGCCGACTTCGAGCTGCGCCGCCTGCGCAACCACGTCGTCAACCTGGAGGCCCTGCGGCTGCTCGCGGAAGGCGTCGTCGACCCGCTGCTCATCACCGCCGACGACACGGCCGTGCATTCGGCGGGCTCGGTCGAGCAGGGCTGGCTGCGGCACTGGGCCCGGGCCCTCGATCCGGCCGGCACCCTGCTGATGTACCCGGGCGCGGACGAGGTCGGCGCGGTGCTGGTCGCCCGCGCGCTCGCGGCCCGGCACGGCCGCCCGATCCGCATCGGCGTGGTCAGCGGCGACCCGGCCGGGCTCGACGTCGTCGCCGCCTACGAGAACCTGCCGGCCGGCGCGGGCGCGCGACGGCAGATCCTCGCCGCCGGCGCCCAGGTGGCTTCCCCGGGCCAGGACGCCGACGTCGCCCTGGTCCTGCACACCCCGGACCCGGCCCGTACCGACTGGTTCGGCAACCCGCCCGGTCCGGACCCCGCCGCGGTCGCGGCGACGGTTCGCGCGGTCCGCGAGTCCGGCGTCCCGGTCGCGCTGGCGGACGTCCGTCACACCAACGGCGGCGACCCGGACCTGATCACGGCGCTGCAGGCGGAAGGCCTCGTGGACGGCCTGGTGGCCTACGGCGGCTGGAACACCGCGGGCAACACGATCGGCTCGGTGGTCGCCGCGGCCGTGGCGACCGTCGTCGGGACCAGGGAGCACACCCTCGACCGTACGGCCGCCCGCCGCCTCCTGCTGCACCGCCTCACCGAGGACTACGGCTACCAGGCCGTCGTCCGCGCCACCGGCCCCGACGCCGCCGCGGCCCGCGAGCAGCTCCAGCCGATCCTGCACGGGTTCGACCCGGACTGGACGATCGAAGACGTCACGTTCCCCTGGAACCGATCCTTCGAGATCGACTTCACGCTTGTCCG
Source organism: Nonomuraea sp. NPDC003707 (assembly GCF_053587055.1). Taxonomy (NCBI): domain Bacteria; kingdom Bacillati; phylum Actinomycetota; class Actinomycetes; order Streptosporangiales; family Streptosporangiaceae; genus Nonomuraea; species Nonomuraea sp. NPDC003707. The sequence goes on along the minus strand of NZ_JBSFNK010000043.1, from coordinate 18,855 downwards.
GCGGCGCGGCCCGCACGCTCTCCTCGGCGGCCTCAGTCCCTCAACCGGCTCATTTCAGAGATCGCCTCAGAGATCGCCGACGATCAAGTAAGCTCACCCGAATTCGGGGGCTTGATCAGTCAAATTCGTCGTGCCTGTTGGAGGACGATCGTGAACGGGGAAACGAACATGAGCCCGGAGGTGCGGCGGCTCGGATCGCCTGGCCTGGTCAGACAGCCGGACCTGCGGGCCGCGCTGACCATGCTGGCCGCAGGTCCGGCCGGGCTCGTGATCAACGGGGGCGCGGGGGCGGGCAAGAGCGCCCTGGCTCGCCAGGTGCTCGGGCGGCTTCAGGCCGATGGCTGGGGAGCAGCCGCCGTGGTGGGCAGATGGGCACCGCAAACGCTGTTCCGAGGTGTCACAGAGGCCTTCTTAGGTTGGGGCGAGGAGCTCTCCCCGGAACAAGCGCGCATCATAGGGACCCTCGGCCTGGCTCCGTCGGACGACGCCATGTTGGAGACGACCTGCCAACTCCTGAAGAGCTTCCCCCTCGTCCTGCTCTTCGACGACCTGGGCCAGAACCTCGGCGGCACGGGCTACCTGGATCCCGGCTTCGGCGAGGTCTTCGACCGACTGTGCCAGGCCGCCGACCGGGGCCGGGTGCTGGTGACCAGCCGGACGCCGCTACCGGCGTCGACCGCGGGCAACCGGCTCGGTGTCCTGCGGCTCGACCCTTTGGACCTCACCGCGGGAACCGAGCTGGCAGCCGGACTGCCCTTCCTGTCCACAGTGGATCCGGTCACCCGCGAGCGAGTGGTCCGCGCGACCGCGGCGCATCCACGGTCCCTGCAGCTGGTCGACGCCTGGCTGTCCGCGAACCCCGAGAGTGCGGGGGCGCGGCTCGCGGCCGTGACTCAGGGGGCCGCACCGCCCGACCTCATCATGGCCGAGCTGACAGGGCAACAGCGAGAGACCCTGCTCCAGGCCGCGATCTCCACCTTCCCCGTCACCGCGTACGACCTGGCCATCGCCTGCGACACCAGCAAGCCGGACCGGAGGGAGCGCCCGAAGCCCAGGCGGGCGGCGCTCGACAGCGTGCAGGCCACCGCGGCCCGGCTCGCCGAGCTCGGACTGCTCAACGCGTGGGAGGGGTGGGACGGGGACACCGTCTACGTCGCCGACCGCTGGATCGCGGAGATGCTGGCGCCGCACCAGGGCCCGGCGATCGCCGACCGTCACGAACGCGCCATGAACATGCACTACAGCCGCACGCACGGCGACGGCACGTTCGACGACTACGTCGGGGTCTGCCGGCACCTGGTGGCGGTCGACGGGATGGGGGACCTGACACACTTCGTCCTCGCCGTCATCGAGAGCCTGGAGCCAGACTTCGAGTACGCGGGGATGGCGCTCCTGGGAGAGATCGCGCCGTACGTGTCGGCGGCCAACGGCCATCACCGTCCCATCCGTGACAATCTGGTCGCCATGTTGATCCGGCACAACTTCCCGCGCGCCGCGCGAGAGGTGGCCGAACGGTCGCTGTCCGCCGTCAAGGAGTGGGCCGTCACCCACCCGCAGCGCGACGAGGCCAGGTTCTGCCTCGGCGCCGCGCACGACACCTGCGGCCAGGCCCGGTTCGCCGACGGCCAGTTGGTGGCGGCCGAGGCCGTGCTCACGGTCGCCGTGGACATCTACCACGAGCTCGCGGCCGAGCACCCGACCTTCATGGAAGCAGACCAGCGGCTCGCCAACTCGTTGCAGCACCTCGGCGAGGTGTACCGCGCGCTCGACCTGCCGGAGCACAAGGACAAGGAATACGAGATCTGGGCCGAGTGCTCTGCGATCCGTACCCGGCTCTTCCAGGCGAATACGAGCCCGCAAACGGCCATGGAGGCCGGTCTGGCCTTCCGACGCCTCGCCGACCTGGCCAAGGGCAACGGCGATCGGGACAACGCACTGAAACTGCTGAGCACCCGCCTCGCGATGACGGAGGCGATGGCGGACATGTATCCGTACGATGAGGAGCTCGCCGCGGAACTCGCCGGCGCGAGGGAGGACGTCGCCGCGCTCGACGCCTACACCACCGACGGTCCTGAGCGGGTGGGGCATCTCGACGGGGAGGCCGGCGTGGCGACGGTTATCGGGATCCTGAGGCAGGGGCCGTTCGCCTTCAATCAGTGGCGCGCCGACAACCCGGAGGAGGAACTCGACCTTTCCGGCGCCGATCTGCGCGGATTGGACCTCGACAAGATGGTCTTCGCCGGTGCCAACCTCGCCGGCGCGGATCTGTCGCGAGCCTCCGCACGCGGCGCCATCTTCTCCGGTGCCGACCTGACCGGCGCCAATCTGGCCGGCGCCGACCTCACCAGGGCGGGGTTCGGCTTCAGCGAGATGGTCAACGCGACCATCGCCTTCACTCGGCTGGGCAGTGCGATGATCCAGCCGGCGACCTTGACCGATGCGGTCTTCACCGGTGCGATCCTCGACCACACTTCGTTCCGTGAGTGTGATCTGGACGGCGTCGACCTGCGGGGATGCGACCTGAGCACGCTGGATCTCAAGCGCTCCGGCCTGGACGGCGCGATCACCGGCATGCCGTAGCACCGCCTGAAGACGGCGGGGCGGCCTTCACGCGTCGTCGAAGTCGGCTTCGAGCTGGTAGGCGACGTGCCCGCCGAGGTCTTGCTCGGGATGGTTGTACCGCAGCGTGGTGGCGATGCTGGCGTGCCGGGCGGCGGCCTGCACCTTGTCGGGTGCGATGCCCAGGGCGAAGGCGTGGGTGATGTACGTGGAGCGCAGCATGTGCGGGTGCAGCTCCGCGGCGCGCTCGGCAGGGATGCCGCCCAGCCGGGCGGCCTCGCGCAGCGCGTCACGGGCCCACCAGCGGTCGATGGGCCACCCGTCGCGCTTGCTGAACAGCAGCTCGGTGGCGGCGCGGCCGGCCAGCAGCGGTTTGAGCAGCTCCGTGGCCAGCGTCGGCAGCGGGAGCAGTTCCTCCATGCCGCCCTTGTTGCGGAAGGAGACGGTCAGATGCCGGACGCCGTGGAAGTCGACGAGCGTGCGGATGTCGCCCACGGTCAGCGCGAGCAGCGAGCCGCTGCGGGTTCCGAGCCCGGCCAGCATGGCCACCGCGGCGGCCGCGTCCGGGCGGGTCTCGGCGAGCATGCGCGCCCCTTCACGCACCTGTCCGGCCTCCGTCTTGGACAGCGGGAACGTGCGGCCCCCTCGGGGCGTGGGCGGCGGCTCCACGTACATGGCCGGGTTGTGGTCGTTCGCGCGGCGACGGTGGGCGTACTTGAAGAAGGAGCGCAGCGTGGTGATGCGCTTGGCGACGGTGCTGGCCGCCAGCGGGGTGCCGGGCTCGCGCACGCCGTGGCGCAGCCGTCCGTTCAGCGCGTCGTCCTTGTAGGCCTGCAAATGGTCCTCGGTGACGGCCAGCAGCCCAGGCGGGCGTTGCTGGGCGTCCAGCGTGTTCAGCCAGGCCAGGAACCCGGACAGGGCGGCCAGGTAGGTGCGGCGGGTCTCGGCGGTCTTCAGGCTCTGCAGCCAGGTCGCCGCCGCGTGCCACGCGACCGGGTCGAGAGCGTCGATACGGTCGACGTCGTGCCCGGCCACCTCACCGCGATCGCCGCGGTGGCGGCGCGGCGACAGCCCGGCGATCTCGCCGACGCTGCGCACCAGCGCTCTCGGCGGCGGCGCGACGTCCTGGTCGTGTACGCGCATGGCGGGCGCGGGCAGGCCGGGTTCCGCCGTGGCGTGGCCGGTGGGGCCGTGCGAGGCGTCGCCGGGCCGGAGGATCGCCGAGGGCTGCAGCGGTTCGGCGGGGTCGGGGCGGCGGTGGGCGGGGTGGTGATCGCCGGCGGTGTCGTTCGAGGTCATGGCATGTTCACCGTGGGATGGTCCGTGGCGGACGTCAGCGGGCGATCGCGCAGGTTTACGTCACCGCCGGTGATCACGGCGTCCGAACTGCAGCAATGCCTCATGACCGCCGCCCTGCCTGGAGCATCTGGTGATCCTATATTGGTGATCGTTTCTGGTGCACGTCGCAGGCCAAGCGGTCACCATGATCTGAACCTCTCCCGGCCACTCTAATAACAGAGCACGCGCTCCGAAATGATGTATCTTGTGGGTTGCCCATTCTGACCGGAGCCATTACCGAAAGTAATGAGGCAGCGGCAGGAAACAGCGATCTGGGACAGGAATTCCATGCGAAAAGGGTTAGTCAGCGCTCTCTTGGCGGGTGTGATGCTCGCCACCGTGACCACCACGGCCGCCTCGGCCAAACCGGACCCCCAGCCGGCCGCCCCCGCCCCGGTCAGCTGGGCGGCGTGCGGCGACCATGGCGGCGAGTGCGCCACGATCAAGGTGCCGGTCGACTACGCGAACCCCTCGGGCCCGACCCTTGACCTGGCGATCGGCCGGCTCAAGGCGCTCAATCCGGCCAAGCGGATCGGCGTGCTGATCGTGCACCCGGGCGGGCCCGACGCCTCCGGGATCAACCCGTTCATCCTCCGCAACGCCATCCCCGCCGAGAGCGCGTTGCGCCAGTACTTCGACCTGGTCAGCGTGGACCCGCGGGGCGTCGCCCGGAGCAACCCGATCCAGTGCGACCGGGACCTGGTGGAGCGGATGCCGGTCACCTACCCGGCCGACGAGAGCGAGTACGAGGCCTGGCTGGCCTACAACGCGAAGCTGTCGCAGAACTGCCGCGAGCGCACCGGCCCGGTGTTCGACCACGTGGACACCACGAGCGCCGCCCGTGACGTGGACGCCATCCGCGCCGCGCTGGGCGAACGGCAGATCAGCTTCTTCGCCATCTCGTACGGCACCCAGGTCGGCCAGCAGTACGCGGAGCTGTTCCCGCGCAACCTGCGGGCCATGGCGATCGACTCGAACATGGACCACAGCATCACCTCCGCCTTCCGCTACCTGCAGACGACCACCGAGGACTTCGAGGGCTCGTTCAAGGCGTTCGTCACGTGGTGCGGCCAGACGCAGGCCTGCCCGCTCAACGGCGAGAACGTCACGGCGATCTGGGACGGGCTGCACCGCAAGGCGGCCGAGGGGACGCTGAAGGACCCCTCCACCGGTGATCCGATCACGGCCGAGCAGCTGCGCATGTTCCTGTTCGAGGGCATGTACGACCCGGCGGGCAGCTGGTTCGAGGTCGCGACGACCCTGAAGGCCCTCGATGCCGGCAAGCCCGCCACCCTCCGCGCCTTCGCCACGCCGAAGGCGGAGACCGTCAGTTACGCCTACCCGGCCATCTGGTGCTCCGACTGGAAGTGGCAGATCAGCAGCTTCAGGGAGCTCGACCAGTACCGCAAGGCGCTCGAGGCGCTCTACCCGCACACCAAGCTCTCACCGTTCTGGTCGGACGTCGTCTACTGTCTGGGCTGGCAGGGCAAGGTCACCAACCCTCAGCACCGGCTGGACATTTCGGGGGCCCCGCCGGTCCTGCTGCCCAAGGCCCGCCGCGACGTCGGCACCCCGGCGGCCTGGAACTACGCCGCGGCCGCGCAGATCCCCAACGCCAGGATCCTGGAGTACGACGGCGTGGGCCACGGCCAGTACCGCAACAGCACCTGCGCCCGCAACCACATCGAGACGTACCTGACGAGCCTGAAGCTGCCGCCGAACGGCACGCACTGCGCTCCCGAGTACCCCTCGCAACCGCCCACCTCCGTGCGCGGCGTCCAAGAGAAGCGCCCGCTCTCGGTGACCGGCCGACCCCTGCACTGAACTGGTTGACGTCGAATCAGGAGTTTGACATGTTCCGCAAATCTCTGTCGGTTGTGCTTGCGACGGCCTCCGTCATGGCCCTGCAGGCGCTCGCGTCAGCACCGGCGAACGCGAGTGCGTACGGCTGCACCGGCTCGCTGGTGCGCAGCTGGCCCCTGCCGCTGAAAGACGCGATAACCAAAAAGACCTACTACCGGAGTGACATCAAGCTCTACTACAACGCGAGAACCGGCTGGAACTGCGCCGTCCTCGCCAAGCGTCCCGGACTCGCGCGGTACGGCGTGCGCACCCCGATGGACATCTACATGGAGAACGACCTCATGGCCGACGACTACGTCAAGAACGTGAAGGGCAAGAGGGACTCCGATGGCGGGAGCTTCAAGTACTACGCGGGTCCGGTGAAGGTCTACGGCAAGAACCTCTGCGTGACCATCAAGGCCCAACACGATGACGCCGAGGACAACGGCGGCAAGCCCACGTACAACGGCCGTCTCTGGCTCCTCAGGGTGGCTTGCCACTGAACCACCGATCCGGCGTGCTTCCTGCACGCGCCCGCAGGAAGCACGCCGGGCCTGCGGGCGCGATCGGCGGCAGCCTGGCCCGGGGACATCCGTGAGATCATTTCCTACGATCGGCCCGGCGGCGTCGAGGCGTGAGATCGAAAGGTTGCGGACATGCTGCGTACACATCTGGCCGTTCTGGCCGCGGCGATCGTCGGAGCTTCCCTGCTGTCCACGCTCGACCCGCGACCTGCCGTAGCCGCCTCCGCCCTGACCTGCTCGGCGGTCGTGCCGGTGTACGGCATCGATGGCGGGGGAAAACTGCGCTGGTACGGCCACCGCGCCGGCGCCTCCGGCGAGGATTCCTGGGTTGCCGACAGCGGCAAGGAGATCGGCTACGGCTGGAACACGCTGGCCAAGGTGTTCTCCGGCGGCAACGGCGTGATCTATGCGGTCGACGGCGACGGGGACCTGAAATGGTACCGTCACCTGGATCCGGCGACCGGTGAGCGCGGCTGGGCTCCCGGCGAGCGCACGGTCATCGGCCACGGCTGGGGCGACTTCGTCGACATCGTGTCGACCGGTTCCGGGGTCATCTACGCACTCGACAAAGCAGGCGACCTGCACTGGTACCGCCATCTTTCGCCGACAACCGGCGAGGCCCAGTGGGCGCCGGGGAGCGGCAAGGTCATCCGCTCGGGCTGGACAGCGATCACCACCCTGATGACCGGGCGCGACGGCACCCTGTACGGCGTGAACACCAAGGGACACGTCCGCTGGTACGACCACACCGATCCGGTCGCAGGCGGCACCACCTTCGGCCCGGGCACGGGACTGGTGACCGGCGAGGGCTGGCAGGATTACCGCAGTCCGTCCGGCGCCGGAGCGGGAGTCGTCTACGCGCTCGACGCGTCCGGCCGGATGTGGTGGCAGCATCATGCCGACCCCCTCGCCGGGGCACCGGTCTGGCAGGACCGCCGCCCCTTGAAAGAAGGATTCGCCTCCTTCACCACCCTGTTCGCCGACGCCTCCGCCTGCTCGCCGGGACAGTCCTTCACTGGTTACTCCCCCGGCGGATCCGGCCAGAGCCTCTACTACAGCCAAGGCCGGGTCGGCGCTGTCCTGACGGAAGGCGCCCGAACCGCCGTCACCTACGGCCAGCAACGCAGGTTCGCCGAGGCAACGACCGAAGCGACCGTCTCGACCCGAGCCTGGGTCCGCCTGCTGCCCGGCCCGTGGTCACCCTCGGCGCCATGGGCGGCCTCATGGCCGGCGGCCAACATCGCCAGGACCGACGAGGATCTGCTGGACATCGCCACGCAGTACCTCGCGGATGCCCCCTCCAAGGTCCGGGACGGCCTGCGCTACGCGGGCGACGCGCACTACGGCCCCTTGCTCCCGGACGGCACCCGGGAGGAGGGCTCGGACTTCAACGACTACCTCGGCCTCACCTGGACCTACGACGACAAGATCGATCCCCCGGAAGCCCGCCAGTTGGAATCGCTGGACTGTTCCGGTTTCGTCAGGATGGTCCTTGGCTACCGCGGCGGATACCCCCTGGGCATCGGCGACACGCTGAGCAAGTCCGCACTTCCCCGCCGAGCCGTACAAATGGCCGATGAGAACGCCCCGGGCGTCACTGTGGTCGACGGTGGAACGGCCAAACCCACGTCCTACGCGGAGCTGCAGACGGGCGACCTGCTGTTCTGGGACGCCAGCACGGACGACGGCACAGCCCTCGACCATGTCGGCATTTATCTGGGAATAGACTCCACCGGCAAACACCGGTTCATCTCCAGCCGCAAAACGGTCGACGGGCCTACGCTGGGCGACGAAGGCGGCCCTTCGACCCTCGACAGCGCCACGCTCTACGACCACTCATGGCGCAAGGCCAAGCGCGCCTGACCTCTGCGGTCTGTTACGAAGTCGCAGCTCGGCCGAGGGCCGGCCGTACGTCGATGACCCGCATGCCCGCAGCCAGCGCCGCGGCCGCTCCCTCATCGCCAGTGTCATGGCCACCCCCCAGGACGGCCAGACGGAACTGGCGGTGGTGCTGGTGCTCGCGGACAGCAAGGGTTTGACCGTCAGCGGGGAGGGGGCGGAGAGCGAGCAGGCCACCCTCGTCAACGTACCGATGCCGGAGGAGCTGGTGGTGTTGACCCCGATCCTCGACGGGCCGCTGGACGTACTGCTCACCGCGAGCTTCGCCTGGTTCCAGCTGCTGATAACGGGCAGCTACCTCGGGGCCGCCAACGCACTGGTCGAGCGGGTGCTACTCAACGACCGGGTGCCCGAGTCCGAGCGGGTCCGGCTGCTGGCGGAGGTCGAGGGCGCGATGTCGGCCGCGGAGCGCGTCGCCCGCCGGATCGACGACGGAGACCCGCTCGAGTCGACGCTCGCCGACTCGCTGTACGTCCGGTACTGCGTGCAGGACACCCTCTCCCAGGTGGTCCCGCGCGCGGTCGACCTGCTCGCCTACCTCGACTCCACGGCCGCCGACGAGGTCGCCTACCTCGCCACCTACACCAACGGGCTGGCCCTGCAACCGCCGACACAGTCCCAGGTGACCGGTCCGCCGGCGGCGTACCTGGCCGGCGGGCCGCTCACCCTCGCCTGATCCCAGGCGTCCAACAAACCAACGGCTGCTCCTCGCCCCCGAGGATGGTCAGGACGCTGAGAACATCCCCAGGACGTCCCTGGGCCTGCGGGGCAGGATGACTAGTAGCTCCGGGGGCGATCGTTACCGGCCGGTGCCGCTAATGGCTGTCCCGCTGTTCCCCGACCCCGCGACAGGCCGTCGATCAGGGTGACGCGGCCCTCGGTCTTCAGTACCGGGTTGTCCAGGGCCGCGCCGGTGCGGGCCTTGCCGAAGGCGAGCGCGAACATCACCGCCGCGGTGACGGCGGTCCAGGCGATGCCCAGCGGGGAGTGGTGCGGGCGGAAGCCGGCCACCAGCACCCAGGTGGACTGCACCAGCAGGTAGGCGGCCAGCAGCGCGAACCCCGCACCGAAATCGCCGTTGCGGCAGGTCAGAGCTTGATCGCCGGATCAGGCAAGTCAGGCAAGTTGCTCGACGTTGGGTAGCGCGGCGAGCCGCCGACAGGGATCAGGCCGTCGAGGACGTCGACGACGAACTGGGACGCGGGGCATCGCTTCGAACTCGTCTCGTGAGTCGTCGTTCAGCACCGTGTGCGTTTCAGGTGACGGATGCTCAGCGATGGCTGGGCCCGCCGGTCAGTCGATGCCTTCGATGATGCGGAAGTCGCGCTCGACGCCGTCGGGGAGGGCCACCAGCGCCTTCTGGTATGCCTCGCTCTCGTATGCCGCGACGGCCTGTTCAAAGCTGTCGAACTCGATCAGAACGGCGCGTTGCGTGATTCCGGCCTCGTGGGCGACGACTCGACCGCCACGGGACAGGGTGCGCCCGCCCCCAGCCCGGACAGCCGGACCGGCCAGCTTGTCGTAGGCAGTCAGCCTCTCAGGGTCGGAAATGGCGGGGTAGACACTGACCCAGTAGCCCTTAGCCATGGAAACCTCCTGTGTTCGGCCGGACAGGTCCGACTTCGAATTGACACTCAGATCGATCGATCCCGGGGACGGGTACTGCGGTCAGTTGAATCGCCATATGCGCAGGTTAGGGCTTGATGTGCGGCCGAGGGAAAGACCGGTACGGGATAGACTCAGAACGGATCGTTATCAATCGGCGGGGAGGGCACGTGGCGCCGGATACGGTGAGCCTGCGGTACTTCCTGGTGCTGGCGCAGGAGTTGAACTTCACCCGCGCGGCCACACGGATCGGTATCGCACAGCCCGCACTCAGCGCCCGGATGCGCCGATTGGAGGCGGAACTCGGTACGGCCCTGCTGGTCCGCAACACGCGTAGCGTCGTATTGACCACGGCCGGTGCGGCTTTGGCGGAGTCCGCGCCGCCCGCGCTGGCGGCGCTGGACCGGGCATGGGACACCGCCCGGAGCGCGGCGGCCGGTGAACTGGGCACGCTGCGCATCGGATACAGCCTCAGCGCCGGGGCCGAGACGGCACCGGCCCTGGTGGACAGGCTGATTCGCGGCAACAGCGGACTCGAGGTCGGCGCGGTCCCGATGGCGACACCGGAGATCTCCCCCGCGGTCGCCGACGGCCGCATCGATGCCGGGATCACCCGCGGTGAACAGCCGGGCCGTGGCGTGCGCCGGTTCCTGCTGCGGCGTGCGCGCATCGGGGTCCAGCTGGCGCAGCACCATCCGCTGGCCGAACACCCGGAGATCGAGATCGCCGACGCGGCCGCGTATCCGCTGCGACTCCCGGACCGTGCGGCCAACCCCGTGATCCACGATCAGCTGTCCGCACTGTTCCGAGACACCCGACCACACCCCCGATTCCACACGCCCGCAGTCTCTTTCGACATGTCTCAGCGCGACCTGCGCGACGGGGTCACCCTCGCCCCGGCCGGAGAAGCCGCGGCCACGGCACAACCGGCCGGTCTCACCTGGCGACCGCTGCGGGGCGCGCCCAGCCTGACGTTCCACCTGGTCCTCCCACGCGAGCAGTCGCCACTACACCGCCGCATCCGTGCCGTCGCCAAAACCCTGGCGCACGAGCTGCACTGGCTGCCGGACTGACGCGCAAGAGGTCAAGCGGGACGGACGTCTGCGGTGGCGAGGCCGAAGACCTTGCGCCCGGCGGACTTCGCGGTGATGACGACGACGGCGGTCTTGCTGAATGTCCGACACGACCTCGCTACGCCGGCGGATCAGCATCCGATGATGGCCCCGGGTCCGGTCCGAGTCGTACACCGCGGCGACGTCCTCGCCCAGCCCGAGATCTCGGCGGATGTGGGCCACCACTGCCTCCGGGACGTCATCCAGCCGGGGGAAACAGCCCATCCGGTTGAAGCACTTCAGCTGCACCATCAGTGCCAGCAGGTGGTTGTCCGACCGCACCTGCCCACTCGCCCAAGCGATCTCCTCCGTCTGCGGCGTGGAGAACACGTGCAACTCCCGGGCCGATCGTTATCTTGGGTTCTTGGCCCCTTCTCGCAGGTCAGAGCGAGATGATCTTGTCAGGCAGGTAAAGGCACGGTGCTGAACCGGGCAGCCATAAGCGCGAGGTTCGCGGCCTGTCCCGCAAGCGCGATGATCATCAGGAGGTGGTCGGCGTTCCCCGGCAGCGGCCATGCCGGCCCTCCACTCCCGAACATGTCCCCAGCCGCCAGGTAGCGGCCCGAGTGGTCACGATTGCGGTTCCTGATCGTTTTGGAGCGGTGAATGTGGCTGGTTGGGTGGGGTTTCTGCAACGCGCACGGCGGCGTGGTCGAACTCCCGTCCGGTCTCCGCCGTCAGCTCGGCCATCAGGGCATCAGCGGGTAGTCCGGTGCGGGCGCGATACCACCCGGAGTCGAGCTCGATGTCCCACTTCCCCAGCGCCGTTCTCCAAGCGCTCTCGTTGGCGGCGGCCGTGTCGAGGAGGGTGCCGTCACAGTCGAAGATCAGAGCGGCGTACGGTGGATCCGGGTTGAGCATGGGCACACCTGCGAGTCGGGGGACACAATGCCTGCTCCGGCTTAGAGGGGCCAAGGCAGATGAGATGAGGCGCCGCTCGGTGTCAGAGCGTCATGAAGCGCTCGCTCTCCGGTCGCTGGGGGTCTGGAAGCCGATGAGGCCGGGTGTGTCGTCCGTGGTCAAGACGATCTGGTTGAGCACCAGCCCGGCCTCACGAGGCGCCAGCGAGATCGTGTGCTCACCCGGCCCGAGCGCCAACGCGGCCGCGGCGGCGCTCGTGCTGCCGTACCAGGTCTCGAACCCGGTCTCCGGCCCGGACTTGTTCGACTGGTATCTCCACCGCCCATCGACGAGCACGTGGTAGGAGTCGGCGTCGGCGTTCGGGTTGCTCGTGTTGACGAACAGGTAGTACGTGCCACCGGTCCGGATGTCGACGGTGAAGTCGAGCCGCGGTGGTGCTCCCGCCGCGGAGCTCCCGTTGACCTTCTGCGTCGGGCCCGCCCCGAACAACGCCTCGGCCTGGGCCGCCGTGGTCGCCAGCCACTGCGCCTTCGCGCCGGCGTCGGCCGGCGGGACGGCCTGGAGACCGTTGCGGGCCAGTGCCCAGCCGTGCGTCCCGTTGTTGCTGTCGACCGCGTTGGCGAAAGCACTCTTCTCCAACGCGTCGGCCGCGTCGAAGACGACCGAACCGTCCCGCTCCAGATAGGCGCCGACCGGCGCCCCCGCAGCCCTGCCCACCGTGACAGGCACCACCCACGCCTCGCCACGACCGGCGGTGACGGAGACCTCGGCCGTCCCGACCCGGTGTCCGGTGACCCGCACCTGACCGTTCTGCACCGCGACCGACACGGCGGTCTCGTTGTCGGAGGCCGCGGACACCACATCCCGCACGCCCTCGACCGTGCTCGTCTCGCCGGCCGACGTCCGGATCGCGGGCAGCCGGCGCAGCTCCGGCATCGTGTCAGGACGAGGCGCCACGGTGGCCCTCTGGGGTGCGGCGATGTTGTTCGGGCTCTCGGGCGGGCCGACGAGGCCGTCACCGACCGAGCCGGCGCGGGTCTCGATGATGATCCGGTCGAAGAGGATCGCCGCGTCCGAGCGGTAGACCACGAGGTCGTGCCAGCCCGGCGTGGTCACCTCGACGGTGAAGTTCAGGGGTTCGATTCCGTGCATGACGTTGAATCCCCAGGTGCTGGTGCTCGTACCGGCGACGGAGTTGCCGCGCAGCAGGCTGGGGGCCTGGTCGTCGAGTCCGATCGCCGTGCGCGCGGTTCGCGGCGTGCCGTCGTCCTCTGTGCCTTCGTTCAGCGTCGGAATCCGGTAGAAGGTCCCGGTGAACCTCCCGGTGGAGGTGAAGTAGACCCGGTATCTCAGGCGGGCGGTCGTCTCGAAGCCGGAGTCGACCCGGGGCGCGATCTCCGGGAAGCTGCCCATGGACGCCCCGCGCTGCCCCACGCCCTCAAGGGGGGCCCACCGGCTCCCGTCGGCGCCGCGCACATTCTCGGAGAAGTGCTCGGCCTCGATGGCCACGTAACCGTTGGCCTCCAGGTGCGCCGGCTCGGCGACCCGGCGCAGATCCACGGCTGCCCGCTCCGCGTCGACCGTGAACGTCGCGACCGGGTCGCCGGTCTTGGCGCCGTCGACGGCGTTGAAGACTTTGATCGTCCCCGTCGTGGCCGGATGGTTCCTGGCGACCGTCACCGTGACGCGTTGCTCTGTCGCGGTCGTGCCCGAGCGCCGGGAAAGGGCGATCCACGGAGCGTCCGCCTCGGCGACCCACTCCTGCGGGTCGGCTACGTCGTCCCGGGAGAACACGTCGAAGAACCGCTTGTCGTCGGGCGCGGCCGAGTTGAACCTGAGCGTGCCCCGGCCAGGCTCCTTGCTCCCCTCGGCGGCGGCGCCCACCGCATCGGTCGGTGTGGCCACCCGGGCATACCGGTCGTTGGTGAGCATGACGGCGCCCTCGTTCGGGAAGCCTTCGGGATGGCTGTGGCCGATGGCGTGGTCCCACTTGCCGCCGCTGATCGTGTTCCAGTAGTCCTCGTCGGTGAGGATGCGCTCACGGGCCTGCTTCGAGAGCAGTTCGTAGCTTCCCGCGCTGGCGTAGCGGCCTTGGGCGGCAGCGAGCTGGTTCTTCCAGTAGTAGCCGATCTGCTCTGCCATGTTGCGATAGGACCGGATCCGATGGAGCACCTGTTGATAGAACGCGGAGCGATAGCGCGGGTCGAGCTTCGCGGAAGCATCCTCGAGAATCGCCACCAGCTTGCCGGACTCGTTGATGTAGCGCTGGAGCTCGTCCCCGTCCGAGGTGGCGCTGAACGGGAAGACCTGACCGTTGTGGATCCTTCCCGAGTTCGCGTTGGACGAGTTGATCTCCCCCCAGAACTCGGCGCGCTTGGTGTTCTCGAGCGCATCGAACCTTTCCAGCGCGTCGGCGACCACGGCGGCGTTGGCGCCCCTCAGCCGGAAGTCCCGCTGCACGTGCTCGGTGAGGAACCTGCTTGCGATGTTCGTGTCGTCATAGCCCTTGACGTCCCACGCGAGCTTGGCGAACAGGTCGAGCTTGATCTCGCCGGGCTTGATGTCCCCGACGTTGAGGATCCAGTAGCGCCCCGCACCGGAACTCCACGCCCGACGCAGCTGCTGCACCATCAAGGACATCGGCGTCGAGTTCAGCCACAGGTAGCTCTTCGGCTCGCCCCAGTAGGAGATGTGGTAGTAAACGCCGTTCCCGCCGGACCGGGCGGCTTCGTTCCGGGTGGGCACCTGGCGCAGATAGCCCTGGTTGTCCTCGGCCCACATCAGGGTCACGTCGCCGGGGATGTGATCCTTCAGCCCGGCGTTGTAGAGATCGTTCATCTCCTTGTAGGGGATGAACACCTGCGGCACGGCGTCGACGCTGCCGTAGACCGCGGCGATCAGCTTGCGCTGCTCGCGGATGACGTCGGCCAGCATCTCGATCTTGTCCTTGAACCCGTACGGGTTGCCGGGCGTGAACACCGGATCGCTGTCGTGCACACCGCGGATACCCAGGGCGAGGATGTTCTCGAAGGCGGCGTTGGCGACCACCCGCTGGCGCCAGTACTCCAGGATCGCGGGCTTGTTGATCGAATAGTCGAAGGCCGCCACGGCGTCCGGGCCCTTGATGTCGAGCGCGTCCTTGTTGCGGGCGTACCACTGCCGCCACTCGCCCTCGTTGTTGCGCAGCATCAGCTCCGCGTGGGAGGAGGATGCGACCACGCCGAACGCTGCCGCCTCGCGGGCGTTGATCGGGGTCCCCTGGTCGTACGTCCCGGTGTCGGTGACCGCGTTGAACGCCCTCGAAGCCAGGTGCATCGCCGGCCACAGGGTGTTCAGCCCGAGCCGCAGCATCAGCTCATAGACGTGCCGGTAGTAGTTGACGTCAGGCGTGCCGTTGGCGGTGGGGAACTTCTTCTTCGCCCACGCGACGGTGCGTTCTTCGTCGTTGACGAAGATTCCGCGGTACTTGACGTCCGGCCCGTCGTCGGCCCGGGCCTTGCCTGAGACCTTGATGTCGTCGAGCCTTTTGACCGGTACGTCGCTGTACCAGTACCACGGCGAGACGCCGATCTCCTCGGAGATCGAGTAGATCCCGTAGATCGTCCCGCGGGCATCGCTGCCCGCGATCACCAGTGCGTTGTCGACCCCGGGGACCGGGTTCTTGATGGTCTTGGTCGCGTACGCCTCCCACCTGCCCTTGATCCCGGCGGCCTCCTCGAACTTGCCGGCTCCGACGATCCCGTCGATCAGCCGGCTCTGACCGATCTGGCCGACGATGATCGCGGTCTTCTGACCCGCGGCCCCGGTCAGCAGGGCCGGCAGCTTGCTTCGGTCGGCCTTCGCCAGCCGCGCCTCCTTGGCCGGCTCATCGTCGGCGAACAGGCTCTGCACCTCACCGGGATCGATCGCCCCGGTCACCATGGCGACGTCCTGGCGCAGGTCTTGAACCGCGCGGCGCACCTGTTTGTAGTCCCGATCGGCGTGATCGCCGCCATAGGACGGGTCGATCAGGATCGGAGCGGTCGTACGGCCGTTGAAGATGGTGAAGTCGGTCGATGCCGCCTGCGCCGGCCTCACCCCGACCGACGTCAGCGACGCGGCCAGCAGAGCGCCGGCCGTCACAGCCGCGTACCACCGCCTGGCCCGACCCGAGATATCGCGCTCGTCGTGCTGCACACCTCGACCTCTTTGCCCGGGCTGCGACACTACGCGCTCCTCTCGTCCGAGACGTCATCGAGTGGCCGGCATGATCGCAACGTAGGTACCTTGCGACAAGTTCTGCAAGGTGTTGCCAAAATTTCCACTCTCGTGGCTAGATGCGTTCGTGGAGCCCACCATCTTCGACGTCGCGCAAGCTGCGGGCGTGGCCGCGTCGACGGTCTCCCGGGCCTTCAACAAGCCCGGCCGGGTCAACGAAGCGACGCGACAGCGGATAGTCGCCGCCGCGGCGCAGCTCGGCTACCAGCACAGACCGCAGAACCGCGCTCTTCCGGGTCTACGCCACCGCACCATCGCCATGGTGCTCTCCGACATCACCAATCCCCACTTCTTCGAGCTGATCCGGGGCGCGGAGCAGCGCACGAAGGCGTCCGACGTCACTCTGGTGATCGTCAACGCCGAGGAGTCCCGGCGCATCGAGGAGAACCAGATTCGCGACCTGTCCGCCGGCGTGGACGGGTTCGTGCTGGCCTCCAGCCGACTCGACGACGAGGTCCTGCGCGACCTCGCCAAACTGCACCGGATCGTCCTGTTCAACCGAGAGCTGCCCGGGTTGACCAGCGTGACGTTCGACACCGGCGCCGGCTGCCGGCAGATCCTGGAACACCTGGCCTCGCTCGGGCACCAGAGCCTCACCTACTGCGCCGGACCACCCAGCTCCTGGATAGGCGCGGCGCGCTGGGCGGCACTGAGCGCCGGGGCCGAAACGCACGGTCTGACGGCACACCGGATCGGTCCGTACGCCCCCAACGTCGCAGGCGGCGGGGCCGCCGCCGACGGAGCACTGCGCACCGACGCGACGGCGGTCGTGGCCCACAACGACCTCCTGGCGATCGGCATCATCCGACGCCTCGCCCAGCGCGGTGTTCGAGTCCCTGCCGACATCAGCGTGATCGGGTTCGACGACATCTTCGCCGCCGACTTCGTCCATCCCTCGTTGACCACCCTGGCCGGGCCCGGCTCGCACGCCGGTCGGCTCGCGGTGGAGCCTTTGATCGAGCAGTTCGCCGCACGATCACAACGCGAGGGCGAGGCGATCCGTCTGCCTACCGAACTGGTGCTTCGCGAGTCATCCGGCCCAGCGAAACGCCGCACCTGAGCGGGGGCGCGGCGGCGGCGTCTTCTCAGACCGCGCGGACGGCGTCCGGGTCGGGGATCAGCCCCAGCTCGGTGACCGAGGCGAGCTGTCGGGCGACCCACTCGGAGGAGCCGGCCATCGGCCCTCCGCGGCCCCCGCCGGTGGTGTCCACCTCTTCGGGGACAGGTTGGTGAAGAGCGGTCAGGAAGGCGGCCAGGTGTGCTCCTTGCGCAGCAGCGCGTCCGCGTCCTGCGTCGCCCAAGGCAACCGGATGGCGAGGTCGTCGCCGAGCTAGTTGGTTGTCCCGGCCGCGCGCGCCGAGCCGCACCGGGTAATCGGCCAGGTCGGGGGCTTTCACGCAGCAGCTCCCCGGTGATCTCGATCTCGGTATGCGTCATGCGGACCAGCAGTAGCCGAGTGGCAGCCGACCCGTTCCGCCCGCTGGAAAATCATAAGGACGCGCGCGTCTGGACTTTGTTCACACGGTGTCAGACCAGGAGACCCAGGGTTGCGGGCGTTTCGCAGGCTGTCAGATGCCGGTTTTTCCTCCTGCGCGAACTGGTTGATCAGGTCGGCGAGGGCCTGCCGGTCCTGCTCGGGTAGGTGCCGTAGGAGGGCGATCATCGGCTCGAGCACCTCCGACGCGTGGCTGCGGGACATGCGGGTCGCCCTCGCCTACGACGACGTGGACCCGTGAGCGAACCCCCGGCGGTACAGGGTGTGCATCGTGTACACGTATGGCGCACAGCGACAGGGACCTGACCGCCCCGGACGCGGCCGCACCCGAGACGGCAATCGGACAGCCGCCGGCGGAGCGAACTGGGTATCCGTGAGGCGCGCGAGCAGCTCGCCGACGCGCCCGCTACCCGGCTGAGATCACCTACCTGACCAAGCACCGCACCCGCATCGCCGCGGTGATGCCCGCCGACGCGACCCACTTCCGAAGCCGCGCCGACTGCCGTCCTGTCCGCGCCTACCTCGCGACGTCCAGACCTGCCCCGCGAACGCCTGTACAAGGCCTTCGTGGGCCCGTTGCCTTTTCCAGCGACCAGGGAAAGGCAGGCTGTGATATGATCATTTTGTCATGAATAGTCATGACACATCCCAGCCTTGTGTGGTGCTCTCCGGCGACGCCGACAGCCCCGCCGCCCGCTTCGTCACCGCGATGAACTCTGGCGATCCCCAGGCTCTCGACCACGTCTACGAGGACGACGCCGTCCTCGTCCCGGTCCCCGGCCACCCCGTCACCGGCCCCGCCCGGCTCGCCGCCAACCGGCACCTGCAGAGCTTCGGGCTCCCGATCGAGGCCCGCCCGAAGCACGTGTACGTGTCCGGCGACATCGCCCTGCTCATCGTCGACTGGTCGATGCGCGGCACAGCGCGGGACGGCACCGAGATCGACATGAGCGGCACCGCCACCGACGTCGTCCGCCGCGGCCCGGACGGGCAATGGCGCTACGTCATCGACAACCCCCACGGCACCGCCTGACCAGGGCCAAAGCCGCAACAGCTCAGCCGCGCGCCCCTGTTCCGGAGAGGGCTCCGGAGGGGTCCGCCTGAACACCGCGGCGACGGCCGTCGCCGCGAGCAGCACGAGGGCGAGCCCGAACGCGAGCTCCGCCTCGGCGTTCGCGTTCGGGCCGCCGCCCAGGCCGTGCAGGAAGACGCTGCCGAGGACGGCGATCCCCGGCGCGGGCGGGGGCCGGCGGGGGGCGGTGGCGGGGGGCGGCGGCGGCCCCCCCCCCCGACGGAGGGGGGGGGGGCCGGGGGGGGGGGGGGTCGCCGGCGTTGGTTGTGCATTCCTGGCCCCCCCCCCCCC
>NZ_JBSFNK010000042.1:0-96802 GCF_053587055.1 Nonomuraea sp. NPDC003707 | reverse complement strand
TCGAGGTGGCCCGCGACGGCCACGGTCATCGCGTCTACGACGGCGCCGCGGTGCGGCGGCTGGTGTTCCTGACCCGGATGCGGCTGTCCGGCATGCCGATGCGCGACCTGCAGGACTACATCTCGCTCGTCGACGCCGGGGAGCACACGGTGCCCGAGCGGCTCGACCTGCTCATCGAGCATCGCGACACCATCCGCCGCCGGATCCGTGAGCTGACCCTCTCCCTCACGGCCGTCGAGTACAAGATCGCCACGTACGGCGGCGAGACCGGGCCGGACGTGCAGACCCCTGCCATCGACCGGACGGCGCGACGGGCACTACCGGCTGGGTGAGGGAGGACGCCTGCCCCGTTCGCCGGTTGAGTGATGCGGGCGAATACGGCGGCGCCCGCGAAGGCCGCGCTCGCAGGAGTGCGAATGACACGCCTCGGTGCGCGTTCTAGAGTCGGATCATGCGGGCAGCCTTCACTCCTGACGTCATTGATCACGATGCGGCGGCCGCGTTCGTCGAGAGGTTCACGGACGGCTGGCGGACGCCCGATCTGCGCAAGCACGAGGCTCTGTGGAGTGATCAGATCGTCCTCGTTCAGCCGCTGATGGGCACGCTGCGGGGACGTGACGAGTGCCGCGTCGCGTTCGCCCGGCTCTTCGAACTCGTCCCGGACATTCACGCGACCGTTCACCGCTGGAGCGCCACCGACGACGCGATCTTCATTGAGTTCACTCTCAGCGGGACGTTCGGCGGCCGCGAACTGGCCTGGACGGCGGTCGATCGCTTCGTCCTTGTGGACGGGCTGATCGCCGAGCGGATCTCGTACTTCGACTCGGCTCCGCTCGCCCTGGCGATGGCCGGGCGGCCGCGCGGCTGGCGACGGTTGCTGGGCACCCGCTTCATCCCCCGCTTCCAGCGCTATGTCCAGGACCCCAACGCCTGAAACGAGGACTTCCTCCCCGGGGATTCGCGGCCGGGGGAGGCATGCCTGCGCTGAGCCGAGCCGCCGCGCCGGCACGTGCGAGACTGGGGCCATGGCGACCGGGGTGGGTGGCGCGCAGAAACGTCGAGCGGGCAGGGGCGCGGGCCGGCTCCCGACGATGAAGGATGTCGCGGACCATCTGGGGGTGTCGCGTCAGCTGGTCTCGCTCGTGATGAGGGGCGTTCCCGGGCCGAGCGAAGAGTCGAGAGAACGGATCCTGGCCGCGGCCGATGAGCTTGGCTACCGGCCGAATGCGTCAGCGCGGCTGCTGCGCCAGAACCGTACGCGTCTGATCGGCGCGCTTTTCTGGATGCGCAATCCGTTCCAGGTGCGCGTTATCGAGCGCTTGTTCGTTCGTGCCGCGGAACGGGGGTTCGGGCTGGTGCTGGGGCCGACGACGTCGGATCGGCCGACCGACGTGGTGGTCGCGGAGCTGATGGAGGAGCGGGTCGAGGCGCTGGTCGCGTTCAATCCGGATCCGGCGTCGCGTGCCCTCGCGGATGCGCGCGAGCTCGTGCCTGTGGTGTGGCTCGGGGAATGGGTGGACGAGCTCGACGTCGACAACGTCCATGTCGATGAGATCGAGGGGCTTCGTCTGGCGGTCGAGCACCTCGTGGAGCTCGGGCATCGCGACATCGTCTATGTCGGCGGACGAGGTGGAGCTGTGGGCCGTCTTCGTGCCGAGGCGTACCGGAGCGCGATGGCCGCGGTTGGACTCGCGGAGCGCGCCGAGGTGCTCGAGAGCGACTTCTCCGAGGAAGGCGGTGCCAGTGCCGCGCGGCATGTCCTGGTACGACGTCACCGGCCTACGGCTGTGGTGTGTTGCGGTGACCAGTGTGCGGCGGGTGTGCTGGCGGTGCTCGCGCGGGCGAACGTCAACGTGCCAGGCGAGATCTCGGTAGTCGGGTTTGATGACAGCTATGTGGCATCGCTGTCGTATCACCAGCTGACGTCCGTTCATCAGGATGTCGAGGCGACGGTCGAGGCGACCTTGTTGTCGGTGCTGGATCGGCTGGAGGGTCATGACGGGCCGCGCCGGGTGAGCGCGACGCCGACGAGGCTGGTGGTTCGGGAGTCGACGGGCAGAGCCCGGACCGGCCCGTAAACGCGTACGGAGCCCTCGGCATCCCAGTTTTTAGCTCGTGCTAAGGTGAAGGCCATCTTTGCGTTAGCTCGTGCTAAATGAGTCGTTGAATGGGAGCGTGCGCATGCTGCCTTCCCACCTGCCCGACCCGGACCTCTACCTTCCCGGCAGCGGTGAGCCGTCGCTGCGGTGGGGCATCGTCGGGCCGGGTTGGATCGCGGGCGAGTTCGCGAAGGCTCTGCGCGCTCACACGGCGCAGCGGCCGGTGGCGGTGTCGTCGCGCTCGGTCGAGCGGGCGCAGGCGTTCGCGACCGAGCACGGAATCGAGTACGTACTGGGTTCCACCGAGCAGCTCGTTCGCCACCCGGAGGTGGATGTCGTCTACGTGGCGACCCCGCAGAGCGCGCATCTCGCGGTGGGGTTGGCGGCGATCGCGGCGGGCAAACACGTACTCATCGAGAAGCCGATCACCGTCACCGCGGCGGAGGCACGCACCCTCGCGGAGGCCGCGCGGGCTGCCGGCGTGCTGGTGATGGAGGCGATGTGGAGCCGCTACCTGCCGCAGACCTCGGTGATCCGCAAGCTCCTCGCCGACGGAGTGTTCGGGGACGTGCGGGCGGTACTGGCCGACCACGGGCAGGCGATCACCGCGGATCCGCAGCACCGGCTCAACCGTCCCGAGCTGGGTGGCGGGGCGTTGCTGGACCTGGGCGTCTATCCGGTGCAGTTCTCCTCGATGGTCCTCGGTGCCCCCACGCGGGTTGTCGCGGTCGGCGGGATGACGGATACCGGGGTGGACGCGTACTCGACGCTCGTGCTCACCCACGAGCAGGGTGCGCTGTCGACGCTGTACTCGTCCATCCAGGCGCGCACTCCGATGACCGGAGCGATCGCCGGGACCGAGGCGACGCTCAGCATCGACGGCCCCTTCTTCACGCCGACCTCGTTCACCCTGTCCGGTGCCGGCCACTTCTCGCCGACGCTGCGGTGGAGCGACCCGACCGGGTTGCGCGGCTTCGACGGGCTCTCTTGGGAGGCGACCGCCCTGGCCCGATTCGTCGGCGAGGGCTGCACCGAGTCGCCCGTGCACACGCTGGAGGAGACCGTCTCGATCATCGCCACCATCGACCAGGCCCGAGCCCAGCTCGTAGGGTCGTGAAGCCATCCGCGACCCGAGGGAGAGCCCGCCCATGACGGATCTGATCACCGCGCTGGAGCAGCAGGAACAGGAGCTGGTTTTCGACGCGTTCGACCACGCCGACGCCTGGCGGCTGGGCTCCCGCATCACCGCGATCGCGCAGGAAGCCGGGCACAAGGTCGGCATCGACATCCGCCGGCCCGGTCTGATCCTGTTCCGCGCCGCACTGCCGGGCATCACCCCTGACCAGGACGTGTGGATCGCCCGCAAGGCCGCGGTGGTGCTGCGCATGGAGAGCAGCAGCGCCCTGGTCGACGCTCGCCTGTCCGCTGCCGGTGTGGACCCGGCAGCGGTCGGATGGCTGGGTGCGGACTACGCGGTCACCGGCGGATCGTTCCCCATCCGTGTCCGCGGGGTCGGTGTCGTCGCCGCCGCGACCGCGTCCGGCCTGTCATCGATGGAGGACCATGACCTCATCGTCGCCGGGATCCGGGCTCACCTCGCGGAGGAGGCCGGAAAGTGAGTGACGAGAAGATCCCCCAGCGGGTGCTGCGGCCTGGTCAGTCCGCGCGCATCCGCGTCTGGGAGCGCGCGACCCGCACCGTGCGTACCGTGTTCGAGTCCCGCGACCGGCTCTACGAGGCGCCGAACTGGACGGCGGACGGGCAGCTGCTCGTCAACGGTGACGGCAGGCTCTGGCTCCTGCCCGCCGACGGCCCCGCTGACGGTTCCGCCCCGCCACGTCAGATCCATGTGACAGGCCTGCCCGACGTCAACAACGACCACGTGCTCGCCCCCGATGGCGTCACGGTGTTCGCCTCCGCGAACGACTGGCACATCTGGGAGGCCCCTCTCGCCGGTGGACAGGCTCGCCGAGTGACCGTCGAGGACGGGGGGATGCACTTCCTGCACGGCGTCAGCCCCGACGGGCGGCGCCTCGGCTACGTGCGCCTGGAACCGGAAGGGGACAACTGGTGGGCGTCGGCCACCATCCACACCGTCGGGCTGGACGGGCAGGACGACGTCGCGGTCACCACCGACCCGGGCCCGGCGGACGGGTGCGAGTGGACGCCCGAGGGCGAGTGGATCGTGTTCAACACCGAACAGTTCTCCACCGCCCCAGGGCACGCGCAGCTGGCCCGGGTGCGGCCGGACGGGAGCGGGCTGGAGCAGCTCACCTTCGACGAGCGGGTGAACTGGTTCCCGCACGTCGCACCCACCGGCGATGTCGCCGTGTACCTCAGCTACCCGCCCGGCACGACCGGGCACCCCGCCGACCTCCCCGTCGAGCTGCGGCTCGTGTCGGTCGACGCCTGGCAGGAGCCGGAGACGCTGGTGGCGCTGCACGGTGGGCAGGGCACGATCAACGTCCCCAGCTGGGCGCCCGACGGGTCGGCGTTCGCGTTCGTGGACTACCCCACAGGCTCCCGGAACGACCTGGAGAACCCGGCCTGAAGATCCGGCTCTAGCCTTGGGGCTCTTCCGCCGGGCAGCGGGTGCCCCGCGCGGGCACGGTCAGCGAGATCAGGTAGTCGTCCATGGCGGCCGTGCTGCACTGGGTCATGCCGTAGACGCCGTGGCCCCAGCCCTCGTACGTGAGCAGCGTGGCCTTGGAGCCGAGCTGCCGGGCCACGTTGGCCGACCATTCGTACGGTGTGTCGGGGTCGTGCATGGAGGTGCCCACCAGCAGCGGAGCGCTACCCGTGTACCGCAGCCGGTGCTGCGGGTTGTTGACCGGGTGGCCCTGGCAGATCGGCATGTCGCCCATCGGCATCGGGTTGTACCGCAGGTCCGGGGCCACCGCGTTGGAGCTGCGCATCACGTCGGCGTACTCGTTGTAGTTCCGGAGCGACAGGTTGAAGTCCTCGCAGAGGATCGCGGTGGGGAGTTCGGCGAACTCACCGCCCACGGGCCCGTTGCCGGGAGGGCCCGGCATGTCATCCGGCACCGGCCCGCCGTCCAGGGCGAGGAGCACCTTGGCCTCCTGCCGCCAGGCGGGCGCCTCGTTGAGCACCACGCCCAGCCAGAGGAGGTTGTGAGCGCTCACCGGGCGGTCGGTGACGCCCGGCCAGTACAGCTCGCCGCGGTCCGCCTTCTCGAGCAGTCCCTTCCACAGCGCCCGGACGTCGCGCCCGTGCAGGACGCAGTCTGTGCTCCGGTCACACCAGGCGACGAACTCGCCGAAGCTGTCCTGGACGGTGGCCGCCTCGGTCACCTGGAACGCCTTGACGTTCAGGCTGTGGTCCATGTTGCTGTCCAGCACCATGGCCCGGATCCGGTTCGGGAAGAGCTCGGCGTACATCTGCTGGGCGAGCGTGCCGTAGGAGACGCCGTACGAGGTCAGCTTCTCCTCGCCGAGCGCGGCGCGAATGGCGTCCATGTCACGCGCCACGTTGGCCGAGTCGATGTGGTCGTACAGAGGGCCGGTGAGCTTGCGGCAGTCCGCGCGCAGCTTCTTGTTGAAGGCGACCCACTTGTCGTAGTCGGCCTGGCTGGTCATGACCGGGTACGGCATCTCGTTGTACACCGAAGCCGAGCAGGTCACCGAGCCACTGCGGGCAACGCCCCGGGGGTCGTAGCCGACGATGTCGAACCGCCGCTGGACGTCCTCGCTGAAGCCGGAGGGGCGAAGGATGTCGTTCACGCCGGAGTTGCCGGGTCCGCCCGGGTTGGTCAGCAGGGACCCGATTCTCGCGGAGGGGTCGGCGGCCTTGCGCCGGGCGAGGGTCAGGTTGACTGTGGGTCCGTTCGGGTCGGACCAGTCGATCGGTACGGCCAGCAGGCCGCACTCGACGGTGGGCTCCTCCTCGCAGGGCCCCCAGGTGATGCCGCGCTTGCCGATGGCATCCGTGACGTCCTCTCCGGTCACCGTCGCGTTGGCCATCGGAGCGGTTAACAACGTCGCGAACACCACGAGGGCGGTGGCCAGCAGGGAAGTTCTTCTTGGCACAGTTCTCCTATCGTTGATCGGCCGGCTCGGTGACCGCGGCGGTGGCACGGCCCTCGGCGAGCGCCTGGGCAGCGGCGAGCCGCCCGGTCGGGCCGTTGGCTCCAAAGATCATGAGCCTACTTTCTTCAGACTTGCGCCGCTACATCCATTTTTATGCATCTAATATTCATTAGGAGCTGCGTAAAGTCGTAGGGCGGTGCCAGTCGCTGATGAGGCGCTGGAAGTCGGCGGCGGCCTGCCACAGTGCGCCTCTTAGGTGAGCTCACGGATGGCTTGCTCGCCCCGTGCGCGGAGGAAGGTCTCGTCGAGCGGCTCGGGCGGGGCGTCGGCTCCCATCTGGCGTTGCCGCTGTCGGAGGACCCTACGAGACCGCTGTTCCGTTCTGCTTCCGCTCCGGTTCCGTGCCGATGGGCAAGGGAGAAGGCCAGGTGCGTTGCTGCCGGCGCCGCGGCGGTGGCAACAGTGGCAGGAAGCCGACGGGGCGCCTGATTCCGCTGCGGGACGGTCCGGGCGTTGGGCTCCCGCACAAGCCAGGCAGCGTCGTTCGTCGGGAGCGCCGAAGATGCCCGGACGGCGGAGGCTTACGGTTCGTTCATGCCGCATCTCGCGCTCGACGACCTGTACCGCCTCGCCATCCCTTCCGATCCCCAGGTGCGTCCCGACGGGGGAGCGGTGGCGTACACGCTGACGACCGCCGTCCGGGACTCCGACGAGAACCGCTCCGAGATCTGGCTGGCCGCTCCCGGCGCCGAGCCCCGGCGCCTCGCCGCGGGCAGTGCCGCGCGGTGGTCGCCGGACGGCCGGACGCTGGCGTTCCTGCGGCCGGTGGACGGCAGGCCGCAGATCCACCTGATGCCGATGGACGGCGGCGAGCCCGCACCGGTGACCTCCGCGAAGCTCGGCGCCGGCGCGCCCGTCTGGTCTCCGGACGGCTCCCGCATCGCGTTCGCCGCACCCGTCGGAACGGGCGAGGACGGCGGGATGCCCGACCTGAACGCCCCTGTCGTGACCGGCCGGCTCGACCACAAAGCCGACGGCGCCAGGCTGCTGCGCGGCCTGACCAGGCACCTGTTCGTCACGGACCTGGCCGGCGGCGAGACCGTCCAGGTCACCCAGGGCGACTTCCACGCGGGCGAGCCGTCGTGGTCGCCCGACGGCCTGCGCCTGGCGTTCGCCGCCGCCATGGACGCCGACCGCGACCTGGAGGCGGGCGGGGCCGCGTACGCCGTCGAGGCGGCCAAGGGTGGTGTGCCGGAGCGACTGACGGATCCCGGCCTCATCTGCGGCGGCGTCTGGTGGCTCGGCGACCGGCTGGTCGCCGCGGGGCTGAAAGGCGCCGTGGTGGGGCACGAACGGCTGTTCGCGCTCGGCCCCGGCGGGTGGGCCGAGGTGGAGACGGCCCTCGATCGGAATGTCATGACCGGCGCCCCCGGCTACCCCGGCGGCACCCCGGCGCTGCTCGGCGAGGACCTGCTGTTCTGTGCGCGCGATGGTGGCTCGACGCACCTCTACCGTGTCTCCGACGGGGCGCCCGGCGAGCGGCTGGTGCCCGGTGAGGTCAACATCTCGGGGATCAGCACGGCGGCGGGGGCGGTCGCGTACGTGGCGGCGACGCAGCACAGCGCGGGAGACGTCTATCTGATGACCCCAAGCCCGAAAAAGGTAACTTCAGGCGAAATGTCGGATATATCTGGCGCGCCAGCGCCGGATATATCCCGGCTCACCGACTACGGCCTCGACGACGTCGAGTTGTTCACCGCCCGCCGCCGCACGTTCACCGCCCCCGACGGCACCCAGGTCGAGGGCTTCGTCCTGCGCGACGAGACCGCGCGGACGCCCGGCCCCCTGCTGCTCGACGTGCACGGTGGCCCGCACAACGCCTGGTCGCCCGTCTTCGACGGCTTCCACCTCTACCACCAGCTCCTCGCCGCCCGCGGCTGGACCGTCCTCACCGTCAACCCGCGCGCCAGCGACGGGTACGGCGAGGACTTCTACACCGCCTCCCTCGGCGCCTGGGGGGTGAGCGACGCCCAGGACCTGCTCGCCCCCATCGACGCCCTGGTCGCCGACGGCGTCGCCGACCCTGACCGGCTGGCCGTCACCGGTTACAGCTACGGCGGCTACATGAGCTGCTGGCTGTCGGCCACCACCGGCAGGTTCAAGGCCGCGATCCCGGGCGGCTGCGTGAGCGACCTGACGAGCCTGAGCGGCACCTCCGACCTCGGCCACCTGATGAAGGTGCACGAGTACGCCGGTGACCTGGCCGCCCAGTCGCCGATCACGCACGTCGCGGACGTCACCGCCCCGACGCTCATCCTGCACGGCCAGGACGACGACCGCTGTCCCGTCGGCCAGGCCGAGCAGTGGTTCACCGCGCTGCGCGAGCGCCGGGTGCCCGTCGAGCTGGTGCGCTATCCCGGCGCGAGCCATCTGTTCATCCTGAGCGGGCGCCCCTCGCACAGGTACGACTACAACGAAAGGATCATCGCGTGGCTGGAGCAATGGGTCAGCGGCTCGCCGAGCTGATCGCCGAGTACGAGGTTCCCGGCTCGGCGCTGGCGTACTGGCACCAGGGCGTGCTGCACGAGTTCGCGGCCGGCACGCTGAACGTCGACACCGGCGTCGAGGCGACCACCGACGCGCTCTACCAGATCGGCTCGGTCACCAAGGTGTGGACCGCGACTCTGATCATGCAGCAGGTCGAACAGGGCCGGCTCACGCTGGACACGCCGGTCGTCGAGGTACTGCCCGAGTTCAGGGTGGCTGACCCCGAGGTCACCAAGAACGTGACGATCAGGCACCTGCTCTCCCACACCAGCGGCATCGACGGCGACCAGTTCATCGACACGGGCCGCGGCGACGACTGCGTGGAGAAGTACGTGGAGGCCTGCGCGACCCTGGCACAGAACCACCCGCTCGGCGTCACCCAGTCCTACTGCAACTCCGGGTTCGTCATCGCGGGCCGGGTGCTGGAGCAACTGACCGGCAAGCGCTGGGACGACGTCCTGCGCGAGGGCATCTGCGAGCCGCTCGGCCTCACCCACACCTGGACGCTGCCGGAGGACGTGCTGCGCTTCCGCGCCGCGATGGGCCACGAGGACGGCAAGACGGCCCCGGTGTGGGGCCTCATGCGGTCGATGGGCCCGGCCGGGCTGATCTGCGCCCGCCCGGCCGACGTGGTCGCCTTCGGCCGCGCCCACCTGGAGGGCGGCCTGCTGGAGAACCCGGCCGCCATGTGGGAGCCGCAGGTCGACATCCCCAACCCGTACACGCTGGGCAGGCAGTGGGGCATCGGCTGGATCATCGACGAGTGGAGCGGGCACAAGGTCATCTCCCACGGCGGCAACACCATCGGCCAGCACGCCATGCTGTGGGCCGTGCCCGGCACCGGGACCGTCGTCTGCGTGACCGCCAACGGGGGCCGCAGCGGCGAGTTCACCCGAGCCGTCGCCACCGAGTTGCTCGCCGAGCTCGACGGCCTGACCGTGCCGCCCACGCCGTCCCTGCCGGAGACACCGGCCGGCGTGGACGTCGCGCCGTACGCGGGCGTCTACGAGCGGGCCGGCGCCCGGATCACCGTGAGCGTGCTCGACGACGGCAAGGCCCGCCTGCGCCTGGAGGCCACCGGCGAGCTGGCCGCCCTGCAGGAGCCCGAGGAGTCCGACTTCGTCCCGGTCGATGAGAACCTGTTCCTTTTCCAGGCGCCGGGCACCCGCGACTGGATGGCGGCCGTGTTCTTCGAGCTGGCCGATGGCACTCTGTACATGCACATGGGCGCTCGCGCCACTCCCAAGGTCGGCTGAGGAGAAGGACATGGACCTGCGGGATCGCCTCGCCGAGGCGGCACGCGAGCATGGCGTGCCCGGCGCGGCCGTCGCGGTGTGGCACGACGGCGAGCTGCACGAGGCCGCCACGGGCGTGGTCAACACGGCCACCGGCGTGGAGACCACGAAGGACAGCGTGTTCCAGGTCGGCTCCACCACGAAGGTGTGGACGGCGGCGCTGGTCATGCAGCTCGTGGAGGACGGCCTGGTCGAGCTCGACCAACCGGTGGGGGAGCACCTGCCGGACTTCGCGTTCGGCGGCGTCACCGTCCGGCAGTTGCTCATGCACACGGCCGGCTTCGACGGCGACGTGTTCGAGGACACCGGGCGCGGCGACGACTGCCTGGACACGTTCCTCGAGCACCTGCGCACCGCGGGGCACGTGCACGAGCCGGGCGAGCTGTTCTCCTACTGCAACGCCGGCTACTGCGTGCTCGGCGCGCTGGTGGCCAGGCTGCGCGGCGGCACCTGGGAGCAGGCGATGCGCGAGCGCCTGCTCACCCCCTTGGGCGCCACGCACGCGGCGCTGTTCGGTGAGGAGGCCGTGCTCTTCCGCGCGTCGGCGGGGCACGTCGGGCCGGACGCCGCCGTCTACCCCCGCTGGCAGATGCCCCGCTCCAACGCTCCGGCCGGCTCCACCATGTGCCTGGCGCCGCGCGAGCTGGTCGTGTTCGGCCGGGCGCTGGCGGCCGGCGGCCTGGCGCCGAACGGCACCCGGCTGCTGTCGGAGGCGTCGGTGGCCGCGATGCTCACGCCGCAGATCCACGTGCCCGGGGTGGGCGGCGCGCTGGCCGACCGCTGGGGTCTCGGAGTGGAGCTGTTCGGCTGGGGCGCGTTCGGCCACGACGGTGGCACACCCGGGCAGAGCACGTTCTGGCGCGTCGTTCCCGAGTCGGGCTTCGTGATCGCGATGAGCGGGAACGGCGGCTCGTTCTTCGGTCTCATGGACGACGTGGCGCGGCCGGTCATCGAGGAGGCGACCGGCCTGACGATGCCCGCACGGCCGCTGCCGCCGCAGGCGCCGGAGCCCGTGGACGGCGCCCCGTACGCGGGCCGCTACACCGGCCCGCAGCTCGGCTACGAGGTCGCCGCCGCCGGAGACGGCCTGGACGTCACGCTCATCCCCGGCCCGCTCATGGAGAGCATGGGCTCCACCCGCACGACCACCCGGTACGTGCACCTTCACGGCGAGTCGTTCATCGCCGTCGAGGCCGAGGGTGGCCGGCACGACGTGGTCACGTTCGTGATGCGGGACGGGACGGCCGCCTACCTGCACAACGGCCGTGCGGTGGCTCGTGCCTGACCTGCGGGAGGTGTTCGACGAAGCGGGCGTGCGGGGCTTCCTGCACGCCCGAGAGGTGGACGGCGACGCCGAGATCGGGCTGGACCCAGACGAACCCGTCGTGCTCGCCTCGGTCTTCAAGATCGCGATCGCGCTGGAGTACGCCCGGCAGGCCGCCGCGGGCGAGATCGCCCGCGGCGAGCGGCTCACCGTCACCGCGGCCGACAAGGACGGCGGCATCGGCACCTCCGGCTGCCTCGACGACGTGTCGCTCACCCTGCGCGACCTGGCCCACTTCATGATCACGATGTCCGACAACGCGGCGACCGACGTGCTGCTCCGCCGCGTCGGGCTCGACCGGGTCAACGGCACCCTCGCCACGCTCGGGTTGAGCCGCACGCGGCTCATAGGCGGGTGCGCGGAGCTTTTCCGGCAGGTCACCGAGGACATCGGTGCGGACTGGGACGCCGCCACCGAGGACGAGCTGCGGGCCATGGCCGTACGCGACCCGGCCCGCACGACCGCCGGCACCCCGCGCGAGATCACCACGCTGCTGGGCCTCATCTGGCGCGATCAGGCCGGCCCTCCCGAGGCGTGCGCCGAGGTGCGGAAGGTCATGGGCGAGCAGATCTGGCCGCACCGGCTGGCCGCGGGCTTCCCCGACGAGGTGAAGGTGTCGGGCAAGACAGGCACCCTGTGGGGGATCCGCAACGAGTCGGGCGTCGTCGAGTACCCCGACGGCAAGCGGTACGCCGTCGCCGTGTTCGTACGAAGTGACGTCATCCGGTCCCGCCTGCCCGCCGCGGACGCCGCCATCGGCCGTGCCGCCCGCCTGGCCGTCGACCGGCTCCGCTGATGTCGGTTTTCGTGGACTATCGTGACCGTGTGAGGAACCGTCCCCGTGCCAGTCTGGGACGGATCCTGCAGGACCTCGGCACCACCGTCCTCGACGTGGCGGCCTCACCCGGTGACCTCGACGCCGAGGTCACCGGCGTGCACATCTTCGATCCGCTCGACGAGCTGATCGTCCCCCCGGGTGGGATCCTGCTCGCGGTCGGCGTGCGGGGCGCCGCGGAGATCTGCTCACTCCTCGAACGCGCGCCCGCCGCCGCGGGCGTCGTCGTGAAGCTGCCCGTGGACGTCGACGAGCAGGTCCGCGCCACCGTGCTGGAGACCGGCGTCGCCGTGCTCGGCCTCACCCGGGCCGCCTCCTGGGCGCAGGTCGCCGCGCTGCTGCGTTCCCTGCTGGCCGAGGCCGACCTGGCCGAGCCCGAGCAAGGGCCGCAGGGAGACCTGTTCTCGCTGGCCAACGCCGTCTGCGCGCTGCTCGACGCGCCCGTCACCATCGAGGACAGGTCGTCCCGGGTGCTCGCCTTCTCCGGCCGGCAGGACGAGGCCGACCCGGGCCGCGTGGAGACCGTCCTCGGCCGTCAGGTGCCCGAGCGCTACCTGCGGATGCTCGACGAGCGCGGCTTCTTCAAACAGCTCTACCAGAGCCGCGCGCCCGTCTACATGGAGCTCGAGGACGAGGGTGTGATCAACCGGGCCGCCGTGGCCGTGCGGAGCGGCGACGAGATCCTCGGCTCGATCTGGGTGGCCGTGCGCGAGCCGCTCAGCGAGCAGCGGCAACGCGCGCTCGCCGACGCCGCCAAGATCGTCGCCCTGCAGTTGCTGCGCGAGCGGGCCGGGGCCGACACCCAGCGGCGCCTGCGCGCCGACCTGCTGTCCACCGTGCTGGCCGGCGGCGGCGACGCGCCCGAGGCGGCAGGGCGGCTCGGCATCGCCACCGCCCGGCTCTGCGTGCTGGCCGCCCAGCTCGTCCCGGACGACGCCGCCGATCCCGCCCGCGGCGAGAGCGATCGGCAGCGGTGCTGCGACGCGCTGGCGCTCCACGTCGCCGCCATCCACCCCAAGGCCGCCGCCGCGCTCGTCGGCTCCGTCGCGTATGCCGTGCTGCCGCTGCACTCGATGGGAGACGAGGAGGCGCGGGCCGTACGCGTGGCGGAGAGCTTCCTGGCCAGGGTCGGGCCCCGCCATGCCGCCAACATCGGCGTGGGACGCCTGGCCGCCAACCTTTCCCAGGTGGCCAGGTCGCGCGCGGACGCCGACCGGGCGCTGCGCGTGCTGGGCGCCCGCGGCACCACCGGCCAGGTCGCCGGCTACGCGACCGTGCACTTCGAGTCGCTGCTGCTGCAGGTCGCCGACGTGGCCGCGGCCGAGGAGCAGACGCCCACCGGTCCCTACCGGCGGTTGCTCGATCACGACGCCGAGCACGGCACCGAGCTGGCCCCCACCCTGCGGGCCTACCTCGACGCGTTCGGCGACGTCAACGCGGCCAGTGCCCAGGTGCACGTGCACGCCAACACCTTCCGCTACCGGCTCAAGCGCCTGGTCGAGATCAGCGGCCTCGACCTGTCCGACCCCGACGCCCGGCTCACCGCGATGCTGCAGATGCGGATCTTCGGTCGCTAGCACGAGCCTTCCCGGCTTTTTCGTGTGCAGGCACATAGAACCGGATCTGCGCAGGCAGGAAGGTTGTGCACACCCCCCGTGCTCGTCTGGAGTCCTCATGACAAAACCAGCAGTCGCGGCCCTCGCCGGGCTCGCCCTGCTCACGGCCGCGTGCGGAGGCACGACGAGCGGTCCCGAGCAGGGCAAGCCGGCCACCGGCGGCACCTTCACGTTCGCGATCCCGGCCGATCCCGGCGTCCTCGACCCGGCCACGGGCGTGCTGACAGTCACCAACAACGTGCTCGCTCTGGCTTACGACACGCTCGTCTCCGTCGACGAATCAGGGAAGATCATCCCCGAGCTGGCCGAGAAGTGGGACGTCAAGCCCGAGTCGGTCACCTTCACCCTGCGGAAGGGGGTCACCTGCTCGGACGGCTCCCCGGTGACCCCCTCGAACGTGGCCGAAAACGTCAATCACATCGCCGACCCCGCCGCCAAGTCGCCGATCTACGGCGTGCTGGTGCCCGTGGGCATGAAGGCGAAAGCCGACGACGCCGCCGGCACCGTGACCCTGTCCATGCCCGGGCCGTTCAGCTTCATCCTGGAGAGCACGCGGACGATGTTCATCGTCTGCGGCAAAGGGGTGAAGGACCGTGCCTCGATCGCGCGGGCCACCTCCGGCAGCGGGCCTTACCAGCTCACCGAGGCCGTCCCCAGCGACCACTACACGTTCAAGGTCCGCCGCGACTACGCCTGGGGTCCCGCCGGCGCCACCGCCAAGGACCTGCCGGAGACGCTCGTGATGAAGGTCGTGCCGAACGAGCAGACCTCCGCCAACCTGCTCATCGCCGGCTCCCTCAACGGCGCCCTCTTCAACGGTGCCGACCGGTCCCGCGTCGAGGCGTCCCCGGGCGTGACCAAACAGTCGATCACGGCTGGCAACGGCCAGTTCTTCTTTCACCAGGGCGAAGACCGGCCGGCCCGCGACCCGGAGGTCCGCAAGGCCCTCACGCGGGCGCTCAACCTCCAGGAGCTGGCCGGCATCGCCTCCGGCGGCACCGGCAAGCCGGCCACCGGCCTGGTCCTGGCGCCCCGTCCCTGCCCGGGCGACTCCGTAGCCGGTCACGTGCCCGGCTACGACGCCGCGGCCGCCGCGGCCGCGCTCGACGCGGCCGGGTGGAAGCTCGGCGCCGACGGTTTCAGGGCCAAGGACGGCAAGCGGCTCAGCCTGCGCTACATGTACGCCACCACCCGCGGCCCCGGCTTCCAGGCCGCCGCCGAGTACATGGCGGCGGCGTGGAAGAAGCTCGGCGTCGAGGTGAAGCTGAACGGCGTGATCGACACCAAGCTGTCGGAGTCGCTCAACGCCACCCAGGACTGGGACGTCGTGTGGCTGCCGATCGGCGTCACCCTGCCCAGCCAGCTCGTCGGCTTCCTGTCGGGGCCGCCCGCCCCCAAGGGCGCCAACTTCGCCCACCTGGCCAACAAGCGCTACGAGGAGCTCGTCTCCAAGGCGAGCAAGCTCCCCGCCGCCGAGGCCTGCCCGATGTGGCTGGAGTCGGAGTCGGCCCTGTTCGAAAGCGCCGACCTGGTGCCCGTGGTGGACAGCACGGCGCTGCTGGCCGGCAAGGGCGCCACGTTCCGCACCACGGCCGGGAGCCTGGTGCCCACCTCGATCCGCCTCATGCAAGGAGACTAGTGAGCGCCCCCCGGACCACGCGGCGCCCGGGCAGCAAGGCGGGAAGCATGACCGTGCGCAGGACGCTGCGTACGGCCGTGCGCCGGATCGTGCGGTTCGCCGTGTCGCTGGCGGTGCTGCTGGTGGCGCCGTTCGCGATGATCCACCTCATCCCGGGCGACCCGGTGCGCGCCTCGCTCGGGCCGGCCGCCCCGATCGAGCTGATAGAGGCCCGTACGGCCGCGCTCGGTCTCGACCGCCCCCTGCCTGAGCAGTTCTTCACGTACGTCGGCCACGTCCTGACCGGTGACTTCGGCACGTCCTTCCTGACGGGGGAGGCGGTGGGCGACGTCATCGCGGCCCGCCTGCCGAACACCCTGACTCTGGCCCTCCTGGCCACCGCCGTGGCGCTGATCGTGGCGGTGCCGCTCGGGATGTGGGCCGCCGTACGCACCGAGAACGGCCGCAACCGCGGCACCGACCTGGCCTTCGGCACGGTCACCGGCACCGCGGTGGCCGTGCCCGAGTTCCTGTACTCGATCGCGCTGGTGGCCGCGCTGGCCGTCGGCCTCGGCTGGTTTCCGCCCGCGGGCAAGGCCGGGCCGCTCACGTACGTGCTGCCCGTCGCAGCCCTGTCGGCCGGGCCGATCGCCATGATCGCCCGGATCACCCGCGTCGAGACCCTGCGAGAGCTGGGCACCGACTACGTGCGCCTGGCCCGCGCCAAGCGGCTGCCCGCGGCCCGGCTCCACCTGCGGCACGTGCTGCCCAACACGCTCACGGCCACCCTGACCGTGGGCGGCCTGCTGCTGACCTCGCTGATCGCGGGCAGCGTCCTGGTCGAGTACGTCTTCGCCTGGCCCGGACTCGGCCTGAAGATCGTCGAGTCGATCACGCAGAAGGACTACCCGGTCGCGCAGGCCGTGATCCTCGTGTACGGCGCCATCGTGCTGGTCGTGAACCTCGTCGTGGACCTGGTGCTCGGCGCGCTCGATCCCACCTCGGAGATCAAGGAGGTCTCGGCCTGATGTGGGCCAGGACGGCACCGGACGGCCCCCGGGCCGTGGACGGCCACGCGAAGAAGGGGCCGAGGTCCCGGGGTGGCCTGTGGCGCAGCGCCCCGGCGCTGATCGGCGGCGTGCTGGTGCTGCTCATGGCGGTGCTGGCCGTGGCCGGGCCCATCATCTGGGGCGAGGCCGCCGAACGCATCGACGCCGGCGCCATCCTCCAGGGCGCCTCCGCCGAACACCCGCTCGGCACCGACAACCTGGGCCGCGACCTGCTCGCCCGGGTCCTGGTGGCGGGCCGTTACTCGCTGGCCCTGGCGCTGGCGGCCACGCTCATCGGCGCCGTCGGTGGCATCCTGCTCGGCGCGCTCCCGTCCGTGCTGCCCCGCCGGGCCGCCCGGATGGTCACCGGCACGGTCAACGCGCTGGTGGCCTTCCCCGGCCTGCTGCTGGCCATGTTCACGGCGGTGGTCAGCGGGCTCGGCGCGCGTGGTGCGGTGCTCGGGATCGGCGTGGCCATCGCGCCCGGCTTCGCGCGGCTCACCCAGACCCTGGCCGCCTCGGTCTCCGGCGCCGACTACGTGGCCGCGGCCCGCATGCTCGGCGTGCCCCGCCGCCGCATCCTCGCCCGGCACATTCTGCCCAACATCGCCGAACCGCTCATCCTCAACCTCGCCCAGTCGCTCGGCGGCGCGCTGCTCGGCCTGGCCGGCATGTCGTTCCTCGGCCTCGGCGTGCAGCCACCGGACTTCGACTGGGGGCGCCTGCTGTTCGACGGGTTCGCGCGGATCTACGTCACGCCCGTGGTCGCGGTCGGTCCAGCGGCGGCCGTCGCGCTGGCCGGCATCGGCTTCAACCTGCTGGGCGACACCCTGGCCAGGGCCGCCGCCCGATCCCCGGCCGGGCAGCGCGACAGCGTCCGCCCTGAGCTCCCGGAACCGGCCGGGCCGCCGGACCTGGACGCCGTCCTCGAGGTCCGCGACCTGACCGTCTCGTTCCCGGGCGGTTCGAACCCCGTACGCGAGCTGTCTCTGACCGTGACGCCGGGGGAGATCGTCGGCCTGGTGGGAGAGTCCGGCAGCGGCAAGAGCCTGACCGCCGCCGCCATCGGCGGCCTCGTTCCCTATCCCGGATCAGTGACGTACGGCCGGCTGTTCCTCGGCGGTGCCGACGTCGCCACCATGTCCGGCAAGGAACTGGGCACCGCGCTCGCCATGGTGTTCCAGGACCCGATGGCCTCGCTCAACCCCGCGCTGAAGGTCGGCGGCCAGCTCGCCGAGGTGGCCGTCGTCCACCAGGGCGCGAGCCGCGCGGACGCCCGCCGCCGCGCCGTCGACCGGCTGCGCCACGTCCAGCTGCCCGACCCCGCCAAGCACGCCGTCCAGCATCCGCACGAGCTGTCCGGCGGCATGCGCCAGCGTGCGGTCATCGCCATGGGCCTCATGGGCACGCCACGCCTGATCATCGCCGACGAGCCCACGACCGCCCTCGACGTGACCGTGCAGCGGCAGATCCTGCGGCTGCTGCGCGAGGTCGTCGAGGAGACGGGCGCGGCCCTGCTGTTCATCTCCCACGACATCGCCGTCGTCGGCGAGCTGTGCGACCGCGTCGTCGTCATGTACGCGGGCCGGGTGGTCGAGGAACTGTCCGCCGACCGGCTCGCCGACGGTGCCGCGCACCCCTACACCAAGGCGCTCATCGCGTCCCTGCCCGACCTCGACACCGACCGGAGCCGCCCGTTGGCCGGCATCCCCGGCACCCAGCCGGCCCCGGCGCAGGTCGGCGCGGGCTGCGCGTTCGCCGACCGGTGCTCGCTCGCCACCGAACAATGCCGGACGGAACGTCCCGAACTCGTGGTCCATGGCCCGCGGCAGCGGGTCGCCTGCTGGGAGGTCACCTCGTGAGGATCGAAGGGCTGACCGTGCGCTACGGCGGCTTCACCGCGGTCGACGACGTCACCCTGGAGATCCCCGACGGCCACGTCGTGGGCCTCGTCGGCGAGTCGGGATCGGGCAAGTCGTCGCTGGCCAGGGCCGTGAGCGGGCTCGTGCCCTACACGGGCGGGATCGAGGGAGCGCCGCGGATCCAGATGGTGTTCCAGGATCCGTACGCGTCGCTGGACCCGCGCATGACGATCGGCGAGACGGTCGGGGAGGGCATCGAGAAGCGCCGCCGTGCCACGGAGGTGCCGCGGCTGCTCGGTCTCGTCCAACTGCCCGCCGAGCTGGCCGGACGTTACCCGCGCGAGCTGTCGGGCGGTCAGCGGCAGCGGGTGGCGATCGCCCGCGCCCTGGGCGGCGACCCCGCCCTGCTGGTCGCCGACGAGATCACGGGCTCGCTCGACGTGTCGGTCCAGGGGGCCGTGCTCAACCTGGTCCGCGGGCTGCGCGACGAACTCGGACTGTCGATGTTGTTCATCTCGCACAACCTGGCCGTCGTCCGGTACGTCGCCGACACGATAGCCGTCATGCACCACGGCCGGATCGTCGAGCACGGGCCCGCCGAGCAGGTCGTCGGCGAGCCGGCGCATGACTACACGCGCGCGCTGCTGGCGGCGGTGCCACGGCTCAGAGGATGATCCAGGCGCTGGTCGGTGGGGTACGGGGCCCGGCCGACCACGTGTTCTGCCCGGCTCCTGGCCCCGCCTCACGTCTCAGGGCCGAGCGCCGTCCTGGCCGGGACCGTGCTCGCCGCTTCCTTGAGCTCGACGAAGATCGCGTACGTTTCGGTCTCGCCGATGTTCTGCCCGGCGTGCTCTTGCGCGCTC
This sequence comes from Nonomuraea sp. NPDC003707, assembly GCF_053587055.1. NCBI lineage: Bacteria > Bacillati > Actinomycetota > Actinomycetes > Streptosporangiales > Streptosporangiaceae > Nonomuraea > Nonomuraea sp. NPDC003707. The sequence continues at coordinate 77,648 of NZ_JBSFNK010000042.1, read as the reverse complement.
AGCCACCGCACCTGCTCCGCCTCCAGCGCGAGCTCGACCTGATGCCCGCCCGAGGTGAGGCGGCGGGTGAAGGACGACAAGGTGACCATCACGCTGTCGGGATGTCCGTGCAGGGAGGTCGCGTCCCCTGGCCGGTCCCGGTAGCGGAGCACCCTGACCCGCTCGTTCTCGAAGACCACCGTGTACAGATCCGGGTTCGTCACCGCGGGATCGGCGCTCATGAACACCTCGCAGAGGCTTCGGCTCATCAACGGCTACATGGGACGACGGTACCATGATGGTCATGTCAGTACCATATGAGCTGACCGGCCGCCGACAGCAGAAAGCCCGCACCCGCCGATCCCTGGTCGAGGCCGCCCGCCACCTGCTGGCCGAAGGCGCCGACCCCACCGTCGAAGACGCCGCCGCCGCGGCCGGGATCTCCCGCACCACCGCCTACCGGTACTTCCCCAACCAGCACGCCCTGCTGGCCGCCGCCCACCCCCAGATCGAGCAGGCATCCCTGCTGCCCCCAGACCCGCCTGCCGACCCCGCGGCCCGGCTGGACCTGGTGATGACCGCTTTCACGCAGCTCACCCTCGACTGGGAGCCGCAATTGCGCGCCTCGCTGCGCCTGTCCCTGCAACCCGAGACCGGCCAGCCGGCACTGCGCGGTGGGCGGGCCATCGGCTGGATCGAAGACGCCCTGGCCCCGCTCCGCGACACCCACCCCGGCCTGGACATCCGCCGGCTGGCCGTGACCATCCGCTCGGCCACCGGCATCGAATCGCTCATCTGGCTCACCGACATCGCCGGGCTCACCCGGCAGCAGGCGGCGGACACCATGCGGTGGTCAGCCCATGCACTGCTCACCACAGCCCTCGACGAACACCGCCCCCGTTCCTGAACCCTGCGGCCCGGTCCCGGTCGAGCCCGTCACGCATGGCTCAGGCGCCTGCCGTCAGGGTCGTCTCCGCGTTCTGCGTCAGGACGGCTGTCCCGCGCGGCGCAGGTACGCCTCGATCCGGTCGAGCGCTCCCACCCAGACCCCCTTGACGAAGAAGTCGCGGATCTCGGGCGCCGGGAAGCCGCTCTGCACGACCGTGAACAGTGTGCCGCCCTCGTGCTCCTCGAAGGTGACCTCGACAGTGGTGGTCATGGTCATGCCGTCGGGAGTGCTGCCGGTGGACTCGGTGAGCAGGCGGTGCGGGCGGTCGATCTCCAGGAAGGTCTGCGTCTCACGGAACAGGTTGTCGGCGTCCGGTCCCCAGACCGCGGTCTGCCGGCCCCCGACGCGCAGGTCGACCTCGATCTCGACGATGCCGGGCTCCTCGTCGAGGATGCTGAACCAGATCTTCTGCTTCTCGGCGTCGGTGTAGGCGTCGAAGACCTCCTCGGGGGTCGCGGGCAGCACGCGGGTCGTGCGCAACTGGATGGCCTCGGTGTCGTTCCGCGTCATCGCTCGGTGTCCTTCCCGGTGTTCGCCTCAGGGGCGTTCTTGAGGGTGAAGTAGGCGTCGAGGCCGTCGAGCCGGCGCTCCCACAGGCGCTGGTAGAACGTGATCCACGACATGGCGTCCTCCAGGCGCTCGGCTCCCAGCCGGCACTGCCGCGATCGGCCGACCTTCTCCGTCGTGACCAGTCCGGCGTTCTCCAGGACGTGCACGTGCTTCTTCATGCCGGTGAGCGACATGCCGAAGGGTTCGGCCAGCTCGCCGATCGTGGCGGGACCCTGGCCGAGCCGGATGAGTATCTGCCGCCGGGTCCCGTCCGCGAGGGCGGCGAACGTGCGATCGAGGACCTCTTGCTGAACCATATGGTTTACTTTACGACACTGAACCGATTGGTGCAATAAGCGCGGCGATCCGGAAGGCGGCGCCTACGTCGCGGCGGCCCGGACGCCGAGGACGACGAGCACCACGGCTGTCACCTTGCCGAGCGCCCGCTTGAAGCGGGCCTTGCGCACGAGGTGCGCCCCTTGGTGGATGAGGGTCGTCCAGGTCAGCAGCCACACCGCCATCAGCAGGGCGTGGGCGGTGGCCAGGGTGAGGATCTGCCCGCCGAGGGGACGGCCGGACTGGATGAACTGCGGGACCAGGGTCAGGTAGATGGAGGCGGCCTTTGGGTTGAGTACGTTCGCGAGCAGGGCTTGGGTGTAGACGGAGCCGGTCCGTTTCGGCTGTTCCGTGCGCGGGGGAGGTGGGGGCAGAGTGGTGCAAGCCGTCCTGCGGCAACCGCGCCCGGGCTGCCCGCCACTACCAGCGTCACAGCGCCACGGCCGCCCGAGACCTGCCCGGGACCTGATCGCCTACGCCTTCAGAAGAACTAGATCAACTCGTGCCGGTGGGCGGCCGTGGCGGCTTGGACGCGGCTGCGTACGCCGAGCTTGGCGAGGATGTTGCTCACGTGCGCGCCCGCCGTCTTGACCGAGATGAACAGCTCCTCGGCGATCTGCCGATTGGTACGGCCGTCGGCGACCAGGCGCAGCACGTCCCGCTCGCGCGGCGTGAGGCCGAACTCGCGCTCCTCGGCCGGCCCGGTCCCGACCTGCACGGCGAGGGGGATCCGGGCCAGGCGCGCCAGCCGTTCGATCCGGGCACGCAGGGGCTCCGCCCGCAGGCGGCCCGCCTCACGGGAGGCGTCGGTGAGATGGGAGGAGGCAGCGGAGCGGTCTCCCGTCTCCGCGGCGTGTTCCGCGGCCCGCAGCAGGGCCAGAGCCTGGGGGTACGGCTGGCGAAGATCTCTCCACGCGGCCGCGACGCGGGCCCAAAGGTCCGGCTGTCCGGTCGCGGCGGTGCGGGCGAGGCGGTGGGCCTCCTGGACGGGCCCGATCACCGGCAACGCGGCCGCGGCCTCGGCCAGGCCGGGTACGGGCAGGGACGCGCCCGCCTCGATCACCGGCCACAGGTAGCGCGGGCTCGTTCTTCCGCTGCTCAGCGCCTCCTCCACGAGTCGCGCGGCGTCGGCCGTGCGCCCCTGCGCTCTGCGCAGATCCACTTCCAGGCGCACCAGCAGGAGGTGGTCCTGGGCATAGGACGTGCCTCTGGTGAAGACCTCGCGGGCGTGGGTCGCGGCGTGCTCGGCGCCTGCGAGGTCGCCTCTGGCCAGCGCGATCGTGCCGGTCAGCACCATCAGGTACGCGCGAAGGCTGGGTGTCGGGGTGATCCGCAGGGCGTGTTCGACGATCTCGGCGGCTTCGTCCCACCGGCCCAGCGCGATCAGCGCCTCCGCGAGGTTGCCCGCGTGGGTCGGGCCCGCGGTGCGGGCGAGCCCCGCCCGCGTGGCGGCGGCGAGTCCCCGGCGGGCCGCCTCGGCCGCTTCGGCGTACCTGCCGGCGCCCTGCAGGACGTCGGCCTCACAGCGATAAGCGTGCAAAAGCGCGCCCTCGTCACCGATGCGGCGGGCCGTCGCCTGGGCGGTGATCAGGTGAGGCAGCTGGGCGTCGAGGTCGCCCGCGCGTGCCCGCGCGTACGTCAGGTTGACGGTGGCCATGACCTCAGCCCTGGCATCGCCCGCGGCCTGCGCCGCTTCCAGCGCCTCGCGGGCGGCGACGCGGCCTTCCTCTTCCAGCGGGACCGTGAGGAGGCGATTGGCGAGCAGATTGAGTACGGTCGCGCGTGCCGGATGCTCGTCCGGTGTGAGCCGGGCGGCTTCGCGTAGGTCGTCCAGGTCGCCCGGCAGGCCGAGGAGGTGGCGCAGTTCGCCGCGGTGGGCGATCAGCCAGCCGGCACGCGCGGGCTCGACCTCGGCCGGGAGCGCTGTCTCGACCAGCTGGACCGCGGTCGAGTTCTCGCCCGCGGCGATGGCGGCGCGTATCGCTTCGTCGAGCACGCCGGCCTTCGAGGTGGCCGGATCGGGCGCCTGATCCCACAGCTCCAGCACGCGAAGCAGCATGTGCAGGTGTTCCGCGTGCGCCAGGGACGCCGCGGCCTCGGCGGCGGCGCGGCGGGCGGCCGCCAGTGTCCTGGCCGGATGGCGCTTGGCGGCGTGCCAGTGCAGGGCGGACTCGTACGCCGCCCGGCCCAGCGGGGCGAGCTCCGGGTCCGTCTCCAGGGCTTCGGCATAGCGTACGTGAAGGTGCCCGCGTTCCCCGGGAAGCACGTCCTCGTAGAGCACCTCCTGGATCAGCGTGTGACGGAACGCGTACGCCTCCTCCTCGATCAGCAGGAGGTTCGCGCTCACCGCGGGGCGCAGCGCGTCGGTGAGGCCGGCGTCGTCCAGCCCCGTGACGGTGCGCAGCAGCGCGTGGCCGACCCGGGCGCCGCCGACGGCCGCGGCGTGGACCACCCGGCGGGTTTCCCGCGGCAGCCGGTCGAGCGGGGTGATCAGCAGGTCGCGAATGGACGCGGGCACCGGCGCGCCCGCCCGGGCCGACAGCGCCTCGACGAACAGCGGGTTGCCCTCGCTGCGCCGGACGACGTCCTCGATGACCGCGGGGGCCGGCTCGCGGCCGAGCAGGCCGCGAAGCTGCCGGACCACCTCGCCCCTGCTGAGCCGGCCGAGCTCCATCCGGGTCGTCCACGGCCGGCGATCCCATTCGGCCAGCACGGGGCGGAGCGGATGCGTCCGGTGCAGGTGGTCGCTCCGGTAGGTCACGACCAGGAGGAACGCCGCGGCCGCCTGCTGGTTCCTGATGAGGAAGTCGAGCAGCTCCCGGCTTGAGCGATCGCTCCAGTGCGCGTCCTCAGCGACGATCATCAAGGGCCGGTCCTCGGCGAGGCTCTCGAACAGGGTGAGGAACTCTTCGAAGAGCCGTGCCTGCGTCAGGGCGGGATCGCCGTCGCCTGCGGGGCGGCCCAGGAGCGGCAGCAGCCTGCCGAGCTCACCGGGCTCGCCACGGGGCAGGAGGCGGAGGAAGCCGTCCGGGCCGATCTCGCGCAGCAGGCGGCGCAGCATGGCGGTGAACGGCGCGAACGCCAGGCCGTTCTCGCCCACCTGGGGGCAGTCTCCCGACAGCAGCCACGCCTCTCCTGCCAGCGTCGCCGTGAACTCGGCGATCAGCCGGGTCTTGCCCACCCCGGCTTCGCCGCCGAGCAGCACGGTGGCGGGAGAGCCTTCCCGGGCATGCGCGTAGGCCTCGCCCAGAGCGGTCAGCTCCGCGTCCCTGCCTACGAAGACCATGGGACACAGGCTCTCAGATCGGGATGAAACCTAGGGATGGCGGATAGGGCATTCGCCCGATGTGTCCGGCGGCCGTTCTGGCGAGGCTGGCCCGGTGATCCAGACCGGTGCGCAACCGCTGCTCAGCCGTCCGATGGTCGTCCTGGGGATGACCTCGGTCGCTGCGATGACGAGCTTCTACCTGCTTGTTCCGATCGTTCCGCTGTACACGGCGTCAGGTGGTTCGGGGGATATGGGCGCCGGGTTGTCCACCGGCGTCACCATGCTGGCGACGGTGCTCATGGAACTGGCCATGCCGGCGTTGCTGGCCCGGTACGGCTACCGCGTCGGCATGGCGCTGGGCGTCCTCCTCCTCGGCGTTCCCCCGGCCCTGCTGGTCCTGTCCTCCGCGTTGCCGATGGTGCTGGCCACGAGCCTGGCGCGCGGGGCCGGCCTGGCCATCGTGGTCGTGGTGGGCCCCGCCATTGTGGCCGAGCTGGCCCCGCCCGAACGCCGGGGCGAGGCGCTGGGCGCGTACGGCGTGGCCGTCGGGATCCCCGCGATCCTGGGGCTGCCGACCGGCTTGTGGCTGGTTCCGCTCATCGGCTACGGAACGGTCTTCCTCGCGGGGACGGGGCTGGCACTGCTCGCGCTCATCGGGATTCCCCGGCTGCCGGCGAGGGCGGCGCCGGTCGAGCAGCAGGGAGGAGTCCTTCGCGCTCTGCGCCACGCCGGTCTCGCCCGGCCCGTCATCGTCTTCGCGACGATCACGCTGGCGGCCGGCGTGTTGCTGACGTTCCTGCCGCTGGCCGTCCCCGCCGGCTCAGCGGGGACGGCCGCGACGGCGCTGCTCGCACACTCCTGCGCGATGCCGCTCGCACGGTGGGCGGCCGGCAGATACGGCGACCGCCACGGCCAGTCCGTCCTGCTGATGCCGGCCGTGTTCGCCGCGGTCATCGGGATGGCCGGGATCGTCTGGCTCGACAACCCCTACGCGGTGATCGCGGGGGCGGCGCTCTTCGGCGCCGGTTTCGGCGCCGCCCAGAACGTCACCCTGGTGCTGATGCTCGCGCGGTCCTCCTCCTCCGCGTTCGGCCGGGTGAGCGCGCTGTGGAACCTCGCCTACGACGGCGGGATGGGGATCGGCGCCGTCGGGTTCGGACTCGTGGCCGGGCCCGCGGGATATCCGGCGGGGTTCGCGCTGATCGCCGCGGTGCTGGCTCTCGCCGTTCTTCCCTCCTGGCTCGACACCCGATCGGAAAGGAAACTCATCAATGAGCGATGACCTGCGGCGCGCCGTGCAGAAGGCGCTGCCGGGCGTACGGGCCGACCTCGAAGCCCTCATCCGCATCCCCTCGGTGAGCGCCGACCCGGCCGCGGCCGAGGACGTGCGCCGCTGCGCGGAGCTGACGGCACAGCTCTTCCGGACCGGCGCCGCGCAGGAGGTGGAGATCCTGGACGACGTCCCCGGCGGCCGGCCGGTGGTCCTCGCCCGTTGCCCCGCACCACCCGGCCGTCCCACCGTGCTGCTGTACGCCCACTACGACGTGCAGCCCGCCGGCGACCCGGCCCTGTGGTCGAGCAGGCCGTTCGAGCCGCGCGAAAGCGGCGGGCGCCTGTACGGCCGCGGATCCGCCGACGACAAGGCGGGAATCGCCACCCACCTGGCCGCGTTGCGCGCGCACGGCGGGCGTCCGCCGGTCGGGGTCGTCGTCCTCGTCGAAGGAGAGGAGGAGATCGGCTCCCCGACGCTCGGCGCCTTCCTCGACCGGCACCGTGACAGGCTCGCCGCCGACGTGATCGTGCTCGCGGACTCGGAGAACATCGACGTCGGCCTCCCTTCGTTCACCACCACGTTGCGCGGCATGGCCAACTGCGTCGTCGAGGTTCGGACGCTGGCCGAGAGCGTGCATTCCGGCACGTACGGCGGAGCCGCTCCCGACGCGCTCACCACGCTGTGCCGCCTGCTCGCCACCCTCCACGACGAGGACGGCCACGTCGTGGTGGACGGCCTGGTCTCCGGCCGCCCGCCGCGGACGGGCTACCCCGCGGAACGATTCCGGGCCGAGGCAGGCGTGCTCGACGGCGTCAGGCTGCTCGGCTCGGGCGGCATCCCCGAACGGGTCTGGACCGGACCCGCGGCGACCGTCCTGGCCATCGACGCGCCCGCCGTATCCGGAGCCGCCAACGCCCTCACCGCATCCGCCCGAGCCAAGGTGAGCCTGCGCATCGCGCCGGGCGACGACGCGGTACGGGCCCGCGCCGCACTGGCCAGGCACCTCCGCGACCACGCGCCCTGGGGCGCGCAGGTCGAGGTCACCGAGGCGGAGATCGCGCAGCCGTACGCGGTCGACACCCGGGGTCCGGCCTTCGACGCGGCACGCCGCGCCTATCAGCGGGCCTTCGACGCCGACGTGGTCGATCTCGGAGGCGGCGGCGCCATCCCCTTCGTCGCGGAATTCGCCGCCGCGTACCCGAAAGCCGCCGTCCTCATCACGAGCCCCGGAGGCGATCCAGCCGCCCGCGCCCACAGCACCGACGAGAACCTGCACCTGGCCGACTTCGAACGCGCCTGCCTCGCCGAGGCACTCCTGCTCACCGAACTCGCGGACTGGGGCTCCCGCGCTCAAGAGCAGCTGTCGCGGTACGGAAGGTCCGGGACGTAGGCCCTCCATTCAGCGGTGGTGAGGGAGCCGCCCGCCCGCCGGCAGATCGCCCGGATGACACCGGCGGGCTCGACGACGTGCGTCCGCGCCACCCCGTTGAGATCGAGGGTGACGACGCCGGCCCCGTCAGCCGTGAAGGCGATCGACTGGAGCTGCCCCATCTCCGAATCCCGACCTCCCCCGAAGTCACGCAGCCTACCGAGGCTCGTTCCCGTGACCGGATCGAACAACCGCACCCTGCCGTCCGTCGCGCCGACCGCGACGACGTCGTCACGCGGGGAGTAGGCGGCGATCGACAGATCGCCGGACTTGTCGCGGACGACCGGCCCGAGGCGCTTGCCGGCGGTGTCCCACAGTGTCAGGCGGCCTCGGGAGTCCAGGACCACCACGCCGTCGCCCTTGTGGAGGAAGAAGATCCGGCGGCCGACGGTGTCCTTTCCGCTGACGCTGAAGGGCCCGGTCACCGGCCGTCCGGTGGCGGCGTCGAGCAGGCGCTGGCCGGCACCGGCGAGAGCCAGCCGCCTGCCATCGGGGGAGAAGGCCACGTCGTTCGTCTCCGGGAGCGTCGTGTTCCAGAGCTTCCGCTTGGCCTTCCAGTCCCATACCTGGGCGGCGTACTTGAGCACGGCGCGGCCGTCGTCCGGGCTGCGCAGGACGAGCGCGAGGCGGGTGCCGTCCGGGCTGAAGCCCACCACGTGGGGCTCCAGATCTCCCGGGTCGATCTGGCCCAGGGCGGCTCGCGTGGCGACGTCCACGATCTTCACCGTGCCCTGGTCCACCGCGGCCAGCAGCCTGCCGTCCTTGCTGAAGTACGCCTCCTCCATGGCGGGCAGGGCGCCCACCGCTTTGTTGCTGCGCACGTCGCGTAGCTGGGTCCGGTCGCCGGTCTGGGTCACCGAAAGCTGCCCGTCCGGGCTCAGCCTGCCGAAATTGGTCGAAGAGTCCGCCGGGGTGACGGAGAGGTCGGAGACGTCGACGGAGAAGACCCGGTCCTCGACGAGGTAGCGGAATGTCCGGCCGTCGAAGGCGCCCTGGGGCTGCTCGCCGTCAGTGTCCGTGTTGCCCAGCAGCGGCACCGCGGTGAGCAGCTGGGCATCGGCCATCCGCCAGAACTGGACCTCCTTGCCGGTGATCGAGGCGAGCAGCTTCCCGTCCCCGCTGACCGTCACCGCGCCGCGGTTCCAGGTCCCCTGTGTGCCGGCGCCGTCCTTGACGCCGATGTCCACGACGGACCTGTCCTCGACGTCGGTCAGGCGCACCGACTTCGCCCGCGGCGTCGCCTGCCACCTGCCGTCCGCGCTCGCCGTCGCGGCGACTCTGGAAGGCCGCGTGCGCTCGCCGGTCCGCGGATTCCACTGCTGGTACTTGTCGGGATCACGGATCACCACCGTCCGGTCGTCCGCGCGGACGATCTCCGCCCAGCCGTTCACGAGGTCGAGCGGGCGATCGAAGACCCAGGTCCCGATGGCCGTTCCGCCGGACAGCTCCCAGGCCCGGATCCGCTTGTCCGTCAGGACGACGAGCGTACGGCCCGAAGGGGCCAGGGCCACCGCGGTCACCTGGTCTCCGGCCAGCCCCAGCCGGTTGATCCCACCGATCCGCTTCCCGGTGCGCACGTCCCACACCTGGGCGGTGTCCTGGCTGACGTCGGCCAAGGCGCGCCCGTCGGCACCGAGGGCCCGGACCGTGTCGCCGGCGCTCACCCGATCCGTGAACGTCGCCGACTCGCGCTGCGCGAGCGCCGTCATCAGCCCTGCCCTGGTGAGCGGCGTGCGGTCCAGGCTCCACGCCGCCACGCTCAGCCGCATCGCCAGCATCGGATCCGTGACGCGTACCTGTTGCACGAGCCCGGCCAGCCGGGTCGCCTCCGACCTGCCGAGCGACGCGGTGACCTCCTCGGCGCGCCGATCGGCGACCAAGCCCTGCTGGACGGCCAGCCCGCCGGCCACCAGCGAGATCACCAGCAGCCCGCCCAGGGCCAGCGACACCAGCCGGGCCCGCTTGGCGCCGCGTCTGGACAGGTCCGCACTCGCCTGGAGGAAACCTCGCTCCACCGGGGCCAGCGTGATGTCGCGCCGAGAGTTGGCCGCCCACTGCAGGGCGTCGTCCAGGCTGCTGCCGCGGAACAGGTCGCCGTCCCGCCGGCCGGCCCCGTCCCACCGGCGCGCCGCCGTGAGGATCTCCCGGTGGACCGCCAGCCCGTCGCGGTTGTTGCCGATCCAGTGCCTGTACCTGGGCCAGGCGTGCGGCAGGGCCGGCCGCGCCAGCCAGATCTCCTCGCCACCCGTGGCCAGGAGGTACGTGAACACCTCCAGAATCCGGTTGATCGCCGCCGTCTCGTGCTGCCCTCTCCCCTGGAGGAGCTCGGCCCGGGCCGCCCGCCGTCCGGTCAGCTCCCCATGCTCGTCCACGGTGACCAGCCGCAGGAAGACCTCGGCCACCATCTCGCGCTCGGCCGGCCCGAGCATCGCGTACGCCTCCTCCGCCAGCGCGCCCAGTGCGGGGTCGTCGGCCGTCACCGCGATCCGGGTGGCCTCGCGGCCGCCCACGGCGAGCAGCCCGGCGACATCCAGCTGCCCGCCGCCGCTGACCAGGCCGAGCAGCAGCTCCCGGGAGGTCGGACGGTCCAGCGGATCCTTGGCCAGGGCGGCGGCCACCAGCGGGTGCAGCGACTCCGGCAGCACGCTGAGATCCGGGCTGGCGGACAACACGCGGTGCATGACCCCACCCAGGCTCTCGGCCTGGAACGGGTCCTCGCCGGTGGCGGCGAACATCATGATGCCGGCCCAGGCGAACACGTCCGCCGGCGCCCCCGCCCGGTGCCCGGTGAACACCTCCGGGGCCATGTACGTGGGCGTTCCCGAGACCAGGCCGGTCTCGGTGAGCGACATCTCCATCGTCCGGGAGATGCCGAAGTCGATCACTCGCGGGCCGTCCGGCCCGAGCAGCACGTTGTCCGGCTTCAGATCACGGTGGATCACGCCCGCCTCATGGACGGCGGTCAGGGCGGTGGCGATGGCGGTGGCCAGCCGGTGCAGGTCCCCGCCCACGAACCGGCGGCCGTCGAGGACGACCTGACGCAGGCTCGGCCCTTCGACGTACTCACTGACGATGTACGGGCGAGTCCCCTCCAACTGGGCGTCGAGCACGCGCGCGGTGCAGAACGAGGCCACCCGCTGCGCGGCCGTCATCTCCCTGCCCAGCTGGGCGGCCTGGTCGCTGTGCAGGACCTTGATCGCGACGCGGCGGGCGTCCTCCGTGTAGGCCTCATAGACGACCCCCTGGCCGCCCGCGCCCAGCCGCCCCGCCAGCCAGTACTGCCCCAGCCGCTGCGGATCCCCATCCAGCAGTTTCGTCGCCATGCATCATCCCCGTTTGTCAGTGACTATGCGGGATTCGATGCGCCCGGCCCGAATAAAGTTCGATCACGACAGCTCACTCGCCCACTGCCGACCCGGCGACGGCGCGGCACACCGGCCGTCGTCAGGTGGGGCGGTTGATCGTGCCGTGCCGGGCGACGTCGGCGTGCATCCGATGCGATGTACACCTCTTGCTGCCATTTGTTACGGATGTAACATGGCGGCGTGACGGATCATACGGACGAGGCGGGATGGTTGCTGGTCAGCGTGTCCACCGCCGGGGCCGCGCCGACGCTTCGTGTGCAGGTGTGGCGCAAGCTGCGTTCGCTGGGTGCGTTGTATCTGCAGCAGTCGGTATGTCTGCTGCCCGAGCGGGAGCAGACGTTGCGGCAGGTGCGGCGGTTGCTGGATCGGGTGCGCCAGCAGGGCGGCACGGGCCGCATGTTGCGCCTGACCCTGACCGACGCGGCGGAGGAGCGGCAGGTCATCGGCGAGTTCAACGCCGCCCGCGACGCCGAGTACGCCGAGGTGCTGGAGCGCCTGCCCGCCTTCCGCGACGAGCTGGCCACGGAGCGGGAGCGGGGCAGGGCCACCTACGCCGAGGTCGAGGAGTCGGAGGCGGATCTGGAACGGTTCCGCTCCTGGATGGCCAAGATCGACGCGCGGGACTACTTCGCCGCCCCGACCGGCGCGGCGGCTCGGGCGGCGGTCGAGGAGGCGTCCGCCGACCTGGCCGCCTTCGAGCAGGCGGCGCTGGCGGCCGAGGCACCGATCGGCGTCGGACCGTCAGATGTGCGTGAGGGTGATGAGTCATGACCGGCTCGTGGTTCTGGGACCTGTTGATCGGGATCGTGGTGGCGCTGCTGGTGGCCTGGGTGGTGCTGATCGGCACGCTGGCGATCGTCCGGCCCCGTGGCGGCCTGTTGCGTGAGGCGTTGCGGCTGCTGCCGGATGTGCTGCGCCTGGTGCGCCGACTGGCGGCCGATCCCGATCTGCCGCGCGGGGTACGGGTCCGGCTGGCGCTGCTGCTGGCGTACCTGGCCCTTCCCATCGACCTGGTGCCCGACTTCATCCCCCTGCTCGGCTACGCCGACGACGCCATCATCGTCACCGCCGTCCTGCGCTCTGTCGTACGCCGCGCCGGGCTGCCCGCCGTACGCAGGCACTGGCCCGGCACCGACGACGGCTTCGCCGTTCTGGCCCGGCTAACCGGGCTGGACAGAGCGTCCAGCGGTCCTCAAGAAGCGGAATGACGGCGCAATCGTGGGCGGGTTGCTGTCGTTCTCGCTCGTGGTGGTGCAGCGGCGGCCTGGTCCTCTCGACTCCCCGGCGTTACGGGATGACCTCGGGGTCCTTGACGTTCGCCTGCCAGCGGGCGGCCCACCGGTCGCGTAGTGCGGCGAAGTCGCCGTCGTCCAGGCCGTAGGTGCTGACGATGACGTTGACCTGGGCAGGTTGGGGATCGGCGGGGTCGGCGCCGACCGAGACGAGGTGGCCCTCGTCGTTCACGATGCCGGCCCCGTGCCAGCGGGTGCCCGGGCCGATGATCTCGATCACCTGCGCCCCGGTGGCCTGGCCTGCCAGGTAGATGGTACGGCGGCGCCCCGACGGAGCTCTGTCCAAGTAGAAGCGGAGCTGCTCCAGGTAGAACCGCCATCCCTCGGCGACTCCGCCGTACAGGTCCTGCCAGTCCGTGCCTTCCAGGCTGGGCACCACGAGCCGGACCACCGTGCGCGTACCGTCGGCGGTCAAGGTCAGCTCGGTGCCGTCGTCGAAGGCGACCCGCTCGGGCGGATGCAGCTCGGAGTCGTCGATGAAGGACCGGATCTCCTCCGCCAGGCCCGTGGCAGGCCTGGCCGGAGCGGTGTGGCTCGCGTCGTAGTCGTAGCCGAACCACTCGTGCAATCCCTCCGGCGTGCTGATGGCACGCCAGACCGCGTCCTGGCGCGCGTTGACGGTCAGCTCGACCAACGGACGTTTCTGGTGACTCATGGCCTGTCCTCTCGTTCTTGATCGCTTACGGGCGTGGGATGGCCGCCGATGATGAGGCGGTACCGGCGAGTCGCCTCGGGTGAGTCGTAGGAGGCCACCAGGTCGGCCACGCGGGCGGCCAGGTCGGTGGCGAACCGGCTGATGTCGGCCGGTTCGGCGAAGCCCACGTCGGTCTCGATGGTGAAGGTGACCAGCCGCTTGCCCTCCTGCGCAGCCCGGCTCGGCGTCGCGCGTACCGGCTCCTCGGGACTGGGTCTGTCCATTGTGGCCGCGGTCGCCGTCGCGCACGGGGGCCGGCTCGCGCTGCTCGCCCGGCACGGGGGTGGCCTGCGCGTGTCGATCACGCTTCCGGTTGCCAGGGTGGCGGTGGCGGCATGAGGGTCCTCGTCGTCGAAGACGATCACGCCCTGGCCGAGGTGGTCGCCGAGGGGCTGCGCGATCAGGGGATGGCCGTCGACCTCGCCCACGACGGGCTGGCCGCCGCGGCCAAGCTCGACCTCACCCCGTACGACGTGGTGGTCCTGGATCGGGACCTGCCCGGCCTGCACGGTGACACGGTGTGCCAGATGATCACCGACCGGGCGGCTCGGCCGATGGTGCTGATGCTGACCGCGGCGAGCGCGCCCGGCGACCGGGTCAGCGGCCTGACCCTCGGCGCGGACGACTATCTCGCCAAGCCCTTCCACTTCCCGGAACTCGTCCTGCGCATCCACGCCCTGGCCCGCCGCAAGCCCGACGCGCGGCCCCGGACGCTGCGCGCGGCCGGGATCGAACTGGACCCGGTCCGCCGCACCGCCGTTCGCGACGGGCGGCAACTGGACCTCTCGGTGAAGGAGTTCGCCGTGCTGGAGGCGCTGCTGCGGGCGAGCCCCGGCTTCCTGAGCGCCGAAACCCTGCTCGAACAGGTGTGGGACGAGAACGCCGACCGGTTCACGAACACCGTCGCAGTGACGATGGGCCGGCTGCGACGCAAGCTCGGCGACCCGCCGGTCATCGCGACGACGCCCGGAGTCGGCTACCACATCGCCTAGCCGGTGCACACTCCTCCCGGCCCTAAGGGCCCGTGGCGAATTCGGCGACCAGTTCGAAGCGGCCGCCCCTTTGCGATCCGGCGGTGAGCCGGCCTCCGGTGCGTTCGGCCAGGCCGGTCAGCCCTGATCCGCCGGGGCCCGGTCGCGGGGCTGAGGGCGGGGCTTCGGCGGCTCCGTCGTTGACGACGCGCAGCCGGACCGTGTGGCCCACGGAGACGATGGTGATGGTGCAGGTTCGGGCGGCGCTGTGCCGTACGACGTTGGTGACCGCCTCGCGCAATGCCGCGGCCATCGCCGTGTCCACCTCGGGTGGCAGGGGTCCGGTCTCGACGGTGGCGACGGTCCGTATCCCGGCGGTCTCCAGGACGGTGTGCGCCGCGGCCAGTTCCTGGTCAAGGCTCAGCCCCACGGTCGCGTGGGCCACTGATTCCAGTTCGGCCCGTGCGCGCTCGACCAGTTCGGGCAGTGCGGCCAGTTCGGCGCGGGCGCGTACCGGGTCGATGTCCAGCAGCCGCTCGCACAGCTCTCCCTTGAGCGCCACCGCCGACAGGCTGAAGGACAGCAGGTCGTGCAGGTCGCGGGCGACCCGGGTGCGCTCCTGGATGAGGGCTTCGCGGGTCAGGTCCCGCTCGGCCTGGTGCAGCAGGACCACCAGATTCGACAGCCGGATCAAACCGTAGGAGACCCAGGTGAGGATGGTCAGGGATATCAGGTTCGCCGCCATCCCCGCCAGGTTGGGTACCGGCGGCGGGTAGAAGAGGAACGCGATGTACAGCGCCACCGCCGCACCGGTGAGGACCAGGGAGCGCGGCGGCCGCATGCGGGTGAGCACCAGCCCGAGGAGGAAAGGCCACAGGCAGGTGAGGAAGATGAGCTCCCAGAGCAGGTAGCCGAACGGTATGACGGGGACACCCAGCAGCAGCCCGAGAAGGATCATCTGCCTGCGTGACGGCTTCATCAGCAGCTGGACCGCTCCGGCCGCGGCCATCAACGGCACCGTCAGGAGCAGGGTCCACGGCCGGTGGTAGGTCATGACGGAGACGACCGCGTGAAGCGTGGCCTGGCAGGCGATCAGCGCGGCCAGCATGAGGCGCGCCACCTTCGGCGACTCGATCGGCGGCGGCAGAGGGGGCGAGACGCGGTAGCCGGCGGCCGTCGCGCGGATGTCGGCCAGCGCCTGCCGGGCGGTGCCGACGGCCACGTGGAGCCGGTCGCGTGCGATCTCCGGTTCGGCGTCGACGGCTTGCGCGAGCCGCTCCGAGACCGCTCGCAGGTGCTCGCCGACGACCGCGCCCAGTTCGCCGCCGAGCCGCCGCCGTTCCCGCTGCAGCTCCAATCGCGCCAGATCCCCGCGCGCCGCGTCGAGCCTGGCCGCCATCACCGTCAGGGCGTACAGGCCGAAGACGATCAGACCGTTGGTGGCGGTCTTCAGCGTTCTCATGATCGTCGTCAGCACGTCGTCGCCGGCCCACAATCCGGCCACGCCCGTGGCGACCAGGAGGAGCCCGAACAGCGGCCAGGCCACCCGCCCCCGGAACGAGCACAGCACCGCGACCGCCAGCGGCCACGGCAGCCACTCCCAGTGCGTGCCCGCGACGGCGAACGGCACGGCGTACAGGATCACCAGTGCCGCCAGCAGGCCGTTGCGGACCCGGAGGCGATGCGGCCCGGTCAGCAACGCCACCAGCGGCGGATAGGGAGCCATCGTGACGAGCACGACCGGCCACGCCAGCCCTTCCTCCAACGCCACCATCAGCCGGAAGGTCATGATCAGGCCGAGGGCGGCCCACATCATCGCGCGCACCAACCGCAGCCGCGTATCCCGAGTGTCGTCCAACTCGTCGTCCACCGGGTCGTCCTTCACTGCCGCGTCGGGAAAATGGAGATTAGTGGGACCAATCATCCGGTACCACCTGCCTGGCACCACACCCGGCTGCCGGAGGGCCTGGTGATACTGTTCGGCGTGATCAGGATTCTGCTCGCCGAGGACGTGGAGCTGCTGCGTTCGGCGCTGGTGGGACTGCTGTCCTTGGAAGGCGACCTCCAGGTGGTGGCGGAGCTCGCCTCTGGCGCGCTCATCGTGCCGACCGCGCTGGAGGTCCGGCCTGACGTGGCCGTGCTCGACATCGACCTGCCCGAGGTGGACGGCCTGACCGCCGCCGAACGGCTCCGCGAGCGGCTGCCCGGGTGCCGGGTGCTCATCCTGACCGGTCTGAACCGGCCGGGCCAGCTCCGCCGGGCGCTCGCCGCTCAGGTGGCGGGGTTCCTGCCCAAGGATGTACGGCACGCCGAGCTGACCGGTGCGATCAGGACCGTGGCCTCGGGCGGCCGGGTGCTGGACCCGGCGCTCACGGCAGCGGCGCTGGAGGCGTCGGCAAGCCCCATGTCGCAGCGGGAGACGATGGTGCTCCGCCTGTCGGCCACGGGCGCCTCCCCTGGGGAGATCGCCGAACAGCTCTTCCTCACCCCCGGGACCGTCCGCAACTACCTCACGTCCGCGGCGGCGAAACTGGACGCTCGCAATCGCGTCGACGCCATCAGAATCGCCACCGAGGCGGGCTGGATCTGAGGCCGCCCGTCGCTATGAAAAATTCACATCTCAACAGGTGACGGACACGCTATCGAGCGACCCGCCAGATTTGAAAATCTCCTCTCCGGCAAGCGCCGTACTCCGCAGGTGACGCCTGCGTGAGCATGAAGGAGATTCCTGATGTCGATGGAAAAGGTCGAGTTCGGCAGTGACGGGTACCGGCTGACCGGCGACCTTCACCTGCCCGAGCCCGGGACCGGCCGCGGCGCGGTGGTGCTGACCGGCCCGTTCTCCGGGGTGAGGGACCAGGTCACCGGCTACTACGCGGAGCGGTTCGCGCAGCGTGGATATGTGGCCCTGGCCTTCGACCACCGCAACTGGGGTGACAGCGAGGGCGAACCGCGTCAGCACGAGGACGCCTCGGCGAAGGTCGCGGATCTGCGCAACGCGGTCAGCTTCCTGGCCACCCGGCCGGAGGTCGACCCCGACAAGATCGCGCTGTGCGGGGTGTGCCTGGGCGGGATCTACTCGGTGCAGCTCGCCGCGTTCGACCCCCGGGTCAAGGCCGTCGCGTTGATCGCGGCCGCCTACAACAACCCCGAGCTGATCCGTGACCGGTTCGGCGCGGAGAACTTCGCGGCGCTGATGGCCCAGTTCGCGCAGATAGCGCAGCGGCAGTCCGACACCGGCGAGATCGAGTACTGGCCCGCCGTCAACCCCGAGGGCATGCCCGCGGGGAACCCCGGCCCGGAACCGTTCGAGTACTACGGGACGGAGCGAGGGGCCCGGCCCGGCTGGGAGAACCGCTGCACCGCGCTGTCGGTGCTGCAGGAGCTGGCGCTGGACGTGGACTCCTACCTGCCGCTGGTCTCCGCTCCTCTGCTGATCGTGCACGGCACCGGAGACCAGGCCATTCCCGTGGCCGACGCGCAGGCCGCCTTCGCGGCGGCGCCCGAACCCAAGGAACTCTTCCTGCTCGACACCGGCAACCACATCGAGCTGTACGACGACGACCGTTACGTAATCCCTGCCATTGATTGGACCGTTTCGTTCTTCGACAGGAGCATGTGATGCGTTACCGACTGCTTGGCCGCACCGGTCTGCGGGTGTCGGACATGTTCCTGGGAACGATGACCTTCGGGCAAGAGTGGGGATGGGGCGCCTCCGTCGAGGAGTGCCGCAAGATGTTCACCGCCTACGCCGAAGCGGGCGGGAACGTGATCGACACCGCCAACCGGTACACCGAGGGCAGCAGCGAGCGGATCGTCGGAGAGCTGCTCGGCTCCGACCGCGACCGTTTCGTGCTGGCCACGAAGTACACCCTGACCATGGACGGCACCGACCCCAACGCCAGTGGCAACCACCGGAAGAACCTGGTCCGTTCGGTCGAGGCCAGCCTGCAGCGGCTGGGCACCGACTACCTCGACCTGTTGTGGGTCCACATCTGGGATCCCAACACGCCCGTCGAGGAGACCATGCGGGCCCTCGACGACCTCGTACGGGCGGGCAAGGTGCTGTACGTCGGGATCTCCGACGCGCCCGCCTGGCTGATCGCCCAGGCGAACACCATCGCCGAGTTCCGCGGGTGGACCCCGTTCGCCGGCCTCCAATTGCCCTACAGCCTCGTCAAACGCGACATCGAGCGGGAACTGCTGCCCATGGCCGCCGCCCTGGAACTGTCGGTGGCCGCGTGGTCGCCGCTGGCCGGAGGCGTCCTGTCGGGCAAGTTCACCAGGAGCGGCGCCGAGGGTCCCTCCCGGGTCGAGCGGGCCACCGTCTCCGAGCGCGACCTGGCCGTCGCCCGTACGGTGGACGCCGTGGCCGACGAACTCGGCGTTTCCTCGTCGCAGGTCGCCATCGCCTGGACGCGAGCGCACCGGCCCTGGATCCACCCGATCCTCGGCGCCCGCACCCTGGACCAGCTGACCGACAACCTCGCCGCGATCGACCTGGACCTGCCCGGAGAGGCGGTGAACCGGCTGGAGGAGGCCGCCGCGATCGAGCTGGGCTTCCCGATGGAGTTCATCCTGGACACCACGGCCGACTTCGTCTACGGACCCAGCGGGAAGCAGGTCGACGGCCGCCACGCGGCAGGTCCCGTTCGTTCCCGCTGACCGATCCCCAATGAAGAGGAGCCTCCCATGAGGTCTGTTCGTCATGCCCTGCTGACCGGCGTCCGCCGGCTCTCCCTGGCCGCCGCGGTAGGTGCCGCCCTGGCCACCGCACCTGCCCCTGGGGCGAATGCCGACGATTGCGACCAGGCCTGCCAGATCGACTGGGCCTGGGCCGCCCAGCGGCAGAACGCCCTGCCTCGCACCGCCTTCTACGATGCGCCCGACCCGCTGCCGTGGGCACCGGGCGGGACCCTGATCCGCGCGGAGACCACCTCCGACTACGTGGTGGAGGACAAGCCGGTCGAAGCCGTCCGCGTGCTGTACCACTCCCGTACCTCCCGGGGCCGGGACGTGGCGGCCTCCGGCGTCGTCCTGGTGCCGCAGGACCGCCCGCGTCCGGCCGGTGGCTGGAAGGTGGTCGTGGACGCGCACGGTGCCAGCGGCATCGCGGCGGGCTGCGCGCCGTCGCTGATGCGCGACCTCTACCACGGCAACCAGATGGTCCGGTTCCTGGAGCAGGGGTACGCGGTGGTCGCCCCGGACTACGCGGGCCTGGGCACGACCGGCCGTCCGGAACTGCTGAACAAGGCCGCCGCGGCGGAGGACATCGCCGGTGCGGTACGGTCCGCGCGCCAGGCGGTGCCAGGCCTGTCGGGCGAGTGGGTGCTGTGGGGCCACTCGCAGGGCGGCGGCGCCGCACTCGCCTTCGCCGAACGCCAGCTGACCCGTCCGGTGCCGGGCTACCGGGGCGTGGTCGTCACCTCGCCCGCCGCCGACCTGCCCACCCTGGCCGCCCACGTCGCCACGACCGTCCCGTACGGCGGATTCGCCCCGCTGCTGGCCCAGGGCGCCGCGTACAGCGACCCGGCGATCGACGTCGGGCGCCTGCTGACCCCGGTCGCCGTGGCCCGCATGGACGGTGCCCGGAACGGCTGCCTGGGCGTGGCCACCGCGGTGTACGCGGATCTGACCGGGCCGGCGCTGATCAAGCCGGGCTACTCCGGCGACCCGCGCTTCACCCGATACCTGCGCGACAACAGCGTCGGCCGGAAGCGCGTCGCAGGACCGGTGCTGTTCCTGCAGGGCGGCGCGGACACCGTCACCCCCGAATCGGTCAACACCAAGGTCGCCGGCGAACTCCGCGGCACCGGCACCCAGGTCACCTACCGCGTGTACGACGGCCTGGAGCACGACACCTACGGTGCCGCGACCGGGATCGACGACGGCGCGATGGCCGACATCCTCGCCTGGGTCGGGGCCCGCTTCGCCGCCCGCTGAAGCCCTGCGAGTGCCCGCGGGCCTGCCCGGCCCGGCCGCTCACCGTCGCGGCGAGAACCCGACGACCCGCGTGTGGCGCGGGCTCCTCGACGCCGACGCCGCCGGCCGTACGCTGATCGAACACGAGGCCATCTACGCCGCGCTGGTCGCCGCTGACGCGATTCGGGCCCAGGCCGCTGCGTTGATGCACATCACGACGACCGAAACCTGGCTGCGGGCACACATCCAGGAGTGGCAGCCCACCTGACGGCCGGTGCGGAGGCGACCCGTCAGCGGCGGGTTCCGCAGCCGCTGCCCACCTCGGGGCGCCGCACGCCGTGCGGGCCCCGGGTGGCTGCGGAGGTAGGGGTTCAGACCCAGGTGGGGAGGGAGGCCTCGGCGTAGCGGCCGCCGAAGCCGCCGGTGGGCAGGATCGCCGCGATGGCGTCCAGGTCGGCGGGGGTGAGGACGAGGTCGGCGGCGGCGGTGTTCTCCTCCACTCGCTCGGGGGTGCGGGTGCCCGGGATCGGCACGATGTCCTCGCCCTGGGCGAGGATCCACGCAAGAGCGAGCTGGGCGACGGTGGCGCCCTTGCCGGCGGCGAGCTCCGACAGCTGCCGTACGGCCTCGACGTTCTTCTCGAAGTTGCCCGGCTGCCAGCGCAGGTCGTGGTTGCGCATGTCGCCCTGGTCGTAGGATCCGGCGGGCTGGGCGGTGCCGGTCAGGAAGCCGCGGCCCAGAGGGGAGTAGGCGACGAACCCGATCCCCAGCTCCCGCAGCGTCGGGAACAGCTGCTCCACGTCCCGCTCGAACAGCGAGTACTCGGTCTGCAGGACCGACACCGGCTGCACGGCGTGGGCCTTGCGGATCGTCTCCGGCCCCGCCTCGGACAGGCCGAGGTACTTCACCTTCCCGGCCTCGATCAGCTCCCCGACGGCCCCGGCGACGTCCTCGATCGGCACCTTCGGGTCGACCCGGTGCTGGTAGAGCACGTCCACGTGGTCCACGCCGAGGTGGCGCAGGCTGTTGTCGAGCACCTCGCGGATGTGCTCGGGACGAGAGTCGGTGCCGTAGTCGCGGGTGAACCCGAACTTGGTGGCGATGGTGATCTCGTCCCGGAACGCCGCGACGGTCTTGCCGACCAGCTTCTCGTTCTCGCCCCACCCGTACAGCTCCGCGGTGTCGAAGTGGGTGACGCCCAGCTCGTGGGCCCGCTGGATCGAGGCCGCCCCACCGGTCTCGTCGGCGGGCCCGTAGGCGAAGGAGATGCCCATCGACCCGAAGCCGATGGCCGAGGCGGCCAGGCCCTGACGGCCAAGAGTGCGCTCCTGCACAGCAATCCCTCCAAATCAAACCAAACCGTTTGGTATGAACGCTTCTCACACTACTCGCCGGATCGGCGAGGTCAAACCGAACGGTTCGGTTGACTACAGTTGGGGCATGGCCAGCACCGATTCCACCCACGACCGGATCATCGCCGCCGCCCGCGCGGAGTTCGCCCAGCACGGGATCGCCGGCGCCCGCGTCGACCGGATCGCCAAGGCCGCCAGCACCAGCAAGGAACGCGTCTACGCCTACTTCCGCAGCAAGGAAGGGCTGTACGGGCACGTCGCCTCCGCCGAACTCGTCGCCGCCGCCGACGCCGCCCACCTGGACCCCGCCGACCTGCCCTCCTACGCCGGCCAGCTGTTCGACTACTTCACCGCCAACCCCGACCGGCACCGGTTCATCCTCTGGGGTCGCCTGGAACGGGCCGCCGCACCCAGTGAGACCCCCTACACCGGCGCCGTCCTGCGCACGCTCCCGGCCAAGATCGAAAAAATCCGGGCCGCCCAGGCCGACGGCGACCTCGATCCCGCCTGGGATCCCATCGACATCCTGGCGCTGGTCGTCCAGATCGCCATGACCTGGATCGACCAGACCGAACTCGGCGCCGTCGCCCCCCGTACCGCCGCCGACCCCAGCCCGGCCGCCCGCCGCGCCGCCGTCATCCGCGCCGTCGCCACGCTCTTCCCGCCCGCCGCCTCCCGCGAACGGACAGAGTCCCCGACAGCCGGCTGACGTGCCTGCCGGCGGCCCGCGCCGCATTGCCCGCGCAAGTGAAAGTTTCACAG
Source organism: Nonomuraea sp. NPDC003707 (assembly GCF_053587055.1). Classification (NCBI taxonomy): domain Bacteria; kingdom Bacillati; phylum Actinomycetota; class Actinomycetes; order Streptosporangiales; family Streptosporangiaceae; genus Nonomuraea; species Nonomuraea sp. NPDC003707. Next base: position 55,507 of record NZ_JBSFNK010000042.1, on the reverse strand, counting down.
AAGTCACCAGTCGGAAACTGCGTAATTTGCGGCGGATAAGGAGTTAATTTGCCGCCTACAGGAAGGGCCGTGCCGCCGCGCCGGTTGACGGGTCGCAGTAAGGGCTTTACGTTCCTGCAGAGATGTTAGCGCGAACAATCAGCGCAGGCCGTACGCGGGAAATCAGCGACTCTGGACACTCTTGCTGCCGATGCCAAGCCGAGGCGCATTCCGAAGGTGGGAGCGCTCCCAAATGGCTCGGCATCAACAGCCACGAGGAGGAGACATGACGCAAGGTCGGAACGAGCCCGTCGGCGGCGAGCGGCGATCGCTGAGCCGGAGAACCGTCCTGGCGACGATGGGGGCCCTGCCGGTCCTCACGGCCGCGACACCGGCCGCGATGGCCGCCGCCGCTGCGGTCATCGATGCGTCGGTGCAGCGGCAGACGATACGGGGCTTCGGCGGCATGACCCACACAGCCTGGATCGGCGACCTGACGGCTGCTCAGCGGGACACGGCGTTCGGCACCGGCGAGGGCCGGCTGGGGTTCTCCGTGCTGAGGATCCCCGTCCCCGAGAACCAGGCGGACTGGGGCCGTGATCTGGCGACGGCCAGGCGCGCGAGCGAGCTCGGGGCGGCCGTCATCGCGTCGCCGTGGAATCCCCCCGCCCGCATGGTCGAGACCTTCGTCCGCGGCAGTCAGACCAACGCCAGGCGCCTCAGATACGACATGTACGGCGCCTACGCCCAGCACCTGAACGACTTCACCACCTACCTGCGGAACAACGGGGTGAACCTGTACGGCATATCGGTGCAGAACGAGCCCGATTACGCGCATGACTGGACGTGGTGGACTCCCGCCGAAATGGTGCGGTTCCTGCGGGAGAACGCCGGCTCGATCGGCACCAGGGTCATCGCGCCCGAGTCCTTCCAGTACCTGAAGAACATGTCGGACCCGATCCTCAACGACTCCACGGCGCTCGCCAACGTGGACATCATCGGGGCGCACCTCTACGGCACGTCGTTCGCGAACTTCCCCTATCCCCTCTTCAAGCAGAAGGGCGCGGGCAAAGAACTCTGGATGACCGAGGTCTACTACCCCAACAGCTCCGATTCGGCGGACCTGTGGCCGCAGGCGCTCGACGTGGGGGAGCACCTCCACCGCGCCATGGTGGAGGCGGAGTTCCAGGCGTACATCTGGTGGTACATCCGGCGCGGCTACGGCCCCATGCGTGAGGACGGCCAGATCAGCAAGCGCGGCGCCAACATGGCGCACTTCGCCAGGTTCGTCCGGCCCGGGTATGTGCGGATCGAGGCGACGGCGAGCCCGGCGTCGAACCTCTACGTGTCGGCGTACCGGGGTGGCGGCTCCACGATCGTCGTGGTCGCCATCAACAAGGGGACCTCCGCGGTGAGCCAGCAGTTCACCCTGAGGAACAGCACCGCGTCCAGGGTCTCCTCCTGGCTGACCGACGCCGGCAGGAACGTCGCACCCCAGGGCACGACCAGCGTGTCGAACGGTTCCTTCACCGTCACGCTTCCCGCTCGAAGCGTGATGACCTTCGTGACCGCGTGACCCGGACGATCGGCGGAACCGACGCCAAGCCGGGAGACAGGCTCACACCCGGTCGTGCGCGGCGTCGGTTCCTTCTGCCACGTCGAGCACGATGAGGGCGGCACGGGCGTCGACCACTGCCTGGGACGAGCGGAGGTCGAGGCCGGTGAGGGCTTCGATGCGGCGAAGGCGCTGGCTCACGGTGTTCGGGTGCAGGGTGAGGGCGCGGGCCGTCAGGTGGCGGTCCACGCCCGAGTCGAGGTAGGTGCGCAGGGTCCGCAGCAGCGCGGCTCCGTGGTCGTGGTCGTACCTGAGCAGGGCGCCGAGCGTACGGTCGGCGTACGCCCGCAGCCGCACGGGATCGCCGAGTTGCAGGAGAAGCCCCGCGACGCCGAGATCGTCGAGGGTGATCGTGCTGCCGCTCCGCCCGGCATGGCCGGCGACGGTGAGCGCGCCGCGTGCCGTGCGGTATGCGTTCAGGAGGTCGCGCTGGGCCGGGTCGGACACGGCGACGGTGGCGTCGTCGACCCCGCGGGCAGAACGCACGCTCCGCCGGAGCGCGTCGGCGGCGGGTCTGCCGGCCGCGGGACCGGTTGCGACGACGGGCCACAGGGCGACGATGACGTCGCGGTAAACCGCGACGAGCGGCCGGGGACGCACACCGGACGCGAGCGCGACGGCCTCGGTCAGCGCGCGCTGGACGGCGCCCGCCGGAGCCGGGCCCCCGCCCGTGGTCACCTGGGCGACCAGGGTGAGATGGTCTCGGACGAGATCGTGGCCGAGCAGGCCGGCGCGATCACGTACGGAGGGTGACATGGGGTCGGCGCCGGCGAGGAGGTCGGCGAGGAGGTCGCCGCGCAGGTTCTGCTCGACCTCAAGGGCGGTGCGCCGGCGCAGGAGTTCGAGGGACAGCACGATGGAGGCGTGCTCGAGGGCCCGGCGGTCCAGAGGTGCGAGCTCGCCGGCCCGGCCGGGAACCCAGACCCGGGCGGCCACCTCCCCTTCGAGGACGACGTCGGCGACGACGTGCGGGCCCTGCTCGCGGACGAGCCCGGCGTCCGGAGCGCGCCGGCCGGCTCCGGCCTTGACGAGGTCCTCCGGAGCGGGCGGACCTCCGGCCTGGGCGAGGACCTCGCCGCGCACGCCCTGGACCAGCACCGGAGCGCCGAGAAGATCGTGCAGGGCACCGGCGATGCCCTCGACCCCGCCCGCGCGTACGGCGACGCGCAGCAGGCGTTCGTGGATCTTCTCCGAGCGCATCACGAGGTCGCGCTGGTCGCGCAGATCGTCCAGCACCCGTGCCGAGGTGATGGCGAGGGCCGCGTGCTCGGCGAGCAACTGCAGCCGGTCGATCTCCTCGGGGCCGAACTCGTGCACGGCCGAGCGATAGCTGTTCAACGTGCCGATCACGCCGGAGGCGGTGACCAGGGGGACTGACAGCATGGACCGGTAGCCCTGCTCGCGGGCGACGCCGCCCCAGATGAAGTCGGGCTCGAGGGAGATGTCGGCGACCGCGCACGGCCGGCCCGACCGGTACGCCCGGCTGGACGGGGCGCCGCCGGACGCGTCGGCCTCCAGCCGGACCGGCCGGTCGGAGTTGACCCGGGCGACGTACTCCTCGGTGAGCCCGCTCCAGCCGGCGATCACGAGGTTCCGCTCCGCGGGGTCCGGCACGAGCACGCCGCAGAAGTCGAGCCCGAGCAGTTCCCGGGCGGTCGCGGCGACGAGGTCGAGGACGTCCCGCAGCCCCCTGCCGGCGTTGACGGCCGCCGTCAGGGCGCTGACCGCCGCCAGCCAGCTGCGCAGCTCCGTGGCATCTCCGCCGTCCATGCCGTGAATGTACAGCCTCACACCAGATGTCGGAAACAGTGTCATTTCGAACATGGCTGTGACGACACTTCGCCGTAACACTGAGTTCATCGAAGTCGCACCACCGGAGGTCATGGCATGTCGAACTCCCCCGAGGAACCCAGGGACCGGCCGATCATCGATCCGGCCACCGGCGGCGTGATCCGTACGGTGCCGGACAGCACCCCCGGCGAGGTCGACGCGGTGATCCGCCGGGCGCGGGCGGCGTTCCTGGACGGGCCGTGGCCGGCGCTGACCCGGAGCCGGCGGGGCCGGCTGCTGCTCCGCGCGGCCGACGTGATCGAGGAAGCCGCGGAGTCGCTGTACCGGCTGGAGACCCGCAACAACGGCCGGCCGGTCACCGAGACGCGCGCCCAGCTCTCCCGGGTCCCCGAGTGGTTCCGCTACAATGCCGGCCTGCTCGCCGCACAGCGCGACGCGGTGCTGCCGTCCGACGGGCCCTACCTCACCTACCAGCGCAGGGCGCCGCTGGGCGTCTGCGGCATCATCACGCCCTTCAACCACCCGCTGCTCATCCTGGCGCGCAGCCTCTCCGCCGCCCTGGCCACGGGCAACACGGTCGTGGTGAAGCCGTCCGAACTGACCCCTCTGTCCACGCTCGAACTGGTCGGCCTCCTGCACAAGGCGGGCCTGCCGGAGGACGTGGTCACCGTCGTGACCGGCGGTCGCGAGGCCGGCGAGCGGCTCACCGGACACCCGGACATCGCCAAGATCACATTGACCGGCGGCACCGAGGCCGGGCGCGCCGCCGCCGTGGCGACCGCGGCGCGGTTCGCGCGGGTCACCGCCGAGCTCGGCGGCAAGACGCCGATCGTGGTCTTCGACGACGTCGATCCCGAGGTGGCCGCGGAGGGCGCGGCGTTCGCGGCCTTCGTCGCGGCAGGCCAGTCCTGCGTGGCCGGATCCCGGTTCCTCGTGCAGCGAAGCGTCTACGACCGCTTCGTCTCGGCGCTGGCCCGCCGTGCCGAGGCGATCCGGATCGGCGCACCGTCCGACGCTCGCACCCAGCTCGGCCCGATGGTGAGCGCCGCGCAACGGGACAAGGTCCTGCGGATGATCGCCGTGGGCGTGGAGGAGGGCGCGCGGCTCATCGCGGGCGGCGGCGTCCCCGATCTGCCCGAGCCGCTGAGCGGCGGCTTCTTCGTCCGCCCCACCGTCCTGGCCGGCGCCTCGAACGACATGCGGGTGGCGCAGGAGGAGATCTTCGGCCCGGTCGCCGTCGTCGTGCCGTTCGAGGACGAGGCCGACGCCGTCGCGAAGGCCAACGACAACCGGTACGGCCTCGGCGCCGGCGTCTGGACCCGCGACCTCGCCCGCGGACACCGCGTCGCGGACCGGATCGCGGCCGGGATGGTCTGGGTCAACGACCACCACCGCCTGGAGCCCTCGCTGCCCTGGGGCGGGATCAAGGAGTCCGGCACCGGCCGCGACGCGGGCGCCGAGTCCTTCGACGACTTCACCTGGATCAAGACCGTCGTGGCCCGCACCGCGCCCGACGACGTCGACTGGTACGGCGCGGACACGCCCGGCCGCCTCAACTGACCTCCGCACACCCCCCGGCCAAGGAGAACGTCCATGCCGAAAGAATCGTACGAATCGCCGCCCGGCCACTGGCGCGCCGAGATCACCCGCACGCAGTGGCTGGTCCTGGCGGGCACGACGATGGGCTGGGCCCTCGACGGGTTCGCGGCCAGCCTGTACGGGCTGGTCCTGGGCCCGGCGATGACCGAGCTGCTGCCGCACAGCGGTATCGCCGCGGACGCCGGAAGCATCGGCCTCTACGGCGGCCTCACCGTCGCGCTGTTCCTCCTGGGATGGGGCACGGGCGGCATCCTGTTCGGAATGCTGGCGGACCACTTCGGACGCGTCAAAGTGCTGTCGGCCGGCATCATCACGTACGCCGTGTTCACCGCGCTGGCCGCCTTCGCCGACACGTGGTGGCAGCTCGGCGTCTTCCGGTTCATCGCCGGCCTCGGGTCCGGCGTGGAAGCTCCGGTCGGCACCGCGCTGGTCGCCGAGGCCTGGCGCAACCGCTACCGGGCCCGGGCATCCGGCGTGATGATGTCCGGCTACGCCATGGGCTTCTTCATCGCCGCGCTGGCCTACGCCGTCCTCGGCGGGCACGGCTGGCGGCTGATGATGGGCATCGCCGTCATCCCCGCGCTGCTGGTGTACTTCATCCGCCGGCACGTCCCCGAGCCGCCGGAGATCAGCGGCAGCATCGCCGCGCGCCGGGAGCGCAAGGCCCGCGGGCACCGCACCGCGCAGGACCGGTTCGTGCTGCGGCGGCTGCTGACCCGCCCGTTGCTGAGGCACACGCTGATCGGGACCGGGCTGGCCACCGGTTCCCTGGTCGCCTTCTGGAGCGTCTCGACCTGGTACCCGCAGGTGATCCGGCAGGCGGCCGCGGCCGCGGACCTGCCCGCCGCCGTCGCCAACGAGCGCGTCGCGGTCGCGTCGATGCTGTTCAACGCGGGCGGCATCCTCGGCTACGCCAGCTGGGGCTTCCTCGCCGACGCGATCGGCCGCCGCAGGGCCTTCGCCACCAGCTTCGCGATCTCCGGCGCGAGCGTGGCGTTCCTGTTCCCCTTCTCCCACACCCACACCACGTTCCTGCTGGTCATCCCGATCGTCGGGTTCGGGCTGTACGGCGCCCTGTCGGGGATCCTGGTCTACGGACCCGAGCTCTTCCCGCCGAGCGTGCGGGCGACCGGCATCGCGCTCTACAACGGGATCGGACGCTACATCACCGCGAGCGGCCCGCTGGTCGCCGGCGTCGTCGCCGCCTCCTGGTTCGGCGGGGACCTCGGGCTCGCCACGACCTGCGTCGTCGCCGTCGGGATGCTGGGCTCGCTGGCCCTGTTCGCCGCCCCCGAGACCCGCGGCGCCCCGCTCCCGGACGATCCCGTGCCCGCCGCCCCGTCGAGCCATCCCGACCGCGACGCGGTCAGCGCCGGAGAGGAGACCCGGTGACGTCCCGCTACGAAGGTGCCCGCGCCGCCGTCATCGGCGGCTCCATCGGCGGGCTGACCGCCGCCCTGCTGCTGCGCGACCTCGGGTTCTCGGTCGAGGTGTTCGAGCGCACCCCCACCCCGCTGGACGGGCGGGGCGGCGGGATCGTCCTGCAGCCCGACACCGTACGGTGGTTCACCGAGCGCAGCACGCAGAGCCTCGACGCCCTGAGCACCGCGACGGAGTACGTCCAGTACCTCGACCGCGACAACGGGATCGTGCACCGCGATCGGCGCCGCTGGACCCATACCTCCTGGGGCACCTTCTACCGGGGCCTGCTCGCGGACTTCGGCACCGACCACTACCACCTCGGGGAGTTCGCCTGCGGCGTCGCGCAGGAGGCCGAGCACGCCACCGTCCGGTTCGTCAGCGGCCGCCGGGCCGAGGCCGAGCTGGTCGTCTTCGCCGACGGCATCACCTCGACCGGCCGTCCCCTGCTCGATCCCGGCGCCCGGCTCGAATACTCCGGCTACATCGGCTGGCGGGGCACCGTGCCGGAGCACGAGCTGAGCGGGACGACCCGCGCCCTGCTCGGCGACGCCATCTCCTACAGCGTGGTGCCGCACTCGCACATCACGCTCTACCCGATCCCCGGCGAGCGCGGCACCGGCCGGCGGGACCGGCTGATGAACTACGTCTGGTACCGCAACGTGCCGGCAGGCGGACAGCTCGCGGAGATGCTCATCGACAAGCGCGGCTTCACCGGCACCGTGTCCCTGCACCCGGGCCAGGTCCAGGACCGCTACGTCGAGGACATGCGCGAGGCGGCCTCCCGGTCGCTCGCGCCCGCCGCGGCCGAGGTCATCGCGGCCACCGAACACCCCTTCATCCAGGTGGTCTCCGACATCCGCTCCACACGGATGGCCGACGGCAGGGTGGCCCTGGTAGGCGACGCGGCCGCGGCGGCACGCCCACACGCCGCCGCGGGCACCGCCAAGGCGGCCGCGGACGCCTGGGCGCTCGCCGACGCCCTCGCCGCCGCCGACGGCGACATCCCCGCCGCCCTGCGCAAATGGGAGCCCGGGCAGCTCGAACTCAGCGCCAGGCTGCTGGAGCGCGTGGTGGCGATGGGGGAACGCTCACAGGTCCACAACACCTGGACACCCGGAGACCCCAGCCTGCGCTTCGGGCTCTACGGCCCCGGCCGCTGACACACAACCAGATGAGGAGATGAGATGTCCGACACCGCTTCCCTGTCCGACCTGCCGCTGGCCGGCGACCTGGTGGCCACCGGCTTCGACGGCTGGTCCGACGACCTGCGCGCCGAGTTCGACGCGCACGCCCACGACGGCGAGGTGGGCTCGAGGCTGCTCAGCGGGACCGACCGGGTCCGGGTCTGGGAGATCAGGCTCGCGCCCGGCCAGCGCTGGCACGCCCATCGGCACGTCCTGGACTACTTCTGGACCGCGGTGAACGCCGGCCGCAGTCGCCAGCACACCAGTGACGGGACCACGCGCGAGGTCTCCTACTCCGCCGGTGAGACACGGCACTTCGTCTTCGGGGCGGGGCAGTACCTGTTGCACGACATCGAGAACATCGGCGACACCGACCTCGTCTTCACCACCGTGGAGCACCTCGACAGCGCGAACGCACCGCTCCCGCTGCCCGGGGCCGTTCGATGATCGGTCCCCTCGCGGACGGCCCGATCGACGTCCACGCGCACTGGCTGCCGCCCGAGTTGTTCGACCTCCCGCCGGGGGCGCCGTACGGCCCGTTGCACGACCGCGACGGTGAACTCCACCTCGGCGACGTCCCGCTGTCCATCCCGACCCGGGCGATGAGCGACGTGCCCGCGATCCTGGACGACATGGCCGCCGCCGGGATCGGGGTCCGGGTGCTCTCGGCTCCTCCGTTCGCCTTCCCGGTCGCCGGCCCCGCCGCACCGTACGTGGACGCCTTCAACGACGCGCTGGCCCAGGTCGTGAGTGGCTCGGGCGGGGCCCTGGCCGGACTGGGCCTGGTGTCCCTCGACGACGCGGAAACGGCGACGGCGCAGCTCAAGCGGCTCGCCGCGCTGCCCGGGGTCGCCGGGGTGGCCGTCCCGCCCGTGCTCGCCGGCGCTTCGCTCGACCGCGGCGTACTGCGGCACGTCCTCGGCGTCGCCGCCGCGGAGGGGCTGTCCGTGCTGGTGCACCCGATGCAGCTCCCGCGCCCGGAGTGGCGCGACCACTACCTCGCGAACCTGGTCGGCAACCCGGTCGAGACGGCCACCGCGGTCGCGGCGCTGTTGCTCGGCGGGGTCGTCGAGCAACTGCCGGACCTGCGGATCTGCTTCGTGCACGGCGGCGGATGCGCGCTCGGCCTGCTCGGCCGCTGGGACCACGGGTGGCGGACCCGCGCGGACGTGCGGCGCGACTCGGCCCGGCCGCCGGGCGAGACCGTGCGCTCGTTGTGGTTCGACACCGTCACCCACGACCGCGCGCTGCTCGGCCTGCTCACCGCGAAGGCAGGGAAGCAGGCCGTGGTGTGCGGCAGCGACCATCCCTTCGACATGGCGCAGCGCGACCCCGTCGGTTTCGCCGAGGCGGGTGGCCTCGACGCGGCCACGCTCGCCGCCAACGCGCGCGCGTTCCTGGGGGTGCCGGCATGAGCACGCCCGGGTGACAGGTGGCTTCGGACTGGTGCGCACGGCACACCGATCGGCGTGCAACTCGGCCACGCCGGACGCAAGGCGTCGACGTTTCCGCCCGGGCTCGGGAGCGGCTCGATCCCGGCGGCGGACGGCGGCTGGACCGCGCTCGGGCCGTCGCCGCTCGCCTACCGCGGCTATGCCGCACCCGCACAGGCGAGTGTCGCCGACCTCGACCGGGTCGTGGCGGACTTCGCCGCCGCGACCCGGCGCGCGGCCGCGGCCGGCTTCGACGTCGTCGAGATCCATGCCGGGCATGGATACCTGTTGCACCAGTTCCTCTCGCCGCGCGCCAACCGGCGGACGGACCGCTACGGCGGCAGCTTCGACAACCGGGTCCGGCTGCTGCTGGAGGTGGTCGATGCCGTGCGCGGGGCATGGTCGGCCGAGCGCCCCCTGCTCGTCCGGGTCTCGGCCACCGACTGGGTGGACGGCGGCTGGACGCCGGAGGAGACAGTCGATCTGGCCCGGCTCCTGCACGACCGCGGAGTGGACCTGCTCGACGTCAGCACCGGCGGGCTGGACCCGGACCAGCGGATCCCGGTCGGCCCCGGCTACCAGGTCCCGTTCGCCCGGCAGGTGCGGGACAAGGCGATGCTGCCGGTCGGCGCGGTCGGCCTGATCACCGGCCCGGACCAGGCCGAGACCGTGCTCGGCGAGGGCTCCGCCGACGTCGTCCTCCTGGGGCGGGAGGCACTGCGAGATCCGTCGTGGCCGCTGCGCGCGGCTGCGCGCCTCGAACCGGCCACCCTCCGGGACCGCTATCCGCGGCAGTACCTGCGTGCCGTCTGAATCAGGTCGTCACACGGCGATCTTCTGCAACGTCTTCCCCTTGGCGTCGGTGATGTCGAGCCTCAGCACGTCCGTTCCCGGGGGATACTTGATGGCCCAGAGCCCGAGCCCCGGGCTGACATTCCGGGCTAGGTTCGCCAGCAGCCTCCGCCCGTCCTTGGTGACGGCCGTCACTCCGTGGACATCGTCCTTGGCGATACCGAACCAGACGGCTTTGCCCCGAAGCTTGCCCTGGATACGGGCGAACTCCTTGGTGAGCGGCGGAAAGCCGGAGCAGGAGCTACCGTTCGGGCCGCTCTCGCACAGGAAGAGCTCGCCCTTGCGGGGCGCGTCGCTCACCCACATCATCAGCGGCGGTACGGAGGCGATCTTCCCCTTGGGGGGATACTTCTTCTTGAGTTCCTCGAATCCCCTGTAGACGGGCCGTGGCGCGACCGTGATCGTGACCGTGGCGGACGGCGCGGTGGGCAGAGCGGCGACGATGCTGTTCTGGCGCTCCGACCATGGGTGAACCGGCCAGGCCACGAGAACGGCCGCGGCGGCCCCCACCGCCGACGTCGCGGCGACGGCAGCATGACGGCGTCTGCGCCGGGCGCGTCCCGTCGCCATGGCCCGGCTCACGTTCGCCGTGCTCGGCGGCCCCTCCTGGCGCGCCAGCGAGTCGAACACCTCTTTGACATCCATCACGATTCCTCCGTACGTGCGAGACGGGACTCCGGCGCGTCGAGCAGCGAGCGCAGGGTGGCCAGGCCGCGGGCGGTCTGGCTTTTGACGGTTCCGGTGGAGCAGCCCAGCGCGTGGGCGGTCTGCTCCACGCTCAGGTCGCAGTGGAAGCGCAGCACGAGGGTGGCGCGCTGACGGGCGGGGACGGCGGCCAGAGCCCGGTTGACGTCCATGACCAGGTCCCGGTCGCCGCCCTCGGCCGGCCGGTCGGACGGAGTGGGTGTCAGCCGTACCCGGGAGAACCAGCTCCCTCGCTGTTCGGCGAGGAAGACCCGGATCAGCATCGTGCGCACGTAGGCGTCGAGGTCGTCCGCTGCCCGTGCCTGGCGCCATTTGACGTAGAGCCGCGTTATCGCCGCCTGCACCAGATCGTCGGTGCGGTGCCAGTCCTGGCACAACGGGTATGCGATCTTCCTCAGCCAGGACAGCCGGACACTCACATAGGCGGTGTACTCCTCGTCAAGGCTCATTGGTCTCCCCGATAGATGGCTTCACACCCCAGGAGATGCGTCCGGCCAGGGCGCAGGTTGCAACACGCCGGCCGATGGATGGTCGCTCAGGCGGAAGTGACCAGGTCGTGAGCGGCCTCGGCGAAGGCGCGGATCCGGGCGGTGGCGCCGTCGGACCGCCACAGCAGCCCCCATCGCAGCGGCGGCGCGTCGCTGATGTGGACGTAGGCGACGTCGGGGCGTGCGTAGTAGCGCCTGGCCTGGGCTCCGACGGGGAAGGCGCCGTGGCCGGCGCCGATGAGGGTGAGCATCTCGTTGAACGTCGAGGCCGCGGGACCCGGCTCGATCGGCCGTCCGGAGGGAGTGACGTCGGGGGTGCGGTCCTGTCGCAGCGAGACGGGCAGGGTGTCCGGTAGCTGGAGGAGCTTGACCCTGGACAGGTCCTCGAGCGAGACCGACGTACGGCGGGCGAACGCGTGCCCGGACGGCACGGCGAGCATGCGCGCCTCGGACACCAGCACGGGGCCGGTGGCGATGTCCGGCTCGTCGATGGGGAACGTGCCCAGCGCGAGATCGACCTGGCCGTCGCGCAGCCAGGGCATGAGATCGACCATCTGCGCCTCGCGAAGCTGCACCTCGCAGTCCGGCAGCCGCCGGTGGAACAGCTCGGCGGCCCCCGCGAGCAGTTGCCCGCCCGCCGCGCCGACGAAGGCCACCCGCAAGGTGCCGGTCAGGCCCCGACCGGTGTCGATCGCCCGCGTGAACGCGGCGGCGATCTCGTCCCAGGCGGGCCGGACCTCCTCGTCCAGTCGCCGCCCCACGGGGGTCAGCTCCACCCGGCGGCTGGTACGGGTGAACAACGGCACCCCGGTCCGGCGCTCAAGCTTGGCGATCGTCTGGCTGATCCGGGCGGTGGACACGCGCAGCCGCTCGGCGGTACGGCCGAAGTGCAGCTCCTCGGCCAGGGTCAGGAACGCCTCCAGCTCATGCCGCTCGAGCATGTCACCTCCAGATCGTTAACCGTCGCTTCACGATCCTTCCACAGAGCCGCGTTGATCGCCCTTCGCCCCGGGACGAGAGTGGTACCCGCCAGACACCCTCTGACCTGCACGGGAGCAAGCCATGTACGTCACCGCCGACCACGCCGTCGCCACCCCGGCGAACGACCCGGACGCACTGGTACGGGAGCTTCGGGATCGCGCCGAGATCCTGGACGCGCTGTACCGGTTCGGCCTGGGCCAGGACCTCAAGGACAAGTCGCTGTTCGCCTCCGCCTTCGCCGCCGGGGCGGAACTCGACTTCCGCCCCGCCGCCGCCAAGTGGGGCGGCCGGCCGCCGGTGATGTCCGGGCGGGACACGATCGTCGGCACCATCCTGACCATGTTCACCGGCCGGGTGGACACCACCCACCAGGTCACCAATCCCCGCATCGCCGTGGACGGGGACACCGCGCGGCTGACGGCCCTGGTGGAGGCCCAGCATCTGCTCACCGCCGACCACACCGTCTTCGCCCTGCTGAAGAACCCCTATGACGTCGACCTGGTCCGCGACGGCGAGCGCTGGGTCATCCGCCGCGTGCGCATCGACAACGCCTGGTACACCGGCGACCCCACAGCGATCTTCGGCTCCCCGGCGACGACGCCTTCACCCCGGCCGCGCTGAACCGAATGCGGCGGATCCGCTTGAGCGATGCATACTGCATATGCATACTTAGTATCCATGTCGATCAGGCACGGCCTGCTGGCGCTGCTCAGCAGAGGGCCTCGGCACGGCTACCAGCTGCGGGTGGAGTTCGAGGCCTCGACCGGGGCGACCTGGCCGCTCAACATCGGCCAGGTCTACGCGACGCTGTCCCGCATGGAGCGCGACGGCCTCGTCGAGCCGGGCGAGTCGGACGAGCAGGGCCGGGTCGCCTACACGCTCACCGCGGCCGGCCGGGCGGAGCTGGCGCGATGGTTCAGCACTCCCATCGTCCAGTCCGACCGGCCGCGGGACGAGCTGGTCATCAAGCTGGCCATGGCCGTCGAGGCCAAGGAGGTGGACGTCGCCGAGGTCATCCGCCGGCAGCGTACGGCGACCATGCGCGCCCTCCAGCAGCTGACCAAGGCCAAGAGGGCTGTGACGGGAGGCGCGGCTCGGCGGCTGGTGCTCGATTCCATGATTTTCCGGGCCGAGGCCGAGCAACGGTGGCTGGACCACTGCGAGGCCGTTCTCAAGGAGGAAACATGACGGTCGTACGGCTGGCCGAGGTGGCCAGAGTCCACGGCGAAGGGGCGACAGCCGTACACGCTCTCAAGGGCGTGAGCCTGGAGGTCGACGCGGGGGAGCTGGTCGCGGTCATGGGCCCGTCCGGGTCGGGCAAGTCGACCCTGCTCAACCTCGTGGGCGGGCTGGAGCAGCCCACGTCGGGCACGGTGCACGTCGACGATCAGGACCTGGCCGCCGTACGCGACCTGGCGGCATTACGGCGGCGCAGCGTCGGCTACGTCTTTCAGGACCTCAACCTGATCCCGTCGCTGACGGCGGTGGAGAACGTGATGCTGCCGCGCGAGCTCGACGGCGCGCGCCCACGTCTCGCCCGCGAGGAGGCCATGGTCGTGCTGGCGGAGACCGGCGTGGAAGAGCTGGCCGACCGCTTCCCCGACGAGCTGTCCGGTGGCCAGCGCCAGCGGGTCGCGATCGCCCGCGCTCTGGTCGGCGAGCGGCGCCTGGTGCTGGCCGACGAGCCGACCGGCGCGCTCGACACGCGCACCGGCGATGAGATCCTGCAGGTCTTACGCGCCCGCTGCGACGTGGGCGCGGCGGTTCTACTCGTCACCCACGAGCCGCGCTACGCCGCCTGGGCCGATCGGGTGGTGTTCCTGCGTGACGGGATGGTCGCGGATTCCACGGACGTGCCGCTGGAGAGCGCCCGATGAGCGCCGTTCTGGTCGCGCTGCGCATCGCCCGCCGCAACGCGTGGCGTTCCCGGGGGCGAAGCGCGCTCATCATGGTGATGATCGGCCTGCCTGTCCTGGCGATCACGGCGATGCTCACCCTCGCCGCGACCATGAGCGTCAGTCCGCGGGAGGGGCTGGTGGCCGAGCTCGGCGCGGCCGATGCCCTCCTCATGCAGGCGCCCGAGGGTACGGTGCTCCGCCAGGAGCCGAACGGGACGAGCTGGAGCGGGGGCGGTGACGGAGCGACCGTGCCCGGGCGCAGCGCCGCCGATGTGGGGGCGCTGCTCGGACCGGGCACCCGGGTGATCCCGTTCGATGCCGGTGTGCTCCAACTGGGGACCGAGCGGGTCGAGGCGCTGCGGACCGACCTGCGCGATCCCCTCACCAAGGGGATGCGGACGCTGAGCGAGGGCAGGTTGCCCGCGGCCGCCCGCGAGGTCGCGGTGACCTCCGCGTTCGGCCTGCGGCCCGGCGATCTCCTGCGGCCGTCCGGCGCGGCCCCGCTGACGGTGGTGGGCGTGGTCGAGCACCCGAACCGGCCCTCTCTGCGGCAGGTCGTCGGTCCCGATCTCCCGCTGGCGTCGGTGAATGAGTTCTGGTCTCCGGGCGAGAACGGCACCGGATGGCTCGCCGACACCGCCGAGCCCGTGTCGTGGACCCGCGTGAGCGCGCTGAACAGCGCCGGTCTGTACGTCACCTCGCGCGCCATGATGACGGACCCTCGCTCGTGGGCTCGTGACTCGGGCTTCGACGTCCAGTCCACGGTCGGGATCGGCGCCATGGTGATCATGGTGGTGCTGGTGACCGTGCTGCTGGCCGGGCCCGCTTTCGCGGTCGGGCTCAGGAGGCGGCGCCGGGAACTGGCCGAGATCACGGCCCAGGGCGGCTCGGCCGCGCAACTGCGGACGATCGTGGTGGCCGACGGACTGCTTCTCGGCGGGGCCGCCACCTTCGTGGCGACGGTGCTGGGCATCGGGGCGGGAACGCTCGGCGCCCCGATCATGGCGCGCTGGGGCGGGCAGGCCGGCCCGCCGGAGGTGCCGTGGCCGCCGGTTCTGGCCGTCGCCGCTCTGGGCCTGCTCACCGGGATCGTGGCAGCGCTGGTGCCCGCCGTACAGGCGGCTCGGCAGAACAGCGCGGCGGTGCTGGCCGGCCGGACGCCCGCGGTGGCCGATCGGCCGGGATGGCCGCTGGCGGGGGCCGCGCTGGTGCTGGCCGGACTGGGGGCGACCGTGGTGGCGCGGCGCCAGCCGGGTTCGGTGTGGGTGCTCGCCTCCGCCGTGCTGGTCCTGCTCGGGCTGGTGGTGCTGACGCCGTGGCTGGTCCGCTGCACGGGGCGGCTGGCCGGGCGGTTGCGGCTCCCGCTGCGGATGTCCGTACGTGACGCGGTCCGCCACCGATCCCGTACGGCGAGCGCAGTGGCGGCCGTCATGGCGGTTACGGCCACCGTCGTGGCGGTGGGCATCGGCACGTACAGCGAGTACATGGACCGGCGCAACGCCTACACCTCGGCGCGCCCGACCGGCATGCTGGCGATCTGGGCCGGAAACATCGGCGACGCGGCCTGGAGCGGGCTTCGCGCCGAAGCCGCCCGCCAGTTGCCGGGCGTACCGCTGGCCGCCGGTTACCAGGTGAAGGACACCAAGGGCCACCGCTACGCGTTGCGGTACACGGTGCGATGGAACGGCACCCGCACGCGTCGCACGGCGGCCGTCGGAGACCAGACCCTGCTCAGGCTCCTGCAGGGGCGCCATGATCCGCAGGCGGCCGCGGCGCTGGCGAGCGGGAAGGCCGTGGTGTTCGACCCGGCCGCGCTGCGGGACGGCAAACTCGCGCTGCGGGCGGGCTCCACGTCCGGTCCCGGGCGCAATCTCGACGTGCCCGCGGTGCTGGCCACACCCGCCGACGAGCACCAGGGCGGCGCCCTGCTGCCGCGTGCCCTGGTAGAGCAGGCCGGTTTCGCGACGGCGGAGCGCCAGCTCTACGCCATGTACCGGCCGTCGGCGAACTCGACGCTGGCGCGTGATCTGGCCAAGGTGACCCCCCGCGTCACGGTCGCCTCCGAGGAGGGCTATCGCAACATGCCCGACCCCGCTCCCGGCCTGTGGGGCTGGCTCGGCGGCGCTCTCGTCCTCGTCGTCGGCGGCACGCTCGCCGCCACCCGCCTGGCAGCCGCCGACATGCGGCCCGAGCGGGCGACGATGGTGGCCATCGGCGCCCCGCCCAGGATGTCGCGGGCGGTCGTGGCGGGCCAGGCCCTCTACATCTCCGGGCTCGGCGCTCTGGTGGGGCTGCTCGCGGGAACGGTGACGGGCCTGGCCCTGACCCGGCCGATGACGACGCACGGCGCCGGAGATCCCGCCACGATCGCGATACCGTGGCCGTTTCTCGTCGCCGTGGTGATCGGGCTGCCCGTTCTGGCGAGTGCGGCGGCGCTGATCACCCGGACCAGGCTGCCCCTCGCCCGCCGGCTCCTGTGACACCGACCGGCTGGACGGTCGCTCATCCTTCGGCCAGGGGCGCGCCTCGGTAGGCGCGCCAGAGAGCGAGGTCGTAGCCGAGGCCCAGGGCCGCGCCGAGCAGCAGTGGAGCTCCCAGCGCGGCCAGGGTGCCGGTCAGCAGCGTGGTGGCGGCGATGGGAGCGGCCGAGACGGCGATGCTGCGGGCCATGCTGGTCATGCTGGCGGCGGCCGTGCGGTGCGCGGTGGGAACGACCGCGGCCGTGAAGGCCTGCCGCGCCGGTACGTCGATCTTGGAGACCGTCTGGCGGAGCAGCAGCAGGGTGACGGCGGTGGCGAGGTTCTGGGCGAACGGGATGCAGGCCAGCAGCAGGTTGGCCACCGTGTGCGGAAGGAGCATGGTGGCCAGCAGGCCGCGCCGGGCGGCCAGCAGCGGCGCGGTGAGCTGGGCCAGGGCCGGCAGCAGGTTGGCGGCGAAGAACACCAGGCCCAGTTGCGTGGTGGTGGCGCCGTAGCGGTGGGCGAACCACCAGGCCAGCACGGCCTGGACGGCCAGCCCGCCGGACAGGGCGTCCAGGGCGGACAGCCCGGCCAGCAGGCGGACCTGGCCCGGCACCCGCACGTGGTGCCCGCTCCGGTCAGGTCGTGCGGTCTCGGGTGCCTCGGCCTGCGGCGACAGGTGCCAGAACAGCGTCACGGTGCCGGCCGCCAGGACCGCGTACAGGGCGAAGGCGGCGTCCGGGGCCGATGTCCACGTCTGGAGCCCGAGGGCGGCGGCGGCCAGCCCGCCCAGCGCGCCGGATGCCATGGCGGTGACGTTGTAGCAGGTGAAGATGGCCGTATGGCGGGCCGGGGGGCAGTTCTGGGCCAGGATCGCCTGCTCCACCCCGGAGAACGGGGTGTTGTCGTTGGTGGAGGGCGAGATCGTCCCGATGAAGGCGGCGGCGACCAGCACGGGGTAGGACTCGCTGAGTGCGAACACGACGCCGGTCACCGCCATCAGGCAGCCGCACACGATCAGCGTTCGCCGCCGTCCCCATACGTCGGCGAACAGGCCCAGCATCAGGCTCGCGAACACCGAACCGGCGGCGGCCACGGCCAGCAGCAGCCCGGTCTGCCAGGGTGCGTCGCCGTCCTGGGCGAGCAACTCGGCCAGGAGCACGCTGGTGCATCCGTACCCGAAGGTCCGCAGCGCCCGGGCTGCGATGACCAGCAGGCCGTTACGTCCCACTTCGGCGGGAAATCGGCCCCTGAGCTGCGCATTCGGCATGCGGCATGATGGCGCGGGCGATACCCCGGGCACATGGCGAACGCGCGAAGACAGGCAAAGATCTTCCTGTGGCCGCCGCACGCTCACGACCGAGCCGGGCACCCGAGCGGGGTGCCCGGCGCCTGGTTCAGCCGTCCTCGGGCTCGGAGGCGTCGCCCTTGCCCTCCTGCTCGTGCTGGTCGTCCGCCTGGCCCTGCTTGCCTTCCTGAGCGTTGTCGTCGTTGCCGTCCTCGGCTTCGGACTGCTCGCCGACCTGGTCGTCGTCACCGTCCTCGGCCTCGGCCGTCTGGCCCTGCTCGTCTTCCTTGGTGCCCTCGTCGGGCTCCGCGCTCTCCTGGGGCGTGGCGGCCTCGTTCTCGGCGGGGGCGGCGGACTGGGTGGCGGCGGGGGCGGGGCTCTGGCCGGTGGAGGAGGCGAACGCGGCGGCTCCGCCGCCCGCGACGAGGACGGCCACGGTGGCGAGTCCGGGGATGAGCATGGACTTACGCATTGAAATATCTCCGATGTATTGACGTCGTACAGACCCCGTCAGTCTGCGCAAACGTGGGACAGCGGAAGGTTCGGCCATTCATAACGCGGGGTTAATCCTGGTCCGAAGCCGGGCGGAGAGCGTCCCAACAGCGGGTTAGCGGGGCGTTTACCTTGTGTCTGCCACTCTGGAGGGGTGACAGCGCGGGGCGTGCCGCTGCGGCGGCGGGTGCTGGTGGTGATCGTGAGCGTGACCGCCCTGGCCGTCGCGCTTTTCCTGGTGCCGCTGGCGGTCGCGGTGAGCCTGCTCTTCCACGACCAGACCGTGGCGGCCCTGCAACGCGACGCGGCCTGGGTCGCCGCAGCCGTGCCCGACGAGCCGCGGACGCCGTTGAGACTGCCGACGGGCATGTCGGGTGACCTGGCCATCGGCGGCTACAACGTGACCGGCGCCCGGCTGTTCGGCGACGGTCCCGCCCACTCACGGCTGACCGTCTCCAGCAAGGACGGACGCGTCCACGACGCCGTCGAGGGCGGTTTCCTGGCCGTGTCCGCGCCGGTCCCCTCCGATGAGGGCACCGCCGTGGTCATCCGGGTGGCGACACCGAACGCGCAGGTCGAGGAGCGCGTTCACGAGGCATGGTTGCTGTTGGGCGGACTCGCGCTGATCGTGATCGCGTTGGCCGCGGGCGCGGCCGTGCGGCAGTCGGCCAGGCTCGCCGCGCCGCTCGAACGGCTCACCACCGCCGCGCAGGCCCTCGGCGGCGGCGACTTCAGCGTCCGCGCCTCCCCTTCCGGCCTGCGCGAGGCCGACCAGGCCGGGCAGGCCCTGGAGTCGACCGCCCGCCGCCTCGGGGCCGTGCTGTCGCGCGAGCGGGCCTTCAGCGCCGACGTCTCCCATCAGCTCCGCACAGGTCTGACCGGCCTGCTGCTCGGCCTGGAATCCGCCCTGTCCCGCCCCGGAGCAGACCTGGTTCCGGCGGTACGGGCCGCGCTGAGCAGGGGCGAGCGGCTGCAGGAGGTGATCGACGATCTCGTACGACTCAGCCGCGACAGCCGCGTGCCGACCGAACACCTCGACGTCGGCGGGCTGATGGAGGAGGTCCGGCAGGAGTGGCACGGTCCGCTGGCCGAGCACGGCCGCCGCCTGACGATCACCGTGGAGCCGGAACTGCCGCCGGCGACGGCTCAGCCCGCGGCCGTCCGGCAGATCCTGCGCGTACTCGTCGACAAT
Organism: Nonomuraea sp. NPDC003707; assembly: GCF_053587055.1. Taxonomy (NCBI): domain Bacteria; kingdom Bacillati; phylum Actinomycetota; class Actinomycetes; order Streptosporangiales; family Streptosporangiaceae; genus Nonomuraea; species Nonomuraea sp. NPDC003707. The sequence goes on along the minus strand of NZ_JBSFNK010000042.1, from coordinate 36,129 downwards.
GCGGTACGTCACGGCCATGGAGAGGTCGCGGTCACCGTCTCCGACGTCGGCCCCGGGCTGGCCATCGAGGTGGGCGATCACGGGACGGGCGTGGCCGAGGGCGTCGATCCGTTCGTCAGGACCAGCGGCGACAGCCACGGCATCGGCCTCGCCCTCGCCCGCTCGCTGGCCGAGGCCGAAGGCGGCAGGCTGGTGCTCAGCCGGGCCAGACCACCGCTGTTCAGCCTGCTGCTGCCCGGCCACGGCAGGTGATGGTCATGGCTCGTAGCGGTAGCCGCGCCCCCGTACCGTGACGATCCGCTCCATCCCCTCGCCGTGCTCGGCCAGCTTGCGGCGCAGCGCGAACACGTGCACGTCCAAGGTCTTGGTCGGACCGAACCAGTTCTCGTCCCACACCTCGTCCATGAGCTGCTCGCGCGTCACCACCTCGCCCGCCCGGCTCACCAGCGCCGCCAGCAGATCGAACTCCTTGGGCCGCAGCGCCACCTCCGCCTCCCCGACGTAGGCGCGCCGGGCGGGCAGATCGAGCCGCAGCCGCCCGGCGGTCAGCAGCCGTTCCCCCTGGGCCGGTCCGCGCCGCCGCAGGTGGGCGCGGATCCTGGCCATCAGCTCGGTCAGCCGGAACGGCTTGGTCAGGTAGTCGTCGGCACCCGCGTCGAGTGCCACCACGACCTCGAACTCCTGGGTACGGGCCGTGAGCACGACGATCACCGTGTCCGGCGTCCTTGCCCGGAGCCGCCGGCACAGGGCCACCCCGTCCACGTCGGGCAGCCCCAGATCCAGCAGGACGAGATCGGGTTGCTGCCGCTCCGCCGCCCGCAGCGCCTCGGCCCCGTCCGCGGCCGGCTCCGCCTCGTAACCCTGGGCGGCCAGCGCCTCGACCAGCTCGGACCGGATGACCAGGTCGTCCTCCACGACCAGCACGCACGTCATGCGCCCGATGGTACGGGCTGCGTCGTCAAGGGCGGTCGAACTGCGCGGGCGGCCCCCGGATCGCTTCTCCGGGGGCCGCGATGGCAGACGACGTCAGGGCCTATGCCGTCGGAATTTCGCGCACGAGCTTGGAAGACCAGGGGCACCAGACGTAGCCGGGCAGGAACGCCCCGCCGGCCTCGTCCAGGTTCTCCTCGACGTAGGGGATGGTCGCGTCGCAGACCTCGATCGCGACGTCGAAGAAGTCGATCGTCTCGGGCCGCAGCTGGTAGCTCCAGCGAGGGTTGTAGGGAGCGGGGCGCGGCGCGATGCGTCCGATGACGTGTGGCCGGTCCGTGGTGGCGCCGCTGAGCAGGTCGCGGGCGTGCTGGATCTTGTCGGGGTCGGTGATCTGGACGATGAACTGTGCCCGGGTGAAGTCGGTGAACTCGAAGTAGGCCGGGGCCGCTGCCTGGGCGGGCACGGGGGCGGCGAAGCCGAGCGTCGCGATGGCGGCGATAGCCGTGACGGTCCTGGTCAGGATGCTGCGCATGGAGACCTTTCACCTCGTACGATTACTGTGAGTAGCTTGTCCATGCGATAAGTAATCACAGGAGGGTGAGGGCGTCCCCTGACGTCACAGTGATAACGCTGTCACCGCGTGCAACGGCCTCAATCGCCGTCTCTGGCTGCGGCGCACTCCGGTCCGCCGCCTCCTCCGGGTGACCGGGGCCAGGCTGGGCAAGGTTCCGCTGGAGACCAGCCGCGGCGCGATCCAGGTGCCCGCCTGGATGTTCACCGTCGAGGGGGTCGAGCAGAAGAAGGTCCACGTGGCGGTCGACCCCGCGGCCGTCACCGCCCGGCCCGAGCGGGTGCAGGGGAGCGTCGCTCGCCCGGCCGCTTGGAGACCGCCTCGTGCTCGACTCCGGTTCGGGTCTGCCGGTGCTGCGGCGCGCCCGCGACTCGTAGCGCTCTGACGTGCGGTTATGTCCCGATCTGCTGGGTAGCCCGGCCCGAAGGGCACACCCCACAGCGGAGGGTGCGGAGATGGCGCGTTGTCTGGTCACCGGGGCGACCGGCTACATCGGCGGCCGGCTGGCCCCCGAACTGCTCGCGGCAGGTCACGAGGTCCGCTGCATGGCACGATCCCCTGAGAGGCTGCGGGACCTGCCCTGGGTGGCGCGGACGTCGGTCGTCAAGGCGGACGCCACCGATCCCGGACAGACCCGGGAGGCCCTGGACGGCATCGAGGTGGCCTACTACCTGATCCACACGATGGGCGGGGCCGGGCAGTTCGCCGAGAACGACCGCAGGGCCGCCGAGACGTTCGCGGCGGCGGCCGAGCAGGCGGGGGTACGTCGCATCGTCTACCTCGGTGGGCTCGTCCCCAGCGAGCGGCTTTCCCCTCATCTGCGGTCCAGGGCGGAGGTGGGCGAGATCTTCCTGCGGGCAGGCGTGCCGGCGGTGGTGCTGCGGGCCGCGGTCATCATCGGCTCCGGTTCGGCGTCGTTCGAGATGCTGCGATACCTGACCGAACGGTTGCCGGTCATGACGACGCCCCGCTGGGTGCACACCCGCACGCAACCCATCGCCGTACGGGACGTGCTGCGTTACCTCACCGCCTGGGCGAGCGTGCCCGACGAGGTCAACCGTGCCTTCGACATCGGCGGCCCGGACGTGCTGACCTACGCCGACATGATGCACGGGTACGCGTCCGTGTCCGGTCTGCCCCACCGCGCGATCATTCCCGTGAGGGTGCTCACCCCGAGGTTGTCGAGCCTTTGGGTGGGCCTGGTCACCCCGGTCCCGTCGGGGATCGCGCGGCCGCTGGTCGAGTCACTGCGCAATGAGGGGATCTGCGGCGAGCACGACATCGCTCGCTACGTGACCGACCCGGAGGACGGGTTGATCGGTTTCCGCGAGGCCGTCTCACTGGCGCTCAAGAAGATCAAGGAGGCGGACGTCGCCACTCGCTGGTCCTCGGCCTCCACACCCGGCGCCCCGAGCGATCCGCTGCCGACCGATCCCGACTGGGCGGGCGGCAGCCTCTACATCGACTGCCGCAGCCTCCGGGTGGACGCGGACCCCGAGGCGTTGTGGCAGGTCATCGAGGGTATCGGCGGTCACAACGGCTGGTACTCCCTTCCGGTCGCCTGGCACCTGCGCGGCCTGCTGGACAGGCTCTTCGGCGGCGTCGGGCTGCGCCGCGGGCGGCGTGACGCACACCGGCTGAGGACGGGCGACACGCTCGACTTCTGGCGGGTGGAAGAGGTGCTGCCCGGTCGCCTGCTGCGGTTGCGCGCCGAGATGCGACTGCCGGGCCTGGCCTGGCTGGAACTGAGCGTCTCCCGCTCCGGCGGTGGCACCTTCTACCGGCAGCGGGCGATCTTCCACCCGCACGGCCTGCTCGGGCACCTCTACTGGTGGGCGATCAGCCCCTTCCACGGCCTGATCTTCGGGCGCATGCCCGTCAACGTGGCGGCGGCCGCCGCCCGGCGAAAGGCCGTGCCCGCGTAGGACCCTGTCGCATGGGTCGCTTACCTTCCTTGAGAGGTCGGGGTCGTGCAGGTGAAGCCGGTGGGGGCGGTCGAGCCGTTGCCGTTGGCGGTGAAGCCGAACGTCGTCGTCCCGTTGGCGGCGATGGTGCCGTTGTGCGAGGCGTTCCCGACGGTCACCGTGCCGGTGGTGCCGGTGTTCACGCCGTTCCACAGGCTGGTGATGGTCTGGCCACCGGCCAGCGTCAGCTTCACGGTCCAGCCGTCGATCGCGGACGGCCCGTTGTTGCTGACGGTCACCTCGCTCTGGAAGCCGGTGCCCCAGTCGTTGACCAGCCGGTACGTCGCCCCGCAACCACTCGGCGACGACGTGGTGCCGCCGCTGACCCGGTACACGACGGTGCCGTGCGACGGCACGGCGGCCGAGATGGTGCCGGTGCTGGTGCTGACGGTGTTCGTCCACGCGTCGCGCAGGGTGAACGAATCGCCCGTCAAACCGATCGCGGACGCGGTGGTGCTGATCGTGGTCGTGCCGCCGCCCTGGTTGAACAGGGCGACCGCGACGTCGCCGTTGCCGAGCTTCTTGGCCAGCACGCGCCGGGTTCCGTCGTTGCTGACCTGGTGTGCCTGCAGGCCGAGCGGATCCTGGTTGATGGCGATCAGGTTCGGGTTCTTCAGGATGGTCGTCGTCGCCGGGTCCATGGCGCGCAGGTCGTTCCCGGCGATGAGGGGTGAGGCCATGATCGCCCAGAGGGCGAAGTGGCTGCGCATCTCGGTGTCGGTCATGCCGCCCCGGCCGATCTCCATCATGTCGGGGTCGTTGAACGCGCCTGGCCTGGCGTACGAGGCGAGTGGGACGGTGACGTCGACGATGTTCTGGATGCCCATCGGGTACCCGTTCGTCTGGCCGGTGTTCCACTTGTTGGTGATGTCCTCGGTCGTCCGCCACAGGTTGGCGACGTCGCCCCAGTTGCGCTGGGGCCCGGTCTTGGCGTGGATGCTGTTCGGGTTGATGCTGTAGACGATCGGCCGCCCGGTCGCCGCCAGCGCGTCGCGCATCTTCGCGAACGTGCGGACCTGGTCGTCGATGGTGCCGTTGGGCGAGCACCAGTCGTACTTCAGGTAGTCCACCCCCCAGGCGGCGAACTGCTTGGCGTCCTGGACCTCGTGCCCCTGGCTTCCGGTCGCGCCCGGGTAGCCGCCGAAGTACTGGGCGCAGGTCTTGTCCACGGGCACCTGGTAGATGCCGAACTTCAGCCCTTTGGCGTGCAGGTACTCGCCGAGGGCCTTCATCCCGCCGGGGAATCGCGACGGGTTGCCCCGCAGGTTCCCCGCCGAGTCGCGGGCGGGGTCGAACCAGCAGTCGTCGACCACGACGTACTTGTAGCCGAGGTCGCGCAGGCCGGAGTTGACGATGGCGTCGGCCATCTGCTTGATCAGCGTCTCGTTGATGCTGCAGCCGAAGGTGTTCCAGCTGTTCCAGCCCATGGGGGGCGTGCGGGCGACCCCGTTGTCCAGGGCGCCGGCCTGGTCTTCCAGGGCGATCAGACCGCCTATGAGAATGCCGGCGGCGAGAAGCGTTCCGACCGTGCGCAAGGACCCTCCTCATCAGGGGCTGGTGCAGGTGGCGGTGGGGGTGGCCGCGGTGCCGCTGGCGGTGAAGCCGAAGGTGGTGGAGGCGCCCGCGGCGATGGAGCCGTTGTAGGAGGCGTTGCGGACCGTCACGGCGGAGCCGGAGCCGCTCTGCGTGCCGTTCCACAGGCTGCTGATGCTCTGCCCGCCGGGCCAGGTCCACTTCACGGTCCAGCCGTCGACCGGCGCGCTGCCCGCCCGGACCGTCACCGTCGACTGGAACCCGCCGTCCCAGCTGTTGGTTGTCTCGATCGCGGCCGAGCACGCCCCCGGAACGGGGGTCGGTGTCGGTGTCGGGCCGCTCTGGAACTGGGTGAAGAACTTCCACACCTCCGCCGGGACCCAGGTCCGCGAGCCGCTGTCGCCGCCGGCCCCGTCCTGTGGCGCGGCGATGTGACCTTCGTCGAACGCAGCCCAGACGACCGGATGGCCGGCCGAGCATCCGGAGTAGGTGGTGACTCGGTGCGTCAGGCTGCCCTGCGCCGGCTCGGGCGGGCTCTGGGCGGTGCAGCCGTTGTTCCGGACGAACCGGTCACGCAGGGATCGTCCGCCGGAGATGTTGAGCACGCCGTCCCTGATGCCGTGGATCCCCAGGTAGGCGATCGGCTGGGTGCCGCCGCTGCAGCCGCTGAGCTGGCCGCCGGACTGGACCGCGACCGCGCGGAAGACGTTGGCGCGGGCGCAGGCGATCGCGTACGACATGGCGCCGCCGTAGCTGAAACCCGTGGCGAACAGCTGCGTGGTGTCGACGCAGAGAGCTCCCTCGATCTGCCGGACCAGGTCGTCGACGAAGGTCAGGTCCTCACCATTGGAGTTGCCCCAGCCGTTGTTGAAGCCCTGAGGGGCGACGAAGATCGTGCTGTTGTTCGCCAGGCGCTGGAGCCCGTAGTAGGCCCAGACGTCCCGTTGCACGGTCTGGCCCGTGGCGACGTCGGTGGCGGTGCCGCCCAGCCAGTGGAGCCCGAAGATCAGCCGGTAGGGGTGGTTCATGTCGTAGTTGTCGGGGACCTTGAGGATGTAGCTGCGGTTCTTGCCGCTGGTCTGGATCGAACGCGTACCGCTCGCCAGCCCCGGTGCCTTGCCGCATCCCGCGGTCGCCGCGACGGCACCGGGTGACGCCCTGCCGGAGTCGGCGCTCAGTGCCGGGCCGCCGGTGGCTACCAGGACGACGAGCGCCACGACCGCTAAGGCGGTCAACAAGGGTCTACGTCTGGACATCGCGCAACTCTCTCTGCCGAGCCGATGCATGAGGTGCGTTATCGATAACACCCAACGGTGTAAGGGCGGCGCCCAGCGCATGTCAAGGCAGGGTGAAAGTTTCAGCGTGGCGGGTTGGTGGCCATCGCAGCTATTGGCCGGCCCATGCGTTATCGATCACACACCGCCCTGCCCGCACGCCTACGGTGGCGGACCCACGGTCTCGCGTACGATCACCCGGTTGATCGACCGTGAGGGGGATTCCGGCACCGGCTCGCCCCGGACCTCCGCGATGAGCTTGGCCATGGCCTCCCGCCCCTGAACCTCGCGATCGACGGCCACCGTGGAGAGCGACGGGCTGGCGAAGCGCCCCAGTTCCTCGTCGTCCCAGCCGAACACGCTGACGTCGTCGGGAACGCGCCAGCCCCGGGAGAGCGCTCCTCGTACGGCGCCCATGGCCACGTGGTCGTTCGCGGCGACGACGGCGGTCACGCCGCTTCTTTCGGGCAGCCCCCGGACGGCGTCGTAGCCGGACTGCGGGCTCCAGTCCCCGAGGGCGATGCCGTACGACGTGAGCCCGTACTGCTTGATCGTCTGCTCGTAGAGCAGTTTGCGATTGCGGGCGGAGGCGAAAGCCTGCGTGCCGGCGATGTGGAAGAAGACTCTGTGCCCCAGCGAGGCGAGATATTCGATGATCTCGCGGATCGGAGAGGCGTCCGCGAGCTCGTTGACGCTGCGGAGGTTGTCGTCGTAGTCGCCCGTGACGACGATGGGGACGGGCGACGCCCCGGGGTCGATCTCGAGGGGCGTCAAGGACAGGATGCCCTCGACCTGCCCCGAGCCCGCGAGCTCCAGGATCCGCTCCGTCCTGGCGCGGGGGTCGCCCTCCATGCTGACGACCTCCAGCTGGAAGCCTTCGGCGTGAGCGGCCGTGGAGGCGGCGCTGAGCAGGCGTACCGGCCACAGATAGGTGGAGGCGGGAAGGGTGATCGCCAGCCGGTTGGTGCGCCGGGTGCGCATGGAGCGCGCGACCAGGTTGGGCCGGTAGTTGAGCTCCTGGACGACCAGGTCGATCTTCCTGCGGGTCTCCGGCTTCAAGCCTTCGTTGTGGCGGAAGTAGCGGGAAACCGTCTGGTGGGAAACGCCCGCACGCCGGGCCACCTCGTGGATCGTGACGCGCGGCGTCCCGGACTCGCCCAAGGGGACCCCCTTTCCTCGCTCCTTGCGGGACAGCCTAGCGTTGACGCTAAAGTGATCGATCACTAATATGCGATCGCGCCGGCCGACAACCTGGCCGGCCTGCGCGCGGCACTCAACGGGGTCGACTCGTCGAGGCGCCGGATCCAGAGTTCGGGCAGGATGGTCGCCAGCAAGGTCGTCGTAGTCACATGCTCGGAGTTCCCGCGATGAACGAACCCCGGCCGGCCGATCCACCGGCGATCACGATCGACGATGGAGTCCGGCACCAGACCATCGACGGGTTCGGGGTCTCCATGGCGTTCCGGCGGAACGAACTGGTCAGGGCCCTCCCGGAGGACAGGCAGCGGGAGATCCTCGACCTGTGGTTCAGCCGCGAGAAGGGCGCCGGGCTGAGCATTCTGCGGCTCGGCATCGGCTCGTCCCCGGCGGGCAGCCCGTACGACGAGATGGTGTCGATCCAGCCCGAGGACCCCGGCGGCCCGGACGCAGCGCCCGAGTACGTGTGGGACGGCGACGACAACGGCCAGGTGTGGCTGGCCAAGGCCGCGCAGGAGTACGGCGTGCGGCGCTTCTTCGCCGTCGCCTGGAGCGCGCCCGGCTACATGAAGGACACCGGCGAGGACAGGAACGGCGGCAGGCTGAAGCCGGAGTGGCGGCATGCCTACGCGAATTACCTGGTGCAGTACACGAGGTTCTACGCGCGGGAAGGCATCCGGATCACCGACCTGGGGTTCGCGAACGAGCCCGACTGGACGGCCCCGTACGCCTCCATGCGCTTCACCCCCGAGGAGGCCGCCCAGTTCGTCAAGGTGCTCGGTCCCATCGCCTCGGGAGTGCGGGTGGTGTGCTGCGAGTCGGTCGGCTGGACGGAGGCCAGGGCGTACACGGCCGCGATCGAGGCCGACGCCGAGGCCCGTCGCTGGGTGAAGGTCCATACCGGGCACAGCTACGCCACCCCCGTGGACTCCCCGCTGCCGACGGAACGGCCGACGTGGATGTCGGAGTGGCACCCCAACGGCACCAGCTGGAACGAGAACTGGTACGACGGCAGCGGCTCCGACGGCTTCACGATCGCCCTGGCCGTGCACGACGCGCTCACCCTCGGCCACGTCTCCGGCTATGTGTACTGGCTGGGCGCTTCCGTCGGAAACACCCGGGCGTTGCTGCTGATCGACGAGGCGGCCAAGTCCTACCGGGTCTCCAAGCGGCTGTGGGCGCTGGCCGCCTACAGCCGCTTCGTCAGGCCCGGCGCGGTCAGGCTCGAAACGGCGGTCACGAAGCCCGCCCTGAAGGTGTCCGCGTTCCGCAACCCCGACGGCTCCCGGGTCGTCGAGGTCCTCAACACCGGCATGACCCCCGTGACCTGGGAGGGAGTGGGCGGCGAGGTCGCTGCCTACCTGACGGACGAGGACGAGTCACTCGGGCCCGTCCCCGTGACGGACGGGGCGGTCACGCTCCTGCCGCGTGCCCTGACCACGATCGTTCTTGGCTGACCCCGCTCCCCGCGCCGGGCTCGGGCGTCCAGGTTTGGAGGCGTCCGCACATGCCGAACGCCCGGGGCCCGGGTCTGGGCGTGGTACGGACGACGGCGGCCTGCCCGAGGTGGGCCGGGTCGCCGTCGGCGATCGCCGCGAGCTGCCGGCGGGTGCGTTCGGTCTCGGCCTCGACGGTCCCGCTCCACAGCTCGGCCCACGACCCGGCCCGTGGGCGGACGAGCGCGGCGGCGAGGCCATGGAAGTCCGCCAGCGCCTGGCCGCCCCGGTCGTCCACGTCCTTCAGGAGCTGCTGGAAGCCGGTGACGGCGAGGTCGCGGCGGGTCCGGGCGGCGGCCGCGCGCTCGGCCTCCGAGCCGTCCGCCGGCAGCGTGGCGGCGGCGAGATAGGCGTCACGGTCGCGCAGCACGTCGGCGGGGAAGGTGAGGACGGCGTCGCCGGCCTCGGGCAGCCCCGCGTTCTGCATGATCACGATCAGCCGCAGATCCTCCTCGTTGACCAGGCGGTGGATCGTGCCGGGGGAGAACCACAACACCGTGCCCGCTTCGAGCCGGTCCCGGGCGAAGCCCGCGGCGCTGAGGGTGTGCACCTCCCCGCGGCCCCCGGTAACGACGTAGGCCTCCGTCGAGACGGTGTGCAGGTGCGGGGTGCCGCCATGGACGCCGTCGGCGCATTCCCAGTCGTAGACCGCCAGGTCGCTGATCGAGGTGCCGCCGGGGAAGAGCGGCGTCATAGGGCGAACTCCGCGCCGAGGTCGTCGAGCTCCGCGCGCTCGCAGACGCGGTCGATGAAGACGTAGCGGTGCGTCAGTTCGAGAGTGTCGCCGTCGGCCAGCGCGATCTCCTCGTCGAAGGAGGGGGAGGGGCTGATCACGGCGAACGCCTCCTTGCGGACGAACCACTTGATCGGCACCGACGCGCTGGAGTGGCCGGCGACGGCCAGCACGGTGCCGCCGCCGTCGATCTCGTCGTGCTGACCCGTGATGGCGAGCCAGGGCGCCTCGGCGCCCATCATCTCCTCGCCGCCCTTCCCGCCGGCGGCGATGATCGTCCCGCCGGTCCAGGACCGGGGGCCGCGCCAGAAGAAGCCCGCGTACCCCGCCAGCGGGCGGCCGTGCGTGGTGGGGCTGCCGAACTCGAGAGTGGCGCCGCGGACGTTGAGCAGCTTCGTCGAGAAGTCCAGCGCCCAGATGCCGCGCTCGGCGTCCACACCGTGGAAGGCCAGGTGGCGCTGCTCGGTGATCCAGTGCTCGCCCGCCGACGAGACCCAGTGCAGGGTCTCGTCGATCGCCACCCGCTCCCCGTCGGCGGAGACGCCGGGGAAGTCGATGTGGTGCATGTGGCCGAGGTTGTCGCGCCAGTGGTAGTTCTTCTCCACCGAGAACGTGGGGCCGCCCCAGAAGTTCTGCCCGGACAGGTGGGCCCAGGTCATCTGCAGGCCCTTGTGCCAGCGGTGGTCCCACGGGCGGTAGACCGACATGGGGGCGCCGGTGAGGCTGCGGAGGGGATGGAGGTACGGCTTGGGCGCCTCGGCGTCGGGCGCGTCCGGCCGGTAGACGTACTGCGCGATGTCCACGTCGCCGGCGGTGACGATCAGGGAGCTGTCCTCGTCGCGGACGCTGAGCTTGGTTTCAGGCATGGTCGGACTCCTGGTGCTGGAGGCGGCTGAGGGCGGTCGGCAGGTCGCCGCCGTTGAGCGAGTGGTAGAAGGGGTTCGTCTCGTCGAGCTCGGCCCGGGTGACGGGCCGTCCCGTGATGGCCGACTGGTACATGGCCGTGATCAGCTCCATGACGCGCCTGCCGTCGGCGCCGCTCGCCGGGGGCCGCTCGCCGGCTGACATGGCGGTCAGCAGGGTGGCGAGCTGGGCGCGGTGGGAGCTGCCGGTGTTCTCGGCCGGTGCCCAGCCGGCGATTCTGTCCTGGTCGGTGACATGCGGGGCGGGCGTCCAGCGCCAGTGGGAGTTGTCGTAGCCGTAGAGGTGCTCGACCTCGACGGTGGCGTCGCTGAAGTCGAAGCGCAGGTAGCTCGTCTCGCGGGGGGACAGCACGCTGTTCACGATCGAGCCGACGGCGCCGGAGGCGAACCGGACGATCGCGAACGACACGTCCTCGGTCTCGACCTTGCGGCCGAGCGTCGCCGCCACGGCGTGCACCTCGTGCCAGTCGCCGAGCAGGCTGAGCAGGAGATCCATCTGGTGGATGCCATGGCCCATGGTCGGGCCGCCGCCCTCGGTCTCCCACTTGCCACGCCACGGCACCTCGAAGTAGTCGTGGCCGCGGTACCACAGCGTGTTGCACACCGCGACGAGCGGCGAACCCAGCTCGCCGTCGCCGATGTGCCGGCGCAGCCGCTGGGCCGCGCTGCCGAAGCGGTGCTGGAAGACGTAACCGGCGTACGGGCCGCCGTCCTTCTCGTGAGCGGTGATCTCGTCGTACTCGGCCAGCGACAGCGTCGGCGGCTTCTCGCACCAGACCCACGCGCCGGCGTCCAGGCCGGCGATCAACGCCTCCCGGTGCGCCACCGGCGGGGTCGCGACGACGACCAGATCGGGGCTCTCCCGCGCCAGCAGGTCCGCCACATCCGTGTAGCGGCCCGGGATGCCGTGGGAATCGGCCAGCTCGTTCGCGCGGGCGGAGTCGACGTCGCACACGGCCACGACCCGCACCGCGTCGCCGGCCGCGGCCAGGGCGGGAAGGTGGCTGATTCTCGCGATGCCCCCGGCGCCGACGACGGCGACGCGGACCGGGGACGGAAACGCAGGCATGAACACTCCCTCGGACGACCCAAAAAGTGATCGATCACTTTTCTCGGCCAACTTAGTTTCGATCACGCCGGGGTGTCAACGCCCGCCTCGTCTCCCTGGAGGGCCTTCAGCCGAGGGGTGACGGCGCGACGGACTCGCGGCTGCGTACGGGCATCGGAACCCGGTGCACTTCGCCCACCCGGTCGCCGTCCGTGCGGTCGCGGTCGATCTCGGTGAACAGCACGTCGACGGCCTTGCGGCCCAGCTCGTAATGGGGCAGTGCCACGGTGGTCAGCTTGGGGCGCATCCACGAGGCGATGGGATGGTCGTCGAAGGAGACGACGGAGACGTCGGCGGGCACCTTGAGCCCGAAATCGTCGAGTGCCTGGTAGGCGCCCATGGCGATGCGGTCGTTGAAGCAGACCAGCGCGCGCGGCTGGGCGGTGTGCAGGAGGTCGCGGGTCGCGGCGAGGCCGTATTCGGGCTGCCAGTCGGGGCAGGTGCGGGCACCCGCCACCTCGACCCCCACCTCGCCGAGCGCCTCGCGGATGCCGACGAGCCGTTCCACCGCCGCGACGCTCTCGGCGGGCACGTCACGCAGACCCGGACCGGCGCCGATCAGGTAGATGCCGTCGCGGTGGCCGGCCTCGAGCAGGATGCGGGCGGCGCGGCGGCCGGCCTCGACCTCGTCGGGAAGGACCGCGGGCAGGGGAGTGGGCTGCTCGGGCAGCGCGTTGAGCAGCACGGCGGGCGTGGCCGTGATGGTCTTGGGCACCTTGATGGTCCTGGTGAACATCGAGGCCAGGACGAGCCCGTCCACCTGCCGGTCATGCATGGCCTGCAGCAGGAGGCTTTCGAGCTCGGCGTCGCCCTCGGTCTCACCGATGAACAGCATGAATCCGCGGTCGCGGGCGGCCTCGAGCGCTCCCTTGATCATGTCACCGGCCAGCCGCGAGGTGGCGATGGTGTCGGAGATGAAGCCGATCGTCCGGGTGGTGCCCGTGCGCAGGCCGACGGAGACGATGTTGGGCCGGTACTGCAACTCGTCGGCCGCCTTCAGCACCCGCTGCTCGACGTCCTGAGAGATGCGCAGCTCGCGGCCGCGGCCGGACAGGACGAGCGATGCGGTCGTGCGGGAGACACCGGCAGCCTTGGCCACATCCGCCAAGGTGACCCGTCGTGGGCTCACCCAGAACCTCCGATCGTCAAGAGTGGGTTACGGGGGGTTGACATCGTACGACACGCACCGTGAGACTAACGGGCGCTAACCCGATTTAGCAACGGAGTTCGGGACATCAGCCTGCGCCGATTGTCCCAGGCAGCAGAGGAGATGCACATGGCTCGTCGAGGTCGCTCCGGGGCCGCGCTGGTGATCGCCATGGGGACGCTGGCCGCCGCCTGCGCGGCTCCCGGCAGCAACAGCCCGCAGCCCGCGGCCACCAGCGCGTCGGCCCCGTCCGCGGCGCCCACCTGCGGCACGGCGCCGATCACGATGAACGGCTACTTCGAGACCGGTTTCCCGCTGCCCAAGGCGCTGACCACCGAGTTCACCAAGCAGCACCCGAACGTCACGTGGAACATCCGCGAGGACCAGTTCGCGGTGATCACGCAGAACGCCCCCCGCGTGCTGGCGGACAACCCGCCCGACCTGATGCGCCTGCCCCAGGTCTCCGAGCTGGTCAAGGACAACCTGCTGAAGAACCTCGACGGCTACGCGAAGGTGTTCGGCTGGGACAAGTGGCCGGCCTCCCAGCTGGAGCAGCTGCGCCTCGGCCCGGGCGGACGGCCGCGCGGCGAGGGCTCGCTGTACGCCCTGGGCCTCAACTTCAGCATGACCGGGATCTTCTACAACAAGAAGCTCGCCGCGAAGATCGGAATGTCCGCGCCGCCCGCCACGCTGGCCGAGCTCGACGCGCTGCTGGACAAGGCCAAGAAGGCGGGCATCACGCCCATCGTGCAGTTCAACGGCGGCGCCACCGGCGGCCTGGCGTTCCCGCTGCAGGACCTCATGGCCTCCTACGGCCCGGCCGCCCCGATCAACGACTGGATCTTCCAGAAGCCCGGCGCCACGATCGACACCCCATCGAACCTGCAGGCCGTTCAGCACCTGGAACGGTGGATCAAGGCGGGATACTTCCAGAAGGACGTCAACGCGGTCGACTACGCGACGATGATGAGCCGCTTCATCGACGGCCAGGGGCTGTTCATGTTCAACGGCGACTGGGAGTCCGGCAACCTCGACAAGCAGATGCCGGGCGACGTCGGCTTCTCCCTGATGCCGCCGGCGCAGCAGGGCGGCAAGCGGGCCGCCATGTCGGCGCCCCTCACCTTCGGCATCGCCGCGAACGCCAAGAACGCCGACTGCGCCGCCTTCTTCCTCGACTGGGTGGCCACCGACAAGCGGGCCCGCGAGATCGGCGTCGAGGTCGGCGGCTCGCGCCCGATGGGTCCCGCGGACGCGTACATGCCCGAGGTCGCCGCGGACAAGGTCACCGCCGGCACGCTGGCGGCCGGAGCGGACATCTCCAAGGACAACGGCGCGATGGACTTCATCGCCAACGCCACCGGCGCCATCTACGCCAAGAGCTGGACGCCCCAGCTGCAGAAGCTGGTGGCCGGGCAGCAGAAGCCGCAGGAGCTGCTGAAGACGGTCCAGGCCGACTACGCCGGCCAGCTCGAAGGGAACTGAAGCAGGTGGTCACCCGCCCCGCCGGCGCCCGATCCTCGCACCGCCGCCCGGTCGCGGCCAGGCTGCGCGACGCGCGCGGCCTGGTCGGCTGGCTGTTCGTCGCGCCGGCGTTCGCCTTCTACGCGGTCTTCGTCCTGCGTCCGATCGCCCTGACGTTCCAGTACTCGCTGTACGAGTGGGACGGCATCGGCCCGTCCACCTGGGTGGGTCTGGCCAACTTCGGGAAGGTCTTCACCGACCCGGACCTGTACGACTCGCTGATCAACGCCGTCAAGCTCATCGTCTTCTTCAGCGCGATCCCGGTCCTGCTGGGCCTGGCCATCGCCGCCACGATCCGGCGCATCGCCCAAAGCCGGCTCGCCCTCGTGGCGCGGACCGTTCTCTTCCTGCCGCAGGTCATCCCGCTGGTGGCCGCCGGCATCGCCTGGAGCTGGCTGCTGGCCTCCACCGGCGTGATCAACCAGCTACTCTCGCTCGTCGGCCTCGGCGGGATCACCCGGGCCTGGCTGGGCGATTTCTCCACCGCGCTGCCGGCGGTTGGGATGATCGGCGCATGGGTGCTCCTCGGCCTGTGCACGCTGCTGCTACTGGCCGGCATGAGCAAGATCGACCCGGCGCTGTACGAGGCCGCCCGGCTGGACGGCGCCGGCCCGTGGCGGGAGTTCGTCTCGATCACCGTCCCCAGCCTGCGGCAGGAGATCGCGGTCTGCGTCACCGTGACCGTGATCGCGGCCCTGGCCAGCTTCGACATCATCTACATCTCCACCCAGGGCGGCCCGGGCAACACGACCATGGTGCCCGGCCTGCAGATCTACTACCTGGCCTTCTCCGAACGCGAGGTCGGCATGGCCTCGGCCCTGGCCCTGGTGCTCATGGTCCTCGTGATCGCCTGCGCCCTTCCCATCCAGTGGTTCACCAAGGAGGGCAACCGATGATCACCTCGTGGCGGGAGTCCTGGACCGGCAGGGTGCTGCTCATCGCCATGATGGCGATCACGATCCTGCCGTTCCTCAGTCTGTTCGTCACCGCCCTGCACCCGTCAGGCACCTACCCGGCCGGGCTGGCCTGGCCGGCCGACCCGCAGTGGGGCAACTTCCTCGCCGCCTTCCGGGCCGCGAACATGGGCGAGCTGCTGAAGTCGAGCGTCCTCATCGTGCTCGGCGTGGTCCCGATCTCCATCGTCCTGGCGACGATGGCCGGCTTCGCCATCGGCCACCTGCGCGTCATCGGCGGTCGCGTGATCTTCCTGCTGTTCGTGCTCGGCCTGACCCTGCCCTTCGAGGGCATCATCACGCCGCTGTACTACCAGATCCGCGACATGGGACTGCTCAACACGCGCTGGGCGATCATCCTTCCGCTCATCGGCCTGTTCATGCCGTTCTCCGTCTTCTGGATGCGCGCGCACTTCGTCAACATGCCCGGAGAGCTGTCGGAGAGCGCGCGGATGGACGGGGCCAACGTCTGGCAGTTGTTCCGGCGCATCCACGTCCCTCTGGCCATGCCGGCGATCTCGTCCCTGGGCATCCTGCTGTTCCTGTGGACCTGGAACCAGTTCCTGCTGGCCATCGTCCTGGTCGACGACCCGACCAAGCGCACCATGTCCGGCGCGCTGGGCGCCTTCCAGGGGCAGTGGGGCACCGACATCCCGCTGCTGTGCGCCGGGTCGCTGCTGATCCTGACCCCCACGCTCGTGATCTTCCTCATCTTCCAGCGGCACTTCGTCAAGGCCCTGCTCCAGGGCTCCCTGAAGGGCTGACGCCGATGAACGGGACATCGCGACCCGCACGATGCCGACGACCACACCCCAGGAGACCCTCGCGGGCGCCGTGCGACCACTCGGGAATCACCGGAGCGATCGAACCGGCCCACGCCGCCCTGCTCGACCCGCAGGAGCGCAGGCGCGGATGAAAAGGAAGGTTGTCCGCATGCCCACACCAGGGCGACTGAACGCTGCGCCGGATCCGACGGGAGCCGCATGAGCGCCGGCCGGCCCGCGCGCTGGACGCGGCGGCACCTGGAGCTGCTCGTCGAAGCCGCCGCGACCACGGCACCCGTCTTCGACCCCGCGGCCCTGCCCCGAATCCTGCCGGACCACGACCTGTGGGACCTGTGGCCCGTTCAGGAGGAAGACGGCTCGACCTGCGTGATCGGCGGCCAGGAGCTGTGGATGGCGCTGTCGGCGCCGATCCTCGCTCACCCCGAGGAGCGCCACGACCAGGCCCGCATCCGCCTGCTCGCCAAGGACGGCGACAGCTGGACGGACCTGGGGCACGCGTTCGCCGACGGCGCCTCGCCGGGCAGCCGGGAATGGTCGGGATCGGCGGTCCGCCGCCCCGACGACACCGTGTCGGTGTTCTACACGGCCGCCGGACGGCGCGGAGAAACGCCCCCGACGTTCCGGCAGCGCGTCGTCGAGGCCCGCCCCGCCTTGGTCGCCGGCGGCCGCCGGATCCTGCTGGACCCGGGCGCCGAGCACCGTGAGCTCCTCCGCTCGGACGGCCGCATGTACCTGCCGGCCGAGGAGATCACCGGGGCGCCGGGACGTATCAGGGCGTTTCGCGATCCCGGCTGGTTCCGCGACCCGGCCGACGGGCGCGATTACCTGTTCGTCGCCGCGTCCGTCGCGGAAGGCGACCCTTTCAGCGGTGCGATCGCCCTGGCCGAGACGCGGGACGGCACCTGGTCCCTGCTGCCGCCTCTCGTCGTGGCCGAGGGCATCAACCATGAGCTGGAACGGCCGCACATCATCGTCCACCGGTCCCGGTACTACCTCTTCTTCTCCACTCAGCGCCACTGTTTCCACCCGGCCGACTCCGCGCCCACCGGGCTCTACGGCTTCGTCTCTCCCAGCCTGACGGGGCCGTACGAGCCGCTCAACGGGTCCGGGCTCGTACTCCGGAATCCCAGCGCCGAACCGGACCAGGCCTACGCCTGGCTGGTGCTGCCGGACCTCCACGTGGTCAGCTTCGCCAACTACCGATCGTCCCCGGGCGTGGATCTCCGATCCGCGCGGGCCGCGCAGGCACGAGCGGCATTCGGCGGAACCATCGCACCGATCCTCAAGCTCACCTTGAACGGGATGGCGACCTCCGTCGTCCCGGCCGAGGCAGGTGTGCGGCACAGCGCTGCCAACCCCTGAGGCACAAGCGGACGGCTCCCTCGCCGAGGGAGCCGTCAAGTAGGCTCTGGACCATGGGAGTTACCGGTCACACGCCACCGAACGACACTCCTTCCGGCCGGTCCGCGAGCATCTGGGACGTCGCCCGAGTGGCCGGCGTCTCCCAGCAGACCGTCTCCCGCGTCATCAACGGCAAGACCCGCGTGAGCGAGTCGACCCGGGCCAAGGTGATGCAGGTCATCGCCGAGCTCGGCTACCGCCCCAACCGGCTCGCCCGGACGCTGGCCGGTGGCCCGGCGAGCTCGGTCACCGTGCTGACCTCCGACACCGCCCTGTTCGGCGCGGCGGCCACGCTGCGCGGCATGGAGGAGGCGGCCAGGGCCGCCGGCTTCTCGGTGGGCATCAGCGTGCTGGAGCCGGGCGCGAACAGTACGGACGTCGCCCTGCGCCTCAACCGCCCCCAGGAGCCCGTCATGGTGATCGCCTACGACGACCCCGGCGAGCGGGCGCTCCGCGAGCTGCCGCCGGACGTGCCGGTGACGGCCGCCGTCGAACGCCCCGACAACGGCTCGGGCGACAACCCATGGCAGGTCTGGCTGGACGACCGGGCCGCGGCGGCGCACGCGACGCGCCACCTGCTGAGCCTGGGGCACGAAACCGTCCACTACGTGGCCATCCCGTCCTCCACCAGCGCGCTTCCGCAGCGGACCCGTGGCTGGCAGGACGCGCTGCGGGCCGCCGGCCGCCCCTTGCCCGACCCTCTGCGCGGCGGCTGGACTCCCCGCTCCGGATACCTCGCGGTGCGCTCCCTGCTGGCGGACCGCTCGGTGACCGCCATCCTGTGCGGCAACGACGACCTGGCCCTGGGCGTCATGCGGGCCGCGCGCGAGGCCGGTCGGGACATCCCCGGCGATCTCAGCGTGGTCGGCTTCGACGACACGCCGGCGTCGGCCTACCTGCACCCCTCGCTCACCACCGTACGGCTCGACTTCGAGGGTCTCGGCCGCGCGTGCTTCGGCCTGCTGCTGCGCAGGCTGCAGCCGGAGGCCGCACTGTCCCTTCCGACCTGGAACGAGCCGGAGCTCATCGTGCGGGAGAGCAGCGGCCCGCCGCCGGCTACTCCAGGAACGCCGCGACGGCGGACCTGAACCGGGCGTCGTCGAGCCACGGGAAGTGTCCGGCTCGGGGCTGAATGACGAGTTCGGCGTTCGGGAACAGCCCGGCGAACTCGGCCATGGCCGGAGGAGGCGCTCCCAGATCGACCTCTCCGGCGAGCAACAGTACGGGCGATGCGAACCGGGCGAGCGCGGCGCGGGTGGCGTCCTGGTCGAAGGCGCCTTCGGCACCGAAGGCCGTCATGACCTCCGGGTCCTGCCGCTCCGCATCCGCCGCGTGATGGGCCTGCGCCACCTCGTCCCACCGGCCATAGGAGAACGGCGCGACGGCCTGCCAGTCGTCGTTCGTGGCCCGGCCCGCCACGATCGTTTCGAGGGCCGCGAACGCCTCCGGGAACCACGGCTCGTCGCGGCGCAGCCGAGCCGTCTCGCGCCGGAGGTCACCTGAGATCGCGATGCCGACGGCGCGGACGCTCGGGGTGATCAGCGCAAGCCTGCCGACGCGCCGCGGGTGGCGGGCCGCATACTGCGCGGCCAGATTCGCACCGGCGCAGTGCGCGAGCAGGTCCATCCGGTCCAGGCCCAGGTGGGCGCGCAGGGCCTCCACGTCGGCGACGAGCCGGTCACAGCGGTAGGACGCGGTGTCCTGGGGTTTCGCGGACCGGCCGGTGCCGCGCGGGTCCAGCATGATCAACTGCCGGTGCGCGGACAGGCCGCCGAGGTCGCCGAGATAGGTGGCGGCCGTCGGCCCGCCGGGCAGGCAGACCACCGGCGCACCGTCCCCGGCCACGTGGTAGCTCAGCTTGGTGCCGTCGTACGAGGTGAAGGACTCCATGCCCCGCAGCGTGAGGGGTGGCGGCGGCGGTGGCTATCGTTTAGCCACAGCTACATGATGGGTGGGACGGATGGCGGTCGAGATCAGGTTCACCGCGGCGTCGGTGGCCAGGGTGCGGTTCGCCGTCTCGCCGCTGGGGGAGACGGTGCTCGCACTCCGGATCCTGCTGGGCACGGGCGGGCACGCGGTGCACCGGCCCTGGGTGCGCAGGGCACGTCCGCTGATCGCGGATGAGCGCGAGCTGCCGCTGCTGCGGGCGCTCGTCGCGGGACCCATGCCGTCGTTCCTGTTCCCGGTGCCGCAGGAGCGGCTGCCGTCGATGGCCATGGAGCTGGAGCTGCTGCGGGCCACGGAAGAGCTCTTCTTCCGGCGCGAGTACGGAGCGGTGATGGGCATGCCGGCCGAGGAGGCCCCCGAGCCGGCAACGGTGCTGCCGCGGCTGGCGCAGGCGCTCCACCGGTGCCACGAGCTGGTGATCGCTCCGCAGTGGGGCCGGATGCAGGCGGTGCTGGAAGCCGACGTCGCCAGGCGGGCGCTCACCCTGGTGGACGGCGGGGTACAGGCGCTGTTCGCCGAGCTGCACCGGGACATCGCCTGGGACGGCGGCCAGCTGGTGGTGCACGGCCGGCGCACCTCGCATGCCGTCTACACGGTGGACACCGGTGGGCAGGGCCTGGTCCTGCTGCCCAGCGTCTTCAACTGGCCGAACGTGGGCGTCGACAAGTCCCCCGTCGCCGCCGCGTCGATCCGCTATCCGGCGGTGGGCGTCGGCCTGCTCTGGGAGCCGCCCCCGCCGGCGCTGGCGGGCCTGGCCCCGGTGCTGGGGCACACGAGGACGGCGCTGCTCGCCGCCCTGGCCGAACCCCGGACGACCGCGGCCCTGGCCGCCCGCCTGGGCATCACCCCCAGCGCCGTCTCGCAACACCTGGGCGCGCTGCGAGGGGCGGGTCTCGTCTCGACGCAGCGCAAGGGCCGAACCGCGCTTCACCTGCGCACGGAACGGGCGGATCACCTGTTGGGCAGCTCGGCCCCGTAAGGCTGCTCGGGCCGCGGGCCGCCCTTCACCCAGAAGAGGGAACCTGGCCTGCGGGCCTCGCGGCGGATCCTCTTCACCGCGAAGTTGCAGGTCACCTCCTTGATCGTCGCGCCCATGCGGCCGCCGACGTAGAGGTTCACCGCGGTGTCGTCCTTGCGGGCGAGCTGCCGGATGCCGGTGTGCCGGCCGAGGCTGACACACGCGCCCGAGAAGGCCAGGCTGATCACCGCCGGTTCGGTCTCGGCGATGCGGCTCAGCACGGTGTCGGCGGCCTGCGCCCCGAGCGGGCCGGCGGCGTAGCAGCTCATCCGCAGCGGCCGGCCGGAAGGCGCGGCGGCGTCGCCGGTCGCCACGATGCGGTCGTCGTCGACGCTGGTCAGCGTCTCGTCGGTGAACAGCCGGCCGAGCGCGTCGGTGCTCAGCCCGCTCGCGGCCGCCAACCGCGGCACGCCGAAACCGCCCGCCCAGATGGTCAGCGCGCTCGCGCGTACCCCACCGTCGGTGAAGACGACCGCGTCCCGGCGGACCTCGCGCACCATGCCGTCCTCGAGCACCGCGACGCGGTGCCGGGACAGCCACGTGGCCACGGCCCGGCGCGCGGGCGCGCCGAAGGACGGCGCCAGGGCCCGGCCGCACACCAGCGTGACCGCGCGTCCTTGTTCGGCCAGCTCGGCGGCCGTCTCGATGCCGGTCAACCCGCCGCCGACCACGGTGATCGGAGCATCGAGGGGCAACTCCTCCAGCCTGGCACGCAGCCGCTGCGCGGGCTCGTACTCGGCGATGTCGAACGCGAACTCGGCCGCCCCGGGCACCGAGGACGGTATCGCCCCGGTGCTGCCGACGGCGTAGATGACGTAGTCGTAGTCCAGCGCGCCGCCCGACTCCAGCCGCACTGTACGGGTGGTGGTGTCGATGCGCGTGGCGCTGTCGACGACCAACCGGATGCCGTCGCCGAGCAGCGTGCCGTAGTCCACCGTGGCCTCCCTGGTGCCGGCCACGAACTGGTGCAGCCGGACCCGTTCGACGAACTCCGGGCGGGGATTGAGCACGGTGATCCCGACGTCGGCGCGCTTCCGCAGATGGTTGGCCGCCAGCGTTCCGGCGTAACCGCCGCCGATGACGATGACCTTGGTGAGGGTGGGGTGTTCGGACATGGCGAGGTTTCCCTTCTCGATCTCACCGAACCGACAACACAACCCCTCGGAATGTGAGGCGACGCGCCAACCTCACAGTTCACCGCGCTGTCTTGTCGGACTGGTGAGAGCGGAACGCGACCGAGGGAGCCGGCGACACCATGACCATCCAGTCCGAGCCAGGAGGCGGCCGGCTCGACCCGGGCCTGAGCGCGATCATGAGCGAGCGGCGCCAGCTGATCAATCTGGCGTACCGGCTGCTCGGCTCCCTGGCCGATGCCGAGGACGTCGTCCAGGAGACCTACGCCCGCTGGTACGCCATGTCCCGCCAGGAGCAGGACGCCATCGCGGTTCCCGGCGCCTGGTTGACCAAGGTCGCCGGCCGCGTCTGCCTCAACGTGCTCTCCTCGGCACGGGCCCGGCGCGAGACCTACGTGGGCGAATGGATCCCCGAGCCGCTACCCGAACCCACGGAGTGGATCACCGGGCGATCGGACGGCATCACCGTCGACCCGGCCGACCGCGTCACCCTCGACGAGTCGGTCAACATGGCCTT
The DNA here is from genome assembly GCF_053587055.1 of Nonomuraea sp. NPDC003707. NCBI lineage: Bacteria > Bacillati > Actinomycetota > Actinomycetes > Streptosporangiales > Streptosporangiaceae > Nonomuraea > Nonomuraea sp. NPDC003707. The sequence continues at coordinate 13,975 of NZ_JBSFNK010000042.1, read as the reverse complement.
CCTGGTCGTGCTGGAGTCGATGACCCCGGCCGAGCGCGTCGCGTTCATCCTGCACGACGTCTTCCGCTACTCCTTCGCCGAAGTGGCCGAGATCGTCGGCCGCACCCCGGCGGCCTGCCGCCAGCTCGCCTCCTCGGCCCGCCGCCGCATCGGCGCCTCGCAGGCTCCCGCGACGCCGGCATCCCGGCAGGCCGGCATCGTCAGGAACTTCAAGCAGGCGTGGGAGGCCAAGGACATCAAAGCGCTCATCGACCTCCTCGACCCCGACGCCACGGCCATCGCCGACGGCGGCGGCATCGTCAGCGCCGTGCTGCACCCGGTCCAAGGCGCGGAGCAGATCGTACGCCCGCTGGTCCATTTCACCGGCAGGCTCCGCAACCTGACGATCCTGGAGCGCACGGTCAACGGCCGGCCCGGCCTGATCGCCCTGCAGGACGGCGCCATCATGGCGGTGATGGCGTTCGACATCGCGGACGACCGGATCAAGCGGATCTGGGCGGTACGCAACCCCGACAAGCTCCGGTCGTGGATGACGGGACCGCAGCAGTAGTTCAGGAGGGCGTTCCCGGGGACGCCCCCTCGCCGGCGATCAGGGCGGCGCGCAGCCGCTCGTACGTCGGAGCCAAGCGGCGCAGGCCGGCCGCGAGCGCCACGTCGTCGCCCGACACGACCGGACCCTGCAGCCCTCCGACGATGCGGGCCTGCTCCCCGGCGACGGCCGCGGCCGCGTCGAGGCCGAGGGATGACAGGCAGGCGGCGAGGTCGTTGAGGCGCCGGGCGCCCACCCGTACCGCGAACGCCTGCCACAACTGCCTGATCTCGGGATCCAGCCCTTCCTCGACCAGCCGGGCGGTGCGCTCGGCGGCTTCCGCCTGCCCCAGCGTGCCGGGCGGGACCTCCACGTCCGTCCGCCCGGCCAGCCAGGCCGCCCCGGCGGGCAGCGAGCGGCGCAGCGCCTCCTCCGGGGTGACCACCTCCCGCCGGGTGAACCCGTACCGCATCCGGAACGGCCGATTCAGGTAGGTGATCAGCTCCCCGCGCCACGCCTCGGCGAAGGCGTCGGCGTGCAGCGTGGCGTACGGGTAGCCCTCCGGGTCGTGCATGAGCACGGTGTCGCCGTCCACCTCCAGCACCACCACGTAGTGGTCGGCGCCGATCGCCTTGCCCGACCCCGGCTGGAACGACAGCAGACCGAGCTCGAGCGGCCCGGCCAGCACCGGGCCGTCCTGGCAGGCCCGGCGCAGCCGGTCGAGCGCCGCCGCGGCCGTTCCCCCGTCCACGCGCTCGCACTCCCAGCCGAGCAGGCCGATCGCGTCGTCGAGCCCGATCTCGGGATCCCAGCCGAACGGGTCGAACAGCGGAAGGCGCCCGCCGATCAGCTCCATTCCGTAGGGGGAGCCCGTCAGGACCTCGATCACGGCCGGAGGCGGCGCCTCGTCACCGAGGAGCATCGCGAGGGAGTTGGAGTAGCAGTACGGCCCGGAGCCGATATAGGTGACAGACATGGCCATACCGTTCCGCCTGACACGATGTCAGAGTCAAGCCCGGCGGCCACCGGCGCGTTCGCCGAGAGCGAGATCAAGAACCGGCCGGCTCGTTGACGCATCTGTACCGTCATCACGGATCACGCAACAGCGGAAGGACTCTCGATGACGCGTTCACGCGTGTTCGGCGCCGTCATGGCGGCACTGGCGCTCACGGCCGGACTCATGGCGGCAGGCGGCGTGCCCGCGCAGGCCGCCGTCCCGGCGCGGACCATCAAGATCATGACGTGGAACGTGTGCGGCAACAACGGCGACTGCCAGTACTACGAGGACCCGGACGGGCTGATCGCGGCCGTCAGATGGCACATGCTCGGTCACGGCGCCCCCATGGACGCGGCCATCATCCAGGAGTTCTGCAGCTCCTTCGCCAAGCCGCTCGAACGCGAGCTCGAGGAGCACTACGGCAGCGGATGGGACGTACGCTTCGCGCCCATCAAGATCAAGCGGGGCGCCGACCCGGCGGCCGCGCCCGACAAGCAGTGCGTCCGCGGCCGCGGCGACTACGGCATCGCGATCGCCGTGCCCGAGGAGAACACCTGGTACGGAATCACCTACCTGCCCTCCGTCGAGGGCACCGAATGGCGGGTGGCCGTGTGCGCCACCGTCGAGTCCTGGCAGGTGAAGCTCTGCAACGCGCACTTCAGCAACGGCGGCGAGGACCCCACCGGCAGCTTCCGCGCCCAGCAGGTCGCGGCCTACCAGGAGTTCGTCTGGCCGTCCCGATTCCGGGTGATCTTCGGCGGGGACCTCAACAGGACACCGCCCGGAAGTGCCGCCTCCGGCGGTCTCACGCCCTTCTACAACGCGTTCGTCGAGTGCGCGCAGGCCGACCAGTCCTCCCCGCGTACCGGTCCCGGGACGTACTACACGACCACCCCGCACGACAACGACGCGACCGTGAAGCTGGACTACCTGTTCACCCAGCCGGGCATCGCGCACACCTGCGGCGTGCCGGGATCTCCGGTCGCGTCCTCCGATCACCGGCCCATGTGGATGACCGTCAACCTGCCCGCGACGTGAGCCCGGGGCCCCGCGCCTCCCGTCGCCAGACCTCGCGGCGTGACCGTTACGGTCGCACGCTGTCGGGGAACCCGGTCCAGCGCAGGCCGGGCGGGAGGTGGCTCATGTCGTTGAACATCACGATCGTGGGCGGCAGGCCGTCGCGGTACTCGATGACCGTCAGCGCGGTGTTGGCACTGTTCAGCCCGAGCCACCGGGACGGCGGCGCGTCCAGCGCGTGCCGGACCAGCCACGCGATCGGGTAGGCGTGCGTCACCAGGACCTCGTGGGTGTCGGGCCCGGGCCCGTGGTCGGGGACCTTCGCGAACCGGGCGACCAGGGCCTCGGCGAGCCTGTGGCCGGAGGCCGCCTCGGCCTCGTCGTAGCCGTCGAAGAAGCCCGCCCAGGACCGGGGTGTTTCGGCCGCGCTGGGAACGTAGGGCACGTGGTCGATGAGCTCGGCGGCCTCGGTCACGGGGACGTCCGGCAGATGCCGGGCGAGTTCGTGCGCGCTCGCCGTGGCGCGCGGCAGCGGGGAGTGCCACACGGCGTCGACCGGGATGCCGGCGAGCCGTTCGCCCAGCAGGCTCGCCTGTCGGTGCCCGACGTCGGTGAGCTTCCCGAACGCGTCGGCCGCGCCGTGGCGTGCCAGGTAGAGGTGTCGCGTTGCCATGAGCGGTGAGGGCGCGGTGCCCGTACGGGCCCGTTTCCCCGTCTCCCTTCGATGAGGTGAACGGTCACGCTTCCGTCGCCGTGACGGCGCCGGTGCTGCCGTCGATGGTGATGACGGTGCCGTCGTGGAGCCTGCCCGTCGCGGTCGGGACGCCGAGGACGGCGGGGATGCCGAGCTCGCGGGCGACGATCGCGGCGTGCGAGAGCACGCCCCCGGTCTCGGTGACGACGCCGGCGGCGATGCGCAGCAGCGGCGTCCACGCCGGGTCGGTGAAGGGGCAGACGAGGATGTCGCCCGGGTGGACGCGCGCGAAGTCGCCGGGACCCCGGACGATCCTCGCGGTGCCGGTCACGGTCCCGCGGCTGCCCGGTGTTCCGGTGAGGGCGCCGGCCGGGGGGTCCGAGGTGCCGGAAGGCGGTGGGGGAGCGGCGGTGACCGGCCGTGCCTGCAGGACCCACGTGCGGCCGTCGGCGATCGCCCACTCGATGTCCTGCGGTCCACCGCGTAGGGCGGCGATCTCTTTGCCCAGCCGGGCGAGCCGCGTGGCGGTCGCGTCGTCGATCACCGGCCGGTCCCGGGCGGGGGCGGGCACGTCGCTGACGACGAGCTGCCGGCCGCGCCGGTCAAGGCGGGTCCGTTTGTCGGCGATGGTACGGGTGACCGACCCGTCCTCGGCGACGCGGTAGGCGTCGGGGGTGACCGTGCCCCCGACGACGCTGGGGCCGAGGCCCCAGGACGCCTCGATCTCGGTCGCGCCGTGCGGGTCCGCGGGGGTGAACATGACCCCGGACACCTCGGCATCCAGATGGCGCTGGACGATGACGGCCATCGCCAGATCGTCCGACGGCCGGTCGTCGCGGCGGTCGTCGCGCCGGTCGTCGCGCCGGTAGTCGATGGCTCGTGGCGAGAAGAGCGAGGCCCAGCAGGCACGTACGGCGTCGGCGACCTCGCCGGCCCCGCGCACGGCGAGGAAGCTCTCGTGCTGGCCGGCCGCCGAGGCCTGGCCGGTGTCCTCGTTCGCCGCCGATGATCTCACCGCCACGGGCGGATCGCCGAGCTCGTCGAGCGCGCGTCCCAGCGCGTCGATCACGGAGGCGTGGACCGGGCGGGCCTCGATCGCCGGCCGCATCGCGTCAGGATCGCCCGGCCCGCCGAGGTCCAGGTCGCGGACGGCGGCGAGGTAAGCGTCGTACGAGACGACGAAGCCGTCAGGAACCGGCAGACCCGCGCGGAGCAACGCGCCGAGCGCGCCGGCCTTGCCCCCGCACGTGCCGGAGACAGCCTCCACCAAGGGTACGATCACCCGTCCCACCCTTCAACAAGTTATTGACAACGTTTCGTTGATTCTGCATCATCAGTCGCATGGCACGCAAGGACGACATCGTTCACACCGGGGACGCCGACCACGTCCAGGCCCGACGTGAGCAGGACGCGAGTGAGCGTCTTCTGAGCTTGGGCGCGGACGCGCTCGACGCCCGCCCGTGGCGGCCCCCGCCCGCCCCGCCGTCGGCGGTCGACCTCGTGCAGTTCGCCGTCTGGCGGCACGCCGACCTGGGCCCGGAGGACGTGCTGAGCGCGCTCGCCCTCCTGCCCGCCGCGCGCGCCGAGGTCGAAGGACTCGAGTCCGGCCTGCTGTTCATGGCCCGGAGCGCGGGGCTGACCTGGGCGCAGATGGCGCACGCGATGGGGTTCAACTCGCCGCAGGCGTGCCAGCAGCACTACAACCGCCTGACGGCCCGGCAGGAGGACGGCTCGTGACGCGGGACTCCTCGCTCGGCCTCCTGGCCCTGCACTCCGTGCGCATCACCGGGTACGCGGACACCCCGGTGATCGCTCGCCGGTACGGGCTCGACGCGGCCGAGACAAAAGAGATGCTGTACGACGCCGAGGCGCGTGGCTGGGTTCAGCACACCGCGTTCGCCGGCTCCGGGGGCTGGTCATTGACGGAAGCGGGCCGGGCCGAGAACGAGCGCCAGCTCGCGGCCGAGCTCGCCGGCGTCGGCGGCGCCGACGAGGTCCATGACGTCTACCGCGAGTTCCTCCCGCTGAACGCCCTCCTGCTGCGGGCCTGCACCGACTGGCAGCTCCGGCCCACCGACGGCGACCGGCTCGCCCCCAACGACCACTCCGATTTCGCCTGGGACGCCCGGATCCTCTACGAGCTCGGCGGCATCGACCGCGCACTCACGCCGCTCACGGACCGGCTCGGGAGCGTCCTGACCCGGTTCCGCGGATACGACACCCGGTTCACCGCGGCCCTGGCGCGCGCCCGAGCCGGGGAGGGCGCCTGGGTCGACCGCACCGATGTCGACTCCTGCCATCGGGTCTGGTTCGAGCTCCACGAAGATCTCATCGCCACGCTCGGCATCGACCGGCGCGCGGAAGCCTGACACGCCGGCGCTCCGCGGGCCGGTGGCCGACCCTGACACGGCGGCTCGGCCACTCGCTCCGCGGGCGGGTGGCCGACTCTGACACGCAGGCTCGGCCACCTCGCTCGCGGGCGGGTGGCCGAGCCGACACTCGGCTACATCCGCTTCCACGTGCCGTCGATCAACCGCTGCGCGAGCGCGCGGTGAGCGTGGCCGAAGATCTCGACGTGCCGCTGGACCCCGGACTTACCCATGATCATCGGGTTGGGCGCCGCGGGGTTCGCCTTGAGGGCGCGTAGGTGGCCGAAGATGCCGCCCTGGTAGGCGTGGGTGTTGATGAAGGTGTCCGCGCCCTCCAGGCCGGCCAGGCCCTGGACGTAGTCGGCGGAGACGGCGTACTGGGCGGCGACGTCGGCGTTGTCGTTGCCGCTCCAGACCAGGAGCTTGTGGGTCTCGCCCTGGTGGACGACGGGGACGATGACGTGCATCTGCCCTTCGGTGTGGCCGGGGGCGAGGATGGCGACGGCCTCCGTGCGCCGGCCGATCCGGATGCGTCTCATCCCGACGGTGTGACCGGGAGTGGCCTCGACCGTGATGTCGATCCGGCTGGGGAGGCGCGCCAGGCGGGCCCGGTACTCCTCCTCGGTGTACTCGTGGCGGTGTGCCCGCAGCTCGGCCAGGTCCTTCGCGACGGCGTCGGCATCCGGCCGCCCCATGACGAACTTGGCCCGGCGCGCGTGGTTGTCGCGGAGCAGGTTCGCGCCGCCGATGTGGTCGCCGTGGCGGTGGCCGAGGAAGACGTAGCGGATGTCGCTGGGGTCGAGGCCGGCGGCGGCGGCCTGGTCGAGGAACTGGCTCTGCATGTCCTGCGGAGTGGTGAGGGCGTCGAGCATGATCAGCCCGTCCGGGGTGCGGACGATCACCAGGCCGGTGTGGTCGGTGCCGAAGTACCAGGCGTTGTCCATGAACTGCACGCCGCCGGCGGGCATCGGCTTGGAGTACTCCGAGTACAGGAAGCCCGTCGGGGAGACGAGGTCCTTGGCCGGATCGACGGGCCGGTCGACGGGCTGGCCGGTGCCCGCGTCCCTCGGGCTGCGGTAGCCGGTCTGGCACCACACCCGGTACTGCCAGCGGATGACCGGATTGTCGTCCACCTCCGCCAGGGCCCTGGCCGCGGTGTCATAGGCCTTGGCCAGCGGCAGGTCGGGAGCGAGCGGACCGCCCCAGGGCACGTCCAGCGCGACCTGAGCCGCGGCGGGAGCGGGTGGGATCAGGGTGGCGGCCAGGCCGCCGATGGCGAGTATGCCGAACGCACGCCGGGAAGGCGTCATGGCCGGGCGGAGCTCAGGCACGGATTCATTCATCGCAGTCCTGCCTTGTCGGGGGGTGGTTATAACCTATACGTCACTGTGAACTTGGCGGTCAACAGCCAATTTCTCTCCGAGAGCGGAGGCTTGACGCGCAAGGTTATAACGGTGCACAGTGTGCGGGGTCGCAAGTGAGGCCGCGTGCTGGACCGTCATGCGCCGCCGTCCGCCCGTAGCGATGCGGCCGGGCGGGGCGATATCCGGATACCGGTCGTGGTGCGGGGGCCGCGCACGCGAGCCTGGAAGGGGCCATGATGGCGCAACGAGCTGACAGCGGTGACTGGGGCGCGCTGCTGGTGGCGGACTCAACCGACTCAACCGGCTCGCCGGACTCGCAGGACGAGGTGCGGGACCTGTACGCCTGGTTGCGCCGGGAGCCCGAGCTGCGCGCCGCGCTCCGGCTGGTCGAGAAGCCGCCTCCCGATGGGGCGCTGGGGCCGGTGGCCGAGGCGGTACAGGTGCTGGCCGACGCGCCGGAGGTGGTGGCGGCCGTGGCGAGCATGGTGATCGCCTGGCTGCGGTACCGCAGGACCGACGTGAAGATCACCGTGAAGCAGCGCAAGGACGGGCCCGAGGTGCAGGTGACCGCCACCGGCCTGAGGGCGCTGAGCCCGGCACAGACGCTCGCCCTGGCCAGGCAGATCGAGTCGGCGTTGCGGGACGGCCGCAAGCCTCCGGAACTCCCGGGCAGCTGAACTCGCCGCCGAACCACCCTGATTGCCGGCCGGACCGGGGGTCCGGTCCCTGCCGGCCGCGAACGGCGGGCACGCCCTGGGGCCGCTCCCCGCTCAGCGGTCACCAGGGGCCGGTTCACCAGTTGGCCTTCAGCCCCGACGGGCGCACCCTGGCGAGCGGACCGGGCAAAGAGTGGGATGTCGGCTTCCTGGCTGATCGCTCCCCGTTCGCATCGGTGTGCGCCGAAGCTCTCGGACGCTGATCACCGTCCTGCACATCTCAGATGCATGTGCATTTGCGAATTTCAGCAAATTGCCGGGGAGGGTTGGGGACCGGCGACGGCGCATCGTACGCTGTGCGATCACGGCGGAATGTTTGTCCGTTGGCGGCGGGGGCAAGGATCTTTCTCTCGTACGCCATGGGTGAACGGCACGCAAAGGCCCCAGGACAAGTCGCCACTTTTGTGGACAAGAAGCCCGCGATCTTGCTAAACCGGGCATCTGGTCTCGGGTGGCGACTTAGCCTGGGGCCTGCATCACCGGTGCATCAAGTGGTTACTTGATCAGGAACCACGCCGCGGCGGCAACCGCGATGACGATGCACAGGCGGATGGTCCGGGGGGTACTGTCAACTACATCCCGGACCATCCGCGCCACCTCCCCGATCCAGGTGGAGGGTGGTGGCGTCTCGGGGCTCGCCGGCTCGGGCTCGCGGCCCGAGCCAGATGCGGGGGGCGTTTCAGGCATCGTTCTCCTTTCAACCTTTTCGTCAGACGATTTCGCCTGATAACGAGAAAAGGCCCGCTTCGGACATTCCGCCTCATTTATGACGCATGGGACGGTATCCAGCAGCGAGCCGTGACATGTCTCCTTTCGGTTACCCCGACCGTCGCGCAGAAGTGGTGGCCGGTTGCCACCCCTTTCCAGGTCCGGGTCGCCGTTCCGGAGTCTGTCGAGTCACACCTAACTCCGCAGTCCCAACATTCGCAACCAAATCGCCACAGTCCGAAGCGTCTCACCTTGAGTGACCGTTGAGCTACCAGATGCCCGAGTTTCCCCATTGCTCGGCATCGATAGGCCCACCTGCGGAAACCGGCTTCATGCGAAGGATTCGCGGGGATCTCTCGCCCCCGGTGCGGTCAAGTCGCAGTTGCCGTGACCTTCGGCCGGTTCGGGCCAGGTCAGGGCTGCGTGCGAGACCGGTGACGCCGGTGCGTCACAGGCCGCGCGACCGCCGTAAGGCGAGACGGGTGATGTTCACCATCCCATGCTCGACGCCCGTCACCGTCGTGACGATCAGGAAGACCGGAACAGACCGATTCGGAACGAGCTGACATCGGAAAGCCCTTTCCTATCACATGAGGCACAGGCGACCGGAAAAGGGATCGTTCCGGATCGTTTCGGGCCACAGCCTCTCTTGGGGCTCGCACGCCGTTCCACATCGTTCCGGATCGTTCTGGAACGCCTCTGTCGCGAGGTCGACGCCACGATAAACGCCCAGGTTAAGACCGTTCCGAGATGATCCGGTGCTTGACGGGGGAAACGCGTAGGGCATTCGGCTCTGCGCCGATACGGAAGAATCGGAGCCGCACTTCCTCCTTCAATGGCGATCAGGATTGGCGGTGCAGATCGCCCATGCGTGAAATCCCTCCGGCCGCGACGCCGGCCGCCCGTTGCGTGGCGGCGCTGGTCGCACTTCGACAAAAGGCCGGAAATCCGTCATATGGTGAGATTGTCAGACTGTCAGGGCGGCGGCTGAGCAAAACCGCCGTGCAAAACGTCCTGACCGGCGCGCGCAAGAACCCGCCCCGCTGGAGGTGGGCGGCGGAGTTCTTCACCGCGTGCCGGGGGTACGTGGAGAACACCGGCCTGGACCCCGAGATCGTGCTCGGCAGCAAAATGGCGTGGCACCAGCACTATTCGGCCCTGCTGGAGGCGCCGGAGACACCGGCGGCCCGCGATCAGCCCGAACCCGTTCCCGGCCCTTCCCACCCCGGCCCGGGCGGTCCTTCCAGCCCCAGCCGTCCCGCCGCCGTCCCGCCTGCGCAGCCCCCGCCGAAGACCCGTGACGGCGACAGCGCCGACGGCGGCGCGGTGATGGTGTCGGTCCCGGTGTCCCCGCTGGAGAGCCTGACCGTGCCGGCGCCCGGCTCCTCGCCGGACTCACTGGCCGACCTGTTCGTCGACCAGGTCATGAAGCAATGGGACGGCCGCACGCCCGACCTCGTCCCGGACAACTGGCCGGCTGCGGAGAGCCGGCCCCGCGAGCCGACCGAGACCCTCCCCGCGCGCCCGCAGCCGCTGCTGGAACTGCCGCAGCCGGTGGAGCAAGAGGCCACCTACGCGGCGCTGACCGCCATCGGCGAGAAGAAGAGCCTCACCCACGAGCGCATGCGCGACTGGTTCGGCCCTCGCGGTGCCGCGCTGTGGGAGGCCGCGGACGCGCTCTGTGTCGCGGGTCCCTGCGCCGACCGATACGCCCGGGCCAACCTGCAGCTGGGCATCCTGCTGGTGAACCGGAGCGCCCTCCATGAGGGCAATCAGCTCCTGCAGCGGGTCCGGCAGGTTCTGCCCGAGATCGCCATCGGGCCGGTTCCCTGTCACGGTGACTACTTCTTCGGCACCATCCCGGCGGACATCTGCCGGCGAGTGGCCCGCGACTACCGCGCCGCCGGACGTACCGACAAGGCTGAGGAGTGGCTGCGATACGGCAGCGCCCTCGTCGCACCCCTGTCCATCAGTCTGGCCATCTCGGCCCGCGGGAAGCACGTCCGCCAGGCCGGAACGTTCCAGCATCACCCGCTGACCAACGCCGCGGAGATCCACCGCCTCTTCTGGCAGGCGGAGCCGCGCACCGGGGACGGGCGCACCACCTTCCCCCTTGCCTCGTCCGGCCATTAGCACCACCCGGCGCCGGGCTCACGGACGTTAATCCCGGGCGAGTCCGGGCATGCGCGAGCCATGCCAGAACGACCGGACAGTACGCCACCCGCACAGAAACAGCCATACCCGGGACACACCGGACGCATGGAGCCCGAGCCGCGTGACGAGATGCGTCACTACACCGGCAGCGGACTGCTGGCAGGCAAGCGCGCCCTGATCACCGGAGGCGACTCCGGGATCGGCCGGGCCGTGGCCGTGGCCTTCGCCAAGGAGGGCGCCGACGTCGCGATCGCGTACCTGAGCGAGCACGAGGACGCCGCGCACACGCTGAAGCTGGTCGAGGCGGAGGACCGGCGATGTGTGCTGATCCCGGGCGACCTCGCCGACCGCGACCACTGCGCCTCCGTCGTCGAACGGGCGGTCTCGGACCTCGGCGGCCTGGACATCGTGGTGAACAACGTCGCCTACCAGCAGCCCGTCGAATCGCTGGAAGTGCTGTCCGAGGAGCAGTGGCAGCACACCTTCGACGTCAACATCCACAGCTACTTCCGCATCACCAAAGCGGCGCTGCCGCACCTGCGCGAGGGCTCGGCGATCATCAACACGTCATCGGTGAACGGGCTGCGCGGCAACAAGGCGCTCATCGACTACGCCACCACCAAGGGTGCGATCAACGCTTTCACCTATTCGATGGCGCAGAGCCTCGTGGAGCGCGGCATCAGGGTCAACGCGGTGGCTCCGGGCCCCGTCTGGACTCCTCTCATCCCGGCGGCCATGCCGGAGGAGAAGGTGGAGCAGTTCGGCCGGCAGGTCCCGATGCGGCGGGCCGACGACCCCGACGAGATCGCCCCGTCGTACGTGTTCTTCGCGGCCGGGCGCCTCTCGTCGTACTACACGGGCGAGGTCCTGGCCCCCATCGGCGGGGAGACCCTGCCCGGCTGAGCGGGTTACCGGGTCCGACGGAGGGCAGGCGAAAGGTGAGTCGTCGACCGAAGGAGGGGGCATCATGGTCGTCGAGCCCACCAAGAGCGAGCCCACCAAGAACGGGCACGGCAGGCGGATCGCCTTGCCCGTGGTCGGTACGGTGCCCCTGCCAGGCCCCCAGCACCTCGTCTTCTACGCGGTCCTGGTCTCTCTGGGGATATTGGAGATCGTGGAGTGGCCCGTCGTGGGCATCGTCGCCATCGGCCATCTGCTGGCCGGCCAGCACCGCCACGCCAGCCTGCAGCAAATCGGAGAGGCCGCGGAAGCGGCGTAAACCGTGGTCACCAGGTCCACATCCCCACCCGTACCGGCACTCCAGGGGAGGCATGCAGGACCGGAGGCTCCTCGCGGGTGGGTAGCCCCGCGGCCTGGATCAGGTCCTGGTCCAGGCCGATGAGGTGAGAGTGGTGCAGCGGCCACGGCGGATGCTCCACCTGCGCGGTGGCCGGCCGACCCACCACGACGGTGAACAGGCGGTAGCGGGCGGTCAGGAAGTGCGCGAGTTCGTCGCGTTCGCGTTCCGCCAGGGGCGCGCCTCGCTCCGCCTCCGCGTCGCACCGCGCGCCGGCCGGGCCGGGCCGGCGCCGGCGGCAGTGGTAGCGGGTGCGGCCGTCCCTGGTGTCCACCGACATGTCCGACCAGAAGTAGGGCAGCCCGTAGCCGCCGCGGCCACCGAGGGCCGCGAGCAGGCGTCCGGCGTCCAAGGACAGGAACCAGATCCCGGTACGGCCACGAGGGTCGCGGACGTACGTGCGCAGGTTCGTCTCGGGGAAGGTGGACAGCCACGGGAGGGCGGGCAGGCCGGGAAACCGGACGCGTCGCATGAGAAAGGGCGTGATCCCGACCCACGCCGCCCCGTCGAAGGTCTCCACCGTGAGGCCGCCCGGCACCAGAGCCTGCACGCACGCGGGCGGATAGCGCCAGTGGATGAAGGTGATCTCCGACCAATGGTGGTACATCACCGGCCGATGGACGCGGGGCGACGGTGGAGCTCGCACCCTGGACCTCTGCCCTCGTCGTGCGGGCGGGAACAGGCTGTCAGGCGCGCGCGCCCGGGGCGAGCGGCCGGACGTCGATCCGCCCGGAGTCGCACGCCATCGCCGTGAACGGGATCTCCAGGTGGGCCACCTCGTCCGGAGGGATGATCATCAGGCGGGCCGAGGTCGGGCATCGCTTCTCGGCTCCGGTCTGCACCATCACCCAGTGCAGCCGGGCGTGGGCGGAGGCCTTCGGCTTCAGCACCACCCGTTGGGGCCGGACGTTCTCTCTGCGCACCCGCGTACGCATGGCGTCGCCGTTGCCGTCGAACATGACCAGCCCGACGAAGCCGTACACCCAGCAGGTCTGGGCGGAGGTGTTGGTCAGCACCAGCGGCGCGTACACGTTTCCCGCCCCCGGATCCTGCCGCCCGAGGTGCGCCGAGAGGGCTTCGGTACGGCAGCGCCCGGGCGCCGACCCTTCTCCGCGGGCGGAGGCCGCCGCGAGGCCGATGTGCGTGGTCGCCGGGCCCTGCGCACTGACCGCGGTGGCCTCACCGGATGCCGGGAGGCCGCACACGGCCAAGGTCAGCAGTGCGCTCGCCGTCATCGCCGATCCGGCACGTTTGAATCGCTGCATGCTCTGTTGGATGAAGCTCACGCGTGTTTTGTTGGCACGCCGTCACGGTGGCCGCTCGGTTGTTAGCGTTAACTTTCCTTCGCCGGTCGCGTTCCTTTCTTCGTCGGGCCAGTGAAAGTGGTGGTGGGGCGGAGCAAATACGAGGTGCGCAGGTGCAGTCAAGGGATTGACGGGCGCCGCGCCGGCATGCGTCGGCGGCCGCGCCCCGGCCCATCTGGTGTTATGCGGGATGGGAGGCGTCTCTTCGGTGAGGGCGCCGGAATGAAACTTTCAGCGACGGTACGGCCGAAAATTTCGGCGAACTCATGTCGCTGCTTGACGCGGTGCCGCAGGAACCGTGGGCGGCAGGATGGTCGAAACTTTCAGAATGCTCTTGACAGGTTTCGGTGAAGTTTCCACACTGAGTCCCCGAGGTCTGCGACGCCCTGGTGGTGGGGCGTCCCCCGGTGGTGGGGCGCGGCGTCGATCCCGTGGGCGGTGCCCACGTTTCCCCTTTCCATGACTTGCTTATGGAGGCTCAGGCATGGGCGAGAACGCCATGTCCCCACCTGGAACCCAGCGGTCCTTCGGCGGCTCGCACTGGCCCCTGATCGTCGGCACTCTCGGCGTGCTCGCCGTGATCGCGGCGCTGATGGCGCCGCTTCGCGCCGACGCCGCGGCGAGCACGCTCGGCGCGGCGGCGCAGCAGAGCGGGCGGTACTTCGGCGCCGCCATCAGCGCGGGCAAGCTCGGCGAATCCGCGTACACCACGATCGCCGGCCGCGAGTTCGACATGGTGACGGCCGAGAACGAGATGAAGATCGACGCCACCGAGCCGAACCGGGGCCAGTTCAACTTCACCAACGGCGACCGCGTCTACAACTGG
>NZ_JBSFNK010000041.1:0-107266 GCF_053587055.1 Nonomuraea sp. NPDC003707 | reverse complement strand
AAGTGGAACGACTGGTTCGCTCCGAACGGCGAGTTCCCCTACACCGGTGATTTCGACGGCGATGGCAAGGACGACATCGTCACCTTCACCAAGGGTTCCACGAACGACGTCTTCGTCGGCCTGTCGAACGGCACTTCGGCCTTCGGCGCCGGGGTCAAGTGGCACGACTTCTTCGGCCTCAACGGCGAGACCACCCTGTGAAAGGCACGCGGATGATGCGGAAGCTGCTCGCCGCGCTGGCGACGAGCCTGCTTCTCGTGGCCGCCCCCGTCGCCGTGACAGCGCAGCCCGCTGTCGCGGCGGCGGGGGCCGACAAAGGGCCGATCGGCTGGGACGTCTTCCGGCGCCTCGACCGGCTCCCGTACCTGAGTCCCGGTACCCAGACCCGGCAGTTCTCCAGCTTCGACCGGGCCGGCGCCAACTTCCAGGACGGGTTCGGCGGCGTGTACTCCTGCCTGCGCACCTCGGGAAGCCAGTGCGTGATCGCCGAGGACACGGGCGCCGGCGAGATCTCCTCGATCTGGTTCACCAGGGACGGCGGCGACGTGTCGGCCACCGGCACGATCACCATCGAGCTCGACGGCGCCGTGGTGGTCAGCGCGCCGCTGCAGAGCCTGGTCAACGGGCAGGTCGGCGGGCCGTTCGTCTTCCCGCTGGTGGCCAACGCCGACCAGAGCTCGGGCGGCGTCTACATCAAGGTGCCGATGCCGTACCGCCAGTCCATGCGGGTGTACACGCAGCACAACCCGCTCTTCTACCACGTCACCTACCGCCACTTCCCCGACGCGGAAGGCGTGCGGCGGTTCGACCCCGCAGAGAACGCCTCCGACGTCGTCAACCTGCTGAAGGCGTCCGGCACCCGCGACCCCAAGCCGGCCCGGCCCGGCGCGCAGACCGTCACCCAGAAGGCGAGCCTGACGGCGGGGCAGCAGCGCGAGTTCGCCCGGGTGACCGGCTCCGGCGCGATCTCCGCGCTGCGGGTGCGGGTCCCGGACGCGTCGGACACCGACGACACCCTGGCCGGGCTGCGGCTGCGGCTCGACTTCGACGGCCGGACCACCGTCGACTCTCCGGTCGGCGAGTTCTTCGGCGCCGGACTGGGCGAGCACCCGGTCAAGTCGCTGCTGTTCGCCGTGGACACCGCGGGCGGCGGCTGGTACACGACGTGGTGGCCGATGCCGTACCGGTCCGAGGCCAGGGTGAGCCTGGTCAACGGCGCCGGGCGCACGCTGGACGACCTGGAGGTGCAGGTCACCTCCGCGGCCGACGCCTCCTGGGCGGACGCGCTCACGCCGGGCGGCCAGGCCGGCTACTTCACCACCGAGTCGCGGCGCGGCTCGGCCGTCCGTGACTCCGACTGGCTGTTCTCCGACCGCACGGGACGGGGCAAGTTCGTCGGCGTCTCGCACACCATGACCGGGCTCATCTCCGAAGGTCTCACGCGGGAGTACCTGGAGGGCGACGAGCGCGCCTACGTGGACGGCGCACTGACGCCGCAGCTCCACGGCTCCGGGACCGAGGACTTCTACGAGTCCGGCTGGTACTTCAACCGCGGTGAGTTCAACGATCCGCTGGCCGGCAACCCGGCGCACGAGAAGGCCGGCGGCGGCTGCCCGTACGAATGCGACGCCGCGTACCGGCTCATGCTCTCCGACGGCGTGGAGTTCTCCTCCGCGCTCAGGTTCGGCATCGAGCACGGCCCGCAGAACGACAAGCCCGCCACGTACGGCTCCACCGCGTTCCTCTACACGCAGCCCACCTTCGGCACGCACCGCACGAGCGTCCTCGACGTCGGCGACGCGGCCGGCAGGGCCGCGCACGACTACCGGGAGAGCGGGGCCGCCACCCAGGCCACGCTCGCCTCGGTGTACGAGGGGGACGAGGACCACCAGACCGTGCGCGGGGTGACGCGGTCCACGTCGAGCCCCGTGTCGTTCCAGCTCGGCGTGGACGCCGGCAACGCGGGCGTGCTGCTGCGGCGCACCTCCGACCAGGCTGCCGCCGGCCAGGCGGCCCGGGTCCTGGTGGACGGGGTGGACGTCGGCGAGTGGCGGCAGCCGCTCGGCAACGGCACCCAGCGCTGGCTGGCGGACGCGTTCGCGCTGCCGGTGAGCGCCACCGCGGGCAAGTCCTCCATCAGGGTCGAGCTGCGACCCACGGCCGGCGCGCCTCCGTGGACCGCCGCCCGGTACGCCGCCGACAGCCTCGTCCCCGCGCAGCACGCCGACGACCGGGCGCCCTCGGGGAGTGAGGGGCCGTCCCTGGTCGGCGGCGACAGGCACGCGCTGCACCTCACGTGGCGCGAGCCGGACGACGACCTCGGCATCCGCGAATACCGCGTGTACGGCTCCACCTCGCCGTCCGCGCAGAACACGCTGCTCGGCACCACCCGCGCGCCCGGCTTCACCCACGGCCCGCTGGCCGCCGGCGCGACCTGGTACTACCGGGTGGAGGCGGTGGACCTGTCAGGCCGTACGGCCTCCGCCGGGCCGGTCGTCTCCGGCCGCACCGGCACGCCCACCCGCACCGACCTCGACAAGGACGGGCGGGACGACGTGCTGACCTTCACCCGGGGGAGCACCGGCGACGTGTACGCCTCGCTCTCCGACGGGACGAGGTTCGTGCAGGACGGGTGGAAGTGGCATGACTCGTTCGCCGTCGGCCAGGAGATCGCCCTGACGGGTGACTTCGACGGCGACGGCCGCGACGACGCGGCGACGTTCACCCGGGGGAGCGCCGCCGACGTCTTCGTGTCGCTGTCGGACGGCACGAAACTCGTCCAGAACGGCTGGAAGTGGCACGACTACTTCGCCGCCGGCACGGAGATCCCCGCCGTGGGCGACTTCGACGGCGACGGCCGCGACGATATCGCGACCTTCACCCGGGGCGACTCGGGTGACGTCTGGGTGGCCCTGTCGACCGGGTCCGGGTTCGGGGCGTCGCGCAAGTGGCACGACCGCTTCGTGATCGGCGACGAGCTCCCGGCCGTGGGCGACTTCGACGGCGACGGCCGGGACGACGTCGCGGCCTTCACCCGGGGCACGTCCGCCGACGTGTTCGTGGCGCTGTCCAGCGGCAGCGTCTTCCGGCACGACGGGTGGCGCTGGCACGGCAACTTCGCCGTCGGCTCCGAGACGCCCGCCGTCGGCGACTTCAACGGCGACGGGCGCGACGACATCGCGACCTTCACCGGCGGCGCGGCGGCCGACGTCTTCGTGTCGCTGTCCGACGGCGGGAGGTTCGTGGAGAACGCCTGGAAGTGGCACGACAACTTCGCGGGCGGCGACCAGGTCCCGGGCGTCGGCGACGTCAACGCCGACGGCAAGGCCGACGTGATCGCCTTCACGCGGGGCGACGCCGCGGACGTGTTCGTGGCCACCTCGGAGACCGGCCGTTTCCAGCCGGCGCCGATCAAGTGGCACGACCACTTCGCCGCCGGCACGGAGTGGCCGCAACCGAGCCAGATCGGCTGACCTGCCTCACGGCACCCGAGCCCGCTCCCGTCCCTCCGGGAGCGGGCTCATCGAGCTACCGTCGCTGAGTGCTCGCAGGCGCTGGAGCCCGCGGTGTGATGGCGAGCCCGGGGCGGCGGTGTAGAGGACGATGCGATGTTCCCCGCCGGGCAGGGGCAGGACGTCGCAATCGAGCTCCATCACGCCCACCACCGGGTGCATGGCTCGCTTCGTCACGGTTCGCTGCACTTCGATGTCCTGCGCCGCCCACAGCTCGGCGAACAGCGGGCTGGCCGCCGTCAGCTCGTCCACGATCTCCCGTACGTTTGGATCGTCCGGGTAGCGGCCGCTGGCCCGCAGATCGGCGACGGCCTGGCGGGCATGGTCGGCGTGATCACTCAGCAGGGCGGGAGCGCCGCCGAACAGCCAGCGCAGCGTGTTGCGCCGGCGGGGCGGTCTGGCCGCCGGGTCGCCGATGAGCGCGACCAGCATCCGGTTCCAGGCGAGCAGGTCCCAGCAGACGTTGACGATCACGGCGGGAAACTCCTCGAAGCGATCCAGCAGGCGCAGCGCGTGCTCGGGAACCTCCGGCGCGGAGCCGGTCCGGACCGGGGCCTGGCCGCCCATCCGCAGCAGGTAGTCGTGCTCGTCGCCGGTCAGCCGCAGCGTGCGGCTCAGCGCGGCGAGCACCTGCGCGGACGGCTGCGGCCCGCGGCCCTGCTCCAGCCGGATGTAGTAGTCGACCGAGATCCCGGCCAGCAGCGCGACCTCCTCGCGGCGCAGGCCCGGCGTCTGGCGCCGGCGGCCGGGCGCCAGCCCCGCCTCTTCCGGCCTGACCCGCTCGCGCCTGCTCCGCAGAAAACTGCCCAGCTCGTCCTTGTTCATCGTCTTCCATCATGGCCTGGTATCACGAGTCCCAGGCCCACGGGGGCCTACCCGCCGTCCCGGCCGCGCGGCCAACCTGGTGACATGACGATTCTGGTGACCGGGGCGCGCGGGCACGTCGCGCGCGGCCTCGTACAGCGACTTCTCGCCGCGGGACAGCCCGTCCGCGCGGCCGGCCGGAACCCGGGCGCGGCCCGCCTGCCCGCCGGGGTGGAAACGGTGCTCTGCGACCTCGCCGACCCGGGCACGTTCGACGCCGCGCTCGCCGGCGTCACCAAGGTCTTCCTGTACGCCGAGCGACGCGGCCTGGACGACTTCGTCACCCGCGCCGCGACCGCCGGGGTGGAGCACATCGTCCTGCTGTCCGCGCTGCTCGCCGACCCCGCCTCGACCGACGCGATCGGCCGCATGCACGGCGACGCCGAGCAGGCCGTGGCCCGCTCGGGAATCGCCTGGACGTTCCTGCGCCCGGGCGCCTTCGCCACCAACACGCTCCAGTGGGCGCCGTCGGTCCGGGCCGAGGGGGTGGTCCGCGACCCGTTCCCGGACTCGCGCTCGGCCCCTGTGCACGAGGCGGACATCGCGGCGGTCGCCGCCCTCGCCCTGACCGAGCCGGGACACGAAGGTGCGACCTACCCGCTGACCGGGCCGGAGCTGGTCAGCCGCAGCCGCCAGGCCGAGCTGATCGGGGAGGCCGTCGGCCGTCCGGTCCGCTTCGTCGTCCAGGATCTGGAGGAGTACCGCGCGGAGCTGAGCGCCTGGACGACGCCCCAGGTCGCCGACGTGGTGATCAAGGAGTCGGCCGCCGCCGTCGACCGGCCCCTGCCCCCCACGGACACGGTCGAGAAGGTCACCGGCCGGCCCGCCCGCACGTACGGCGAGTGGGCCCGCGACCACGCCGAGGACTTCCGCGACGAGCCCTCGTGATCGCGGCCTTCAGGAGCCCTTGACCAGCGCGAACGCGCCACGGGTCAGCCCCAGCTGCTCCGAGAGCGCCCGCGCCTGGTCGAACGGGGTCTTCGGATCGATCGCCAGGGTCGTCACCACGAACGACCTCCCGTCCGCCGTCCTGGCGAGGTATCCCAGATCGCTCACCCCGGGCTCCGACCCGCCCTTGAACCAGACCGACGGCCACTTGGCCCTGTCCAGCGCGAGCCCCGCGTCGTCGATCGACAGGGCCTCGCCGACGTGCTTGTCGGGCAGCTTCGACAGCCGGGCGAAGGCCTGGCACACCTGGGCGGGGGAGGCGTACCACTCGATCGTGTCCAGCCCGCGCGGCGCGGTCCACCCGGCGACGCGGGACAGCGGCACCTTGGCGACCACCTTGTCCAGGTAGGCCCGCTTCCCGGCCGTTCCCAGCGAGAGGTACTTCTTGGCGTGCCGCGGGTAGCCGGCGCCCTTGAGCACGAACATCTCCCGCGTGGTGAGCCAGGGCGTGTCGCGCCGGTCGCGGACACCCCAGGCCCGCGCGGTACGCTCGACGTTCTTGCGGCCGGCCCGGTGGATGAGCAGGTCGGCGGCGGTGTTGTCGCTGATGGAGATCATCAGCTTGGCGGCCTCCAGCACTGACACCTTGCTGTTGTCCGGGCGGTTCTGCAGCTCGCCCGACCCCAGGCTCTTCAGCTCCGGCGTGATCGTGAGCCGGGTGTCCCACCCGAACGCCCCGCTCGCGATGCGTTCGGCCACGGCCCCCAGCACGTAGAGCTTGAACATGGAGCCGAGCGGGCGCGCCGTGCCGGGGGCGACGGAGTGCACGGGGCGGCAGGCCCCGTCCTTGGCCACCTCGGCGGCGATGAAGCCGGCCTGCGGCGCGAGCCTGCTCAGCCGCTGGTCCAGCTCCGCCCAGTCCTTGGGCGCGGGGGAGACCTGCGGCCGGAACAGCAGTCCGCTGATGAGGCCGGCGCCGTCCGTCGTGAGCGACAGGTCGAACAGGACGCCGGCGGCCTCGACCGTGGCGACGAGCAGGGCGCTCTCCGACCTGGTGAGCTCCTGGAGCCGCATGCCCTTGAAGCCGGTCAGGGTCTGGTTCAGCCGGTCGGCGGGGACGCTCTGGAGGAACTCGGCGGCGAAGTGCTGCCTCAGCTCGCTCTCCGGGATCGGCGGGCGCGTGGCGGCGTCGAGCAGCCAGCGCAACTGCCGGCCCGCGGGCGTGTCGGGGATCTCGGGCGCGGCGACGGCGGCTGCCTGCACGGGCGCGGTCCGGCCCACGCAGACCGCCGTCATCGTGGCCGCGACGGCTGCCGCCGTCAGAAAGCGGACGGGCTTGTTGTTTCTCATGGTGCTCAGGCAATCGCGGCGGGGTCGCGGCGGGCCACCATGGGAGCCACCGTTCTGGCTGGTGGGGATGGCCGTACGAAATATGCGGATAACCTCATAGCCCTCTCGCCGATCACCCACGACGATGGGGGCTTATGGGTTCGAGGCTGGTGGCCGGGATACTGGCGACGGGCGCGGCCGCCGGCATCGTGGCCAACGTGATCATCACGAGCCGCATCACGGCGAGCCGCGGCGTCCCCCTCCCGGTGACCGAATGGGTGTTCATGGCGGTGGCGCTGCTCATGCCCGCGCTGGGCTGGTTGCTGGCCACCCGGCGTCCCGAGCTGCGGTACGGCTGGCTGCTCCTGCTCTGCGCGCTCTTCCTGGGCGTCGGCCTGACCGGCGCGGGGTTGGCGATCACGGGCGCGGTGCCGCTCTGGCTGTCCGCCCCGCTCTCCTCCGTCCTCGCTGTCTTCTACGGCCTGAACTGGATCTTCGTCCCGCTGCTCTTCCCCGAAGGACGGCTGCCCTCGCGCCGCTGGCGCGCGTTCGCGTGGATCTCCGGCATCGCGATCGCCCTGCACGCCGTGGGGAACACGCTGAGCGGCGGCGCCGCGCGCGAGCCGACGCGGGTCCTGGAGTCGACGCTCACCCTGGTCGGGCTCTTGATGTCGGCCGCCGGCCAGCTCACCACGTGGATCATGGCGGCGATCGGGTTCTGCGGGCTCGTGCTCCGCCGGCGGCGCAGCGCGCGGGTCGAGCGGCGGCAGTACACCTGGATGGTCGGGGGCGTGGCCGTGAGCCTGCTGGGCGGCGTCGCCCAGATGGTGTTCCTCACGAGGCTGCCGATGCTCGCGCTGCTCGGGATGGTGGCCATGACGGGGGCGCTGCCCGTCGCGATCGGGGTCACCGTGGTCCGCCACCGGCTGCTCGACATCGGGATCGGCATCCGGGGCTCCCGCCTGCACCTGATCTTCGACGTACGGCCGACGGTGGACGAGGTGCTGTCCGACCTCGGCACCGCGCTGGAGGACGCGCCCGAGCCCGCGGAGCAGCTCGGCCGGGTGGCCGCGGCCGTGCGCACCGCGTTGGAGGCCACCTGGGCGGCCGTGACGCTGGCGGACGGCACCCGCGTGGTCGCCGGCCGGCAGGAGGGCCCGGCGACGCTGACGGTGCCGGTGCACGGAGGGCTCGGCCGGATCGAGTGCGGCCCCCGAGGCGTCGGCGGGCTGACGCGCGTGGACCGGCGGCTCCTGGAGGCGCTGGCCGTGCCGGCCGGGCTGGCCATCCAGAGCGCCGGCCTGGCCACCCGCCTGGTCAACGCCCAGGAGGCGGAACGCCGGCGCATCGAACGCAACATCCACGACGGCGTACAGCAGCAGCTCGTCGCGCTCATCGCCGGTCTGGAGCTGGCCCGCTCCACCGGCGCGAGCCCCGACATGCTCGCCCACCTGCGCGAACAGGCCCGCCAGACGCTCGCCGACCTGCGCGAGCTGGCGGCCGGCATCCACCCGTCGGCCCTCAGCCAGGGCGGCCTGGTGGAGGCGGTGGAGGAACGCTGCTCCCGCCTGCCTGTGCACACGACGGTGGCCTCGGACCCCGGACTGCGAACCAGGCGGTTCAAGGACGAGGTCGAGGGCGCGATGTACTTCACCGTCAACGAGGCCCTCGCCAACGCGCTCAAACACGCGGGTGCCGCCACCATAGAGGTGGGCCTGTCGCACGCGGGCGGCCGCCTGCGCGCCACGGTCGCCGACGACGGCAAGGGCTTCGACCCGGGGGCCACCGCCCGCAGGGGGCTGGCCACGCTGTCTGACCGGCTGGACGCGCTCGGCGGCGGGCTCGACCTCGACAGCTCGCCGGGAAAGGGGACACGGGTGAAGGCGTGGGTGCCGGTCGATGGGTGAGCGGATCCGTACGGTGGTCGCCGACGACCACTACCTCGTACGCGAAGGAACCCGCCAATTGCTCGACATGTCGGGCGAGATCACGGTCGTCGGCGCGGTCGGCAACGCCGACGAACTCCTCGACGCCGTCCGCCGCCTCGGCCCCGACGTCGTGGTCACCGACATCCGGATGCCGGGCGGCGACTGGCGGCCCGGCTTCGAGGGCATCGACGCCGCCCACCGCATCAGGACCGCGCATCCGGGGGTGGGGGTCGTGGTGCTGTCGCAGTTCGCGGACGCGTTGTTCGCGTTCGAGCTGTTCAAGCACGGCACCGAAGGCTACGCCTACCTGCTCAAGGACCGGGTCGGGGACCTGGACGAGCTGCTGGGGGCCATCAGGGCGGTGGCCTGCGGCGGCTCCGTCATCGACCCGAAGGTCGTGGAGGGCCTGCTGGCCAGGCGCGACGTCCGCGGCCAGCAGGAGGCGCTGACCGGCCGCGAACGCGACGTGCTCCGGGAGATGGCGCGCGGCCGCTCGAACTCGGCCATCGCCAGGGCGCTTCATCTGTCGATCTCGTCGGTGGAGAAGAACGTCAACGCCATCTTCACGAAACTGGGGCTGGAGAACAGCGGGGACGTGCACCGGAGGGTGGCGGCGGTCCTCGCCTACCTGGGCCCCGATCGATAGGCGCTACACGCCCGACCGCTGACTACCATGGGTAGTCATGGAGTTGACGGAGCGATTCGAGTGGTGTGGGAGGCGGATCGCCTGGGGGCGCGCGGGCGCCGGTCCGGCGGTGGTGTTCTGTCATGGCACGCCGTTCTCGTCGGCGTTGTGGCAGCCGTTCGCGGAGGCCCTGAGCCGCGACTTCACCGTCTACCTGTGGGACATGCCCGGATACGGCCGTTCGTCCAAGCATGCCGAGCATCCCGTGGACTTCGGCGCGCAGGCCGATGCGTTCGCGGCGCTGCTCGCGCACTGGGGGCTGGAGCGGCCGCACGTGATCGCCCACGACTTCGGCGGTGCGGTGTCGCTGCGCACGCACCTCATCCTGGGCGTCGGCTACGCCTCGCTCATGCTCGTCGACGTCGTGGCCATCCCGCCCAGCGGCTCACCCTTCTTCAGGTTCGTGCAGGACCATCCTGACGTCCTGGGACAGCTGCCGGCGTACATCCACACCGCCATCGTGCGCGCCTACATTCAGGGCGCGAGCCACCGCGGCCTGCGCGAGGACGATCTCGACGCCCTCGTGCGGCCGTGGACGGGGGAGGACGGCCAGCCCGCCTTCTACCGGCAGATCGCCCACTATGACGAGCGCTTCCTCGAAGAGAACGAGGAACGGCTGGGCCGCATCAGCATCCCCGTACGGATCCTGTGGGGCTCCTGTGACGCGTGGATCCCCACCGAGATCGGCCGGCGGTTGCAGGGCCTGATCCCCGCCGCGGAGCTCTCGCTGATCGCCGCCGCCGGTCACCTGGTCCACCACGACGCGCCCGTCCCGCTCATGGACGAGATCCGCGCCTGGCTCACCCGGCATGAATCTACAATGTAAAGGCGCCGGGGTCGGAAGCCGCGGCCACGCCGGTCTCTCAAGGTGACCGCGGCCTGCCGGTCAGGCCGATCCAGCGAGCAGGGAAGTCGCGGTGAGCTCCTGCCGGTGCTGACGCGCCTGTTTGGGCATGTTCCAGCCGAGTACGGCGGTGGCCCGGCCGTCGTGGCGGTAGACGGCGACGAAGCGGCGTTCGGCCACGGAGCCTTCCGCGATGGACACCTCGGCGTCGGGTGACGGCATCCCGTGTACGTGGATCTTGGCGTCGAACTGGTCGGTCCAGAAGTAGGGGATCGGGGTGTAGGGCCGGTCGTCGCCGAGGAGGTTGCCGGCGACGGCGATCGCCTGTTCGGTGGCGTTGGTCCGGTTCTCCAGCCGGAGCGACCTGCCCAGGGTCTCGTGGTGCCAGCGGGCGACGTCGCCGACCGCGTACACGCCTTCCGCCGCGCGGCAGCGGGAGTCGCACACCAGCCCGTTGTCCAGGTCGAGCCCGCTGCCGGCGAGCCAGTCCGTGGCCGGGGTGGCGCCGAACGCGACCACGACGACGTCGGCCGGCAGCACGTCGCCGGTCTCCAGGCGTACCCCGGTGACGTGGCCGTGCCGTTCGGTCAGGCCGCTGACGGCGGCGCCGAGCCGCAGCTCGACCCCGTGCTCGGTGTGCAGGTCGGCGAGCAGCCCGGCGGCCGGTTGGCCGAGCTGGCAGGCCAGCGGCGCCGGTTGAGGGCCTGCCAGGGTGACGTTCACGCCCATGCCGCACGCGGTGGCGGCGATCTCGGCGCCGAGCACGCCGTCCCCGACGACCACCAGGCGCGTGCAGGACAGCAGGTCGGCCCGCAGCGCCAGCGCGTCGTCGAGGGTGCGCAGCACGTGGACGCCGGCCAGCCCGGCCTGGTCCGGCAGTGTGCGGGGGCGCAGTCCGGTGGCGACCACCACCGCGTCCGCGCTCAGAACGCGTCCCGATGCCGTGCGCACGGTACGGGAGGAGACGTCCAGCCCGGTCGCCGGGTCGCCGGGCACGAACTCCGCGTTCAACGCGGACAGCGTGGCCGGGGGCCGCAGCTGGGCTCGCTCGGGTTCCCAGCTGCCGGACAGGATCTGCTTGGACAGCGGTGGCCGGTCGTAGGGCAGGTGGGGTTCGGCGCCCAGCACGGTCACCCGGCCTTCGTATCCCTTGCGGCGCAGGGCTTCCACGGTGGCCAGGCCGGCGGCGGAGGCGCCGGCCACGAGCACGTGGCCGGGGGTGCTCATGCGTCCTCGCTCACGAAGATCGCCGCTCCGGGGCAGACGTCGGCGGCCTCGCGGACGACGGGGTGGAGCTCCGCGGGCGGCCGCTCGTTGAGCAGGATCACGATCCCGTCGTCGTCTCGCTGGTCGAACACGTCCGGTGCGACGAGCACGCACGTGCCGGCGCCGCAGCACTTGTCCTGGTCAATGGTGACTTTCATGGTTTCGTCTTCCTTCAGGGGGATGGGTCAGGCGGCCTTTGGGTTGGGTCATCGGTGGCGCCGGGACGGCGCTGGAGGAGCCTTCCGCCACGAGATGGGTAAGTCAGTCGCTTGATTTAATTAAATCATATGATTGAGTTGGGTGGATGTGAGGTTCCCTACGATGCGGTGAAGGCCACAGGGAGGAGAGGGTGATGGCGGGCGGGACTGCGCGGCCCGAGCGGGGGAGCGCGACGCGGGAGGTGATCCTGGCCACCGCGGAGCGGCTGTTCGCCGAGCACGGGGTGCACGCGGTGTCCAACCGCCAGATCAGCGAGGCCGCGGGTCAGGGCAACAGCGCCGCGGTGGGCTACCACTTCGGCACGAAGGCCGACCTGGTACGCGCCATCGCGCGCAGGCACGCCGACGAGATGGAGCAGCTGCGGGTGTGGATGGTCGCCGACGCCGCGGGCTCGACGGACGTGCGTGACTGGGTGGCCTGCTTGGTGCGCCCGTTCACCCGGCATCTGGAAGCGCAGGGCAGCCCCACCTGGTACGCCCGGTTCCGCGCGCAGGTGATGGCCGATCCGGCGCTCTACCAGATCACGGTCGAGGAATCGCTGCCGTCGCCCTCGCTGCGGCTGCTCGTGGACGGCCTGAACCGGTGCCTGAGCGACCTGCCGGCCACCGTGCAGAAGGAGCGCTGGGCCATGGCGCGTCACGTGATCGTGCACATGTGCGTCGAACGGGAACGCGCCCTCGCCGAGGGCGCCACCACCCTCCAGCCCAGCTGGGACGACCTCGCCTCCAGCCTGATCGACGCGATCGTCGGCCTGTGGCAGGCCCCGGTGACGCCTCGCCCGTAAGCCGGGGCCTCCCCGTCGTCCTGCATCACATAGTGAATCACGTGATTGACTAGATTAAATCATGTGATTCACTATGTGCCACGGACAGGCCGCCGAGCAGAGGAACGGTCGTGGGCAAGGCGATGCGGCAGGAACGCGGCAGTGCGACGCGTGACGTGATCCTGGCCACGGCGGAGCGGTTGTTCGCCGAACGCGGGATCCACGCGGTGTCCAACCGTCAAATCAGCGAGACGGCGGGTCAGGGCAACAGCGCCGCCGTGGGCTACCACTTCGGAGCCAAAGCCGACCTGGTACGCGCCATCGCGCGCAAGCACACCGGCGAGATGGAGCAGCTGAGGGTGACCATGGTCGCCGACGCCGCCGGCTCGACGGACGTGCGCGACTGGGTGGCCTGCCTGGTGCGCCCGCTCACCGGGCATCTGGCTGCCCTGGGCAGCCCCACCTGGTACGCGCGGTTCTGCGTCCAGGTGACCAGCGACCCCGCCCTCCACCAGATCATGATGGAAGAGGCGCTCACGTCCGCCTCGCTGCGGATGCTCGTGGGCGGCCTGCACCGGTGCCTGCCCGGCCTGCCGCCCTTCGTGCGTGACGAACGATCCGTCATGGCACGTCACCTGATCGCGCAGATGTGCGTCGAGCGGGAACGCGCCCTCGCCGAGGGCACTCCCACCCTCCATCCGAGCTGGGACGACCTCGCCGCCAGCCTGATCGACGCGATCGCCGGACTCTGGCGGGCCCCCGTGACCGGCCTGCCGTAAGCGAAAGATTCATGGAAAGGACCGACTCCTATGACGACCGAAAGCCTGGCCGAGGTGCCGGAGTTCCCGATGTCGCGGGAGGCCCGCTGCCCGTTCGACCCGGCCCCGGGCCTGTACGCCCAGCGCGAGCAGGGCCCGCTGACCAGGGTCCGGCTCTGGGACGGCAGCACCCCCTGGCTGGTCACCGGCTACGCCGAACAGCGCGCCGTGCTGGCGGACCCCAGAGTCAGCGCCGATCTCAGCAACCCCGGCTACCCCGCCACGGTGCCGCTGCCCGCCGGTGGCGTGAAGCGCAGCTTCATCGGGATGGACGACCCGGAGCACGCCCGGCTGCGCCGGATGGTCACCGCGCCGTTCGCCGTCAAGCGCATCGAGGCCATGCGCCCGTCCGTGCAGAAGATCGTGGACGACCTCATCGATGATCTGCTGGCCGGCCCGAAGCCGGTGGACCTGGTGGAGGCGTTCGCCCTGCCGGTGCCGTCGCTGGTGATCTGCGAGCTGCTCGGAGTCCCGTACGCCGACCACGACTTCTTCCAGGACACCAGCAAGACCATCATCAACCGGACCTCGACCCCCGAGGAGCGGCAGGCGGGCCACCAGGCGCTGCACGCGTACCTGGACGGCCTGGTCGGCGAGAAGCTCGCCAACCCCGGCGACGACCTGCTGTCCGGGCTGGCCGAACGGGTCAAGGCCGGCGAGCTGGCCCAGGACGAGGCCGCCCGGATGGGCGCGCTGATGCTGATCGCCGGCCACGAGACCACCGCCAACATGATCGCCCTGGGCACTCTCACGCTGCTGCAGCACCCCGGCCAGCTGGCCCTGCTGCGCGACGGCGACGACCCGAAGCTCGTCGCCTCCACCGTGGAAGAGCTGCTGCGCTACCTGAACATCGTCCACAACGGGCGGCTGCGCGTCGCGACGGAGGACTTCGAGGTCGCCGGGCAGACCGTGCGCGCCGGTGAAGGACTGATCATGGTCAACGAGATGGGCAACCGCGATCCCGAGGCGTTCCCCGACCCCGACGAGCTGGACATCCGGCGCGACGCGCGCCGCCACGTGGCCTTCGGCTTCGGGGTCCACCAGTGCCTCGGCCAGCCGCTGGCCCGCATGGAACTGCAGGTGGTCTACGGCACCCTCTACCGGCGCATTCCGACCTTGAAACTGGCCACCGAGCTGGACCGGGTGCCGTTCAAGCACAACGGGCTGGTCTACGGCGTCTTCGAGCTCCCCGTCACCTGGTGACCCGGCAACGGTAGGAGCAGCCGCCGGTGCCTATCCGGTGAACGAATCGGCATGAGCGCTATGTGGATAGTGGGAGCTCGTGCAACGCTCATAGGCTCGCATGGCCAGAAAGCATCGGCATCTCCGGCCCTGCGAAAGGAAACTGAACGTGAATCGTGTCCTGCTTGTCTTGGCCGCGACATTTGCCATGGGGGTGGGAGGCGTCGTGGTCGCCGCATCGCCGGCCGTGGCCGCCGGTCCGGAGTCGGGTAACGGCGCTGTCCCGAGGACGGTCGTGGGTGACGAGAGCGACAGCGTCCGCATCACGGGAGAAACCCCCACTCCATGAATTCAGGCGGCACCGCGCGCATTTCTCCGGGGCAAGCGCGGGAGTCGCGTACTTTCTTGATGAAACCAGCGCGCCGGTGCGCACGGCGGCTGCTCGACCCCAGGCAGAGGGGCCAGTCGGAGGCATGAGCCCGTTCCCCGGGAATGGCGGTGAACCGCAAACAACGGTCCACCGCCTTTTTCATATAAGTATTCCGTTGCTGGAAGGAACAGTTCGATGATCAACCCGTTCCGCATTGACATCCCGCAGGACGAGCTGGATGACTTACGAGACCGGCTCGCCCGTACCCGCTGGAGCGGCGAGATCGGCGGCCAAGGCTGGAGCCGCGGCGTCCCGACCGGCTACCTGCAGCAGCTCGCCGCCTACTGGGCCGACGGCTACGACTGGCGCAAGCACGAGGCCAGGCTGAACGACCTGCCCCAGTTCACCACCGACATCGACGGGCAGACCATCCATTTCGCGCACATTCGCTCTCCCGAGGCCGACGCCACCCCGCTGATGCTCGTCCACGGCTGGCCCGGCTCGATCGCCGAGTTCCTGGACGTCGTCGGCCCCCTGACCGACCCGCGCTCTTACGGCGGCGACCCTGCCGACGCCTTCCACCTGGTGATCCCCTCTCTGCCCGGGTTCGGCTTCTCCGTTCCGCTGCGCGAGGCGGGCTGGACGCACGGCCGCATCGCCGGCGCTTTCACCGAGCTGATGAACCGGCTCGGCTACTCCCGCTACGGCGTGCAGGGCGGCGACGTCGGCGCCTTCGTCGCTCCGGAAATGGGCCGCCAAGATGCCGAGCGCGTCCTCGGCGTGCACGTCAACGCTCTGGTCACCTTCCCGATCGGGGCCGACGGTGAGATGGACGGCCTGACCACGTCCGAACAGGAGCGGCTGGCGCGCCTGGAGCACTGGCAGCAGGAACAGAGCGGCTACGACAAGATTCAAGGCACCCGTCCGCAGACCCTGGGGCACGGCCTGAACGACTCCCCGGCCGGCCAGCTCGCCTGGATCGCCGAGAAGTTCAAGGAATGGACCGACAGCGCCGCGGACCTGCCCGAAGACGCCGTCGGCCGCGACGCCCTCCTCACCGACGTCAGCATCTACTGGTTCACGCAGACCGGCGCCTCTTCGGCCCACCTCTACTACGAGGCCCACCACGACCCCTCGGCCTGGGCGCCGCGCGACCCCGGGACCGTGCCCACCGGCGTGGCGGTCTCCCTCACCCAGGACGTCGCCATCCGTCGATTCGCGGAACGCGATCACACCATCGTGCATTGGACCGAATTCGAGCGCGGCGGACACTTCCTGGCCCTGGAACAGCCCGGCCCGTTCGTCGGCGACGTGCGCGAGTTCTTCCGCTCCCTGCGCTGACCGTTCACACCGCCGCCACACACCGATAGCGGCGGTCCGAGGCCGACCTTGACCGGTGCCGGCCGGCACGCTGTTGCCGACCGGCCCACAGCATCCACCGCCATTCGGCCTCCGGCCGTCCACGCGCCTCGCTCGGCGGTCCACCGGATCCTGCGACTCGGGTGCCACCGGAGGTATGGCCCCTAATTTTTTTTGTCGCGCTAACCTACCGAGTACTCGGTTAGTTAGGTATGGTCCCGTTACATTCCGCGAGGTGCTCGTCGCGCCTGGGGAACGACGAGAACGCGAGGAACGATCGCCATGCCTGCTGGACCTAGCCCCCCACCCGTCGAACTCTCAAGTAGGTGTGATGCCGAAACAACCGAACGTGCTCCTGATCGTGGCGGACCAGCACCGCTACGACTGGATCGAGGGAACGGGCGACCTGCCGGTACGCACGCCCCACCTGCGGAGACTGGCCGAGCGCGGCATGACGTTCCGCCGCGCCGTGACTCCCGCGCCGCTGTGCGCACCGGCGCGGGCCTGCCTGGCCACCGGTCTGGACTACGACTCCGGCCCGGTGCCGAGCAACTTCCACGACCTGCCGCCGGAGACGCGTACCTATTTCCGGACGCTCCGGGACGAGGCCGGGTACCACGTGGCGGGCGTCGGGAAGTTCGACCTGCACAAGGCGACGTTCGACTGGAATCTCGACGGCTCGCGGTGCCTGCGCGAGTGGGGTCTGGACGGTGGCATCGACAACGAGGGCAAATTCGACTCGCTCTGGTCGGGGCGTACCGGACCCAAAGGGCCGTACATGAACCATCTGTACGGACGCGGGGTCGCGGACCTGCACCTGCGGGACTTCGAACGCAGACGGCACGAGCCCTACTTCGACGTCGAGCCCAGCCCGCTGCCGGAGGACGCCTACCTGGACAACTGGATCGCGCGCAACGCCCGCGACGTCCTGTCGAGCTGCCCTCAGGGGCGGCCCTGGCACGTGGTGGTGAACTTCGCCGGCCCGCACGATCCGATGGACGTGCCGCCAGGGCTGATCGACAGGTGGCGGGACGTCGAGTTCCAGGTTCCGGCCGGCCAGGATCCGGCCGATCCCCGCCACCAGGAGGTGCGGCGCCGCTACGCGGCCATGATCGAGAACATCGACGGTCACGTCGGCGGGCTGCTCGACCTGATCGCGGAACGGGGCGAACTGGAGAACACGGTGGTCGTCTACACCAGCGACCATGGCGAGATGCTCGGTGACCAGGGCATCTGGGGCAAGCAGGTCGCCCTGGACCCGAGCATCCGCATCCCGATGATCATCGCCGGACCGGTCGTCAGGCACCCTGGCCTCACCAGCGACGCCCTGGTCTCGCTGGAGGACCTGGCCGCGACGTTCCTCGACGTCGCAGGGCTGGCGCCCGCGCAGTGGATGACCGCGCGGTCGCTGCTGCCCGTCGTGCGAGGGGAGACGCCCGAGCACCGCGACCATGTCGTGTCCGGGCTCGACCGGTCCGCCCGCGAGATCGAGCTCGCCCAGCGTCACTACGGGGACAACCGGTGGGTGGCCCTGCGACGCTGGCGTGCGGTCTCCACCAGGACGCGCAAGCTCGTGGTGAGCGCCGACCTGCCCGCGCCGGCCCTGTTCGACCTGGAGTCCGATCCGTACGAGACCACGGACCTGGCCGGTTCGGAACCGGCGACGGTGCGTGAGCTGCTGGCCTGCCTCGACGATGACCTCGTGGCCACGCTGCTCTGCCGGCGGGGGAGTTCGACCGCGTCCAGCCAGACAGCCAACCACGACGTACGGGAGAAGAGCGATGGATGACGGGGGCTCCGCACCACACGGAGGGACTCAGGACGGCGCCGCGGCGCCGAAGAGGCGACGCAGAAAGGTCGTCACGCGCCCGCACGGCGATCAACGCCGCCGCGAGATCCTCGACACGGCCGTCACCGTGTTCTCCGCCAACGGCTTCAATGCCGTGAGCCTGCGGGAAGTCGCCGACAAGGCCGACATCTCCCAGGCCGGTCTGCTGCATCACTTCCCCAACAAGGCCTCGCTCCTGATGGCCGTGCTGCAGGACCGCGAGGGCAGGAACCGGGAGGACGAGCGGCGCCGGCTGGCCGAGGGGGAGGACCGGATGGAGGTGTTCCTCCGCACCCTCGAGGACAACGAGCGCAACCCCGTGCTCGTCCAGCTCTTCGCCCTGCTGTCGGCGGAGGGGCTGAGCCTTGAGCACCCGTCCCACGAATGGTGGGTCGAGCGGTACCGGGCCATCGTGATCAACATGCAGGGGTGGCTCACCGAGGTGATCGACGAGCGCAACCTGCCTCCGGGGTTGACCACGGAGACGGTCGCGCGATGGCTCATCGCGCTCGCCGACGGGCTGCGCATCCAATGGCTGCTGGACCCCGACGCGGTGAGCCGGGCGGAGGCGGTCCGCCAGTTCGCCGACCTGCTGCGCTCACTGACCCGGCCGAACACGAACCCGGGCGGGCCGGCCGGCGAGACATCGGATACGTGAGCACAACCGGCACATCACACCCCTCCGACGGAAACGGAAAGGCCCGCATGCCCGCCCCCAACGTGATCGTGATCCTCGCCGACGACCTCGGCTATTCCGACCTCGGCAGCTTCGGTGGGGAGATCGACACTCCGAACCTCGACCGCCTCGCCCGCAGCGGCGTCCGGATGACGTCGTTCTACGTCACGCCGCGCTGCAGCCCCTCCCGCGCGGCCCTGCTGACCGGCCGGCACCCCCACTCCGTGGGAATCGGCGTCCTGACGCGCGACAACAGGCCGGCCGGCTACCGGGGCTCCCTGGACCAGAGCGTCCCGACCCTCGCGCAGAGGCTGAAAGACCAGGGTTACCGAACCGCGCTGGTCGGCAAATGGCACCTGTCGTCCGACACCACGACACCCAACGACACGTGGCCCACACGCCGCGGATTCGACGAGTTCTACGGCATCCTGCCCGGGTGCAGCAGCTACTACCAGCCGCCGCTCATGTCGGGCGAAGCGAGGGTGCCCGAGGCACACGCGGATCCGGACTACTACATCACCGACGACCTCAGCGAGCACGCCCGCGACTTCGTCGCCCGCGCCTCGGCCGGTGACACGCCGTTCTTCCTCTACCTGGCGTACACGGCTCCCCATTGGCCGTTGCACGCCCGCGAGCCCGACATCGCGAAATACCGCGAGCGCTACCGGGCCGGCTGGGACACGCTCCGCGCGGAACGCTTCCGGCGCCAGGCCGACCTCGGCGTCGCCGGCGTCGCGGAACTGCCCCCGCGGGACGAGGAGGTTCCACCGTGGGCCGACGTCGACGACCACGCCTGGCAGGTGGAGCGGATGGCCACGTACGCCGCCCAGGTCGAGGTGATGGACCGCGGCATCGGTCAGGTCCTCGACCAGCTCGAACGGTCAGGGACCCGCGAGAACACGATCGTGATGTTCCTCTCCGACAACGGCGGGTGCGCCGAGGAACTGCCGCACCGTCCCGGACAGCCGTACTTCGGCGAGGAGATCTGCCCCCGGCACACCCGGTTCGGCGAACCGGTCGAGGTGGGCAACACCCCCCGGATCATGCCCGGTCCCGAGCAGGGCTACATCAGCTACGGCCGAGGCTGGGCGAACCTGTCCAACACACCCTTCCGCCTCTACAAGCGCTGGGTCCACGAGGGCGGTGTCGCCTCCCCCTTCATCGTGTCGTGGCCGAGCGCCCTGCCCGCCGACCGGGTCGAACGGCGCCCCGGTCACCTGGTCGACCTGACCTCCACCATCGTGGAGGCGGCGTACGGCCACGCGGACACGGCGGGCCACAGCCTGTTGCCCGTGTGGCGGGGCGACGACCTTCCCGCCGCCGACGAACCCCGGACGTTGTGCTGGGAACACATCGGCAATGCCGCCGTACGACGGGGGCGCTGGAAGCTCGTACGCGAGTGGGGCGGCCCCTGGGAGCTGTACGACATCGAGGCCGACCGCGCCGAGAGCGAGGACCTCGCCCCGCGGGAGCCGTCGCTCGTCGCGGAGCTCGCAGCGGTCTGGGAACAATGGGCCAAGGACAACGCGGTCATCCCCTGGTCGGACGTGCTGGCCGACTTCCGCCGCCGGGGCCGGCCCGAGACCGAGGCGCTGGGGTAGGCGCCGACGGCCTCATCGGTGTCCTTGCCGGGTGCTGGACGGAAGCCGGCCGTAGGTCTGCCTGTACAGGGCCGCGAAGCGGCCGAGATGGGTGAATCCCCATCGCAGGGCCACCTCCGTGACGGTCGTCTGGCTGCCCGTGTCCGCGATGCGGACGAGATCGGCGTGTACGTGAGCCAACCGTACGGAACGGAGATAGGCCATCGGGGTGGTCTGCAGATGTTCACGGAAGCCGAGCTGGAGGGTACGGACGCTGACTCTGGCCGCGGCGGCGATGTCGCCGAGGCAGATCGCCTCGCCGGCGTGGTCTTCGCAGTAGCGGATGGCACGCCGGAGAGCGGCGGGGGTCCAGGGGGCAGCGGACTCGCAGAGTGCGTCCGAGTAGTTGTGCGGCTGGGAGGCGAGCAAGGTGTGCAGCAGAAACTGCTCGAAGTGATGCTCGGCCAGTTTCGAAGCCGCGAAGAGCAGCGTGCCGCCCGATGACACCATTCTGAGCGCGTGGCCGAGCGCGCCGGTGGCGTCCACCCCAGGCTCGAACCGCAGCCGCTCCTTGGGAGGATCGCCAAGATAGGCCTCGAGCGCCTCTTCCATGGCCGCCAACGGAACTTGCATCATCAACACCTCGTGGTCGAGGCTCCAACGCATGTCGATTTTCTGCTTGGGGCCGATGAGGGAGATCGGCGCGGTGACGTCCTGCCCGTTGAGCGTCACCCCGCCGGTTCCCCGCAACGGCATCATGACCGCATAGAAGTTGAACGACTCCGACGTTCCGACGCGAATCTCCGCCCCGTATGTCGCGGTGTGCAGAGCGATCTTTCCCTTGTGGAGAAGCTGGTATCGAGCGCCGCGCGGGTGCGGCTTGCCGATTTCGAGATAGTAAGGCGGGAAATGCTGCACCAGCAAATCGCGCAGCTGGTCGACATCTGCTGTGACAACCGGGTGGTTCATCGCGTTCAAGTCTTTCATTGGCGCTGATTCCCTTTCGCATTCAGCAGATTAACGACTGGATCGCGACGTTGTAAACGTAAATCCGAATGCTTTGAAGAATTTTCAAATCAATCGCTTTTTGGCGGGCCGCGGCTAAAATGCCCACGACGTGAGTTCTCCTCGCATTGGGCACCTCGGCCGTGTGACGGCACGCTGAGCGCGATGACCTGGACCCCACCCGCCGCGCGTGGAGGGGCGTCTGATCCGTCGTGAGATGCTGCATTCGTGACGACTCAGCCTGCCGAACCGGCCCCGCGCCGCGGGCGTGGCCGTCCCGGCCATGACCAGGCCGCGGTCCTGCGCGCCGCGGTGGAGCTGTTCAACCGCAAGGGGTACGACGCCACCAGCATGGGCGACCTGGCCAAGGAGCTGGGCCTGACCAAGCCGGCCATCTACCACCACGTCACCAGCAAGGAGCAACTGCTCGGCCAGGCCCTGGACGACGCGCTCGACGAGCTGACCGCCGTCGTGACCGAGGCCTCCAGGGACCAGGCCGGGACGAGCGCGTACGGACGGCTGCGCGAGGTGCTACGCCGCAGCGTCGAGGTGCTGGTGGCGCACCAGCCCTCGGTCACGCTCCTGCTGCGGGTGCGCGGCAACAGCGAGGTCGAGCTGGCGGCGCTGGAGCGGCGTCGCTGGCTCGACGACCGCCTGGCCGCGCTCGTCACCGACGCCGTCGCGGAAGGCGCGCTCCGCGACGACGTGCCGGCGACGCTGGTCAGCCGGCTGCTGTTCGGCATGGTGAACTCGCTGGTCGAGTGGTACCGGCCCGACGGCGCCTACGACCGGGCGATGGTCGCCGACGCCATCACCGCCATCGCCTTCGACGGCCTGGCCCGGCACGGGGCCGGGGGGTCTCACCAGGTGTAGAAGCCCTGGCCCGTCTTACGGCCGAGATGCCCGTCCGCGACCAGGTCGCGCAGGATCTGCGGCGGCACGAACCGGGGCCCCAGCTCGTGCGCCAGGTGCTCGGCGATCGCGAGCCGCACGTCCAGCCCCACCACGTCGGTGGTCCGCAGGGGCCCCATCGGGTGCCGGTAGCCGAGGGTCATCGCCGTGTCGATGTCGGCCGCGCTCGCGACGCCCTCCTCCAGCATCCGCATCGCCTCGAGCGCCAGGCAGACGCCCAGCCGGCTGCTGGCGAACCCCGGCGAGTCCGCAACCGTGATCGGCGTCTTGCCCAGCCCGGCCGCCCACTCCTGGGCCAGCGCCACGAGCGCCGGATCGGTACGCGGCCCGGTGACGATCTCGATGAGCGCGCTCACCGGGACGGGGTTGAAGAAGTGCAGCCCGAGGAAGCGCTCCGGCGCGGCCAGGCCGGCGGCCAGCGCGCCGATCGACAGGCTGCTGGTGTTCGAGGCCAGCACCGCGCCCGGCGCCACCTTCTCGACCAGGGCGAACACCTGGGTCTTGAGCGCCGCGTCCTCCGGGACCGCCTCGACGACGAGCTCGCACGGGCCCAGCTCGCCGGGGTCCGAAGTCGTCCGCAGCCGCGCGAGGGCGTCCGGGTCCGCGTTTCCCTTGGCCAGGCCGTCGCGCACCCGCCCCCTGGCCCGCTCGGCCGCCTCCGGTCCGTCCTCGACGACGATCACGTGGCTGCCCGAGGTCAGGAACGCCTGCGCGATCCCGGACCCCATCCGCCCGCCGCCGAAGACGCCGACCGTCCGTGGCAGGCTCATGAGCGCCGCTCCAGGAATGCCGTCATGCGCATGTGCTTCTCCTCCGTCTCGAACAGGACCGCCTGAGCCACGTCGTCCACGAACGGGTGCGCGCCCCGAGGGGCGTGGAAGACCGCCTTGGTCAGCCGGGTCGCCAGCGGCGCCCGCGCGGTGATCCGGTCGGCCAGCCGCTGCCCGGCCGCCAGCAGCTCCTCCGGCTCCACGACCTCGTTGAGCAGCCGTACGGCGTGCGCCTCCTCGGCCGTGAGCACCCGGCCCGCGAGCAGGATCTCCTTGGCCAGCGGCTCCCCGATCAGCTCGGCCAGCCGCCAGGCCGCCCCGGCCGCCGCCAGGATGCCGAGGCCCGTCTCCGGGTTGCCGATCCGCGTGTTCGGGGTGCCGATCCGGAAGTCGCAGGCGTAGGCCAGCTCGGCCCCGCCGCCCAGGGCGTACCCGTCGAGCAGGGCCACGGTCGGCATCGGCAGCCGGTGGATCCGGTCGAAGAGCTTGGAGTTGATGCCGCGCAGCGCGTCGTACAGGTCGCGTTCGCGCAGCTGGGCGATGTCCGCCCCGGCCGCGAACGTCGTACCCTCGCCGGTGAGCAGGACGACGCGCGGCTCCTCCTCGACGGCGGCGCACGCCTCGTGGAGCCTGGCGACCAGCTCGCGGTCGATCGCGTTGCGGACCTCGGGGCGGTTGAGCCGCCACACCACCCGGTTCTCGCCTTCCTCGACGATCAGGCTGGTCATGGGCGCTCCACCAGGAGAGCGCTGCCCTGGCCGACGCCGACGCACATGGTCGCCAGGCCGCGCCGGCCTCCGGAGCGTTCGAGCCGGCCGAGCAGGGTGACGAGGATCCGGGCGCCGGACGCGCCCAGCGGGTGCCCGAGGGCGATCGCGCCGCCGTCGGCGTTGACGCGGCCGAGGTCGAGCCCGAGATCCCGGACGCAGGCGAGCGACTGGGACGCGAACGCCTCGTTCAGCTCCACGGCGTCCAGGTCGCCGACGGCCCAGCCCGCGCGTTCGAGCGCCTTGCGGGTCGCCGGGACCGGGCCGACGCCCATGATCTCCGGCGCCACCCCGGCGTTCGCCGCCGCCACCAACCGCGCGCGGGGCGTCAGGCCGTGCCGTTCGAGGAAGCGGTCGCTGACCACGACGACGGCCGCGGCGCCGTCGTTCAGCGAGCTGGAGTTGCCCGCGGTGACGACCCCGTCGGGGCCGTTGACCGGGCGCAGCCGCGCCAGCCGCTCCAGGCTCGTGTCCGGCCGCGGCCCCTCGTCGGTGTCGACGACGCCCGCACCCGTGGGAACCGGGACGATCTCGCCGGTGAACCGGCCCTCCTTGATCGCCGTGACCGCCCGTTCGTGGGAGCGCAGCGCGTACGCGTCCAGCTCCGCACGGGTCAGCCCCCAGCGCCGCGCGACCGTCTCGGCCGTCTGCGGCATGGAGGCGGTGGTCGCGGCGTCGAAGCGGGGGTTGGTGAACCGCCAGCCGATCGAGGTGTCGAACGACGGCCCCGGCTTCGCGAACGCCTTGGCCGGCTTCTCGGTCACCCACGGAGCCCGGGTCATCGACTCCACCCCGCCCGCGACCACCACGTCCGCGTCCCCGGCGGCGATCAGGGCACGCGCGGTCGCCACCGCGGTCAGCCCCGAGGCGCAGAGCCGGTTGACGGTGAACCCGGGCACCGAGTCGGGCAGGCCCGCCAGCAGGAGGGCCATCCGGGCGACGTTCCGGTTGTCCTCGCCGGCCTGGTTGGCCGCGCCGAGCACCACCTCGTCCACGAGGTCCGGGGCGATCCCGGCGCGGGCGACGGCCTCGCCCACGACGAGGGCGGCCAGATCGTCGGGCCGGACGTGGGCGAGCGCGCCGCCGTAGCGGCCTATCGGCGTCCGCACGCCGGAGACGACGAAGGATTCGGGCATCAGTGGGCTCCTTATGCGTCGTAGTCGACGGTGACGCGCTCGCCGACCGGAAATGTCTGGCAGGTCAGGACGAATCCGGCGTCCACCTCGGCCTGTTCGAGGGCGTAGTTGCGGCGCATGTCCACCTCGCCCGACCGTACGACCGCGCGGCACGTCCCGCAGACGCCGCCCTTGCAGGCGAACGGCAGGTCCGCGCGCGCCGCCTGGGCGCCGTCGAGCAGCGTCGCGTCGCGGGAGACCGTCGAGGTCGTCCGCAGGCCGTCCAGCACCGTCGTCAGCTCGCTCGTCGCGCCGGGCGCGACCCCCTCCGCGGCCCGTCGCGGTCGCGGCGGCGGCTCGTCGACGTAGAACAGCTCGACGTGCACGCGGGAGGCGGGTACGCCCAGGTCGGCGAGCACCGTACGCGCTTCCTGGATCATCGCCAGCGGCCCGCAGAGCCAGATGTGGTCGAACACCTCGACCGGCACCACCTCGGTCAGCAGGCGGCGCAGCCGGTCGCCGTCGAGCCGCCCCGAGAACAGCTCGACGTCGCGCGGCTCCCGCGAGAGCGCGTGGACCACCTGGAGCCGGGGGCCGTAGCGGTTCTTCAGGTCGCCCAGCTCCTCGGCGAACATCACGGTCCGGCTGGTCCGGTTGCCGTACAGCAGCGACACCTGGGCTTCTGGATGGGTGAGCACGGTCGAGGCGAGCGACAGCATCGGGGTGATGCCCGACCCGGCGGCGACGCACAGGTGCCGCTCGCCCGTGGCGGGGTCGGCCCGCCAGGAGCCGGTCGGCGTCTGGACCTCGATCCGCGTCCCGGGCGCGACCTCGCGTACCAGCCAGGACGAGAACAACCCGCCCGGGATCTCGCGGACCCCGATCCGGGGCCGCGCGCCGGCCGGCGCGCAGATCGAGTACGACCGGCGCTCCTCCCGCCCGTCCACGACGCGGCGCAGGGTGAGCGACTGCCCGGCGCGGAAGGCGTACGCCTCGCGCAGCTCGGCCGGGACGGCGAACGTGATCGCCGCGGCGTCCTCGCACAGGCGGTCCACCGCCGACACGGTGAGCGGGTGGAAAGCGGCCATGTCAGATCTCCTTGACGTGCTCGAACGGCTCAAGGCAGCCGGTGCAGCGGTAGAGGGCCTTGCAGGCGGTCGCGCCGAACTCGGACGTCAGCCGGGTCGCCGCCGACCCGCAGCGCGGGC
This sequence comes from Nonomuraea sp. NPDC003707, assembly GCF_053587055.1. NCBI lineage: Bacteria > Bacillati > Actinomycetota > Actinomycetes > Streptosporangiales > Streptosporangiaceae > Nonomuraea > Nonomuraea sp. NPDC003707. The sequence continues at coordinate 81,378 of NZ_JBSFNK010000041.1, read as the reverse complement.
AGGGCGGGGCGCTCCTGGCCGGCCCCAGCGTGAGCGGGATCGGGCCGCTGCGCCGAGGGGCGGGGCCGGGGGCCGACAGCCCGGCCTCCCGCAGGGCGGCCCGGCCGCGTTCGGTGATCCAGTCGCTCGACCAGGGCGGATCCAGGACGATCCGCACCTCGACCCGGTCGAACCCGGCCTCCCGCAGCCGGTGGACGAGGTCGTCGCGCATGGTCGCCATGGCCGGGCAGCCGGTGTACGTCGGGGTGATCGACACGACCACCTCCTCGCCACCGGATACCTCGACGCCGCGCAGCACGCCGAGGTCCGCGAGCGTGAGCATGGGCATCTCGGGGTCGCGTACCTGCGCCGCGACCTCGGCGGCCCGGTCGCGGGCGCTCACCAGCGCCCGCTCGGGTGGGCGCGGGCGACGACCTGCATCTCGGCGAGCAGTGGGCCGAGGGCGTCGGTGTGCGCGCCGTCGCGGCCGGTGCCGGCCAGCGGCGCGCGCTCGGGCCGCTCGACGCCGCTCACGGCGAAGACCTGGTCGAGGACGACGTTCACCTCGTCGCGCAGGTCCTCGCCGAAATCGGTGAGCTCGGCCTGGTACGGCCACAGGGAGTCCAGCGCCGCCACCAGCCTGCGCCGCGACTCCCCGGTCCCCTGCGCCAGGGTGCGGAACCAGCGTCCCGCCCAGTCGCGGTGGTAGGTGATCTCCTTCACGCCCTTGGCCGCCACCGCCGCCAGGACCTGGTCACGGCTGGTCCGCAGCCGCTCCAGCAGCGCGAGCCGGGCCACCGAGAACAGCAGCAGCCGCACGACGACGTGCGCGAAGTCCCCGTTCTCCACCTCGGCGAGCCGGACGTTGCGGAACTGCTCGGCGTCGCGGAAGTACGCCAGCGCGTCCTCGGCGGGCACCGGCGAGCCCTCGGGCAGGGCGGGCACGACGCCGGGATCGGCGGCGGCCGCCCGCGACAGCAGCAGGCGGGCCTGTCCGAGCAGGTCGAGCGCCATGTTCGCCAGCGCGATGTCCTCTTCCAGGTCGGGCGCGCGGCTGCACCACTCGGACAGGCGCTGCGACATGATCAGCGCGTCGTCTCCGAGCATGAGGCAGTACGCGGCCAGCTCGGCGGCGTCCACGCCCGGCGGCACCGTGGTGTCGACCCCGGCCAGAGGGTCCTCGAAGCCGGTGCCGAAGGCCCACTGCGAGGAGTCGCCGGCGAATTCGTCGTTCATGAGTGCCAACCGATCACATGTGCGGGACGTTGTCGGGAATGTCGTAGAACGTCGGGTGTCGGTAGACCTTGTCGCCGCTCGGCGCGAACAGCGGATCCTTCTCGTCCGGGCTGGAGGCCGTGATGGCGTCGGCCCGCACGACCCAGATGCTCACGCCCTCGTTGCGCCGGGTGTAGACGTCACGCGCGTGCCGTACGGCCATCGCGTCGTCGGCGGCGTGCAGCGATCCGACGTGCACGTGGTTGAGGCCCCGCTTGCCGCGGACGAACACCTCGTACAGCGGCCACTCCCGCCGGTCGGCGCTCATCGGGTGCCCGCCCGCTCCGCGAACGCCGACGCGGCCTCGCGAACCCAGGCGCCGTCCTCGTGGGCGGCCCGGCGGTGCGCCATGCGCTGCGCGTTGCACGGCCCGTCACCGCGGATCACGGCGGCGAGCTCCTCCCAGTCGGGCTCGCCGAAGTCGTGGTGGCCGCGTTCGGCGTTCCAGCGCAGGTCGGGGTCGGGCAGCGTCACCCCCAGCGCCTCGGCCTGCGGGACCGTCATGTCCACGAACTTCTGGCGCAGCTCGTCGTTGGAGTTGCGCTTGACGCCCCAGGCCATCGACCGCGCGCTGTTGGGCGAGTCGGCGTCCGGCGGGCCGAACATCATCAGCGACGGCCACCAGAACCGGTCCACCGACTCCTGGACCATCGCCCGCTGGGCGTCGGTGCCGCTCATCATCGTCATCAGCAGCTCGTAGCCCTGCCGCTGGTGGAACGACTCCTCCTTGCAGATGCGGATCATGGCCCGCCCGTACGGGCCGTACGAGGTGCGGCAGAGCGGCACCTGGTTGCAGATCGCGGCGCCGTCGACCAGCCAGCCGATCGTCCCGACGTCGGCGTACGACAGCGTCGGGTAGTTGAAGATCGAGGAGTACTTCTGCCGGCCCGTGAGCAGCAGCTCGGTCAGCTCGGCGCGGGAGACGCCCAGGGTCTCACACGCCGAGTACAGGTACAGCCCGTGCCCGGCCTCGTCCTGCACCTTGGCCAGCAGGATCGCCTTGCGGCGCAGGGACGGCGCGCGGCCGATCCAGGCGCCTTCGGGCTGCATGCCGATGATCTCGGAGTGCGCGTGCTGGGCGATCTGGCGTACGAGCGTCCGGCGGTAGGCGTCCGGCATCCAGTCCCGGGGCTCGATCCGGTCGTGGCGCGCGATCGTCGCCTCGAACGCGGCTTCGAGCGCTTCCGGCTCCGCCGGTGGCGTCGTCATCGATTTCCCTCCTCGGGCGTCGAGTCGTATTTACTTATCGCTCGGTCAGTAATACCGTGGCACGTGTTGGGGTACCTGCGCAAGGGGCCCTGTGGAGAGGAGAGGACGCGTGAGCGCGCTGCTGGAGAGCTACGCCGCCGGACGATGGTTCCGGGCGGCCGATGAAGGGGAGCCCCTGCTCGACGCCGCCACGGGCGAGGAGGTCGGGCGGATCTCCAGCCGAGGGCTGGACGTCGCCGCGATGGTCCGCCACGCCCGTGACATCGGCGGGCCCGCGCTGCGGTCCCTGACCTTCCACGAGCGGGCGGCCCTGCTGAAGGCGCTGGCCAAGCACCTGACCGAGCGCAAGGAGGAGCTGTACGCGCTGTCCGTGCGTACGGGCGCCACCTCGCGCGACACGATGATCGACGTGGACGGCGGCATCGGCACCCTGTTCAGCTACGCCGGCAAGGGCGTGCGCGAGCTGCCGAACGACACCGTCGTCCTGGACGGCGGCCTGGAGCGCCTGGGCAAGGGCGGCACGTTCGTCGGCCAGCACCTCTACACCTCGCGGCCGGGCGTCGCGGTGCAGATCAACGCCTTCAACTTCCCGGTCTGGGGGATGCTCGAGAAGCTGGCCCCGGCCTTCCTCGCCGGGCTGCCCTCGATCGTCAAGCCCGCGAGCCAGACCGCCTACCTGACCGAGCTGGCCGTACGGCTGATCGTCGAGTCGGGCATCCTGCCCGAAGGCACGCTCCAGCTCGTCTCCGGCGGCGCCGGAGGGCTGCTCGACGAGCTGACCGTCCAGGACTCCGTCGCCTTCACCGGCTCCGCGCACACCGCGGGCATCCTGCGCCGCCACCCGAACGTGCTGGACGGCGGCGTCCTGCTGGGCGTCGAGGCCGACTCGCTGAACTGCTCGATCCTGGGGCCGGACGTGCGGCCGGAGGACCCGGAGTTCGACCTGTTCGTCAAGGGCGTCGTCACCGAGATGACGGTCAAGGCGGGCCAGAAGTGCACCGCCATCCGCCGGATCCTCGTACCCTCGGCCATGGCCGACCAGGTCGTCGAGGCGCTGGCCGCGCGCCTGGCGAAGGTGACCGTCGGCGATCCCCGCAATCCGGACATACGGATGGGCGCGCTGGCCAGCCTCGGCCAGCGCGACGAGGTGCGCAAGGCCGTCGAGGCGCTGCGGGCCGGCGCCGAGATCGCCTTCGGCGACCCCTCCGGCTCCTCCTTGCTCGACGGCGACGCCGAACGCGGCGCGTTCATGACCCCGCTCCTGCTGCGCGCCCGTCCCGGCGCCACCGAGCCGCACGACGTGGAGCCGTTCGGGCCGGTCGGCACCGTGCTCGCCTACGACGGCCTGGACTCGGCGATCGCGCTCGCGGCGCGCGGCAGGGGCAGCCTCGTCGCCTCCGTCGCCACCCACGACCCGGAGGTCGCGCGGAACGTCGTGCTGGGGCTGGCGCCGTGGCACGGCCGGGTCCTCGTCCTGGACAGGGACGACGCCAAGGAGTCCACCGGGCACGGCTCGCCGCTGCCCGTCCTCGTCCACGGCGGCCCGGGCCGGGCCGGCGGCGGCGAGGAGCTGGGCGGCGTCCGCGGGGTCCTGCACCACATGCAGCGCACCGCCGTCCAGGCCTCCCCGGACCTGCTCACCGCGGTCACCGGCCGCTGGACCACGGGCGCCGCGCGCGCCGAGTCGGACATCCACCCGTTCCGCAAGTCCCTGGCGGAGCTGCGCGTCGGTGACACGATCGCCTCCGCGCCGCGCACGGTCTCGCTCGCCGACATCGAGCACTTCGCCGAGTTCACCGGGGACACCTTCTACGCGCACACCGACGCCGAGGCCGCCGCGCGCAACCCGCTGTTCGGCGGCATCGTCGCCCACGGGTACCTCGTCGTGTCCCTGGCCGCCGGGCTCTTCGTGGACCCGGCGCCCGGACCGGTCCTGGCGAACTTCGGCGTCGACTCCCTCCGCTTCCTCACCCCCGTGAAGGCGGGCGACACGATCGACGTGACGCTGACCGTCAAGCAGATCACCCCGCGCAGCTCCGCCGACTACGGCGAGGTCCGCTGGGACGCCGTCGTCGCCAACCAGGACGGCCAGCCGGTCGCCACGTACGACGTGCTGACCCTCGTGGCCAAGACCTGGCCGCTGCCCGGACAGGAGGCCTGAGGTGGAGCCTGAGCTGGACGGCGCCTCGATCCTGCTGGAACGCGACGGCGCCGTGGCCGTCCTGACCCTCAACCGCCCGGACCGCCGCAACGCGCTGGACACCGGGCTGAAGACGGCGCTGCGCCGGGCGCTGGAGGAGGTCGCGGCCGACGACGACGTACGCGCGGTGGTGCTGACCGGGGCGGGGACCGCCTTCTGCGTCGGCCAGGACCTCGCCGAGCACGCGGCGGCGCTCCGCTCGGACGCCGGGCACGCCTTCGACACCGTCGAGGAGGACTACGCGCCGATCGTCCGGCTCCTGGCCACCATGGGCAAACCGGTCGTCGCCGCCGTCAACGGCACGTGCGTCGGCGCCGGTCTGGCCCTCGCCCTGGCCTGCGACCTGCGGGTGCTCGCGGAGGAGGCCGTCTTCGCGACGGCGTTCACGGCGATCGGGCTGACGTGCGACTCGGGGCTGTCCCTGACGCTCGTACGGGCGGTCGGCGAGGCCAGGGCCAAGGAGCTGGTCCTGCTCGGTGAGTCGTTCGGCGCCCGGCAGGCGGTGGAGTGGGGGATCACGGGGCGCGTGGTCCCTCGGGAGGAGGCCGGTGCGGTGGCGCGTGAGCTGGCGGCCCGGCTCGCCGCCGGGCCGACCGCCGCGTACGCCGAGTCCAAGCGGCTGATCGCCGGGGCCTGGGACCAGGACCTCGGCGCGGCACTCACCGCCGAGGCCCGCGCCCAGGCCCGCCTGGGGCTGACCGCCGACCACGCGGGAGCGGTGGAGGCGTTCCTCGACAAACGCAAACCCACCTTCGAGGGCCGCTGACCCCTGGGGTCCCCGTCACGCGGCGGGGGCGGTGTGGATCGAGGTGGGGCGGGTGGCCGCGTCGTAGGCGGCGCGGGAGCCGGTCGCGCCCATGCCGCTGTCCCCGGCAGGTTCGTACAGCCGCTCGGGGCCGCCGCCCTGCCACTGGTTCACCCACACGACACCGGCGGGGATGCGGCGGGCGGCCGCCATGTGCTCGGGGTCGGCGGTGTACACGGTGGCGGCCAGGCCGAAGCGTGACGCGCTCGCCCGCTCCAGCCCCTCCTCGAAGGAGGAGACCACGACGACCGGGGCGATCGGGCCGAAGGTCTCCTCGGTCATGACCAGCATGGACTCGTCCACGCCGGTGAGCACGGTCGCGGGGTAGAAGAAGCCCCTGCCCTGGCGAAGAGGACCTGGTCGACCAGGGTGTCACCGCGGACGGTGAGGCCGGCCAGGGACCGGGCGGGCTCGAGGTAGCCGTCGTTGACCGTGACCCGGCGCCCGGCGCGCGAGCTGATCGGGTAGGGGGAGACCCCGGCGGCGCCGGGCGCGTTCACGTCCGGCGCCCAGGCGTGCCCGGCCGCCAACGCGGCGGCGGATCGCGATCTGCCCGTTGATCGACGAGCTGCCGCCGACGCCCCTGCCCCGCCAGTACGGAGCCGGCGCCTGCCTGTCGGTGCGGGAGGAGGTGACGCCCATCCACACCATGCCCTCGACGGCGGTGGGGTCCAGCAGTGCGCGGACCGGGTTCGGCGAGCGCCACGCCTCGTGCATCCGCGCCGAACGGTAGTCGGGACCGGCCTCCAGCAGCAGGACGCGCTTGCCCCGCTCGGCGGAGCGGGCGGCGAGTGCCGCGCCGGCGGAATGTTCCGCTGGTGTCCGTCGGCGACGTGAACCCCCTGATCGACGACTTCGGCCTGCGCATCGGCCGCGCGATGGGCTGGCCGCCGATGGCCGGGCGTGCCGCGGGGGTGCTCATGCTGAGCGAGACGCCCATGACGATGGACGAGCTGCAGGCCGCCCTGAACGCCAGCAAGGGCTCGGTCTCGGAGACGACCCGCCTGCTCGTGGTCAACGGGACCGTACGGCGGTTCAAGGAGTCCGGGTCCCGGCAGTACGTCTACGAGTGGCGCGAGGACGCCTGGATCGGCTGCCTGCAGCACCAGCTGGAGCAGACGACGGAGCTGCTCTCTCTGGCCGAGAACGCCCGGGCCCGCTCGGCCGATCTCCCCGACCGGCAGCGCGCCCGCATGTCCGAGATGTACGAGTACTACACGTTCATGGTGCGGAGCCTGGAGGCGCTGCTCGGCGAGTACAAGGCGCTGCGGGCGCGCTGACCGCTCACCCGGCTCCGGCGCCGCGGGCCTCCTCGAACACCAGCCACGTACGGGTGGCACGGATGCCCGGGATGTCCTGGATGAGCTCCAGCACCACGTGCCGGAGCGTCGCGTTGTCCGGGGTCCTGACCAGCGCCAGGACGTCGTAGTCGCCGCCGACCAGGGCGAAGTTCTCGACGTACGGAGTCTCCCGGAGCCGGGCCGACACCGCGCGCCAGGAGTTCTGCTCGATGGTGAGCGAGACGTACGCGCTGGTGCCCAGGCCGGCCTTGTGCGGCGCGATCCGCGCCGTGAAGCCGGTGATCACCCCGGCGTCCATGAGCCGGGTGATCCTGGCGTAGACGTTGGCCCGGGAGACGTGCACGCGCTCGGCGAGGGTACGCATCGAGATCCGGCCGTCCCGCCGCAGCTCGGCGATGATCTCCCGATCCACCCCGTCCAGCGGCGCGGCCGAATGTCCCGCCGACCCCTCTCCGACACCGTCGTTGAACGACAATCGGTCCTCCTGAAGACTGGTTTCAGACCTTTTGTCGCTCATCATGCCTGATGTCTTGAACACCTGGCTCCATGCGCGGACGCTTTCCCTGTCAAACGTCCAGAGAAAGGGAGCGTCGCATGTCCGTCGACGTCCTTCTGCCCTCACCCGTGCCGGTGCGCTTCATCGCCGAGGACGGCACGGCGGTCCAGCCGCCCACCGGCTACCAGGTGCCGGAGGAGGAGCGGTTGCTGGAGGCCTACCGCCGGATGGTCGTCGGCCGCCGCTTCGACCGCCAGGCGACCGCGCTGACCAAGCAGGGGCGCCTGGCCGTCTACCCCTCCAGCCGCGGGCAGGAGGCCTGCCAGATCGCCGGGGTGCTCGCGCTGCGCGAGGACGATTGGCTGTTCCCGACCTACCGGGACTCGGTGGCGCTGGTCTCCCGGGGCCTCGATCCCGTCGAGGTGCTGACCCTGCTGCGGGGCGGCTGGCACTGCGGGTACGACCCCGCCGCCACCCGGGTCGCGCCCCAGTGCACCCCGCTGGCCACCCAGACCATCCACGCCGTGGGCATGGCCGACGCCCTGCGCCGCAAGAACGAGAACGGCGTCGTCATGGCCTTCATCGGCGACGGCGGCACCAGCGAGGGCGACTTCCACGAGGCGCTGAACTACGCCGCGGTCCTGCACGCGCCCGTCGTGTTCTTCGTGCAGAACAACAAGTACGCGATCTCCGTGCCGCTGGCCAAGCAGAGCGCCGCGCCGGCGCTCGCGTACAAGGGCATCGGGTACGGCATCCGCTCCGAGCAGGTGGACGGCAACGACCTCGTCGCGGTGCTGTCCGTCCTGACCGAGGCCGCGGAGCACGCGCGTACGGGCGGCGGCCCCTTCCTGGTGGAGGCGCACACGTACCGGATGGACCCCCACACCAACGCCGACGACGCCGCCCGGTACCGGGACAAGCGGGAGGTCGAGCAGTGGGAGGCGGCCGACCCGCTCGCCCGCCTGGAGACCTACCTGCGTGGGCGCGGCGTGCTCGACGCCGACGCCGTCGACGCGGCGCACGAGGCCGCCGAGGAGTTCGCCGCCCGGGTGCGCGCGGAGATGAACGTCGATCCGAAGGCGGATCCGTTCGAGCTGTTCGAGCACGTCTTCGCCGAGGCCACGCCCCAGTTGCGCGAGCAGCGGGCCCTGCTGGCGTCCGAGCTGGAGGACTGAGATGGCCACTTTGAGCACCACTTTGAGCATGGCGCAGGCGCTGAACGCCGCGCTTCGGGACGCCCTGCGCGAGGACGAACGCGTTCTCGTCTTCGGCGAGGACGTGGGCCCGCTGGGCGGCGTCTTCCGCATCACCGACGGGCTGACCAAGGAGTTCGGCGAGGAGCGGTGCTTCGACACACCGCTGGCCGAAGCCGGGATCGTGGGGCTGGCCGTGGGGCTGGCCATGGGCGGCTTCCGGCCGGTGATCGAGATGCAGTTCGACGCGTTCGCCTACCCGGCCTTCGAACAGATCGCCTCGCACGTGGCCAAGCTGCGCAACCGCACGCGCGGGCGGCTGTCGCTGCCGATGGTGATCAGGATCCCGTACGCGGGCGGCATCGGCGGCGTCGAGCACCACTGCGACTCCAGCGAGGCGTACTACGCGCACACGCCCGGCCTGAAGGTCGTAACCCCCGCGACGGCCGACGACGCGTACTGGCTGCTGCGCGACGCCATCGCCGACCCTGACCCGGTGATCTTCATGGAACCCAAGCGCCTGTACTGGTCCAAGGGCGAGACGTCCGTCGGGGACCGGCGGGCGGCGGGGTTCGGGCGGGCGGCGGTGCTGCGCGAGGGCCGCGACGCGACGCTGGTCGCCTACGGGCCGAGCGTTTCGGTGGCGCTCCAGGCCGCCGACGCCGCGGCCCAGGACGGGCTCGCCCTGGAGGTGGTGGATCTGCGGACGATCGTCCCGTTCGACGACTCGACCGTCGTGTCCTCCGTACGCAAAACCGGACGCTGCGTGGTGATCCAGGAGGCCCAGGGGTTCGCCGGGGTGGGCGCGGAGATCGCGGCCCGCGTGCAGGAGCGGTGCTTCCACTCGCTGGCGGCGCCGGTGCTGCGGGTCACGGGGTTCGACATCCCGTACCCGCCTCCGATCCTCGAGCACTCGCATCTGCCGGACGCCGACCGGGTGCTGGACGCGGTGGACCGGCTCCAGTTCGGTGACGAGCCCGATCTGGCGCACCTGGGCGGGGAGGCGTCATGACGCGGCACGTCTTCCGCCTGCCCGATCTGGGCGAAGGGCTGACGGAGGCCGAGATCGTCGACTGGAAGGTCGCCGTCGGGGACACCGTCGAGATCGACCAGATCGTGGTGGAGGTCGAGACCGCCAAGGCGGCGGTGGAGGTGCCTGTGCCGTACGCGGGGACGGTGCTGAGCCTGCACGCTTCGGCGGGGGCCGTCCTGTCGGTGGGGGAGCCGCTCATCGAGGTCGGCCCGGCGGGCGGCGTGGGCGATTCGGCCACCGCGGAGCGCTACCGGGAGGAGGAACGCGCCGGATCCGGAAACGTCCTCATCGGCTACGGCACCGGCCACACCCCCACCACCCGCCGACGCTCCCGAAAGGCCCCCGCAACCCCCGGCCGGCCACCTACGGTCCCGGCCTCCCGGCCCGCGTCCGCCTCGCCGGCCGCGCCTGCCTCCCCGGCCGCGGCTGGTGAGCGGCAGGCGCCTCGGGTGATCTCCCCGCTCGTGCGCAGGCTCGCCCACGAGCACGGGGTGGATCTCTCCGCCGTCACCCCCACCGGACCCCGCGGCGTGATCCTCCGCCGCGACGTCGAACGCGCCATGGCAGCCCCCGCCTCCTCCACCGTCCCCGCCGCCTTCGCGGTCGCCCCGGCGACACCGGGAGCGACCGAAACGACGTCGGCCGCGACCGGGACAGCGTCCGCCGCGACCCGGACGACATCGGAGGCGACCGGAACCCCGCTCCGGACCGAGCGCATCCCCCTGCGCGGACTCCGGCGGGCGGTGGCCGACAAGCTGAGCCGCAGCCGTACCGAGATCCCCGACGCCACCACCTGGGTGGACGTCGACGCCACCGGCCTGCTCGAGGTCAAGGACGCGCTCCGGCGGGACCGCCCGGACCTCGGCATCGGGCTGCTCGCGCTCCTGGCCCGCAGCTGCGTGGCCGCCCTGCGCCGCTTCCCCGAGCTGAACTCCTCGGTCGACACCGCCCGCGCCGAGATCGTCCGGCACGGCCACGTCAACCTCGGCTTCGCCGCCCAGACCGATCGCGGCCTGGTCGTTCCGGTGGTCCGCGACGCGCACCTCATGACGACCGCGCAGCTCGCCGCCGAACTGGCCAGGCTCACCGCCCTCGCCCGCGAAGGCACGCTGCCGCCCGCGGCGCTGACCGGGGGCACGTTCACGCTCAACAACTACGGCGTCTTCGGCGTGGACGGATCCACCCCGATCATCAACCACCCGGAGGCGGCGCTCCTCGGCGTCGGCCGCATCATCGACCGCCCCTGGGTGAAGGACGGCGCGGTCGTGCCCCGGAAGGTCACCCAGCTGTCGTTCACGTTCGACCACCGCGTCTGCGACGGCGGCGCGGCAGGCGGCTTCCTACGCTTCGTGGCCGACTGCGTGGAGAACCCCGCCGTCCTGCTCGCCCACGTCTGACGCCTGCTCGAAGCGCTGGCCGCCCGACACGAGGTGAGCACCGATCGCATCGCCGTGGGCGCGGGCTCGTCCGAGGTCTGCGGGCAGGTCCCGCACACGGTGTGCGGGCCGGGCAGCGAGGTGCTCTTCGGGTGGCGGTCGTTCGAGGCGTACCCGATCCTGACCACGGTGGCGGGCGGAGTCCCCGTACGGGTCCCGCTGCGCGACCACGTCCAGGACCTCCAGGCCATGGCGGCGGCCATCACCCCGCGGACCAGGCTGGTGTTCGTCTGCAACCCGAACAACCCGACCTCCACCCCCGTCGGCGAGGCCGCCCTGCGCGCCTTTCGCCGACCACTGCCATGCCAACGGGGTGATCGTGCGGGCGTTCCCGGGGGAGGGCGTGCGCGTCACGGTGGGCCTGCCGGAGGAGAACGCGGCCTTTCTCACGCCGGCCGCAATCTGGCAACGACAGCAGGGTTGACAACGGGCGCCCGAATACAACACCCTTTCACTACTCAAATAGTGAAAGGGTGTTTTCGGTTGATCGAGTTCAACCTGGACCGCGGCTCGGGGGTCTCGACGTACCTGCAGCTCGTTCACCAGGTCAAACAGGCGCTCAGGCTCGGTACGCTGCGGCCCGGTGACCAGTTGCCGACTGCCCGCGAGGTGGTCGAGAGCCTGGCCATCAACCCCAACACCGTGCTCAAGGCGTACCGGGAGCTGGAGCGCGAAGGGCTGGTCGAGGGACGGCAGGGAATGGGGACGTTCGTTCAGCGGGGCGTCGCGGGTGCGACGCTCGCCGAGCACACGCGGCTGCGGCGCGGGCTGGAGGCGTGGGTGCGCGAGGCCCGCGCGGCCGGGCTCGACCAGGAGGACCTGCGGGTGTTGGTCACCGTGGTCCTGGCCGACGCCGCGAAGGAGGGCGCGGCATGAGTCCCGCGCTGGAGGCGACCGGGCTGGGGGTCCGCTATCGCCGCACATGGGTGTTGCGCGACTGCTCGCTGTCCGTGCCCGCGGGACGCGTGGCGGCGCTCGTCGGGCCCAACGGCGCGGGCAAGACCACTCTCATGCACGCGGCCGTCGGCCTGCTGCGGCCCGCGCTGGGAAGCGTCCGCGTGGCCGGCAAGGTGGCGTTCGTGGCCCAGGACAAGCCGCTGTACGAGAGCTTCACCGTCGCCGAGATGCTCACCTTCGGCCGCCGCATGAACACCCGCTGGGACGACGCCGCCGCTGCGGACCGGCTCGCCCGGCTCGGCATCCCGCTGGAGCGGAAGGTGAGCGGGCTGTCGGGCGGGCAGCAGGCGCAGGTGGCGGTCACGATGGCGCTGGCCTGCCGGCCCGACCTGCTCGTGCTGGACGAACCGCTGGCCAACCTCGACCCCCTGGCCCGCCACGACGTGATGCGCTCGATCATGGCGGAGATGGCCGGGCGGGAGCTGACCGTGTTGCTCTCCTCGCACGTCGTCTCGGACCTGGAGGAGACGTGCGACTGGCTGATCGTGCTGAACGGGGGCCGGCTGCAGGTCAGTGGTGACATCGAGGACCTCCTCGACGGGCATCTCGTGCTCACCGGACCGGACGGGGCATCGGTGGCGGGGATGCAGGTGGTGAGCGCGAGCCGGGCCGGCAGGCAGGTCAGCATGCTGGTCAGGGGAGCGCCCCCGCTCGATCCTCGCTGGCAGGCGCGGCGCCCCCGGCTGGAGGAGCTCGTCATGGGCTATCTGCGCAGTCCCGAGTCGGCGGCACTTCCGGAGCTGACGGGGGTGAGCGCGTGATCTGGGTGACGTGGCGCCAGCACCGGGCGCAGCTCCTGGTGACGGCGGGCTTCCTGGCGCTGCTGGGGGTGCTGCTGCTGGGTTCGGCGGTGGAGGCGAGCCGGTACGTGACCGAGCACGCCCCGCCCGGCTGCCCGGGGCCCGCTGTGGAGTGCGGGGACCTGGCGGTGGCGCTCGGGCGGCGCTACGACGCGGTCTACTCGGTGTTCGGCTGGATGCCGCTGGTGGCGCCGGCGCTGATCGGGGCGTTCTGGGGCGCGCCCCTGCTCGGCCGCGAGTACGAGCGCGGCACCCACCGCCTGGCCTGGACTCAGGCGGTGCCCGTGTGGCGGTGGCTGGCGGTCAAGCTGTCGATCCTGGGCGGGGCGGTCGTGACGGGTGGGCTGCTGCTGTCGCTCATGGTGAGCCTGTGGCGGCCGGTGTTCAGGGAAGGGGTCGACTCCACGTTCGGCAATATCGGCGTGTTCAACATGGTCGGCGTGGAGCCGGCGGCGTGGTGGCTGTACGCGTTCGCGCTGGGCACGCTGGCCGGCACCCTGTTCCGGCGTACGCTGCCCGCGATGGCGCTGGTCGTGGCCGGGGTGGCGGTGACGATGTTCACCCTGTTCCAGCTGAGCGACTACTACGCCGAGCCGGCGCGTACCGAGCTGTCCGGCACCGTGCTGCTGGACGATCCCGACGCCCGGATGGTGAGCGCCGCCTGGGTGGAGCCGTCCGGGAGGGAGGTAGCCGAGCCGTCGGGGAGCGGCTGCCCGCGTCGGGTGGACGCGGGGCAGAGCAACAGGAACGCCGAGGCGTGGCAGGCGTGCCTGTTCGGCAAGGGCTACCGGTACGCGGTGTACCACCATCCGGCGTCCCGATTCTGGCGCTTCCAGTGGACCGAGGCGGGAATCCTGGCGCTCGCGTCGGCGGTCCTCGGCGGCCTGGCCGTACGCCGTACCCTCCGCCGCCCCGGCTGACGGGCCGGCTCCGCCGGTCAGGCCCCGCTGGTGACCTCGTCCACACCCCGGTCCAGCCGCAGGCCGCGGGTCTCCCTGAACGAGGTCAGCACCACCACCAGCGACACGGCCGCGAGCCCCACCATGTAGTAGGCGGGCGCGACGGCGCTGCCCGTCGCGGAGACCAGCCCCGTCGCCGCGAACGGGGCGGTGCCGCCGAACAGCACGTACGCCGCCGTGTACCCGATGGCCGAGCCGCTCGCCCGCACCTTCGCGGGGAACATCTCCACCAGCGCGGGCACGTTGGAGGTGCCGATCACCGCCACGAGCATCGCCAGCACCGACGTGCCGACCATCGCCCCGGCCAGGCTCGACCCCATCAGCCAGAACGCCGGCAGCGGCAGCAGCACGAAGCCCGCGCACGCGACGACGAGCATGGGCCGGCGGCCGAACCGGTCGCTGGCCGCCGCCGCGAACAGGCAGGCCACGCTGTAGGCGAGCATCGAGACCACGTTCGTGAGCTGGGCCTGGCTCTTGGTGTAGCCGAGCTCCTCCGACATGTACGCGATCATGTAGCTGCTCATCAGGTAGTACCCGACGGCGTTCGTGATGCTGTAGCCGAAGAGCGTGGCGATCTGGCGACCGCAGCGGCGCACGGCCTCGCGCAGCGGCGCCGGCTCGACCGCGTCGTGCTGCTGCAGCGACCGGAACACGGGCGTGTCCTCGACCTTGGACCGCAGGTAGAGGCCGATGAGCCCGAGCGGCGCCGCCAGCAGGAACGGGATGCGCCAGCCCCAGCTCTGCAGCGCCTCGGTCGTGACCGTCGAGGTGATCAGGAAGCCGACGCCGGAGCCCGCCACGCTGGCCAGGCCCACGGTCACCGGCACGGCGGCGGCGAAGCGGGCCCGCCGCCCCTCCGGCGCGTACTCCACGATGAACGCCGACGCCCCGGTGTATTCGCCGCCGGTCGAGAACCCCTGGGCGCAGCGCAGCAGGAACAGCAGGATCGGCGCGGCCATGCCCCAGGAGGCGTAGGTGGGCAGGATGCCGATGAGGAACGTGGCGCCGCTCATCGTCAGGATGGTCAGCGCCAGCATCCTGTTGCGGCCGAGGCGGTCGCCGTACCTGCCGAAGAAGGCGGCCCCGAGCGGGCGGGCGACGAACCCGCCCGCGAAGATCGCCCAGGTGGCGAGCAGCGCGGCCGTCGTGTCGTAGTCGGGGAAGAACAGCTTGGCGATCGTCGCGGACATCACCGCGTACGCCGCCGAGTCGAACCATTCGACGAAGTTGCCGATGGCGGAGGCCAGGGTGACCTTGCGCCGGACGTCCGTGGAGGCGTGGGGGGTCATTGCTTGCTCCCTATTTCTGGTGACGGAGTCGGAGCTGGGCGCGCTGGATCTTCCCGGTCGCCGACCGGGGCAGCTCGTCCACGAACTCGATCTCCCTGGGGTAGGCGAAGCGCGAGTGCGTGGTCTTGGCGAACTCGCGGATCTGCCGTGCCAGCTCCTCGCCCGGCAGGTGGCCGGGCGCCGGCCGGACCCACGCCTTGACGGCCTGGCCGCGTACGGGGTCGGGCACCCCGGCCACGCCCACGTCCGCGACGGCGGGATGGGCGCGCAGCGCCTCCTCGATCTCGTCGGGGCCAACGCGGTAGCCGGAGGTCTTGATCACGTCGTCGACGCGGCCGAGGAACCAGTAGTAGCCGTCCTCGTCCACCCGCGCGTGGTCCTTGGTGTGGAACCACTCGCCGCCGAACACCTCCCGGGAGGGCCCGGGGCGGTTCCAGTAGCCGAGCGGGAACTGCGGGTTGCTCCGCGCCCGCAGGCAGATCTCGCCGACCTCGCCCGCCGGGACCGGCCGCTCGTGCTCGTCGAGGAGCGCCACGTCCCAGCCGGGCAGCGGCCGCCCCATGGACCCCTCCTTGACCGGGACGCCGGGGAAGTTCCCGATCAGCGGGTACGACTCCGTGGAGCCGTAGTAGTCGAGCAGCGTGACCCCGAACTGGTCGCGGAACCAGCCGATCAGGTCGGCGGTGAGCGGCTCGTTGGCGCAGCAGATCGTACGGAACCGCTGCGGGTGACGGCGGCCCGCGTCTGGCAGTTGCTCGCGCATCTTGCGCAGGAACGTGGGGTTGACCAGGCCGGTCGTGACGCCGTTGCGCGCCATGCTGGCCAGCAGCCCCTCCGGGTCGAACCCGGCCGCCGGCCGGTAGACCAGATGCGTCGCGCCCGCCCTGAGCGGGCCCATGAGCTTGGCCATCGACCAGGCCCACTCTCCCGCGCCGTAGAAGACGTCGCCGGGACGCAGGTCATGGCAGTGCCGGAACTCGTTGTGGCCGAGCAGCGTGCGGTGCGCGTGCACGATGCCCTTGGCGGGACCGGTCGTGCCGGAGGTGTAGAAGATCAGCGCGGGGTCGTCGGCGGCGGTGTCGGCGTCCTCGAACTCCGGCGTCAGCAGGCCGATCGCCGGGTCGTCCACGTCGACCACGGTCCCGCCGTACCCGCTCGCCCGCCGGATCGCGCCCGCCTCGGTGACCAGCACGGACGCGCCCGAGTCGGCGAGCCGGTAGGCGATCTGGTCGTCGGCCCAGAGCAGGGACATGGTCACGAGCACGGCGCCGGTACGCAGCACGCCCAGGTACGTCGCCGGGGTGTCGGTGCGCTGGGGGAGCATGACCGCGACCCGGTCGCCGGGGCGGACGCCGAGGCCGTGCAGGCAGGCGGCCACCTGGCGGGAGCGGTCCTGCACGGCGCCCCAGCGGACCTCCTCGCGTGCTCCCGTGTGATCCTCGAAGATCAGCGCCAGGTTCTCGCGGGGGTGGCGGTCGGCCACGTCCACGGCCATGTTGTAGCGTCCGGGAACGCTCCACTCGGTCACTTGGCGCGTCCCTTCAGAAAACGGGCCATCTCCCGCTGGGGCTCGCCCGAGGCGTACGCGGCGGCGTGCACCTGCTTGGCGGCCGCGACCGAGTCGGCCAGGGCGTCCCGCTCCAGCTCCCTGAGCCGCCCCTTCGTCAGCGCCACCGCGCCGGAGGGCAGCGCGGCCAGCTCCTTGGCCTGCGCCACGGCGGCGGCCGGCACGTCGTTCTCCGCCACGAGCCTGGTCAGCAGGCCGAGCCGCTCCGCCTCCGCCCCGTACACCAGGCGTCCGGTCAGCGCGAACTCGATGGTCTTCGCGCGGCCGAGCACGCCCCACATGGCCCAGATGCCGGTGATGCTCGGGATGCCCGACAGCACCTCCGGCTGGCCCATCCGGGTGCCCGCGTGGCCGATGCGCAGGTCGGCCAGCAGCGCGAACTGGAACCCCGACCCGGCCGCCACCCCGTTCACCGCGGCCACGACCGGCTTGTCCAGGTCGAGCACCGCCCGGTAGAGCCGGTCGAAGCCGTCGATCCAGGCGTCGGAGGCGGCGTGGTCGTCGGGGTCGATCCCGGCCGTCTCACCCAGGTCCTGACCGGCGCAGAAAGCGCGCCCCGCCCCCGTGAGGACGACGGCGCCCACCTCCGGGTCGGCGCCCGCCGCGCGCAGCAGCTCGATCAGCCGCTCCCGCATCCCGGCGGTCCAGGCGTTCAGCTTCTCCGGGCGGTTCAAGGTGATCACCGCGACGGGTCCGTCACGGTCCAGCAGCACACTCACTAGCGTCCCTCCGCAGCTCAACGGGCTTGTCGGGGATATAACCAGGTCCTGCGGGGCGCTGGCCAACATCAATGTGGACTCTTGGCGATATCAGAGCGATATGGTCGGGGTGATGGAGCTACGCCACCTGCGGTATTTCGTCATGGTCGCCGAGGAGCTGCACTTCGGCCGGGCCGCGGAGCGGCTGCACATGGCGCAGCCGCCGCTGTCCCAGCGCATCCGCGACCTGGAGCGGGAGCTGGGCGTCCGGCTGTTCGACCGCAACCCGCACCGCGTCTCGCTCACCGAGGCCGGCGCGCTGCTGCTCGAGCACGCGCGCGGGGTGCTGGAGCGGGCGGACGCGGCCCGCGAGGCCATGCGCCGCATCCGCCCGGGCGACTCGGGCGTGCTCCGGGCCGGGGTGCCGCCGGACACGACGCCGATGGCGCTCAGGACGCTGGTGGCCACGTTCGCCGAGCGCGTTCCCGACGTGCTGCTGGAGCTGCACGAGCTGACCACCGCCAGCCAGCTCGCCAAGCTGCGCGCGGAGGAGCTCGACGTGGGCCTCGTCCGGCATCCCTGCGACACGGTGGGGCTGGAGTCGAGCGAGGTCGTCCACCGGCGCCTCGGCGTGGTGCTGCCCGCCGGCCACCGCGCGGCCGGTCAGGAGGTGGTACGCCTGCGCTCGCTCGACGGGTCACCGCTGGTGATCTTCCCCCGGGAGATGGCGCCTCAGCTCTACGACCACGTGCTGGAGGCGTGCCGGGACAACGGGTTCCTGCCCGGCGCGATCAGGCACGCCAGAAACCCCCACTTCGTGCACGGCCTCGTCATGTCGGGGCTGGGGGCGCACCTCAACGAGGAGCCGTACGACGAGTTGCCCGCCGGGCTGGTGTGGCGGCCCATCGACGAACCCCGGCTGACCTGGTCGACCTCGGCGGTGTGGCTGCCGGTGCAGGGCGGCGAGGTCGCCACCGCCTTCGCCGGCGCGGCCCTCGCGGGGCTGCGCGAGGTCGGCCATGCCTGATGCCGCGGTCCGCGACGCCGGAGGTCAGCGCGCCTGGCGGCGCCAGGCCGAAGGGCTGAGGGCGCGGGCGCGCTTGAACGCCACGCTGAAGGCGAAGGCGTCCTCGTACCCGACCTGCCGGGCCACGGTGGCGACGGTCGCCTCGGTGTCACGGAGCAGGTCCGCCGCCAGGGCCATGCGCCAGCCGGTGAGGTAGGTGAGCGGGGGCTCGCCGACAAGGCTGGTGAAGCGCGCGGCGAAGGCGGCGCGGGACATGCCGACCTTGGCGGCCAGCTCGGCGACCGTCCACCGGTGGGCGGGGTCCTCGTGCAGCAGACGCAGTACGTCCCCGATCGCGGGGTCGGCCAGCGCCCGATGCCAGGCGGGCAGGGCCGGATCCGGCCTGGCGCACCATGCGCGCAACGCCAGCACGAGCACCAGATCGAGCAGGCGGTCGAGGATGGCGTCCTGGCCGGGTTCGTCGCAGGCGATCTCGGTGGCCAGCAGCTCCAGCGCCGCTCGGGTCCGCGGCCCGGCGGGCACGACCGCCAGCGGCGGGAGCATGTCCAGCAGGCGGTCGCCCACGTCGCCGCGGAGTTCGTACGCGCCCCGGATCATGACCGTGGCCCCGGGCAGGCCGTCACCGTAGGTGCGGGGCGCCAGGCTCCGGTGAGCCGCCGCCTGGTCGCCGCCGACGGCGTACTTCTGCTGTCCCTGAATCACCACCTGGGGTGGGGTGGAGGGGCTGTCGGCGATCGTGTAGCGGCTCGTGGCGCTGATGAGGGCGATGTCACCGGCGGCGAGATGTACGGGGGCGACGTCCTCGCCGAGCCGGACCGACGCGTGGCCGCCGAGCGTGGCCACGACCGTGAGCGGGGGAGCGTCGGCGAAGCCCAGCGACCACGGCGGCCGCTGGACCAGCTTCCTGACCAGCGCGTTCCTGGCGCGGGCCCGGTGCAGCAGATCGCTCAGGACATCCATGCCCATCACGGTAGACGATCACAAAGGTATCCCGGATGTTCTCCCATGGATCGTCTTCGCGTTGTGGAGTTCCCTTGGGGGAATGACGAACATCCTCATCCTGGGCGGCAACGGCAAGACCGGCCGCCGCATCGTCCGGCGTCTGCGGAGCGCCGGCCATCCGGTACGGGCGGTGGCCCGTACCACCGGCGACCTCCCCTTCGACCTGGGCGATCCGACGACGTGGGCGCCCGCGCTCGACAGCGTCACCGCCGCCTACCTCATGGAGCCGGACCTGCGGGGGAGCGTCGACCACCGCGCGCGCATCCCCAGGTTCGTGGCCGAGGCGGTCGCGTCGGGGGTGCGGCGGCTGGTGCTGCTGTCGGCCTACGGCGTCGGCGAGGCCGGCGACAGCCATCCCCTCAAGCCCGCCGAGCAGGCCGTGCGCGACTCCGGCGTCGGCTGGACCATCCTGCGGCCGGACTGGTTCGCGCAGAACTTCAGTGAGAGCTTCTGGCGGCAGGGGGTTCTCGCCGGGGAGCTGGTCCTGCCCGCCGGTGACGGAGGTACGCCGTTCGTCGACGCCGAGGACATCGCCGAGGTCGCCGCGGCCGCGCTCACCGAGGACCGCCACGGCGGCCGGACCTACCAGCTGACCGGACCGCGGGCGATCAACTTCGGCGAGGCGGCGGACCTCATCGGCAAGGCCACCGGTCGTACGATCCGTCACGTCGACGTCGAGCCCGAGGTCTTCGTCGAGCGTCAGGTCGCCAATGGCGTCCCCGCCGACGTCGCCCGGCTGCTCACCGGCCTCTTCGTGGCCGTCCGCGACGGCCGGGGCTCGCCGGTCTCGGACGGCGTGGAACGGGCCCTCGGCCGGCCGCCGAGGTCGTTCGAGGACTACGTCGTCGAGACCGCCGCCGCCGGCCACTGGGACTGACCACCGAGGGCTGCCGGATGTGCCGCGTCCGCCGGGCAGGAAGCGACGGGCGCAGAGCGGGACCAGCTTCGGCCTGCGGCGCTGTGGATCCACGGACGCGCGCCCGTTCGTGCGACCTGAGCGACCTCGCCGCCCGCGATGCTAGGGTCCGGCCATGGATCACGAGCGATCAACGGGGCCGACCGGCTTCACGTAGTCCGCCAGGAGATACCTGGCGGTGCTACCAAGGGAGCCCCATGTCCCGCACCGCCCATCACCTTGACCGCCCGATTCCCGCTGGAGGTGATCGGCGGGGAGACCCGTGGCGATCGGTGACGATAGTCGATCTCCGTTACAGCGCCGCGTGCCTGCGCGAGGCAGAACGAGCCGGCCATCGAGCACGCCCGGCCCCCGTCCGCCGCAGGGTCGACGTCTACTCCTGGGCCAGGGCCGATCGTCGGGACCGGTCGGTGGCGCAATGGGCCAAGATCGAAGAGCGCCGGGCGCGCCAGCGTCTGCGTCTCCAGCTCGAGGCGATCCGCCAGAGCGCGAATGCCGCCGAGGCTGTCGACGATCTCGAGGTCCACCCTGTCCGACACCGTCGCAACGCCATCTGGCTGTACTGACCGGGGGACACCGATACGGCCTACCGGCGGCACCCCGAGCGTCTCGGTGACGGCTGTGCCGCCGGTACCGGCTGATAGCCGGCCCTCTGGAGCCGGCTCAGCTCAGCGTTTGGAAGCTGCCGACGATCAACCGGTCGATCGCGGTCTTGGACCGGGCTGGGGTCTGGCTGTCGGGTGCGGCCGGCCGCTTGGCCCAGGCGAGTACGGCGAGTGCGACGTGGCCGCGGTCGCGACACCAGGCCGGCCAGGACAAGATCGTCGCGCGGCGGGCGTTCCAGGTGTTGACCGCCGCGCCGCGCCGCGCCACACGGCTTCCAGGGCCTCGCCGATCTCGTCGTCGCCCACCGCCGCGAGCGGGCGGTGCAGGTCAGACGCCGTGGCAGACGCATGCCGGTAGCGACACGGCAGTGGCCCCCGGGTCCTTGGCCGCGGCCTCGACGTCCGCCAGGATCTTCTCTCGCTCTTCGCGCATGATGAGGCGACCGCGGGTCACCACGGCATGGATCGCGCGTGTGTTGCGGATGTCGGCGAGCGGATCGGCGTCCAGCACGACCAGGTCGGCCACCTTCCCCGGCGCGATGGTGCCCACGGTGTCGGCGCGGCCGAGGTAGCGGGCGGCGTCACGGGTCATGCTCTGGAGTGCGGCAATCGGGCTCAGCCCCGCTCGTACCAGCAGGGACAGTTCGTCGTGGACGCTGAAGCCGGGGAAGACGTACGGGTTGTAGCAGTCGGTGCCACCGATGACGCCCACACCGGCCCGGTGCGCTTGACCGACCATCCGCATCAGGGCGTGGAAGAACCTCCGTTGCTGCGTGACCTGCTCGGGCGTGACAGGTGCGATCTGTTTGAGGTGATCCGCCCACGCCGCCTGGTCCCAGGCCGGGATGTACCTCAGCCGCGGATCGTTCGCGTAGGTGGCCGCGGGTTGGCTGACCACATGCAGAACCGACAACGTGGGCGACTGCCATGTGCCGTTGCGTTTGAGGAGGCCGAAGAGCGCACGCGCCTTGTTCGGGTCGAAGCTCTCCACGGCTACCCGCTCCAAGTCGCGCACGAGATTGTACCACACCCGCGGCGCGGCGGGATCGATCGGTGTGTCCGCCATGCGACGGCGGAACTCCTCCTCCCTGCTGGAGGTCGACAACGTGATCCCCAGCAGGTGCTCGAAGCTGCGCTGCCCGCCGTCGCTGGCCTCCGGCACCGACAGCAGGTACGGAATGTGGCCCGCGACCTGTAACCCCTGCCTGCGGGCCTCGTCGACGACGATCGGGAAAGTGTCGCGGCCGAGATACGAGTAGATCTTGATGAAGTCGGCTCCCTCGGCCTTGGCCGCGCGGACCGCCTGCCTGGCGTCGGCCTCGGTGCTCACCCGCGTCGGGAGGGGCCCGAGCAGCGAGGCTGGACCGTCGATGATGTTGCTGGCCAACACCATGCGAGGACCGAGCAAGTCGTCGCGTTCGATCCGGTCACGCACCGCGTGCAGCGCGGGGAAGCCCCACATTTCCCTGATGCCGGTGACGCCATTGGCGACGAACAGGGGAGGCGCGATCCGCTCTTGCCCGCTCCCGTGCGCGTGCATGTCCCATAGCCCGGGGATGACGAACTTCCCGTGCAGGTCCACGACTCGTGCACCCTGATGTGCCGACACTCCGACGTCGGGGCCCACCCAGGTGATCCATCCGCCGGCGATCACTACGCTGGCGCCGTGTAATGGTCTGGCCCCCGTGCCGTCGATCACGGTGGCCCGCCGCAGCACGGTGACCGCTGCGCGCTCGGCATGGGCGGCCGAGGTCGGGAACGTGGGCAAGGTGCTGCCCGCCGCCGCGGCGCCCACACCGGCCAGTGAAAGCCCGCGCAGGAAATCGCGACGACTTCTCTTTGAGCTTGGCACATTGTACACCGTTCTCCCCTTCTTTCTCACGGGTTGTCAGCTCACAACCGGGTGCGCCGGTTATCGCGAGGGTGAACCTTCAAGACGATCAGGAGGGCTCTCCACGATGCCGCCCGCCGGACGCCGGCGGACCCGACGAATCAGCTGGTCGCCGATTACAGCCAGCCGCGGGACTCGGCCACGTGGACGGCCTCGGCGCGGTTGCGGGCTTCGGTCTTGCCGATGGCCGAGGACAGGTAGTTGCGTACGGTGCCGTCGGTGAGGAACAGCCGGCGGGCGATGTCGGCCACGGTGGAGCCGTCGGAGGCGGCGCGTAGCACTTCGGCCTCCCGCTGGGTCAGGGGGCTCGGGCCGACGGTCAGGGCCGTGACGGCCAGTTTGGGGTCGAGCACTCGCTCACCCGCCAGCACCCGTCGCACGGCCGCCGTCAGCTCCGTGACCGGAGCGTCCTTCACCACGAATCCGGCCACGCCGGCGTCCAGTGCCCTGTCCAGGTAGCCGGGCCTGCCGAAGGTGGTCACGATGATCACCTTTCGGTCGCGCAGGCGTGCGGCGACCTCCAGCCCCGACAGGCCCGGCATCTCGATGTCGAGCAGGATGACGTCGGGGTCGTGCTCTGCCACCGCGGCCACGACCTCGTCGCCGCGCCCCACCTCGGCGACCACCTCGATGTCGTCCTCCAGCCCGAGCAGCGCAGCCAGACCTCCCCGGACCAGGTCCTGGTCATCCGCGATCAGCACCCGGATCATGACGCGTCAGCCAGCGGGACACGGGCGTAGAGACGGTAGCCGCCGTCGGCCGGTCTGCCGACCTCCAGCAGTCCGCCGGCCTGCGCGACCCGCTCGGCCAGTCCGGTCAGCCCGTTGCCCTCGCGCTGTCCGGAAAGCTCCGCCCGGTCCGCGCCCGGGCCGGTGGCCCTGCTCGGCGTCGATGTGGCGACCGTCCGCTCGCCGGTCGTGATGCCGGCACGGATCCCGCCGACCGGTGATCCGTCATCGTGGACCTCGACGCTGGCCGTTCCCGCGTCCACGCGCAAGTCCATCCAGCAGTGCCGGGCCCGGCTGTGGCGCAGCACGTTGGTCGCGGCCTCCCGTACGACCCACGCGAGCAGGGTTTCGGTAGCGGCGGGAATGGGCCCGTCGGCGGGGGAGACCTTGAGCTCGATGCCGGCCAGCCGCAGCTCGCGCGCTGCCTTGTCCAGTTCCTCCGACAGCGCCGGCGCGCGATAGCCGGCGACCGCGTGCCGTACCTCGTCCAGTGCCTGGCGGGCGACCTGTTCCATGTCGGTCATCTCGCGTGCCGCCCGCTCTGGGTCGGTACGGGTCAGCCGGGCGGCGAGTTGGCTCCTGATGATGATCGAGGTCAGCGTGTGACCCAGGATGTCGTGCAGGTCCCTGGCGAAGCGCAGCCGTTCGTTCTCCACCGCCAGCTGCGCCACCTCGGCGCGGGCCGCGTCCAGCCGGGCCAGCAGCATCCCCATCCGCTTGATGCTGTCCACCGCGGCCGCCTGCGCCGCGATGGCGACCGGCACCCACCAGATCCCCCCGAACGAGATCCCGTGCGTCCTCAGCGCGACCACCTCCACGCCCGCGGTCACCGCCGTCGCGACGGCGAACGCGACACCCTCCAGCGAGGTGGCCAGCGCGCTGACAACGAACACGAACGAGACGTACGCCCAGGGCGGCCCGAGCACCGGAAGCAGGGCCAGCGTCGCGACGATCAGCCCGGCCACGGCAGGCAGCAGCGACCTCCAACCGCTGAACATCCGCCACATGACGGTCACCCAGCAGGCCGCGAACACCGCCACCGCCCCGAACGCCCACACCACCCGCCCGACCCTCGGCTCCGACTCCAGCAGCGACCAGAGCGGCCAGCCCAGCAACAGCAGCCACGCCAGGGCCCCGGCCCGGACCGCCCGGCGGCCCCGGCCGAATTCCCTCGGCGCCATGCCCACCTTCACAGAGCCCGACGGTAGCGCCAGACGGCCAGCGCGGCGAACAGCAGGGTCCAGGCGGCCAGCACGCCGACCGCTGTCCCGGTGGGCCACTCGCCCTCCAGCGCCTGCCAGCCGAGCGAACCCGCCTGATAGGCCGGGCTGTATTCGGCCAGCACCCGCATGCCCTCGGGCATCAGCTGTATGGGCAGCCACAGCCCGCCCAGGATGGACAGGCCGAAGTAGACCGCCATCATGGCCAGGTTCGCGGCCTGTCCCTTGAGCGTGTAGCCGAAGGCGATGCCCAGGGCGGCGAAGGGCATGACACCCAGCCAGATCAACACCACCAGGGTCGGCCAGGTCCACAACGGCAGGCGTACCCCGGCGAACAGCGCGCCCGCGGCCAGGACGACGACGATGCTCGGCAGCACTCCGGTCGCCCCGCTGACCAGCTTGGCCACCACATAGCCGTTCGCCGGCAGCGGCGTGACCGCGAGCTGCCGCGCCCAGCCCTTGCTGCGCTCCAGCGCGATGGCCCCGCCGATGAACAGCGCGCCGCCCATCGAGCCGTACGTGGCCATCGACACCATGGTGGCGGCGGCGAAGTCACCCTGCTGCTCCTGCGGCACCACGTTCAGCACCTTGGTCCACAGCAGGTAGAGAGCCACCGGGAAGCCGGTCAGCAGGACCAGCCCGGCGGGGTTCCGGAAACCGCGCCGCAGCTCCAGGCTCAGGTACGACCTCATCGCTCCTGCCCTCCCGTCAGGCTCACGAAGGCGCTCTCCAGATCAGTGCTCTCCGTGCGTACGTCCCTGACGTCGTCGAACTCGTCGGACGTCGCGAGCAGGGCGCGCAAGGTGGCGTCGGAGTCGCCTGTACGCAGGGCGACCGTGCGTCCCTCGATGCGCACCTGGCGAACGGCGGGCAGCCCTTCGAACCGGCTCATCTCGGCGCTGTCGGTACTGAAGCGGATCTCCGTACCGCCGACCAGGGATTTGATGGCTTCGACCGGTCCGTCCGCCACGATCTTGCCGTCCGCCAGCAGCACGATCCGGTCGGCGTAGTCGTCGGCCTCGGTGAGGTAATGGGTGGCGAACACCACCGTGCGGCCCTCCGCTGTCCGGGCGCGTACCTCTTGCCAGAGGGCGCGGCGGCTCTCCACGTCCAGGCCCACGGTGGGTTCGTCGAGGACGAGCAACTTCGGATCCCCGGCCAGCGCCAGAGCGAACCGTACCCGTTGCTGCTGTCCACCGGACAGCCGTCCGACCCGCCGCCCGGCGAGCTCCTGTACGCCCGCAGCGTGCATCACCCGCTCGACCGGCATCGGGTGCGGGTACATCCCGGCCACCGCGGCCACCAGCTCCGCCACCCGCACGTCGTCCAGCAGCCCGGCATCCTGCAGCAACGCTCCGACTTCGCCTTTCTGGAGGGCCTCGGTGGGCGGACGACCGAACACCCTGGCCGTTCCCTTGTCGGGAGGGAGGAGTCCCAGGGCGATGGACAGCATGGTTGTCTTGCCCGCCCCGTTGGGTCCCAGCACGGCGACCGTCTGCCCTTGTTCCACGTCCAGATCCACACCGTCGAGCGCGACGGTGGTGCCGTAACGCCTGCTCACAGCCTTGAGTTCCAGCGCGATTCCCATGCGTTCAGCATGAGCGAGGCAGGGGCGCGGCCATAGTGCCGTGCGTCAGCCAGCCCCATGTGACAAACGTCAGGTTCCGCAGACTGCCGGTCTGCCCCGATTCCACGTCATGCCGCCTGGGCCGGTCCGTCCAGACGGGGGCAGGGCGCGCGTCCCCCTGCGCAGAACGAATCTACATTGTAAAGGCGTCGGACGCGGGCAAACCTCCCCGAGCAAGAAAACACCCCACTCAAGCGCAGCAGGGCCACCGCCGCATCGGACCCGGCCTTGGCGCCTTCACCCCGGGTAGGTCGTCGGACGTCGCGTGTATCGTGGCTAGGGGGATATTCGGTCCGGCGCCGCGCTGATGACCAGCAGAGGGTGTGATCGCGGTCCTGGTCCGCGTTGGAGCGGCCTCAGGTCGGCATCTCACTGATCAAGGGCTCGATCATGGAACTTCAGAACCAGGCGGCGCTGGTGACCGGAGGCGGCTCGGGCATCGGCCGGGCGACCGCGCTGGCGCTCGCCCGCGAGGGGGCCTTCGTCATCGTCGCCGGTCGCAGCGCCGATCGCCTCACCGAGACGGTCGCGGAGATCGAGGCCGCGGGTGGCAGGGCTCGTGCCGTTCCCACGGATCTCAACGACCTGGACGCGCTGCAGCGGCTTGCCGACGAGGCCGGCGACGTCGACATCCTGGTCAACAACGCGGGCGTCTACCCCTTCATGCCGACCCCGAAGCAGGATCTGGAGTCGTTCATGCAGGTGTTCGACACCAACGTACGGGGGCCGTTCTTCCTGACCGCCGCCCTCGCGCCGAGGATGGGAGCCAAGGGAGCCGGCAGCATCGTCAATGTCAGCTCGATCGCCGCTCTTCAAGGCATCCCGGACGCCGCCGCGTACGGGGCGACGAAGGCTGCTCTCGACGCCCTCACTCGCTCTTGGGCCGCCGAGTTCGGCGATCGCGGGGTGCGGGTCAACTCCGTCGCCCCTGGCAACACCAGGACCGACAACGTGGTGAAGGCCCTCGGTGAAGAGATGTTCGAGGAGTGGGGGCGTACGGGCAACCCGCTCGGCCGCCTCGGCCGTCCGGAGGAGGTCGCCGAAGCGATCCTCTTCCTCGCCTCCCCGCGGTCGAGCTATATCACCGGGGTCACCCTGCCGGTCGACGGCGGCTACGTCGCGCGCGGCTGAGCCGGCTTCGGCGGAGTCGGGTCCGTCGTGGTCCTCCCATGGCAGGCGCTCCACGGTCGCTGGTGCGCCAAACCCTGCGCCGGGCCTGGCAGCAGCCTCAAGCGGGGATCAGCCGAGCGGGACCTCTGCCGAGCGGGAGGGGACGGCGTCGAGCGTGTTGAGCGTGGCGCGGTCGAAGGTGATCGTGGCGGCGGCGATGTTCTCTTCGAGGTGCTTGATGCTTGAAGTGCCGGGGATGAGCAGGACGTGGGGGGCGTGGTGCAGCAGCCAGGCGAGGCCGACCTGTGAGGGTGTGCGGTCGAGGGACGCCGCCGCGGTGAGGACGGCCGCCTCGTCGGTCACCTTCGGCATCTGGGGGAAGGCGCCGCCGAGGGGGAAGAACGGGACCCAGGCGATCCCCTCGGCCTGGCACAGCTGGAGCAGGGCTTCGTCGTCGCGGGTGACGAGGCTGTAGGCGTTCTGTACGCAGGCGATGCCGGCGGGGATCGCCCGGCGCAGCCCGTCGAGGGTGACGCTGCCCAGCCCGATCGCGCCGATCTTGCCCTCGTCGCGCATCGCCGTCATCACGGCGAGCTGGTCGTCGAGGTCGACCGCCTGGTCGCCTGTGGCCCGTAGTCCGGGGCCGGCGTCCAGGCGGCGCAGGTTCACGACCGGGATCTGCTCCAGGCCGAGGCTGATGAGATTGTCCTCGACGCTGGCGCGGAGTTCTTCGGGTCGCTGTGCGGGGCGCAGTGGGATCGGGCCGCCGGGGTTGGGGTCGGCGCCGACCTTGCTGACGACCATGACGTCGTCCTGCGGCCGGATCGCTTCACGCAGGAGCTCGTTGGCGAAGCCGTTGCCGTAGAACTGGGCGGTGTCGATGTGGTCGACGCCGAGGTCGATCGCGCGGCGCAGGAGCGCCAGTGCCGTGTCGCGGTCGTGGTGCAGGCGTTCGAGCTGTGCGGTGCCGTAGCCGACGCGGGAGACGGTACGTCCGGCGAACGGCGCGGTGCCGCCGGGCCGAAGGGCGTTGACCTGCTGTTCGTCGGAATGGGGGTTGCTGGGGGCCATGAGGATCCCGTCCACGTAGGATGTCAGAGATAGCGGAGGATCCTCCGCTATCTCTGACTGACTATAGAGCAATACCGGAGGTTCCTCCGCTTTGAGTTCGCCCGAATCGGCGTCCGCCGGCACCTCCGCCGAGCGGCCGGCCGCGACACAGCGCCCGCTGCGTGCCCACGCCCAGCGCAACCGGGACACGCTCATCGCCGTCGCCCGGACCGCCTTCGCGGCGGCCGACGACACCGTCCCGCTCGAAAGCATCGCCCGTGAGGCGGGTGTCGGGATCGGCACCCTCTATCGCCATTTCCCCACCCGCGAAGCGCTGGTGGAGGCGGTCTACGCCGCCGAGCTCGACGACATCGCCACGAGCGCCCCCGCCCTGCTCGAACGGTTCCCGCCGCAGATCGCGCTGCGCGCCTGGATGGAGCGGTACGCGGCGTTCAGCGCGGTGAAACGCGGGATGGCCGACGCGCTGCGCGCCGGCCAGGCCTCGGGCCGCATCCCGACCTCCACCACCAGGGAACGCATCACCGCCGCGATCGCGATGATCCTC
The DNA here is from genome assembly GCF_053587055.1 of Nonomuraea sp. NPDC003707. Lineage (NCBI taxonomy): Bacteria > Bacillati > Actinomycetota > Actinomycetes > Streptosporangiales > Streptosporangiaceae > Nonomuraea > Nonomuraea sp. NPDC003707. Next base: position 52,440 of record NZ_JBSFNK010000041.1, on the reverse strand, counting down.
GCCAAGGGCGCCGAAACGGGTTCACTCCGTGCGGACGTCGACCCGGACGAGGTCACCACGATGCTCCTGGGCATCTTTCTCGCCACGGCGGCCCGCGATACCCCCGAGCAGACCGGCCGGCTCCTGGACCTGCTCGTCGACGCCCTCCTCCCCGCGGCGGGCCGGTAGCGGCGGCCCCGGGGCAGCCCGCGCCCAGCGACAGGACCGAGCGTGCGGAGGTGGCACGCCCACGGATCGCGCCGCACTCGGCACCGGGCGATCGCGAGGTGTTCGGTGAGGAGGAGGCGGGCGTCGCTGTCAGGCCGGGTCGCTCCGGGGGCCCGGCCTGACAGCGAGGTCGTCGACGGGCAAGAGGGTGCCCGGACGTGCGGGCAGGTCAGGCGGGAACGGCGCGGGCGATGCAGATGCGAGCCTGCAGCCGGGGCCCGGCCTCGTAGAACATGAACTCGACCCCGCCCTGGGTGCCGAACGAGGGCGCGGCCACGCGGCCGTTGTCCGAGGCGATCGGCGAGTGGAAGACGCCGAGGTGGACCTCCTTGTCGAAGGCGTTGCCGACCTCGGTGATGCGCATGTTGCCGTCGTTGCCGTGGTACGCGACGTACGTGGTGCCGTTGCGCTTGACCAGGGCCGGGCCCGAGATGTCGGTCACGCCGTCGGGTTCGGGGTTGACCAGCGGCTGCTGGCTGAACTGCCAGCCGTCCCAGCCGTTGGGGGACCAGCCGTAGAAGAGGCGGCGGCCGTTCTTCACGCCCATGAAGACCATGACGTACTTGTTGCCGCGGCCCGGAAGGGAATGCTCGAAGACCCGGGCGTAGGAGGTCTCGGAGGTGCCGGACACCAGGCGGGTGCTCAGGATGGGGGTCTCGTCGGTGAAGGTGATGCCGTCGGTGGAGCGGGCCACGCGGGTGGTGAAGTTCTCGCCGTGGAAGTAGCAGAAGAACTGCTTCGTGGCGGCGTCCCAGGTGACGTGCGGCGAGGACACGTGGCTGACCGTGGTGGTGGGCAGGTACCTGTCGATGATCGGGTTGCCGCTGTAGTCGTGGAACGGGCCCTCCAGGGTGTCGCTGAAGGCCACGCAGATGCCGCCGGGGTTCTCATGGGGGGCGTAGTAGAGGTAGTAGCGCGAGCGCGGGTTGCCGAGCTTGTCGTACACCCCTCTGATGCAGGGGAAGATGAACTCCCCGGTGCGGTTGTAGTGCAGGGGGAGGGCGAGAGCGTCCCGTACGTACCGGAACACCGGCATACCCGCCGGCTGGGCGGCGGTCCCGGCGGTGGCGGGCCGGGCGACGAGGCCGGCGGTGGTCGCGGCGCCCAGCGTCGCGGCGCCGCGTAACACGCCGCGTCGGGTGAGCGGACGTGAGTCCCGGCCTGATTGATGGATGGTCAACATGCCCTCCGATCCTGGTCACGACAGGCGATGGGCGCCGTGCGGCCGGCAATGCCTTCGGCTCGCCGTCGCCCTCGGCGTCACTGTAGGTTGCCATGCCCGGAGGAAGTTGTACCAGCTGATAATACGAATTACTCAGCGATTATCTCTTGACGCCCGGTTGCGCCCGGTCTCAGAATGACCGAACTAATACGCATTACCGAAACGACGGGTGATACGCACTGTGACTGCTTCAGGGCGGCGGCTGACGCAGCAGGACATCGCGCGCATGGCTGGAGTGAGCCAGACGACGGTGTCCCTGGTGCTCAACGGAAGGGCCGAGGGCGAGGTACGGATCTCGCCCGAAACCCGCGATCGGGTCCTTCAGGTGATCAGGGAGACCGGGTACGTGGCCGACCCCGCCGCGCGCCGGCTCGTCGAACGGCGCAACCGCATCTACGGCGTGTTCACCTACGAGGCCGTCTTCCCCGCGGAGAGCGCCGACTTCTATCACCCGTTCCTGGTCGGGATCGAGGAGTGCGTCGAGGAGGCGGGCTGCGACCTGCTGCTGTTCACCAGCGCCAAGGTGCAGCAGGGGGAGCGGCGGCGGATCTTCAGCGCGGAGAGCCGGATCCGGCTGGCCGACGGATGCGTCCTGCTCGGCCGGACGATCGACCGGGAGGATCTGTCCAGGCTGCTGTCCGAAGGCATTCCGTTCGTCTCGGTCGGCCGCCGCGACGACGCGGGCGGTCCGGTGCCGTACGTCGGGGCGGACTACCCGCCGGCGGTGCGCGCGCTGGTCGAGCGGGCGGCGGCGCTCGGGCACCGGCGGATGGCCTACGTCGGGGCGGGGGAGGGCCCGGAGTCCTACGCCGACCGGTTTCGCGGTTTCACCGAAGGGGTGGCCGCGACCGGTGTCGAGGGGCTGCACCTGACCACCGCGGACGGGCTGTTCGACTGCGGCGCGACCGTGGTGTTCGCCGAGGAGCTGGCCGACGGCGTGGCCATCGCCGAGGCCGCCGAGGCTCGCGGGCTGGACGTGCCGCGCGACCTGTCCATGGTCGCGATGGGCGCGCCCACCAGGCCGGTGTCGACCGACATCGACTTCTCCGGGCTCCGCATCCCCCGGCGGGAGATGGGCCGCAGGGCCGTCGAGCTGCTCACCCAGGTGCTGGAACGCGGCGGCATCCCGCAGGAACTGCTGGTGTGCGAGCTGGTCGAGGGATCGACGCTGGCACCCGTACATGAGGAGAGGTAATCCCCCACGTGGTTGAGATATCGGCAGACGCGCTCGTCGTCGGCGGTGGGCTGGGCGGCGTGGCCGCCGCGCTGGCCCTGCTGCGGGCCGGGCGATCGGTGGTGCTCACCGAGGAGTACGACTGGCTGGGCGGCCAGCTCACCAGCCAGGCGGTGCCGCCGGACGAGCACACCTGGGTGGAGCGGTTCGGCGTCACGGCGAGCTACCGCGCGCTGCGTGACGGCATCCGGCGCTACTACCGCGACCATTACCCGCTGACCGAGCGGGCGCGGGCGTGGCCGGAGCTGAACCCGGGCGCCGGGCACGTCAGCAAGTTGTGCCACGAGCCCAGGGTCGCGGTCGCGGTCATCGAGGCCATGCTGGCCCCGTACCGGGGATCGGGCAGGCTGCGCGTGCTCCAGCCGTACCGGCCGGTCGGGGCCGAGGTGGACGGCGACCGCGTCACGGCGGTGCGGCTCGCGCACCGCGACGGGGGCGACGAGATCACCGCGGTGGCGCCGTACGTGCTGGACGCCACCGAGACCGGCGAGCTGCTTCCGCTGACCGGCACCGAGTACGTGACCGGCTTCGAGTCGCAGGCCGACACCGGCGAGCCGAGCGCCCCGGCGGCGGCGCAGCCGATGAACATGCAGGCCGTGTCCGTGTGCTTCGCGATCGACCACGTGGACGGTGACCACACCGTCGACAAGCCCGCGTCGTACGACTTCTGGCGCGCCTACCAGCCGCCCTTCTGGGGCGACCGGCTGCTGTCGTGGCGCTGCCCGAGCCCGCGGACGCTGGAGATCGTGGAGCGTTCCTTCACCCCGAACCCGGGTGACGACCCCCGCCTGGTGGCGGCCGACCAGCGGGTCAACCCGGGCGACGGCAACCTGTGGACGTTCCGCAGGATCGCCGCCCGCGACAACTTCCTGCCGGGCGCGTACGACAGCGACATCGCGCTGGTCAACTGGCCGATGATCGACTACCTGGAGGGGCCGGTCATCGACGTGCCGGACGCCGACCGGCACCTGGCGGCCGCCCGCGAGCTGTCGATGTCGGTGCTGTACTGGCTGCAGACCGAGGCCCCCCGCCACGACGGCGGCACCGGCTACCCGGGCCTGCGGCTGCGCGGCGACGTCACCGGCGGCGCCGACGGGCTCGCCCAGGCCCCCTACATCCGCGAGTCCCGGCGCGTCCGGGCCCTGACCACCGTCACCGAACAGGACCTGTCCGTGGCGGTACGCGGCGACAAGGGCGCCGTCTCCTATCACGACTCGGTGGGCGTGGGCATGTACCGCATCGACCTGCACCCGTCGACCGGCGGCGACAACTACATCGACGTCGCCTGCTCCCCGTTCGAGATCCCTCTCGGGGCGCTGATCCCGCAGCGGATGAGCAACCTGCTGCCCGCCTGCAAGAACATCGGCACCACCCACATCACCAACGGCGCCTACCGCCTGCACCCGGTGGAGTGGAACGTCGGGGAGGCGGCCGGCGCGCTCGCCGCCTTCTGCCTGGACCGCGCCACCACGCCGCACGCCGTGCGCGCGGACGGCCGGCTCCTGGCCGACTACCAGGACCGGCTCGTCCGCGACGGCGTGGAGCTGCGCTGGCCCGACGTCACCGGCTACTGACGCCAGAAGGAGATCCCCCATGAAAGCACCCCTGGCTGCCCTCGCGCTGGCCGCCCTCCTTACGGTCACCGCCTGTGGCGGCGGTGAAGCGCCGGCCGCGCAGGGCCCGCAGCCGCTGCGCATGTCGATCTGGACCTCCAATGAGGCCCACCTGAAGCTGTTCAAGGAGATCGCCGCCGAATACCGCAAGTCCCACCCGCAGGTCGGCGAGATCACCTTCGACCCGATCCCGTTCGAGAACTACACCACCACGCTGACCACGCAGATCGCCGGCGGCAACGCCCCCGACCTGGCCTGGATCCTCGAGAACTCCGCCCCCGACTTCGTCGGCTCCGGCGCCCTCGTCCCGCTCAAGAGCAAGGTCGAGAACGCGGCCGAGCTGGTCCCCGCCGCCACCCGGCTGTGGGAGCGCGACGGCGAGCTGTACGCCTACCCGTTCTCCACCTCGCCTTTCGGCGTCTTCGTCAACACCGACCTGGTCAAGGCCGCGGGCCAGAAGGCGCCGCGCGAGCTGATCAAGGCCGGTCAGTGGGACTGGGAGCACGCCAACGAGATCAACAAGGCCGTGGCGGCGGAGGGCAAGAACGGCCTGACCATCCTCAACTTCGACTACAAGGCCTGGGACAATCTCGCCACCGTCTGGCAGGGCTGGGGCGCCAAGGCGTGGAGCGACGACGGCGGCACATGCCAGTTCAACGCGCCCGAGATGGTCGAAGCCATGACGTTCATGCACAAGGCGATCTTCACCGACAAGTCCATGCCGGGGCCGGGCACCGCCGTGGACTTCTTCTCCGGCGACACGGCGATGGCCGTGGCCCAGATCTCCCGCGCCGCCATGCTGAAGGACGCGACGTTCAAGTGGGACCTGGTGCCGCTGCCCGCCGGGCCGAAGGGCGAGTACGCGGTCATCGGCCAGGCCGGGATCGGCGTGCTGAAGAAGTCGCCGAGGGCCGCGCAGGCCGCCGACTTCCTGGCCTACTTCACCGACTCCGCGAACTCCGCCAAGCTCGCCGCGTACTTCCCGCCCGCGCGTACCTCCCTGCTGACGGCCGACACCATGGCCAAGACCAGCCCCCTGCTGAACGGCGATCAGCTCCAGAAGGTGGTGATCGACGGCATCGAGAAGGGCGTGGTCAAGCCCAGCCACAAGGGGCAGGCCGAGCTCGCCCAGACCGCCAGGGCCGCACTCGACCCGCTGTGGAAGCCGGACGCCGACGTCAAGGCGGTGCTGGACGGCGTGTGCGCGAAGATCCAGCCGCTGCTGGGCGGATGACGTGGCGGTGACGGATCTCGGCAACCGGGTGGCTGACCGCGCCGCCGCCCGGCCCCGCCACTTCTGGACCATCCCCCGGCGCGACGCCCTCGTCGGTTACCTGCTGATCTCGCCGCAACTCGTCGGAAGCGCGCTGTTCGTCCTGCTGCCGCTCGGCCTGGTCGTCTACTACAGCCTCCAGGAGTGGAACGTGCTGGCGGGCACGTTCGAGTTCGTCGGGGGCGAGAACTACGCCAAGCTGCTCGCCGACCCGAACATGGGGCAGGTGCTGACCAGCACCGCGCTCTTCTCGGTCGGCCTGGTCGTGCTCAACCTCGCCCTCGCCCTCACCCTGGCCATCCTGCTCGACCAGCGGCTGCGCGGCACCACGTTCTTCCGCACACTGTTCTTCTCACCGGTGCTGGTGTCGCTGGTCGCCTGGACCATCGTCTGGCAGTTCCTGCTCCAGCAGGACGGCGGCATCAACGGCCTGCTCGGCGCGGCGGGCGTGGACGGCCCCAACTGGCTGCGCGGCGAGACCACCGCCCTGCTGTCGGTCGTCGTCGTCCAGGTCGTCAAGAACGTGGGGCTCAACATGGTCCTGTTCCTGGCCGCGCTCCAGGGCGTGCCGCGCCAGCTGTACGAGGCGGCGCAGCTCGACGGCGCCGGCGCCTGGACCCGGTTCCTGCGCATCACGGTGCCCCTGATCAGCCCGACGATCCTGCTCACCTCGATCATCACCGTGGTGGGGTCGCTGCAGGTGTTCGCGCAGATCGCCGTGCTCACCCAGGGCGGGCCCGGTATGTCCACGACTGTCCTCGTCTACTACCTGTACCAGCAGGCCTTCCAGTTCCGGCACCTCGGCTACGGCGCCACCCTGTCGGTCCTGCTGTTCCTGATCGTCGCGGCGCTGACGTTGCTGCAGTGGCGGCTGCGCCGGAGGTGGGTCTTCCATGAGTCGTAGGGTCAAGCTCGCGTTGTACGCGCTGCTGTGCGTGTTGTGCGTGCCGTTCGTCTTCCCGACCTGGTGGATGGTCACCTCGTCGGTGAAGCCGATCAGCGACATCTTCGCCTTCCCGCCCGCGCTGGTGCCCTCCAGGTTCGACTTCTCCACCTACAGCCGGGTCTTCGAGCTGCAGCCGTTCGGGCAGCAGTACCTCAACAGCCTCTACATCGCCGCGGTGGTGACCGTCGGGACGATGGCGGTGGCCGCGATGGCCGGCTACGCCTTCGCCCGCATCCGCTTCCCCGGCCAGAACGTGCTCTTCCTGGTCGTGCTCGTCGGCCTGCTGATCCCCAGCGAGGTGACGATCGTCCCGCTGTTCCAGATGTTCCACGCGGCGGGGATGACCGACACGCACTGGCCGCTGATCCTGGTGCCGATCCTGGGCGCGCCCAGCGTGCTGGCGACGTTCATCATGCGGCAGTTCTTCATCACGCTGCCGGACGAGCTGGAGGAGGCCGCCAGGGTCGACGGGCTCGGCCGCTTCGGCACCTTCTGCCGGGTGGCGTTGCCGCTGTCCAGGTCCGCGCTCGGTGCCGTCGCCATCTTCACCTTCCTGCACTCGTGGAACCTCTATCTCGAACCCATCGTGTTCCTGTCGACCCCGTCGAAGTTCACCCTGCCGCAGGCGCTCACCCAGTTCGTCGACGCCTACGGCTCGCCCCTGTGGAACGTGCAGCTGTCCGCCGCCACGATGACGGCCCTGCCCATCCTGGTCGTCTTCGTGCTGGCCCAGCGGCAGTTCATCGAGGGGCTCGCGCACACCGGTCTGAAAGGCTGACCATGCTCTCCCGCCGCACCCTGCTCCGCGCCGCCGCGCTGCTCCCGGCCGTCCCCGTGCTCGCGCCCGGCACCGCCTTCGCCGCCATCCCCTCCCTGCCGCCGGCTGTGGACCGCACGTCGTTCGCCCCCCACGAGCAGCGCTTCGCGCCGTACCTGGCCACCCTCGCGCCCATGGTCAACGACATGGACGGCAGCGGCTTCTTCGCCGGCGGCTGGTGGCGTACGCCGGCGGCGTCGTACAACGCCCGCGTGCAGGAGCACGTCTTCACGCTGGCCTGGTTCCACGCCAACGCCCGCCCGTGGAACCCGTACGCCGGGGACGCGAGCCTGCTGGCCGCGCTCGACGCGGCGCTCGGACACTACCTGTCACTCCAGCACCCCGACGGCTCCTTCCCCGAGTACAGCCGCGACCAGCACGGCCTGGCCCCCACCGGGTTCGGCCTCGGCTACCTGGCCAAGACCCTGCGCCTCCTGCGCGCGTCCGGGGCGCTGCCCGCCCGGCAGGCGCAGCTCACCGCCGCGTTGCGCAAGGCCATGACGTGGTTCCTGGACGCCGGCAACCGGGTCGTCTGGCAAGATCGCCTCACCTGGGCGAACCAGACCACCTCGGGCCTGGCAGGGGCCACGCACGCGCTCCAGCTCGACCCCGACCCCGCGCTCGCCACCCGCCTGACCGAGGCGTTCGCCCGGCTCCCCGCGGTCGGCCAGAGCCCCGCCGGCTTCTTCTACGAGGAGGGCGGCCACGACATGAACTACAACTTCGAGGTCATGCTCCCCGAGCTGGCCGACGCCTACCTCCACAGCCAGGACGCGCACCTGGTGGACATGGCCCGCGCGTTCACCGGCTTCCTGTCCTACAACCTGCTGCGCGAGCCCGACGGCGCCGGATACCTGGTCAACGTCGCCCCCTCCACCCGCACCAGCGCCCGCTGGTACGACGAGGTCCGGCCCGACCCCGACAGGACCGCGCTCAACTGGACGTTCACCCGCCAGGTGCCGCTGCTGTCGGCCTTCATGACCGCCCGCGAGGACCTGGCCGAGGCCCGTACGGCCTGGGCGGCCTCCACCGAGCCGGTGACGCCGCTCGCCAAGCAGGACACCTCGCCCCGCATCCTCACCCACGGCCTGTACGGCGAGCGGTTCCCCAGCAGGCGGCAGCGGGCCGAGGCCATCGCGGACCTGCCCTACCTGCGCTCGAACGACTTCGCCGAGCTGCGCAGGGACGGTAGCCAGGACTTCCTGTACGTCCGCAAGCCCGGCCTGTACCTGGGCGGCTACTTCGGCACGCGCGCCTCCCGCAGCCGTACCGGCCTGACCTTCCTGTGGCACCCCGACGCCGGCACGATCATCTGCGGCCTCAACGACAACAACTACGCCTGCTGGTCCACCGTCTTCCCCGGCCAGGCGCCCGACTCCAACGGCTCCCTGCCCGCCACCTACTTCCACGGCGCCCCAGGCGGCCGCGAGTGGAGCGGCGGCCGGGCCCCCGCCGCCCTCGGCATCCGCTACGGCAACGCGAACGTCACCACGGACGTCCTGGTCACCCGCCGGACGATCCGGCGCACGGTCACGGCGAACGCCGCCGCCACCGAGCAGATCCCCCTCGTCCTGCACCCCACGGACGTCCTCACCTTCACCGACGGCACCCGGGCGGCGTTCGGCGGCACGACCACCGCCACCGCCGACGGGTTCGACCTCCGCAGGGGCCGCACCACGATCCGCCTGCGCTGGAACACCCCTTTGCAGGCGACCCTGGCGGCCGGCAGCGTGCGCTACTTCCGCGACGGCGCCCGCCGCTTCCACGCCCTCCGCATCCCGCACCAGGGCACGTTCGACCTCACGGTCATCATGGGGTGACGCGACCGCCGGGCTGGTGACCTCAGCCGTTGCCGATCCGCACGCGGTGGCTGTCGCCGTCGGACAGGAACGCCGCCAGCGCCCGCCCCTGCTCGCCGACGGCGTCGCGGTCGGCTCCGGACAGGTGGCCCAGCGGGGTGACGGCCACCGTGCCGTCCTCGACGGCCCAGGTCGCGCGGACCCGGCCGTCGACCAGGACCACGCGGGCGCCGGCGACCGACAGGCCGCGGTGGGCGTCGTCGATGATCCGGCCGCGGTCGTGGTAGCCGAGGATCGCGTTGTCGAAGGCGGGCAGGAACCGCACCGGCGCGGGCGTGCCGGGGTCGGGACGCGGCGCGTCGGGCAGGTCCAGCAGCTCCCGGCCGCGCTCGTCGCGGAAGGAGACGAGCTCGGGGCGTACCGCGGCCACGGCGCCCGGCAGCCCGGCCAGGCCGCACCAGGCGCGCAGGTCGGCCGAGGCCGCCGGGCCGTAGGCGGCCAGGTAGCGCCGCACCAGCGCCTCGCCGACCGGGTCCGAGCCGTTCGCGGCGGGCGGGTCGATCTCCCGCCCGAGCCAGGAGGACAGCAGCGCGTTGCTCACGCCCGCCTTCGTCCGCCACAGCCCGCGCGGCGGCAGCTGCACCATCGGGATGAGGGCGGCGACCAGCATCTCGCCCAGCACGCGCGGTCCCGGCGCCGGCCAGCGCTCGGCGACCGCCCGCCCGATCTCGCCCATCGAGCGGGGCTCCCCGTCGGCCATCACCGCCCGGCCCGCCGCCAGGAGCTCGTCGAGGTCCACCCCGTCGAGCTCGCGGCGGTAGGTCCCGAGCATGCGCTGGCGCAGCATGGCGTCGTGGCGGGCGCGCCAGGCCAGGGCGTCCTCCGCGGTGAGGAGGTGGACGGTGCGGCGCATGAGAATGGTCCGCACCAGGTGCCGCCCGGTCAGCAGGTCCGAGAGCGCCGCCGGTTCGAACGCGCGCAGCCGCGACCAGAGCCCCACGAACGGCTCCTGCGGTTCCTGCGCCTGCAGGCCGCACAGGTGCGCGACGGCGTCCCGCACCGGTAAGTCGGCGCGGTCAAGCAGTAGCTGCCGCGCCAGCGTCGCGCGGTTGAGTGTCCGGATGTCGAGCACAGTCATGCGATCATCCTGCCGCAACGCGTTCTGTGCTGATCAGTACTGGGCGGCGACGTCGATGACCCAGGTCACGCCGAACCGGTCCGTCAGCATCCCGTACAGCGGGGCCCACTGCGCGGGCCCCAGAGGCTGCAGCACGGTCGCCCCGTCGGACAGCTTCTCCCAGTACGCGGTGATCTCCTCGGCCGTCTCGCCGCGCACCGAGACGAAGAACGCGTTCTCTCCCCGGCCGTACGGCAGGCGCGAGGGCACGTCGTAGGCCATGACCTCGAATCCGCCGGCGGCGCTCACCTGGCCCCACATGACCTGGTCGGCCTCGGACGGCTCCTGGACGTTGCCGGCGTCCTTGTAGGTGACCACGGCCAGGTCCCCGCCGAACACGGACTGGTAGAACGCGAGCGCCGCCCGGGCGTCTCCGCGGAAGTTCAGATGGGTCACGGTGTTCACGGACATGATGTGCTCCTTTGTCGGTCGTCTTCCCGGTCGCCGACCACAATTCCAGGGGTAGCGGTCAGGTTGTGGCCTCTTCTCCGCGCGATACTGGACGGGTGCAGAAAACCTCGGCTCGGCTGCTGTCGTTGCTCTCGCTGCTCCAGGCTCCCCGGGACTGGCCGGGAGCGCTGCTGGCCGAGCGCCTCGGCATCAGCCCGCGCACCGTGCGCCGCGATGTCGACCGGCTGCGTGAGCTCGGCTATCCGATCGTGGCCACCAAGGGTCCCGAGGGCGGTTATCGGCTCGACGCCGGTACGCGGCTGCCGCCGCTGCTGTTCGACGACGAGCAGGCCGTCGCCCTGGCCATCGCGCTCCAGGCCGCCACCACGACCGGCGCCGGCATCGAGGAGGCCGCGGCCCGTGCGCTGACCACCGTCCGGCAGGTCATGCCCGCACGGCTGCGCCACCGCATCGACGCCCTCCAGATCACCGCCGTCGAGCGGTACGCGCCGGATCCCCAGGTCGACAGCGGGGTGCTGGTGTCCGTCGGCGCCGCCGTACGTGCCCGGGAGGTGCTGCGTTTCGACTACGCCACGCCAGGAGGCGACGACGGCGGCCCGCCGCGCCGCGTGGAGCCCCACCACCTCGTCACCTGGGGCGGGCGCTGGTATCTCGTGGCATGGGATCTCGACCGGGAGGACTGGCGTACCTTCCGGGCCGACCGGATCGCGCCGCGCGTCCCCACGGGGCCCCGTTTCGCGGCGCGCGAGCTGCCCGGGGGAGGGGTGGCCGCCTTCGTGGCCGATCGGTTCCGGGGCTCCGGCGGCTCCGGCGACTGGCCCTGCCGCGGCGAGGTCATCCTCGGCCTGCCGGCCGCCGCCGTCTCCCCCTACGTCCACGACGGGGTCGTCGAGGAGCTCGGTCCGGACCGGTGCCGGCTCATCCTGGGGTCCTGGTCCTGGGTCGGGCTGGCCGCGAGCGTCGGCAGGTTCGACGCCGGCATCGAGGTCGTCGGCCCTGCCGCGCTCAAGGACGCCTTCGCGCACCTGGCCCGCCGCTACGCCGACGCCTCTTCGTCCCAGGTGGCGTCGGCGGATGACACGATTCGCCATCCGGATGCGTGATCGGGCCATGGCCGGGACCGGGCCGCGATGGTGATGATGGGGCGATGACGAACCCCGACCTGAAGGCCCCGTACGAGCGCGACGGCTACCTCGTCCTCGACCGCGCCCTCGACCCCGGCGAGGTGGGCGAGCTGCTCGAAGAGGCCGTCCGCATCTGCCGGGGCGAGCTCGGCGACATCAGCGGCGCGCTCCCCGCCGGGGACGCCGACAGCGACGACGACGTGCTGCGCAGGTTCCTGTGCGTCCACTACCCGCACAAGCTGTCCGGCCTGATGCTCGACACGATGCGCCATCCGGCGATCGTCTCGGCGCTGACCTCGCTGATCGGCCCGAACGTCAAGGCGATGCAGTCGATGTTGTTCATCAAGCCCGAGGGTGAGCCGGGGCAGGCCTGGCACCAGGACGAGCTGTTCATCCCGACCCGCGACCGTTCGCTCGCGGCGGCCTGGATCGCGCTCGACGACGCCACCGTGGAGAACGGGTGCCTCTGGGTGCTGCCCGGATCGCACCGGCGCGGCGTGCTCTACCCGAACCGCGAGCACGACGACCCCCGCTACGACTGCACGGTGGAGTCCTACGGCTTCCCGTTCGACGACTCCGACGCGGTGCCCGTCGAGGTCGCGGCGGGGACCGTTGTGGTGTTCAACGGCTACCTGTTGCACAAGTCGCTGCCCAACACCGGACGGCGGGGCTACCGGCGGGCGCTGGTCAACCACTACATGAGCGCCGAATCCCTGCTGCCCTGGGCCGTCCCGGCGGAGGGGACGGGCATGGCGCAGGCGGACTTCCGGGACGTCGTCCTCGTCGCCGGCACCGACCCGTACGCCTACAAAGGGCTCCAGGACGTGCGCCGGCCGCGGATCCGCCCGAATCGCGACGGCGGCTGTGACAGATGACGATCTCCGTCGATCTGGTGGCCCGGCTCGAGCCGAGCGTCGCGGACTATCCGCCCGGCTCGACGTTCGGCCCGCGGGAGGCCAGGTCGTACCAGTTCGTCTGGCTGCTCCGCGGCAGTGCCACCTGGCTGTGGGACGACGTCGCGCTGTCGCTGACCCCGGGAAAGCTGCTGCTCATCCGGCCGGGCATGCGTGACGCGTTCCGCTGGGATCCCCGCACCCCGACCCGGCACGCGTACGTGCATTTCACGCTCACGGGTCAGGTGCCGGCCGACTGGCCGCTGGTACGGGACCTGACCGGACGGCACGACCCGATGGGCGCCCTGTGCCAGTATCTGCTCTGGCTGGGCGCCGAGTGCCCGCCGCGGTGGCGGGTCCAGGCCTGCGAGACGCTGCGCCTGCTGGTGCTGACGTTCCTGGCCGATCCGGCGCCGGCGCAGCGCACGCCGTCGGTCCTGCCGTCACCGGTGACCGCGATGCTGCGCGCGGTGCGCGAGCACTGGTCCGACGGGGTGGCCAGGCCGGTCCCGATGCGGGAGCTCGCCTCGGCCGCCCGGGTCTCGCCGAGCACGCTGTGCCGGACGTTCCGCCGCACGTTCGGGGTCGGTCCGGTCGCCGCCCTCGAACTCCTCCGCCTGACCAGGGCCGAACCGCTGCTGTGGCAGAGCAACCTGTCCATGCGGGCGATAGCCGCGCAGTGCGGCTTCGCGGACGCGTACCACTTCTCCCGCCGGTTCCGCGCGATCTACGGGATGGCGCCGACCACGTTCCGCCGCACCGCACCGGAGGCCGCCCCGCCGTCACCGGCCGAGTCCTACGGCCTCACGGTGCTGCAACCGCTCGTCCAAGCCCCCTGACCCAACCGGCGCCTGTACGCCTGCGACAACGCCGGCAGGACGGCGAGGCCCGTGACCACGGCGACGCAGTGCTCGACCACGGCCACCCCGTGAAGTTCGACCGGCTGGTACGTTCCGGCCACCAGCCACGCCAGCCGCCACGCTCCCCATGAGAACAACGACCCGGAGGCGACGAACCCCACGGCCATGGGCAGCCACACCGGCGTCCGCCCGCTGCCCCACGGGCCGAGCGCCCACAGGCTCCAACCGGCGCCCGCCGCGCACAGCGCGCTGTTGGCCATGAGGAGCCTGCCCTGGGTGTCGCACACCGTGAGCAGCCCGTAGGTGCTGCCGGCGGCCCAGGAGATCCAGGTTGTGGTGAGCACCACGAGCGGCGGCAACACCCAAAGGAAGCGGCCGTCCGCTCGTTCCCGGCCCACCCGCCCGGTGAAGGCGCGGGGCCATCGTTCACGCAGGAAGAGCGGCAGGCCCACGACCAGCGCCACCGCCATGCCCGCGAACCCGACGCCGATGAGCGCGCTCTCCCAGGCCGGCGTGGTGGCCGCCGGCTCGGGCGCGCTCGGCGCCACCAGGCCGGCGACGATCATGTACGGGATCATGGAAACCAGGAAGCCGCCGGCGACCCACCCGAGCGGCAGCACCAGCCAGTCCGGCAGCCGCGTCCCCCACGACTGGGCCAGCGCCAGGCCCAGTGCGACGCCGGCCAGCGCCATCACCACCGTGATCGCGTTGAGCAGCACCCACTGGGCTGTGCCCTGCCACACCTCGGCGGCGATCCAGACCAGCTTGACCAGCAGGTAGAGGGACATCGCCGCCGCCGCGCCGAACCCGGCGACGCGGCGCACCAGCACGAGCGTACGGACCTCGATGTGTAGACGCATGGCAGGAGCCTCGCGGCCGGCGGGGGTGTCCGGGCACCCCCGCAAGAGGCAGGCCCCTCCCCAGTGAGGGGGAGGCGGGCTTCACGGTCGGACCCGGCGGCTAGGGTGGTTCACATGATCGACTCGACATCGGCCTTGCGGGCGCTGCTGTACGACGGCCGCGACGGGGACGGATGGATCCCCGTCACCGGCGGCGAGTCCGGGGCCGATGTCTTCCGCTCCGAGGACGGCACCCGATACGCCAAGTGCGTCCCCGCCGGTTCCGTGACCCCGCTGGAGGAGGAGCGGGACCGCGTCGAGTGGCTGGGCACGCAGGGCGTTCCGGGCCCTCGCGTCCTCGACTGGCGCGCCACGGCCGACGGCGCCTACCTGGTGACCAGCGCCGTCGCGGGCGTCCCCGCCGATCGGGTCCCGGCCGCGGAGCTGCGGGCGGCCTGGGAGAAGATCGCGGATGCCGTACGCCGCCTGCACGACCTGCCCGCCCGCGGGTGCCCGTTCGCGCGGGATCTCACACGGATGTTCGCCATGGCCCGCGACGTCGTCGCGCGGGGCGCGGTCAACCCCGAGTTCCTCCCGGAAGAACAGCGGGACACGCCCGCCGGCGAACTGCTCGCCCGCCTCGAACCCCAGCTGGAGCACCGCCGCGCACAGGAGGCCGCCGAGACGGTCGTCTGCCACGGCGACCTGTGCCTGCCCAACATCATCCTCGACCCGGAGACCCTGGACGTGGCGGGCTTCATCGACCTCGGCCGCCTCGGACGGGCCGACCCCTACGCCGACATCGCGCTCCTGCTCGCCGGCGCGCGGGAGACGTGGCCCGACGAGCGGGAGGCGAGCTTGGCGGACGAGAGGTTCGCCGAGCGGTACGGCGTCGTCCTCGACCGTGACCGCGAGCGCTTCTACCTCCACCTCGACCCGCTCACCTGGGGTTAGCGCCGGTGGAAATCTACAATGTAAAGGGCGTCGGCTAGGTCAAACCCCATCCAGAACAGCACAAAACCACAGACCCCGCGACGGGTCTCAGGATTGGCCGCAGGTCGCGGGGCAGAATTTGACCTCGGGGTAGCGTGAGGACGGCTTGTCCAGGAGGGGCTGCCGTTGCGATTTCAGGTGCTGGTCGAGGAAGGCCGCCACGTACGTGCGGGTGAGCTCGGCGACGCGCGCCGCGGGCAGGATGCCGTAGGCGGGTTTGATGCCGAGGGCGCCCGCCAGCAGCGGGGCGTCGGTGAAGGACGAGTGTTCCGCGCCGGTCACCACGAGCCACCGCTTCCACCCGGTCAGCAGCTTCCAGTCGCGGTCCCACGAAGTGTCGCGGCCTCCGGTGACATGCTGCGCCGAGCCCAGGAACATGAACGGCCGGGAGAATCCGCTCTTGGGGATCCGCGCGTAGGTGGTGCCGTCCATGTCGATCCCGGCCCGCACCCGGGAGTCCTTCACCATGGCCGCCAAGGCGCTCGCCCCGCCCATCGACTGGCCCACCATGGCGATTCTGGACCGGTCGATCACGTCGGAACCCTCCCACTGCGACGGCAGCCAGTCGAGCACGAACGAGACGTCGGCCGCCCGGCCCGCGACCACCCCCGTGCCGAAGCCCGTGTCGGTGTCGCTGTCACAGGCCAGGCACTCCGCGACCCGCCCGCCGGCGAGGGTCGTGGCGTGGCTCTCGTAAGTGTGGTCGATCCCGGCCACCATGTATCCGCGGCTGGCCAGTTCCTCGGCCAGGGAGGTGAGCGTGCTCATCGGATTGGTGAAGCCGGGGGAGAGCACCACCAGCGGAAGCTTGCGGCCCGCAGGTTCGGCGTCCTTGATCGCGTTGGTTCGGGTCTTGCTCAGCGTGTCGTCCGGCACGCCCGCGCTCCTCTTGCCCTTCAGGAGGAGCTCCGATTCCTTCGGGGTCATGTACGGCGCCCGCTGCCCGTCCTTCTGCTTGGTCGGGTACCACAGGGTGATCTTGAGCTCTCTGGCTTTGGCGTCGAGGTTCCAGGGGTCGGGGCGGGAGGTGTCCTTCGGGTACAGGGCGATGGTGCCGACCGGATGGGGGCCGGTGGGGGCGGGCAGGGTGGCGGGGCCGGTGGGTGTGGCCGAGGGGGCGGCGGAGCGGGGCGGGGTGGGCGCGGAGCAGGCGGACGCGGCGAGGACGGCCAGTCCGGCGGCGACTGCCAGGAGGTGTCTCATCGGAGAGGTCCGTTCACTTGTGCAGCAAGGTCAGGGCCTTGGCCAGGGCGGGGTCTCGCCCGGTGGCCGCGTCCTTCGGGGTGAGGGGTACGTGGTGGTCGGGGGGTACGCCGATCCGGTCGATCACCTCGTGGTCGGGCCCCAGGTGGTGTCGGGTGGGGAAGCTCAGTGTGGTGTTGTTGGCGAGGAGGTACGGCTGTGCCGGTCCGGAGATGACGCCGGCGGTCCTGGTGCCGATCAGCTGGCCGACGCGCAGGTCTTTGACCGCGGAGCTGAAGTGTTCGCAGGCCGAGGCGCAGCTGCGGTCGATGAGCACCATCAGTGGCAGGTTGACCAGTGGGACGGTGTCGTCGGTCCGCAGGGTCTCGCACTTGCCGTCGACGGTGCACAGGTGGGCGGTGGCCTTGCCGTGGGCGAACGCGCTCTCCAGCCGGATCGCCTCCTGGGGGCTGCCGCCGCCGTTGCCGCGCAGGTCCAGGACGACGCCGGTGAGGGTGCGGCCGGTGCGTAGTCTGGTGATCGCCTTGAGCACTCTGTCGGCGGAGTCGGGGGCGAATCCGCGCATCCGTACGTAGGCGATGTCGTCGTCCAGCAGTTTCGACTGGACCACTTGCAGGGTGGTCAGGTCGCGCTGGTAGAGGCCGGGTTTGAGCGTCGCGTTCCAGCGGCGGCCGGTGTTCTGCCGCAGGAGCCGCAGCCGGACCGGGCGCGCCTCCGGGTATCGGGGGTAGAGGGCGGCGATGGCGGGGGTGGGCTTGCCGTCGATGAAGGGCGCCGATCCGTTGATCGATTCGATGAGGTCGCCGGGTCGCAGTCCGGCGGTCTGTGCCGCGCCGCCCTGCACGGTGGTGACGAACAGCGGGGGGAGGGCGACGCCGGGGTTGCCCTGCACCTGCGGGCCGTTGACGTTCGCCTCGAGGCCCAGGCCGTAGCCGTCGCCGTCGTAGTAGTCGGGGGGTCGCTTGATGTCGTGGGCCCAGGCGGCGTGGTTGTCGCCGAGGGCGGCGACGAGGGCTTCGAGGGTGGCGACGGCCAGTTTGTCGCGCAGGTCGGGGACCTGGTCGGTGGTCTTGCGGTAGGCGGTCTCGAAGGCGGTCCAGTCGGCTTTCCGGTCGCCGGTCAGCGCCGGCATGGTGGCTTCGGGCAGGTCGCGTCCGTTGCGGTTGAGCTCCTGGGTCAGGGCGGCGAACGCGGTGGTCAGGAGCGAGCGGGCGTCCAGGGTGGCGCCGCTGTAGTAGTTGCCGAGGATGCAGAAGTACGCCTGCTCGATGACGTCGATGGTGGTGGCCGTCTCCGCCGCGGTCGGTCCCTGGGGGCGCGCGCAGGCCGTACCGGCTGCCGCGCTCGCCTCGCTGCGCGGCGGCGTCGGCGCCGTGCAGGCCGCCGCCAGGAGGAGGGCGAGCCCGGCCGTCATGGTCCTGATGGCGGTCATGACAGGCGCCTGCGGATCCACCAGAAGGAGAGCCAGGTGAGGCCGAGGGTGAGCAGGGCGTAGATCCCGGTTTCGATCCACTGGAAGGGCCAGAAGCGCTCAAGGGGCTGGTAGGTCGCCTTTTGCCGGTAGCCGAGCCGGTTGATCTCGGTCGTGCACGCGCCCATGATCGGTGATGCCGACGGTGCGCAGGGTCCCGACGTCGTCGAGACCTGGACGATCCCGATTCCGGGCTCGGGGCCGGCGGTCGGACGTCCGGACGGATCGACGAGATCGCTGGACAGGACCCAGGCGCCCGCGTGGTCGGGAACAGCCGCATTCAGGCGAATCTCCACACGTCCGCCTTGGTCCCGGTTTATGCCGATGCCGTCCACGTTCGTCTCGCTGAGCTCGAAGGTCGAGGTGACCGGGGTCATCAGGTGGGGCCGGACCAGCAGTGGCATGGCGAGCTGGATCGCGGCGAAGACGGCCAGCGTGAGGGCCATGGCGGGCAGGGTGCGGCGCACCAGCATGCCCACGGTCACGCCCAGGACGAAGGCGAACGCCGCATACCCCATCGGGGCGATGCCGCGCGCGCCGAACACCAGGGGAGCCATCAAGGCCAGGTCGCCGGGGGCCGACTTGTCCAGGGGATCGGACCACCAGGTCACCGCGAGGCCGCACAGGCAGGCGGCGGCCATGGCGACCAGGCCGGTGAGCCCGAGCTTGACCGCCAGCCAGCGGCCGCGGGTGATGCTCTGGTTCCATACCAGCAGATGCGTGCCGGTCTCCAGCTCGCGGCTGATCAACGGTGCTCCCCAGAAGAGCCCGACGACGGCGGGCAGGAGCAGCACGATGAGGCTGACGGCCATGAAGGGCATGTCGTACCCGTCGAAGAACCGGTCGTAGAAGCGGCCGCAGGTGTCGTCCTGGGTGCAGGCGGCGATACCGGCGGAGTAGTCCGAGGCCAGGTCCGGGCCGGTCAGGGCCAGGGCGGTGGCGAGGATGACGAGCAGGGCGGCCAGCATCGCGGCCGAGCCGCGCAGCTGGCGCCAGGTCAGCCAGATCATCGCTGGACCTCCAGGGCGACGCGCCGGTTCTCGGCGGTGCGCTTGTCCATGTAGGCCAGGACCAGGTCTTCCAGGCTGAGCCGGCTGACCGTCCAGGCGGGGTCGTGGATCGGGGCGTCGGTACGGACGATGAACGTGCTCTGCCGTTCGGTGTGGCGTGCGGAGATCACCTGCTGGTCGGCGGGCAGCCGGTCGGGGTCGCGGCGCGGGCCGGTGAGGCGGTGATGGGTGGCGAGCAGCTCCTCGACCTCTCCGGCGATCTGGACGCGGGAGTCGACGAGCACGACGAGGAAGTCGCAGACGCGTTCCAGGTCGGAGACCAGGTGGGAGGAGAGCACGACGCTGAACTCGTGCTCGACGGTGGCCTCCATCAGTCCCTGCAGGAACTCGCGGCGGGCCAGCGGGTCGAGGGAGGCGACCGGCTCGTCCAGGATCAGCAGCTCGGGCCGTTTGGCCAGGCCCAGGGTGAGGGCGAGCTGGGCGCGCTGGCCGCCGGACAGTTTGCCCGCCCGGTGTCCGGGGACGAGTCCGAGTTGCGCGATGCGTTCTCGTGCCGCGGTGTCGTCCCAGCGGGGGTTGAGCCGGGCTCCGAGCCGCAGGTGTTCGGCGACGGTCAGGCTCGGGTAGACGGGGGTGTCCTGGGCGACGAACCCGATCCTGGCCAGCTGGGCGGGTGTGGCCGCGGGCCGGCCGCCGAGCACGGTGATGCCGCCCGCCGAAGGTTGGAGCTGGCCGCTGGCGAGCTTCAGGAGCGTGGTCTTGCCGGCTCCGTTGGGGCCCACGAGCCCGACGACGTGGCCCGCCGGGATGTCGATGGTGCACTCGCGCAGCGCCCAGCGTCTGCCGTATTTCCTGCCCAGTGCCTGGGCCTGCAGGACAGCGGTCACGCTATGTCCTCCTGAGCGAAGGTCCGAAAGGTGGTCATGAAGAGGGCCTCGATGCTTTCGTCGTCGAGGCCGGCTCGGCGGGCCTTGGCGAGCCAGCGCTGCAGTTCCATCCGCAGCGGGCCGTGCGCGGCCAGGGAGGTGTCGGTGAGCGTCGCCGTCACGAACGTCCCCACCCCTGGCCGGGCGGCCACCAGGCCCTCGTGCTCGAGTTCGCGGTAGGCCTTGAGGACGGTGTTGGCGTTGATCGCCAGTTGCGCCACGACCTCCTTGACGGTCGGCAGCTGGTCGCCTTCGCGGAGGAGGCCGAGCCGCAGCGCGTGCCGTACTTGCTGGACCATCTGCAGGTACGGCGAGACACCCGACCTGCCGTCCAGATGGAACTCGATCACCGATTTCTCCATTTATCTAGCTTGCTAGCACTTTAGTACTCTAGATGTTAAAGGATCATAAGGATCGGTGTCGTCGGCCCAGTCGTGGTGGTCCGCCAGGTGGGTGCCGAACGGCCTCGCGGGTTACGTCCCGCCCGCGCAGGCCGTCATCGGCTACGACGGTGGTGGGCTCCAGCGCCGGGGGGAAGGCGTCGATCCCGCCGCCAAGATCCGCTATCGGACCGAGATCCTGATCAAGGCGCCCCTGCGCACGTTCTGGGAACTCCAGACAGACGTGGAAGGCCGGCCCACCTGGCAGAAGCCCGTGACCAGCATGAAGCGCCTGGACTCCGGCCCGCTCCGCGAGAACTCTCGGTTCCGGTGGACCACGCCGGTGCCCGCGACCCCCGTCAGCCCGCCGACCACGCTGGTCATCACCTCAACCGTCCGGCAACTGCAGCACCACTCTGCGGGTCGGTTTTGTCCTTGCCGATTGTGGGTGGGCCGGGTGGGACCGGCCAGGGCGCCGACCGGGCATTTCCCGGGCAAAGTCCCGGGGCTACCGCGCCGTCGCCTGCCCGTGCAGGAGGTCGAGGGTGAGGGGCGGCGCCGGCGGCAGGGGCTCGGCGTGCTGGGCGCGGAAGGACTGCAGCAGGTACGCCACCAGCCGCCGCGACCCCGCCGCCGCGACCTCGTTCGTCCCGGTGGCGACGCCGCAGTTGGCCTTGAGCAGCAGCGTCAGATCGGCCGGGTCGAAGTCGGCCCGCAGCCGCCCGGCGGCCTTGGCCCGCCGTACCACCTCGGCGAGGCCCTGCTCGGCCCGCACCCGCGTGCGCTCGTAGTCGATCGCGTCGGGAAACGCCGTCAGGAACGCCTCGGTGAACCCCCGGTCGGCGACCTGCATCGCGCACACCGTCTCGATCATCGAGCAGAACCCCCGCCACGGGTCCGGATCGGCCAGCGCCTCGTCCACGACCGACGCGCACGTGGCCAGCTCGTCGCCGAACACCTCCGTGATCAGTGACTCCCGTGAGGGGAAGCGCCGGTAGAGCGTGGCCACGCCGACCCCGGCGCGCCGCGCGATGGCCGCCATGGGCACGTCGAGCCCGCGCGTGGCGTACGCCTCCCGCGCGGCCTCGAGGATGCGTACGCGGTTGTGCCGCGCGTCGGCCCGCAGCGCCGGCGCGGGCTCCATCTGAGAGGGATGACCAGGCATGTTTCTCACATTAACGTAAGTGGACGGTCCCATCCGTTTAGCCCGGTAGCGTCGCTCACGTGGAGATGAATGCGACTGAGATGCGCGCGGCCCTGTTCGACCGGTACGGGCCGCCGGAGGTGCTGTATGTGGGCACGGTGCCCAAGCCGGTCCCCGGACCCGGTGAGGTGCTGGTGCGCGTGCACGCCATCAGCGTGAACGGCGGGGAGCTGCACGGCCGGGCGGGCAAGATGCGGCTCGTGACGGGGCTGACGCGGCGGGGCTTCCCGAAACGCATGGGGCTCGACTTCACCGGCGAGGTCGTCGCCCTGGGCCCGGACCCGGCCGAACCCGGCCCCCGGGTGGGCGATCGGGTGTGGGGCGTGCTGGGCCGCACGTTCGGCAGCGCCGTCGAGTACCTGATCGTCCGGCCCCGTCAGCTGTCCCTCGTCCCGGAGGGCCTGGACCTGGTGGAGGCCGCGGCGCTCCCGGTGGGGACGACGGCGATCACGGCGCTGCGCGACAAGGCGGAGCTGCGGCCGGGCGAGCGCCTGCTCGTACGCGGCGGCAGCGGCGGCGTGGGCGTCGTGGCGGTGCAGCTCGGCAGGGCACTCGGCGCCCACGTCACCGCCCTGGCCGGGGCGCGCAACCTCGACCTCGTCCGTGACCTGGGGGCCCACGAGGTCTACGACTACGCCACCACGCGGCCCGCTGATCTGCCGCGGTTCGACGTGGTCCTGGACACCGTGGGCACCGAGCACCCCGCCTACCGGCGCCTGCTGACCCCGTCGGGTCGCATGGTGGCGATCGCCTTCGACGTCAACCGGGCCGCCTCGACGCTGTCGTACCTCGCCGCCTCCACCGTGTACGGCCGGCGGCGCGTGCGCTTCTTCAGCGGTCAGCCCACCCACCGCCTTTTCGCCGATCTGGCCCGGTACGTGGACAGCGGCGCCATCCGCCCGGTCGTGGACGCCGTGTTCCCGCTTGAGGAGATCGCCAAGGCGCACCGGGCGCTGGAGGCGGGCGGCGTGCGCGGCAAGATCATCGTCCGCGTCGTCTGAGACCCGGCGCCGCCCAGGGGCGGATGGTCAGGGCTGGATGAGGACCTTCAGCGCGGTCCTGCCGTCCATGGCGCGGTAGCCGTCCGGCACCTCGTCCAGCGTGACCGTGCGGTCGAATACCCGGCCCGGCTCGACGGTGCCGTCCAGCACGCCGGGCAGCAGGTCCTCGATGTAGGCGCGCACCGGGGCGGGGCCGCCGGTCAGGGTGATGTTGGGGCCGAACAGGCTGCCGAACCCGACCGGGGCGTCCTCGTACTGCGGCACGCCGACGCGGCTGATCACTCCGCCGGGGCGGACGATGCCGACCGCCGTCTCGTAGGCGTTCATGTAGCCGACGGCCTCCAGCACCGCGTGCACGCCCTGGCCGCGGGTCAGCTCGCGTACCTTCTCGATGCCTTCGGCGCCGCGCTCGGGCACGACGTCGGTGGCGCCGAAGTCGATGCCGAGCTTGGTCCGGTCGTCGTGGCGGCCCATCAGGATGATTCGCTCGGCGCCCAGTTGCCTGGCCGACAGCACGGCCAGCAGGCCGACCGCGCCGTCGCCGATGACGGCCACCGTGGTGCGCGGGTTGACCT
Organism: Nonomuraea sp. NPDC003707; assembly: GCF_053587055.1. Lineage (NCBI taxonomy): Bacteria > Bacillati > Actinomycetota > Actinomycetes > Streptosporangiales > Streptosporangiaceae > Nonomuraea > Nonomuraea sp. NPDC003707. The sequence goes on along the minus strand of NZ_JBSFNK010000041.1, from coordinate 29,262 downwards.
GGGCCTGCTTGGCGGCGTGGTAACCGGTGCCGTACACGTCGGCCAGGGTCAGCAGCGACGGCAGCAGCTCGGAGTCCTCGCCGACGGGCAGCTTGACCAGGGTGCCGGCGGCCTGCGGGACGCGGATCGCCTCGGCCTGGCCGCCGCCGACGTCGCCGGAGGCCCAGAAGCCGCCGTTGGGGCAGGAGGTGTGCAGGCCCTCGCGGCACAGGGCGCAGGTGTTGTCGGCGTGGGCGAACGGCGCCACGACCAGGTCGCCGCGCTTGAGCCCGGACACCTGCCCGCCGAGGTCCTCGATCACGCCGAGGAACTCGTGCCCCATCGGCGTGCCCTGCTCCGAGGCCGGCAGGTTGTGGTACGGGTGCAGGTCGCTGCCGCAGACGCACGAGCGCAGGATGCGGACGATCGCGTCGGTGGGCTCGCGCAGGACCGGGTCGGGCGCGTGCTCCACGCGCACGTCGCCGGCACCGTACATGAAAGTAGCTCGCATCAAAGGTTTTCCGTCTCTTGTCTTCGTCGTCGGGCATGCGGCGGGGCGGCTCCGGGGCCACCGGCCGCGGCCACCCCCGCCGCCGCGTCGAATGCCAAGGTTTCCCCTGGTCAAGCTCCATAGAACAGGCTCACCCGGGCATGTGGCAGGGCCTGCCGTTACAGGTAATGGCAGAGCCCCCCAAGAGGTCAGCGCTGGTCGGCGGCCGGGGTGCCGGGGGCGGCGGTGTAGACGTTGAGGGTCAGGCCCGGCTCCGACGGCAGCTCCATCGATTCGAAGTCCAGGTCGAGCCGGCCGACCACCGGGTGACGCAGCCGCTTGCGGCCGCTGCGGTGGAACTGCACGTCGTGGGAGGCCCAGCGCTCCCGGAAGACCTCGCTCCGCGTCGACAGCTCGCCGACCAGCTCGATCAGCGCCCGGTCGTGCGGAGCGCGGCCCGCCTCCAGCCGGAGCATGGCGGCGGCGTCGTTGGCGATCCGGTCCCAGTCGACGAAGAACTCCCGCGCGGCCGGATCCAGGTAGAGGAAGCGGGTGGTGTTCGCCGGGCGGCGCGGGTCGGCCAGGAGGGGGGAGTACAGGGCGCGGGCCAGGCGGTTCATGGCGACGATGTCGTGGCGGCCGTTGCGTATCCAGGCCGGCGCGTCCGTGATGGCGTCGAGCACCTGCTGGATCGCGGGCCGTACCGTGGCCGGCGGCGTGCGCCGCTGCCGCTGGCCCGGCCCGGCCGCCCGGGCCAGCGCGAACAGGTGCTCCCGCTCGGCCTCGTCCAGTTGCAGGGCGCGGGCCAGGGCGTCCAGCACGCTGTCGGAGGCGCCGGACAGGTTGCCGCGCTCCATGCGGACGTAATAGTCGATGGAGACGCCGGCGAGCATCGCGACCTCCTCCCGCCGCAGTCCCTGGACGCGGCGGTTGCCGCCGTAAGCGGGCAGTCCCGCTTGCTCGGGCGTGATGCGGGCGCGCCGCGTGCTGAGGAACTCGTCAGCCGAACTGCCAGCCGAGCAGGTTCCAGTGCAGGCAGAACCAGACGAGGGCCAGCATTCCGGCCAGCAGGATCACCTGGTGAGCGCGGGCCAGGACGCCGAGGCGCCGGTGTCTCCAGCCGATCACGGTGGTGGTGATCGCGGCGATGGTGAGGGCCAGGAACAGCGGGGGAAGGAGCAGCAGAACCCGCAGGGAGGCCGGCACGCCGTACAGGATGCTCGTGTCCCCGATCAGCGTCAGCGTGAACAGGACGACGAACACCAGCCCGACGGCGCCGCCCAGACCCGCGAGCAGGCGACCGGCCCGCCAGGCGCGCGGCGTCGCAGAGGGACGTCCGCGCAGCCGCCGGACCGCGGCGGCCAGTGGCAGGCCGAGCACGGCCGTCAGGGCGGTGACGGCGAACGCCAGGACGACGATGACGTTGGCCGGAGGGGTCTCCCACCAGGGGATGAGCTCGTAGGCGGGCCCGTCGGTGGCCGCGTAGGTGACGCCGGCGCCGTCCGTGACGAACGCCAGCCGCTGGGAGCCGCCGTCCTGCTGGTAGAGCCCCGCAGCCAGCGGGCTCCACGTCATGCCCTTGAAGGCGAGCTTCCCGCCGGCCTCGACCCGCAGCCGGGAGGAGTTGGTGAGGGTGAGCACCTTCTCGATGGTCGACTCGACCGTTCGGGCCGGTCTGTAGAAGCCCGCGACGGGCGTGGCCGACTTGAAGGGAGGAGCTGAGGGCGCGGCGCGCTCGCCGGGCAGGAAGCGGTCGAAGAAGGCGGGCAGGAACTCGGTGACGGCGTCGATGCCGCCCACGCTGTTGGTGGAGACGAACAGGCCGATGTCGGCGTCGGGCACCAGCAGCAGCGCGCTCTGGAAGCCTTCCCAGCTGCCGTCGTGCATGATCACGCGATGCCCGTTGAGGGTCTGCTCCTTGAACCCGTGGGCGTACCCGTCGATGCGGGGGTCGGCGGCGAAGGACCGCCGGTGCATGAGACGGGCGGTGGGCTCGTCGAGGAGGGTCCCGTCCTCCAGATGGGCGATCATGAAGCGGGCCATGTCGTCCGCGGTGGCGCTGATCGATCCGTCGGGCGCGAGGTTGTCGAAGACGAAGGGTTTGCGCTGGTACGTCCCGTCCTCGTAGTCGTAGCTGCGTGCCTGGCCGGCGGCCAAGGGGGCGGGGACCGGTTCGGAGGCCGTGCTGTGCCGCATGCCGAGCGGGTCGAGGATGTGGTCCTTCACGTACTGGTCGTAGGGCTGCCCGCTCACCTGCGCCACGATGTACCCGGCCAGCGCCGCGCCGTAGTTCGAGTAGGCCGACACCTGCCCGGGCGGGCGTACCCGCGCCGGCAGGTGCTCGGCGAGATACGTGCCCAGGGGCGGCACATCGGCCTTGCTGCGCGCGCCCACGCCGATGGTGCTGTCCTCGTCCCCGGCGGTGTGGTCCATCAGGTGCGCGAGCGTGATCGGCTGCGGGTACGTCGCGGGGATGCGGAAGGTGGTGAGGTAGCGGTTCACGTCCGCGTGCAGGTCCAGTCTGCCCCGCTGCACCTGTTGCATCACCGCGGTCCAGGTGAACAGCTTGGTGATCGAGGCGATCCGCACCAAGGAGGTGCCGGGGTCGAACGGCGTCCCGTTCTCGCGGTCGGCCAGGCCGTACCCCTTGCTGAAGAGGATCTTCCCGCCGCCCACCACCGAGACCACCGCGCCCGGCACGTGGTCGGCCCGCAGCCCTTTGGCCATCGCGGCGTCGAAGAAGTCCGCCAGCTCACGGGTGTCCGGAATGCGCGCCGAGGCCGCCGCCGTGGCGGGTGGCCAGAGGGCCGCCAGTGACAGGGCGGCGACGATCAGCAGGCGGAGGAGGGGGACTGGGTGCACGGCGTGACTCCTGACGTTGTCGGGGTCATCAACGCTGGCGCCTGCGCGGGCGCGGCCGCATCGCCATCACGGCCATCGCCGCATCACACTAAAGTCGGAGATTTCTGGACGGCCGGCATCGACGGTCGTAGGAGGTGACGCGCCGCCGCCCTGGCTACGCTGGGCCGATGGTGACGTACCGGGAGGCGCTGCGGCGGGTCCGCGCGCCGGGCCCGCGCGCGATCAGCGTGGCCTCCGTGACGGTCTGCCTGTTCCTGACGGTCCTGGCGGTCAAGACGCCGTGGGCGCCGCTGCCGCGCGTGGTCATCGCCGCGGCCGGGCTGGTCGCCACGGGCGCGGTGTGATTCCGCGATCGGTGGCCGACCGCGGTCGCCGCCGTCGGGGCGGGCGCGTACGCGCTGTCGGGCAACCCCGGGCCGCTGCTGATCGGCCTGTTCTCCGGCGCGGGAGCGCGGCTGGGCGCGCGGTTCGCGGCGCTGGCGGTGATCGGCGTGGCGGGGTTCGTGGCGCAGCAGTGGGTCGACGACGGCAGGCTCGGCACGGACGCGCTGGTCCCCGCGCTGGCCGCCACCACCGCCGTGCTGGTGACGGGCGGGTACGTCGCCACCCGCCGCGAGCTCACCCGATCACTGCGCGAACGCGCGGAGCGCGCCGAGGCCGAACAGCACCTGCGCGACGAACAGGCCAGGGCCGCCGAACGCGGCCGGATCGCCCGGGAGATGCACGACGTGCTCGCGCACAAGGTCACCCTCATCTCGCTGCACGCCGGCGGCCTGGAGGTCAACCCCGGCGCGGCACCGGCACGGATCGAACGGGAGGCGGCGCTGATCCGGGGCGCCGCGCAGGAGGCCCTCGAAGAGCTGCGGAAGATCGTGGGTGTGCTGCGGGCCGGACACGACGACACCTTTCCCGACCTGCGGCGGCTGGTGGAGTCCTGGGCGGCGGCCGGCAACACCGTCACGCTGCACGGCGACCTCGACACGCTGCCGGTGGCCACGGCCCGGGCCGCCTACCGGCTCGTGCAGGAAGGGCTGACCAACGCGCACAAACACGCCTTCGGAGCACCCGTCACCGTCTCGGTGACCGGGAGCCCGCAGGACGGCATCACCATCACGGTCACCAACGAGCGCTCGCTCCACCCCGCCGCGGGCCCCTCCGGGGCCGGTCTCGTGGGCCTGGCAGAACGTTTCCGGCTGATCGGCGGAACGGTACGCGGCGCGCCCGACGATGCGGGAGGCTGGCGTCTCGAGGGCCGGTTGCCGGGGGACACACATGATCAAAACGCTGCTGGTCGATGACGAGTCGCTGATCCGCGCCGGGCTGCGGTTCATCCTCGAATCCGCACCTGACGTGGAGATCGTGGGGGAGGCCGCGGACGGGGACGAGGCGGTCGACGCCGTTCACCGCCTGGGGCCGGACGTCATCCTTATGGACATCAGGATGCCGCGGACCGACGGCCTGGCCGCCACCGAGGCCATCCGCCGGCTCGTCCGTCCGCCCGCGGTCGTGATCCTGACCACGTTCGACAGCGACGAGCACGTCTTCGCCGCCCTGGAGGCCGGGGCCTGCGGGTTCCTCCTCAAGGACACCTCGCCGCACGACCTGATCCGTGCCGTACGCCTGGCGCACGGCGGTGACGCGATGCTGTCCCCGCAGGTGACGCGGCGGCTGATCCACCGGGTCACCACCGACGCGCCCGTCCGGCGCCGCCGTGACGCGCTCGCCCGGCTGGAGACCCTCACCGGCCGCGAGCGCGAGGTGCTCACCGAGGTGGGGCTCGGCCGCTCCAACGCCGAGATCGCGGCCGGCCTGCACATGAGCGAGGCAACGGTCAAAAGCCACATCTCCCACCTGTTCGACAAGCTCGCCGTCACCAACCGGGTCCAGGTGGCCATCGCCGCCTACCGCGCCGGCCTGGTGGACTGAGCGTCTCCGCATGTGAACGCGTCGATGGCGACCGGCAGTGCCTCAAAGGACGCACGCGGTGCGCATTTTGCTGCAGAACGGAATTCTGTACCTGCCTAGTGTCGGGCGCGGCACCATCCGCAACCGAAGGAGGAAGCATCATGCGTACACGTTTCACCGCAACCTTCGCCGCCGCCCTGCTCGTCGTCGCCGGGACGGCCGCGACCGGCGCGCAGCATCCGCCGGCGGCGACCAGCCACAGGACAAGCCCGCCGTCGTCCAGCCCGTGACGATCGCCGCCGAGCCGCCGCCCGGTTTCTCCTCCTGGGACGAGGTCCTGCAGGTCCAGGGGAAGCTCGATGCCACGGCCGAACGGCTGAAAGCCGCCGGCGGCGCCCTCGACGGCTTCGGCAAGATCACCGAAGCCGTCGAGGAGCGCCGGGTACGCCTGTACTGGAAGGGCGACCCGCCCGCCGAGATCCGGTCGATCGTCTCGGGGTCGGACAGCACCGTCGACGTGGTGCCCGCCCGCTACTCCGCGCGGGAGCTGAACCGCGAGAGCGAACGTCTGAGACGCCTGTCCAGCGGCACGGAGGGCTTCCGGATCGTCCAGATCAACCAGTCCCCGCAGGAAGGCCTGCGGATCGGCGTGACAGGGTCGATCGACGCCGCCGCCGCGTCCAGCGTCGTCAGGGAGGCCGGCGTGCCCGTCACGGTGACCGAGGGCCGTCAGGCCGAGCCGTTATCGCGCATCGCCGACACCATGCCGTACTGGGGCGGCTCCGCGATCACGATCGGCCGGCCTGGTCTGCCCAGCGTGAGCGGATACTGCTCCACCGGCTTCGGGATCCGTGACCTGAACACCGGGGACCGGTTCCTGCTCACGGCCGACCACTGTCGCCAGTCCGGCGAGATCGTCCTGGTCGGCAAGCTCGACGCCGGCGCCACCGGCACCAAGATGGGCACGGTGAGCGGCGGCGACCCCGACAACGACTCCCTGAAGATCCGCACCAGCACCGACGGCGTGATCTACAACAACAACGCCACCACCGAGTTCAACAACCCGGTGATCGGGTCGAAGTACCCGTTCGAGGGCCAGTTCCTGTGCACCAGCGGAGCGTTCACCGGCACCCGGTGCAACGCGAAGGTGGGCGAGGTGGACATCGAGTTCGGCCGCCCGGACGGCGGCTGGAGGTACCCGATGGCCCAGCTCGACAGCGTCAACGGGACGATCCTGGCCGGGCAGGGGGACAGCGGCGGGCCGGTCTTCCAGGTCAACCCGCAGAACCACCGCCAGGTCTTCGCCGTGGGCCTGATCAGCATGGCCCGCGCCGGCGACACCGGCAGCCGGTGCGAGACCAGCGGCGGCGGGAACCCCTCGACTCCGCCGCTGCCGAACTCCAGGTGTTTCGCGCACATCTGGTTCACCTACGTCCAGGAGATGGAGGACGCCTATGACGCGGCCGTCCTCACCTCCAACGCGCCGTAACGAGGCGGCCGCCACCTCCAGCACGGCCCGTCCGTCCCGCGCCTCCGGGGGCTCGCCCCCGGAGGTATCGGGTGAACATCGCGACGAGCTCGTCCTCCCGGTTCCCCGCGCCGGCCCGGTTGGCCCGCGAGCCCGCGGGCCGAGGGGTGGCTACTGGAGGCCGGCGCGGACGGACGTGATGCGCTGGGTGTTGAAGCCGAGCCAGTGCATCCGGCCCACATACCGCGCGTGCTCGACCTTGAGACAGCGGTCCATGATCACGGTCACGCCGCCGTCCCCGGCGATCCGCGCGCCCTCCTCGTTGATCACGCCGAACTGGCACCACAGGGCGCCGGCGCGAATCGCCACGGCCTCCTCCGCGATGGCGGGCAGCGCGTCCGGCGCGCGGAAGACGTTCACGAGGTCCACCGGAACGGGCACGTCGAGCAGGCTCGGGTAGCTGGTCTCCCCGAGGATCTCCCTCTCGCGGGGGTTCACGGGGATCACCCGGTAGCCGTGCCGTCTGAGGTAGTAGCCGACGAAGTAGCTGGCTCGCAGCTCGTTGCCCGACAGGCCCACGATCGCGATCGTCCTGGTGGAGTGCAGCACGCGCTGGATCGTCAGCGGGTCCTGGTATCGCCCGAGATCGGTCATGGCGTCTCCACCTTCTTTCCGTTCGTCCCGGCGACGTGGGCGAAACCCTGCTCCAGATCCCAGATCAGGTCCTCGACGGACTCGGTGCCGACCGACAGCCGCACCGTCCCCGGCCCGACGCCGGCCGCCCGCAGTTCGTCGTCGCCGAGTTGGCGGTGCGTCGTGCTGGCGGGGTGGATGACCAGGCTCTTGGCGTCGCCGACGTTAGCCAGGTGGGACCAGAGCGTCAGGCCGCCGATGAGGCTCTGCCCGCCGGTCCGGCCGCCGGCGCAGTCGAAGGAGAAGACGGCGCCGGCGCCGCGCGGGAGGTACTTCTCCACCAGCGGCCGGTACCCGCTGTCGGGCAGGCCGGGGTAGGTCACGTTGGAGGCCAGGTCGTGCGCCTGGAGGAAGGCCGCGACCGCCCGCGCGTTGTCGACGTGGCGGTCCATGCGCAGCGACAGCGTCTCCAGCCCCTGCAGGAACAGGAAGGCGTTGAACGGCGAGAGCGCCGCGCCGAGGTCGCGCAGGGTTTCGGCCCGCAGTTTCATCAGGTAGCCGTACGTCCCGAACGTCTCGTGGAACCGCAGGCCGTGGTAGGCGGGCGACGGATCCGCGACCACCGGGAACCGTCCGTTGGACCAGTTGAACGTGCCGGCCTCGACGACGACGCCGCCGATGCTCGTGCCGTGGCCGCCGATGAACTTGGTCGCCGAGTGGATCACGATGTCGGCGCCCCACTCGATCGGGCGGCACAGGTACGGGGTCGCGAACGTGTTGTCCACGATCAGCGGCAGCTCGTGCTCGTGGGCGATGGCCGCCACGGTCTCGATGTCCAGCACGTTACCGGCGGGATTGCCGATCGTCTCGCCGAAGAACGCCTTCGTGTTCGCCCGCACCGCCTGGCGCCACGCGTCCGGATCGTTGGGATCGACCCATGTCAGCTCCACGCCCATCTTGCGCAGCAGGTGCTTGAGCTGGTTCACCGTCCCGCCGTACAGCGCCGAGGACGAGACGACGTGGTCGCCCGGCTGCAGCAGCGTGAACAGCGCGGCCGCCTGCGCGGCGATCCCGCTGGCGAACGCCACCGCGCCGCTGCCGCCCTCGAGGTTCGCCACCCGCTCCTCGAACACCGCGACGGTCGGGTTCATGATGCGCGAGTACGTGTTCCCGTACTCCTGCAGGTTGAAGTACGCCGCCGCGGACTCGGGGTCTTCGAAGACATAGCTGGTCGTCTGGAAGATCGGCACCGCACGGGCGCCCGTGTTCGGGTCGGGCCGCTGCCCGGCGTGCAGTTGCCGGGTCTCGAACCCGAACGCGCGGGCTTGCTCGGCACGGGGGAACTGATCGGTCACGAAGACCCCTTCCTCGACGTCGCCCCGGCCAGGAACCGGCGGATGATGGGCGTCTGCCGCGCCTCCTCGAGCAGGAAGCAGTCGTGGCCGTACGGCGCCTCGATCACCTCGAACTCGACCGGTTTGCCGAGGGCGCGCAGCGCCTGCTCGATCTCCTCCGACGCCGACGGCGGGTACAGCCAGTCGGAGCTGAAGGCGATGAGCAGCGTCCGGGCGCGAACGCCTTCGAGCGACTGCGGGAGAGATCCGCCGCCATGCTGCCGCGCGAGATCGAAATACGTCAGCGCGCGCGAGGTGTAGAGGTAGGTGTTGGCGTCGAAGCGCTTGACGAACGAGTCGGCCTGGTGGCGCAGGTAGCTCTCCACCTCGAACTCCGGCTCGCTGATCGTGTAGCGCAGCGCGTCGGCGGACTGCAGCCGCCTGCCGAACTTCTCGCTCAGCGCGGGTGCGGACAGGTACGTGATGTGGCCGACCATCCGCGCCACCCCCATGCCCGCATGGGGCGCGCGGCCCGTGCCGTAGTAGTGGCCGCCCTGCCAGGCCGGATCGCGCATGATCGAGTCACGCGCGATCGCGTTCCAGGCCACCCCCTGCGGGTGGAGGGCGTGCGTGCTGGCGATGGCCACGACCGCGTCGACCTGGCCGGGGAACAGGACCGCCCACTGCAGCGCCTGCATGCCGCCGAGCGAGCCCCCGGCCACCGCCGCGAGCCGCTCGATGCCGAGGACGTCGAGGAACGCTCGCTGCGTGCGCACCATGTCCGCGACCGTGACCACGGGGAAGTCCGGCCCGTACGGCCTGCCCGTCGCCGGGTCGATCGACGACGGACCCGTCGTCCCGCGGCAGCCGCCGAGCAGGTTCGTGCAGATGACGAAGAACCGGTCGGTGTCGAACGCCTTGCCGGGGCCGATCATCCCGTCCCACCAGCCGAGCCCCTTGCCGCCCGCGCCGTCGCGGTCCTCGGCCCCGAAACCGTCGCGCGTGCTCTGGCCGGACGGCGCCTTCGCCAGACCCGCGGCATGGGCGTCGCCGCTGAGCGCGTGACACACCAGGACGACGTTGTCGCGCCGGGGCGAGAGGGCGCCGTAGGTCTCGTAGGCCACGCGGACCGGGTGCAGCTCCCGGCCGCAGTCGAGGTGTAGCGGCTCCGGCAGGTCGAGGTACCGGGTTTCCACGGTGCCGACCGTGCCGATCGTGCCGGCCGCGAGCGCCGGGGCTGGCTGCGACATAGGGCTATGGTAGCCGCCACGGCGCGTGTATGGTCAAATACCTACCGGGAATGCGGGAAGATCCGGAAGGGGCGGGACATGACCACGGTCGCCAACGGCGTGAACGTGCAGGCGCTGCTGGACGCGCGCGAGGCGCTGAAAGGCGCACCCGAGGCCGCGCAGTTCGTCTGGCGGGCATCCTCCAGATGGCAGAACGGCGTCCACAGCACCACCACGGTCAAGGAGTTCTTCGGTCTCGGGCAGGAGCAGAGCCACCGGACCGAAGCGGTGTTCGACGCCGACCACCCCGAGGTCTTCGCGGCCGAGGACAACGGCATCACGCCGATCGAGTACCTCCTCGTCGGCCTGGCGAGCTGCCTGACGGCCGGCGTGGCGTCCGTCGCGCAGAACCGCGGCATCCAGCTGCGCTCGGTCGAGGCCACGCTCGAAGGCGAGCACGACATCCGCGGCATCCTCGGCGTCGACGCCGACGTCCGCAACGGCTTCAACGACATCAAGGTGACGTTCACCATCGACGCGGACGCCTCCAAGCAGGAGATCGAGGCGCTGGTGGCCCAGTCCCAGAAGCGGTCGGCCGTGTTCGACGCCCTCACCAACCCGACGAACGTCACCGTCGACGTCGCCTGAAAGCCTGAAAGCCCGAAAGGCCGAGCCATCGAGCACGTCACCACGGTCGTCATCGGCGCGGGCCACGCCGGTCTCGCCGCGAGCCACTTCCTGCGCGAACGGTCGCTCGATCACCTGGTGATCGAGCGCGGCGAGGTGGCGAACTCCTGGCGGCGCGAACGCTGGGACTCCTTCCGGCTGCTCACCCCCAACTGGCAGAGCCGCCTGCCGGGCCTTCGCTACGAAGGCCCGGAGCCCGACGGCTACATGACCACGAAGGAGGTGACGCAGTTCATCGAGCGCTTCGCCGCGTTCTCCCGGGCTCCCGTCCGGACCGGCACGAACGTCACGTCCGTCCGGCGTACCGGCGACGGATACCACGTGACCACGAGCCGCGGCGAGCTCCGCTGCCGGACGGTGGTCATCGCCAGCGGGGCCTGCAACCGGCCGGCGGTGCCGCGGTTCGGCGACGAGGTGCCGTCGTGCGTCGAGCAGCTGACGCCGTTCGACTACCGTGCCCCCGATCGGCTGCCCGATGGCGGGGTGCTCGTGGTGGGAGCGTCGGCGACCGGCGTGCAGCTGGCCGCCGAGCTGCGCGGGTCCGGCCGGCCGGTGACGCTCTCGGTGGGGGAGCACGTGCGGCTGCCCCGCACCTACCGCGGACGCGACGTGCTGTGGTGGATGGACGCCTCCGGCGTGTGGGACCAGCGATACGACGAGGTCGACGATCTCGCGCGGGCCCGGCGGCTGCCATCGCCCCAGCTCGTCGGCACTCCCGAGCGCGGGACGCTCGATCTCAACGCGCTCACCTCGATGGGTGTCGAGCTGGTCGGCCGCTGGGCGGCCGTGCGCGACGGATGCGCGCTGTTCTCCGGCGGGCTGCGCAACGTGTTCTCGCTCGCGGACCTCAAGATGGAGCGCCTGCTGGGCACGTTCGACGAGTGGGCGCGTACGCGCGGCCGCGACGCCGAGGCCGGCCCGCCCGAGCGCTTCGCGCCGACCCGGGTGCCCGAGTCGGCGCGCCTGCGGCTCGACCTGCGGAGCGGCGAGATCCGCACGATCGTGTGGGCGACGGGTTTCCGGCCCGATTACGGCTGGCTCGACGTGCCCGTGGTCGACGAGAAGGGCCGGCTGCGCCACGACGGCGGCGTCGTCGACAGCCCGGGACTGTACGCGCTGGGGCTGCCCGTGCTGCGGCGGCGCAGGTCCACGTTCATCCACGGCATCGAGGACGACGCGCGCGAGGTGATCGACCACCTCGCGCGGTATCTGGCCGTACGACGGTGATCCCCGGCCGCCCGGACGGCTCAGCGGGTCCGCAGCACCAGCTCGCCGATCTCGGGAAGTACGGCGTCCGCGACCGAGATCTTCTTCTGGATCAGCCCGTTGGCGTGGAAGAGGTCGGCGGCGTGCTGCTGCTCGGCGACGAACTCCTCGCTGACCGGGTGCAACCCCCAGGGGCGGGTGCGCAGCGCGTGTTCCCAGGCGTCGAGGTCGCCGTCGAACAGGGCGGCCGCCTCGCGCGGGTGCCCGGCGGTCCAGCGGTCGGCCTCCTGGAGCGCGGTGACGATCCTGGCCAGCTCGTCGGGCCGGTCCCGCGCGAAGTCGCGGCGGGTGAACCAGAGCGAGCGGTGGCTGAACAGGCCGTCGGTCTCCACGAGCGTCCTGGTGCGCGACTCGACCGGCGTCAGGTACGGGTAGGAGCCCACCCAGGCGTCCACGTCGCCGTTCACCAGGAGTTCGGCGGCGTTGCCGTAGGCGTCCACGGGGACGATGTCGCCCCAGCCGAGCCCGGCGCGCTCCAGCGCCAGCAGCAGGAGCGTGGTCTGCCACGAGCCGTGCCCGAGGGCCACCCGCCTGCCCTTCAGCTCCGCCACGGAGCCGATCGGCGAGTCGTCCCGCACCACCAGGCGGCCGTTCTCGACCCGTGGCTCCGAGATCGCCACGTACACGATGTCGTGCCCCTTGGCCTGGGCGGTGACCGGAGGAGTGGAGCCGGTGCCGATGAAGTCGTACCCGCCGTCGAACAGGCGGTCGCCGTGGGCGGACGGGAGCGCCCTGGTGGGATCGACCGGCGCGCCGCGGCCCAGCGCGTTCAGGTCCACCCATTCCACACCGGGCAGCAGGTCGCGGTGGCGGGCCACCCACAAGGTGTTGTTCTGCGGGAAGAAGCCGGCTCGGGTGGTCATGAGGTGCGTCCTTTCAGTAGCGGCAAAACCTGGCGGCCCACGCGGCGGGCCTCTTCGAGATGGGGGATTCCGGCCAGGATGAAGGCGTCCACGCCGAGGTCCAGGAGCTGGTCGAGGCGTTCGGCGACCTGGTGGTAGTCGCCGACCAGGCCGAAGGCGGGGCCGTCGCGCAACTGGCCGAACCCGCCCCACACGTTCGGGGCGACCTCCAGGGCGCGGGGGTCGTCACCGGCCCCGGAAAGGAAGGAACGGCTGCGCCGCACGCCGACGGAGTCGCCCCCGCCGGAGTCGTCGCCGCGCGGCCTGACCGCCCAGCCCTGCCGGATCTCCTCCCACGCCTCCTCCTCGCTCTCCCGGGCCAGCACGTCCACGCGCACGGCGAAGCGGGGCGGCGTGGCGCTGTGCGCGCGTACGGCGTCGAACTTCTCCGCCAGCGCGTCGAACGGCTCCAGCCAGGACAGGTAGTAGTCGGCGTGCCGGCCGGCGGCGTCGATGGCGGCGGGGGAGGAGCCGGAGAAGAAGATCTCCGGGAACGGCTGCCCGGCCAGCTCCTCCGGCAGACCCGCGTCCTCCACCTGGTAAAAGCGGCCATGATGGGTGTGCCCGCCCTGCCAGACGCCCTTGAGCACGTCCAGGAACTCCGAGGTCCGCGCGTAGCGGTCGTCGTGGTCCACTTTGTCGCCCCACCAGAGCTGCGCGGGACCGCCGCCGCCGGAGATGACGTTGTAGACGATCCGGCCGCCGGTCGCCCGCTGCAGCGTGGCCGTCATCCGGGCCGCCTGCACCGGATGCAGGAACCCGGGCTGGAAGGCCACCATGAAGCGGTAGGAGGTGGTCTCGCGGGCCAGCGTCGCGGCGGCGGCCCACGGGTCGTCGGTGTGCGGGAAGTTCGGCAGCAGCCCTCCGACGAAGCCGGACTCCTCGGCCGCCCGCGCGACCTCGGCCATGTAGTCGGCGTGGGTGTAGCCGTCGTCGCGGCCGTCCCGGGTGCCGGGGGCGGTGCCGCCCGGGGCGAAGCCGCCGCGGCTGCGGACCCTGCGGCGCAGCGACGGCTGGTCGCCCTCCATGTGGATGCGCCAGTAGATGTCAACCGGCAAGAGCCTGCTCCTTGAGGTGCTCACCGAGGTGGTAGACGTCCTCGGCGGGGACGAAGAACTCGCTCACGCCGCGGCGGGCGTACTCCTCCACGAGGTCGAGCGAGGACAGCTGGACGCCGTAGCGCAGGCCCGGCAGCTCGGGGACGAGGGCGTCCAGGTCGTCGCCCTCGGCGAAGACGTGCACGTCCGCGTGCCGCCGCGACAGCGCGAGGGCCTCGGGGGAGGTGCCGGAGAGCTGCACCTCGGGGAAGGGCGGCGCCGACAGCGGCGGGCCGAAGCCGCCCGCGGCGACCTCGTAGAAGTCGCCCCGGAAGTCGAACGGCCCGCCCTGCCAGACGCCCTTGGCGACGGTCAGGAACTCGCCGGCGCGGGCATGGCGATCGGCGCCGGTCAGGAAGTCTCCCTGCGCCCTGGCCGCGGCCGGGTCCAGGTCCACCGTGAGCCGCCAGCCCAGCCGGCCGGCGGCGAAGCGCTGCAGCGAGGCCGAGAGCTTGGCGGCGTAGACGGGGGTGGCGGCCGCGGCGTGGAACCCGGCGACCACGCGCAGGTGCCGGGTACGGCGCAGGACGTTCGCGGCGACGGTCAGGGACTCCTGCCCGCCGGGATCGAACGGCACCAGCGCCCCCGCCAGCCCCGCCAGGTCCGCGGCCACGGCGGTCCGTCCGGCCGGATCGGTCAGGGCGGGCCGCACGTCGGTGACGAACGCGGGCAACTCCGGCGCGGCGGTGCTCCTGGTGGGGAGGACGACGTGGAAGCGGGATGCCACGGGGCGGGTCATCATGCCACCGCCGCCAGGCGCAGGACCGCGGCGGGCCGCCCGGACAGGTGGTCGATCATGCGGCCGGAGATGAGCAGGACGGTCATGTCAGATCTTTCCTAGGAGTTCGGCGGAAACGGGCGGAGTCCTGATCGGGCGCGCCGACTGCCCCGTCTTCTGGAGGAACGTGGGCGGCGGCAGGTGGTACGGAGGCTCCGCCCCGGTGGGCAGCGGTCCCGGCCCCCGTTCACGGGCGGCGAACTCCTGCCGGACCGCCGCCAGCGTCTCGGGCTGCTCGACCAGCGTGACGGCCGCCGCGGCCAGGTAGCGGGCGGCGGCCAGCAGCCCGGCGTGGGCGATCGTGGTGCCGGTGGCGGCCGTGGCCGCCCACGAGTGCAGCGGCACGCCGATCGGAACCACCGCCGCGGTCAGGCTGAGGTGCGGCGCCGTCCAGCTCACCTCCGAGGTGTCGCTGGACGGCCCGCCCAGGTCCGGCCCGGTGGGCGGGCGCAGCGGCAGGACCCCTGCCGCCAGGCCGGAACCCGGCCTGCCGATCGCCTCCTGCAGCCGCACCGCGAACTCGTGGTCGGCGTCGGTGAACGCGGGCGGACCGAGCTCGCTCATCGTGTGGTGCAGCAGCTCCGCGCCCGCCCGGTTGCCGAGCCCCTGTCTGATCGCCGTCACCAGCCGGTGTTCGAGCCGGGTCTGACTGGCGACGGCGGCGGCCCCGGCGCAGGCCACGACCTTGTCATAGAGGGTCCTGGCCCGCTCGTGGGTGGCCTCGCGGACGTAGACCCACAACGTCTGCAGGTCGGGGGTGACGTTGGGAGCGCCACCCCCGCCGATCGCGTAGCCGATCCGGCCCGACGGGGAGACGTTGCCCGCGCGCAGGCGCTCGATCATGCCGGTCAGCAGGAGCACCCCGTCCAGGCCGCTGCGGGTGCCCAGCGGGTTCGAGCCGTGGCCGGGCGAGCCGACACCTTGATGGTCGCCCGGCCGCGCAGGGCCCTGGCGGCGGCGATGGCCGCGCCGGTCGACGCCGCCGCCAGGGCGTTGTGGCCGCACCCGTGGCCGTGACCGTAGGCGGGGGCGTACTCGTCGCCCTCGAACACGGTGGGCTCGTGGCGGGGGACGCCGGCGCGCTGGGACAGGCCGGGCAGCGCGTCGTACTCGACGTTGAAGCCGAGCACCGGGCCGCTGTCACCGGAGGTGGCGACGAAGGCGGCCGGCAGACCGGCGGTGCCCCACGAGATCGCGAAGCCGTGCGTACGCAGCACCTCGGCGGTGGCCAGCGCGGAGCGCCACTCGCGCAGCGACGGCTCGGCGTAGGCCCAGATGCGGTCCGCGAGCCCGGTCAGCACGGGCGCGTTCTCGTCGATCCACGCGGTCGGAGCGGTCACCGTGCCACCTCTTCGCGCGGTGTGCCCGCGTGGGTGTCGACGCCGAGGTCGGCGAGGAGGTGGCGGCGCAGCTCGACGAAGACGGGGTCCGTCCTGTCGCGCGGACGGTCGATGCCGACCCGCAGGTCCGTGACGAACCGGCCCTCGCGCAGCACCGCGATCCGGTCGGCGAGCAGGGTCGCCTCCTCGACGTCGTGCGTGACCAGCACCACGGCCGGGCGGTGCCGGGCGCACAACTCGGCGATCAGGTCCTGCATGTGCAGCCGGGTGAGCGCGTCGAGCGCGGCGAACGGCTCGTCCAGCAGGAGCAGCTCCGGCTCGCGTACCAGGGCCCTGGCCAGCGCCACCCGCTGGGCCTCGCCGCCGGACAGCGTCGCGGGCCAGGCGTCGGCGTGCCGGCTCAGGCCCACCTCCGCCAGCGCCTCGAGCCCCTTGGCGCGGGCGGAGCGGCCCTGCCCGATGATCACGTTCGCGAGCGCGCGCTTGGAGGGGATGAGCCGCGGCTCCTGGAAGACGACCGTGCGCACCGGGGGTACGAGCACGGTTCCGCCGGTGGCGGCGTCCAGGCCGGCGAGGATGCGCAGCAGCGTGGTCTTCCCCGTGCCGCTCGCGCCGAGCAGCGCGAGGAACTCGCCGCGGCGCACGTCCAGGTCCACGCCGTCGAGCACGGCGCGCTCGCCGAAGACCTTGCGCAGCCTTCTCGTCCGTACGGCCAGGCCCGCCGATCCTGGGCCCGTCTCTCGGCTCATCGGATGCTCACCGCCTTGCGCCAGGGCATCGTCCCCCGTTCGACCAGCCGCAGCGCCAGGTCGGCCAGCAGCCCGATCACGGCGTAGAGCAGCACGCACAGCGCCAGGATGTCGGTACGCAGGTAGTCGGTGGCGCGGGCCATGAGGTAGCCGAGCCCGGCCGTCACGTTGATCTCCTCGGCCGCGATCAGCGCGATCACGCTGAGCGTGGTGGCCAGGCGCAGCCCGGCGAAGACCGACGGCAGCGCGCCCGGCAGCACGACCTCGCGGGCGATCGCGAGCCGGCCCAGGCCGAACGAGCGCGCCGCCTCGACGACCTTGCGGTCCACGTTGCGCACGCCGCTGGAGACGTTGACGTACATGGGGAAGGTGCAGGCCACGCCGATCAGCAGGATCTTGGAGGCCTCCTCGATCCCGAACCAGACGACGAACAGCGAGGTCAGCGCCAGGAAGGGGATGGCGCGCAGCGCCTGCATCGAGGAGTCCACGAGCTCCTCACCGAGCCGGGTGAAGCCGGAGACGACGCCGAGCAGCAGTCCGGTGGAGGCGCCCAGCACCAGGCCGAGGCCGGCCCGGGTGACGGACACGCGCAGCGCCTCCGGGAGCTGGCCGTCGGCCCACAGCTCGCCGAAGGTCTTGACGACGTCCTGAGGGCCGGCGAGCACGTCCTTGGTGAGGGCGCCGGAGGCGGTGGCCGCGTACCAGACCGCCAGCAGCAGGACGGGGCCGATGGCCCGCAGCGCGAACGTCAACGCGGGCGCGCGTCCGGCGGCACGGGGCGGGTTCGGGGCGACGAGCCCCTGCACTGCGGCGCTCATTGCTCCGCGTTCCCCAGCGTCGTCACGTCCACGACGTGCTGGGAGACGTCCAGCGGCGCGGTGAGCACCTTCTGGTCGAGGAAGAACTTCGCGACCTCCTGATATTTCGCGATCTCGGGTGCGGTGACCGCCTGGGCGGGCTTGCCCTTCTTCTGGATGTCGACCACCAGGTCCTTCTGCTTGCCCTGCACGGCCTGCGGGCCCGCCTGGGTGAAGACGTTCAGGTACGCCGCCGGGTCGGCGATCTCCTTCGCGCTGCCCTCCTTGAGGAACTCGAACAGGGCCTTGACCACCTCGGGATGCTCGTCGAGCAGCTTGTTGGCGGCCACGTAGATCACGTAGTTGTCCGACTTGATGGCCTCGCCGTCGGCCAGGATCCGCGCGTCCAGGTCGGTGACGGCGGGGATGAGGAAGGTGGAGAACGTCGCCCAGGCGTCCACCTTGCCCGAGCCGAAGACCGGTGCGGTCTGCGGCGGCAGCAGGTAGACGCGCTTGACCTTGTCCACCGGCACGTTGAACGTCTGCAGCGCCTTGAGCAGCAGGTACTCGCTGGTGCCGCCGTGCCCGACGGCCACGGTGCGCCCGGCCAGGTCCGCGACCGACTTGACCGGCGAGCCGTTCTTGACCACGATCCCCTCGCCGGCGAGGTCGGGCGGCACAGTGGCGAAGATCTTGAAGCTGGGCTTGACGGCCAGCGCGGTGACGCCGGAGGTGATCGAGCCGGTCGCGATGTCGAGCGAGCCGGCGTTGATGGCCTGGGCGGCGGGGGCGAAGACGGAGAAGTCGCCGGCCCACTTGACCTTGGCGTTGACCTTGGCCAGGGCGGCGTCCAGGCTGCCGTCCTTCTTCGCGACGGCCAGGAAGCCGCTGTTGCCCGGGTCCGCAATCCGGACGACCACCTGTTCCTGGGCGGTGGTGGCGCCGGTGCCGCCGCCACAGGCCGCGGCCAGGAGGGCGAGAGGGACGGCGAGCAGCAGCTTACGCATGGGTGACTCCTTGGAGCGGGGTGTGGTCGACCCAGGCCGCGACGTCCACGGGCGATTCGAGGAATTGGTGGTCGCGCAGGAAGTGCTCCTGCTCGGCCAGCAGGTCGAGGCGTTCGGGCGACAGGTCCAGGTGGAGGGAGGCGCCGGGGACGTAGGCGGCGGCCACGCCGGTCGCGCCCGCGCCGGTCTCGGCGCCGAGGATTCTGGCGACCTCCGCCGGGTGATCGGCGGCCCAGTCGGCCGCCCGCAGCAGGACGCCGAGGAAGCGGGTGACCACGTCGGGGTGCTCGTCGAGCAGGCGCTGGTGCACGGTGATCGGCCGCGGGGTGCCGTTGTTCACCCGCGCCCGCCGGTCCGGCACGGCGTCGAGGTCGAGGCCGACTTCCGCGCCATGGCGCAGGGCGGCCTCGACGGCGAGCGCGCCCTTGACGTAGACCGCGTCCACCTCGCCGGCGGCCAGCGCGGCCAGCTCGGCCTCCCACTGGCCGCCGCCCGGCTCGGCCGCGACGTCCACCAGCTCGGCGTCGCCGAGGCCGAGCCCGGCCAGGGACAGGGCTCCGTGGAAGCCGTGCAGGGCCATGGCCCGCCAGAAGTCGATCGCGATGCGGTGCCGGGGAACGGCCAGGCGCAGGCCCTTGAGCTGCTCGGGGCGCTCCAGAGCGGTGCCGGCGCGGACCAGGACGGTCTGGTGCTCCTCGATCCAGGTGAGCCCGATGAGCCGGGTGGCCTCGCCGCGGGAGCGCGCCCAGAGCGCGGGCACGTTGCCGCCCTCGCGGAACAGACCGGTCAGGGCGTGGGTGTAGTGCGTCTCGCGGGGGACGTCAGGCGAGTCGTCCTGCAGGGACCGGACCTCGATCCCGTCGGCGGCGAACTCCCCGGCCAGCCAGCCCTGGTCCGCCGCGATGCCCGTCGCGGTGGGCACGGGACAGCGGGTGAACCAGATGGTGTCGAGTGCGGCTGTGGTCATGGCAGAGAGTTTGCTTGTAAGTTGGTAGGAAATGCAAAGAATATCCCGCGATGCGGGAAGCGTTCCCGGCCGGACCGGCTCTCACCTGGTCACGGCTCTCCCTACTCGGAAGACGGAGTTTCCCGCATGGCAGCAGAAGGCGGCGTGCAGTCCGTACGCAGGGCGATCGGCGTGCTCGACTGCTTCGGCGGCGGGGACGCCTCGCTCAGCCTGTCCGACCTCTCGCGCAGGATGGGCCTGTCCACCTCGACCACGCACCGCCTGGCCAGGACGCTGACCGCCGCCGGCTTCCTCGAACAGGAGGCGCGCACCGGCCGCTACCGGCTCGGGCCGTCGATCACCGAGCTGGGACAGCTCTCCTTCCACCGGCGCGGCCTGCACCGCATCCCGCCCGAACTGGCCGAGCTGGCCCGCATCACCTCCGCCACCGTGGACCTGGCCGTCCGCAACGACAGGCACGCGGTCATCCTGAGCGGCGGCTCGCTCAACCCCGACAGCGGCATCGGCCTGCGCCGCCCGCTGCACTCCACGGCGCTGGGCAAGGTCCTGCTGGCCTGGGACCCGGAGGGCAGGGCGGACCTGGAGGCGCTCGGGCCCCTGCGGCCGCTGACCGGCCGCACGATCGTGGACCACGGCGAGCTGCGCGCCGAACTGGACCGGGTGCGCGAGGCCGGGTACGCGCTCAACGACGGGGAGTCGGGCGACGGCATCCGCACGGTCGCGGTGCCGGTCCTCGACCGGCAGGGCCACGTACGCTACGCGCTGGCCGTGCGCTCAACGCCGCTGGTGATGAGCGACGCGCGGATCGACTGGTTCGTCACGCACGCGCGGGCCTGCGCCCGGGCGCTGGAAGTGCTGCTGATCCCACCCGCCGAGCGCCGCCTGCGCACCTCCGAGTGAAGCGGTTTTGCCCGTCGTCTCACGGGGGCGACTCTCCGAGCGCCAAGGCGCTACTGAACGGCCGGCAGCAGCCGGACCGCCGGCGGAAGCGGCGCGCGGACGGGGTCGGCGCGGAAGGACTGGATCATCAGGGCCGCGAAACGGCGCGACGCCGCCGCTCGCTGCTCGGGTGACTCGGCGCGGATGCCCTCGTTCGCCATCATCGCCAGGATGAAGTCCTCCAGGACGAAGTCCGCCCGCAGGTCGCCTGCCTCCTTCGCGCGCCGGATGAGTTGGAGCAGCAGCCGGATCGTACGGTCGCGGTCCGCGGCGAAGTACGGCAGCTGCGAGGTGAACGCGCCGGACAGACCCCGGTCGAGGGCGTGCACCTCCATGAGCTTCTCGATCACCAGGCAGAACCCGCGCCACGGGTCGGCCTGCGCCAGCCCTTCCTCGACGACCGCCGAGCACATGGCCATCGGCTCGGCGAAGACCTCGCTGAGCAGCGCTTCCTTGGTCGGGAAGTGCCGGTAGACGGTGGCCGCGCCGACTTGCGCGCGCCGGGCGATCTCCCGGATCGGCACATCGAGGCCTTCGGCGGCGAAGGTCGCGCGGGCGACCGCGAGGATGCGCGCGCGGTTGTCGCGGGCGTCCGAGCGCAGCTTCTGACTCACTTCGGCCGTCACCGCTCTCACTTTAGTCAAACGGACGGGGTGTTCCGTTACCGTACGGCGCATGAGAGCAGTTCAGTTTTCGGAGTACGGCCCGGCCGGCGTGGTGCATGTCGCCGAGGTCGAGGAGCCGCATGCCGGGCCGGGGGCGATCCGCATCGCCGTACGGGCGTCCGGATTGTCGACGGGAGAGACGTCCATCCGCTCAGGGAGGATGCGTGACGTGGTGCCCGTGACGTTCCCGTACCGGACCGGGTTCGACGCCGCCGGCGTGGTGGACGAGGTCGGCGACGGCGTCACGGGTGTCGGGGCCGGCGACGAGGTGTTCGGCATGACCGCGACGACCGCGCGCGGCGCCAACGCCGATCACGCGGTCCTGGTCGCCTGGGCGCCGAAACCGGCCGCGTGGAGCTGGGAGGAGGCCGGTGGTGCCGCCGGGAGTGTCGAGACGGCCACCCGGGTGCTCGACCGGCTCGCGGTCGGCGCCGGGCACACCGTGCTGGTGCAGGGCGCGGCCGGCGGGGTGGGCACGGTCGCCGTGCAGCTCGCGGTCGCCCGTGGCGCCACCGTCATCGGCACGGCCGGGGAGCACAACCACGACTTCCTGCGCTCGCTGGGCTCCGTGCCGACGACGTACGGGGCGGGATTGGTCGAACGGGTCCGCGCGCTGGCACCAGGTGGGGTGGACGCGGTTCTCGACTGCGCAGGAGGGGCGCTGCCCGACCTGATCGCCATCACCGGGAACCCGGCGCGCGTGGTGACGATCGCTCCCGACTTCACCGCGGCGGCCCTCGGCGTGCACCTGTCGCACGGCGTGCCGGCCGGCGACACGGCGGCGGCCGTTGGGGCCGCCGACCCGCTGGCGGTGCACGGCCTCGGCATCGCGGTCGAGCTCGCAGCGCAGGGCCGGCTACGGGTGCCGGTCGCGGCGGCGTTCCCGCTCACCGAGGCCGCCGCCGCACACGAGTTGAGCGAGAGCCGTCACGCTCGCGGGAAGATCGTGCTGGTGAACTGACCAGCTCCACCGACCCACACGCCGTACGTGCTGGCCCGCTTCCGAGCCCGACCGCCCTCACACGGAGGATGGGCTTCATCCCGGACGACGCGGTGACGCTCGTGGAGGTCCTGGAGGAGAACGCGAATCGGGCGGGCGACCTTTCCTCAGCAGGAATTCCCAACCCCGGCGCGGTCACGCCCTGCGACCGGCCACCAGCGCCCGATCCTCATCCAGAAGCGCCCAGAACTCGATCAGCTCACCCAGCGCGGCCGGCAGCATCATCCCCGCTCACTTCACCACCGGCACCAATCGAACCTGAGCGATTAACGTGGGGCCACAACCATCGTCAGCGACGAGAGAGTCGACCCCGCACGGAGCCGTCGAGTTGAGGCGTGCAGAGTTCTTCGCTGGTGGTCAACGTGTCGACGTCAGGAACGCAGTGCGTCCCGGACCCGCCCGGCATCGCGATCGCGCTCGCTCCACAGAGGCCGCCGTCCCTTGGCCGTAGCCGAGCCTTGGCTCGTCATCGCCCATGATCCCCACAGTGGACGCCGTCCAGACCCTTTGTATCGCCGCAGGTCAGGCAAGCCCGCTGGAATTTCCCTGGGACTACATCCACCCCCCAGGAGCACAGGGCCATACACCACGCACGCGGCGAGGATGACGATCCCGGCATGGCTCAACTGTGTCGGGTCGGTCGATAGGTCAGCACCTGCGTGTGGCCGTCGAAGGTCCGGGCCTCGAGCAGTTCGAGGTCGAAGTCGTCCGCACCGTCGAAGATCCGGTCCACGCCGGTCGTCCCGGAGATCACTGGGAAGACCGTCACCTCGATGGTGTCGATCAGGCCGGCGTTCAGCAGCGCCCGGTTGAGCGTCAGGCTGCCGTGGGAGCGCAGCGGCACCTCGGATTCGGCCTTGAGGCGCGTGACCACCTCGACAGGATCGCCGGACTCGATGGTCGTGCCCGGCCACTCGAGCGGCTCGGTCAGCCGGTTGGAGAGCACCGTGACCGGGGAGTCGAACATGCGCGTGATCCACCCGTCGAACAGGCTGCGGTCGAAGCCTGCGTCAAGGAACGGCGCGTTCGACGAGTAGGTCTTGGCCCCGAGCACCATGCGCAGCGGGTCACGGTAGGCAGCGGCGCGATACGCGAGGAATTCGGGGCCCTGCTTGCCCCAGTAGCCGCCCCAGTCGCCGTTGTGGTTGGCGAAGCCGTCGAGCGTGGAGAAGATGTCGAAGGTGTACGTGGCAGTCATGGTGTCTCCTTGCGGGCGGTCGGTCGCGCGCGCCTTGCGGCGGCCTCACCCCTGCTACGAACACCACCGCCCCGATCCGACACGCCTCCCGGATTTCTTTCAAAACTTTCCGGGCTCATCCGATCCGAGTGTGCAGTTGTGGTCTGAACCCGCCGGCCTCGAGTAGTGATCTTGCGATGTCGTTGGCGAGGGTGCGGAAGCCCAGCGCGGAGCCGCGTAGGTGTTCGAGGCGGCCGTTGATTGCTTCTTTCGGTCCGTTGCTGGTGCAGGCGCGATCGAAGTAGGCCGGCACGTCGGCGGCCTGGCGTTTGAGCGTTCGCCCGAGTGTGATCAGCTCGGTCAGGGCCGTGGGCACCGCCGCGATGATGACGGTGATGGTCTTCGCGGAGGTTCGTGCAGCGGTAACCCAGGCTGCTGTGCAAGCGGTGCAGGTTGCCAGTCCTCGATGAACTCGAAGATCACACCGCGGGCGGCAGCGCGGGTGGGCCAAGACTGGGCGTTACCCCACCTCGTCGCCCTCGTCCGCGCCGGAGCCCGCTTCGAACGAGGCGTCCTCGTCGAACGCGAGCCGGCGACCGCAGCCTGACGTGCGGTGCTAAAACAGAGACACCGTGAGAGAGGCAGCAATGGACCAAGGCACCCGCGGCGAGCTCATCAGCCGGCTGGCCGAGGCGATCAGGTCCGTCACGACCGCGCACCCGCTGCGGGTCGCCATCGACGGGCCGCCCGCCTCCGGCAAGACCACGCTGGCCGACGAGCTCGCCGTCGTCCTGCGCGCGCAGGACCGAGACGTCATCCGCGCGACCATCGACGATTTCCTGTTCCCCCGTGCACAGCGCTACCGACGCGGCCAGTACTCGGCCGAAGGCTGCTACTTCGACGCCCACGACCACGCCGCGCTGTGCCGGGTCCTGCTCGATCCGCTGGGCCCAGGCGGAGACCGAAGGTTCCAGCACGCGGTCTATGACAGAGACACCGACGCCCCATCGTCCCCGCCGGCCACGACCGCCCCCGCAGACGCCGTACTGCTCTTCGACGGCGTCTTCCTCCTGCGCCCAGAACTCATCGACCGGTGGGACCTGCGCATCTTCGTGTCCGTCCCATTCGAGCAGACGGTAGATCGCGCCCGGGACCGAAGCACAGCGCCGGCCGGATCCACCGCCGACACCGCCGAAATCGAACGGTCCTGGCGCAACCGCTATATCCCCTCCCAACAGCTCTACTTCGCCACAGCCCGCCCAACCGACCACGCCGACATCATCGTGTACAACGATCAGCTCCAACGGCCGACCTGGGAAGTCCGACCACACTCATCGATACACAGGATGTGACAATTGTTCCCTGGTCGCGGCCGCACGGAACTGGCGGAGCTTGCTGAAGCAGCGCTCGACGGTGTTGCGTTCCTTGGAGGCCTGTGCGTCGAAGACCGGCGGGCGGCCGCTCTTGGAACCGAGCTTGCGGCCCACGCCGAGCGACACCCCGCTGAAGTCTTGGCGATACTGCGCCGGGCACTTCTTGAACGCGGACGCGTTCTGACGGGCCTCACGTGGAGATGGCCGCTCGTCAACGATCTCTCGTAGTCCATGCCGGTGGCGTCGGCCAGGGATCCCGTGCGGGCACAACGAATCTCCAGATAGCCCACGCCAGGTCTTCGACAGTTCGACACGTACAGGGGCGATCCGGCCCGCTGTGTAACGAGGTCACCATCTTCGGCCGGTTGGTGTCATCGGGGCGAGACCGAGGGCGGCGAGGGCGGCGGCGCCGCGGTCGGCGTGGTCGCCGCCGGCGAGAACGAGGGTCCGCGCGGACTGGTAGCGGCAGCCGGCGGCGTCGAACGCGTCCGTCGTGGCGAGCAGCGCCTCCTGGTCGCCGTCGAGCAGGGCTCCAGCCCGTTCCACGATGGCAGCGGCGACCGGGTTGCCGGCCACGACGGTGCGGGCCTCGGCGACGATGTCGCGGGCGTTGCGGCTTTCGGCGAGTACGGCGCTCTCGCTGCGCAGCGCGACATACCAGTGGTGCCAGATCCAGGTGATCCACTTCCACACCTGCCGGGGCTCGGGGGCCATCCGCTCCAGCGCCTCCGGTGCCTGCCCGTGGTGCAGCAGGAGCATCGCGTCGAAAACCGCCCCGTAGCCGTAGATATGCTCCGGTGAGGTGCCGAGCCGGCCCAGAATCTCCTGCCATTCGCGTCTGGCGTCAAGGTCGCCGCGCAGGCCGTGGATCATCGCCACACCGGCCACCGCCGGGGCGAGGATGGACCGGGCGGGGCTGCCTGCCCGCTGCCACGCGTCGAGGAACCGGACGCTGCCGGTGAGCACCTCGTCGACGTCGCCCGCCAGCGCGTCCACCATCAGCAGGCGGCACGTAGCGCGGTGACCTACTTCCGCCAGCGATGGATGGTCGGCCAGTTGCCGTGCCCATCGGCGGGCGCCCGGCACATCTCCCGTGCCGAGGCTGGCCTCGGCGACGATACCGAGCGCGTCGATCAGCTCGTGGGTGCCGGCCGGCGAGATCGGCAGGGACGACAGGAGCGTGATCCGGCGCCGGGCCGTGGCGGCGGTGGCGAACGTGTCGCCGGCCCAGCCTTGAGCGCCGGTGAGCGCGTCGAGTGCGGCCGACTCGGCGAGCGGGTCGCCGGTCCGGCGGGCGAGTTCGACCGCGCGCTCGGCGCGCTCCCGTGTCTCCGGCACGGCGTTGCCGGGCGGGCCCTGGACGGCGCCGAACGCGTCGGTGAGCACCCCGGCTTCGGCCAGGGCCACCGCCGCCTGCGCGGCCGGATCGTCGCCGGCCTGCTCCCGCGCCTCGGTGATCAGCTCGAGCGCCTCCTCCTGAGACGGGCGCCGCACGAATGTGGTCGAGAACCGGAAGGCGATGGTGGCGGCGGTCGCCAGGTCGGCGGCGGCGCCGGCAGCGGCGCCGGACGTGCGGGCGGCGTCCGCGGCCGCGCGGCGCAGGCGGTACATGTCATCACCGACTGTCCGGCACCCGGCCACGGCCGCGGCCTGCCGGAGCATCGACGCGGAGGCGGCCGGGTCGGTCGCGAGTGCGGCGGCCTGCTCATAGCGCCGCTGGGACTCGCCGGTCAGGTGACGGGTGAAGGTCAGCTCCGCCAGGCACCGGGCGAGCTCGAACGCGTCCACGCGCTGCTCCGGACGGTTGGCCACCCACGCCAGGGCGGCGCGGAGGTCGTCGGCCACCAGGTCGAACCGTGCCCTCCAATCCTGGGCTACCACGGCCAGGCCAGCAGCCTGCGCCAGGCGCCAACGAAGGTGCCGGGATCGAGCATCGATCAGCTCACCGGCCTCGGACAACCGCTCCATCCCGTACTGGCGGATGGTCTCCAACGCCCGGTACTCGGTCCTGCCCAGGGACGCCGTCACCGCCAGGAGACTCTGTCCGGCGAGCCGGGCCAGGCCGTCGGCGACCAGGCCTTCCTCGTCCCCGGTCACCTGCGCCGCCGCCGCGGCGGTGAACGGCGCCACGAACACCGACACCCGGCGCAGCAGCGCCCGGTCGGCCGGCTCCAGCAGGGCATGGCTCCAGTCCAGCGCCGCCCGCACCGAGCGGTGCCGGTCATCGGCACGGGAGCCGCCGGTGAGCATCCGCAGCGGGTGGGACAGGGCGGCGGTGATGCCATCGAACCCGAGCATGGGATAGCGGGCGGCGGCCAGCTCGATCGCCAGCGCCATTCCATCCAGTCGCTCACAGATCGCGGCCACCTGGCCGCGCAGCGGCGGATCCAGCGGCCAGCCGACCGCCGCCGCCCGTTCCATGAACAACGCGACCGCGTCCGACTCACCGTCGGCGGCCAGCGACAGCGGCGGGACCGGATACACCCGTTCGAACGGCACCATCAGCCGGGCCCTGCTGGTCGCCAGCACCGTCACCTGCGGGCATGTCGCAAGCAGCCGCTCGACGAACAGCGTCACCCCGTCCACCACGTGCTCGCAGTTGTCCAGCACCAGCAGCGCATGACGGTCGGCCAGCGCGGCGACCACGGACTCGGTCATGTCGCGGCCGGGCTGCTCACCGAGGCCCAGCGCCCCCGCGACCGCGGTCGCGATCAGGCCCGGATCGGTGACCGGGACCAGGTCGACGAACCACACGCCGTCGGCGTACTCCCCGGCCGCCTCCGCGGCCACCGCCGACGCCAGCCGGGTCTTGCCCACTCCGCCAGGACCGACCGCGGTCACCTGCCGGTGCGCCTTGATCATCTCGGTCAGCTCGGCCCGCTCGCTCACCCGGCCGATGAACGAGGTCAGCGGGGTCGGCAGAACCGGTGCCGGGCGGCCCGGGCCGGCACCGGCCGGCGTGGGCGCATGCTGGGCGAGCGCCCGCCGATCCGGCACCTCCAGCTTGCGCAACAGCGAGGAGACATGGCTCTCCACGGTACGCACCGAGATGCACAGCCGTGCCGCGATCTCGGCGTTGCTGAGATGGGCCCCGACCAGGTCCAGCACCTCGGCTTCCCGAGGCGAAATCTCCACTTGCGTCACCACCGCCCCAGTTTGCCGCATCCTCTCCGCAACCCATCCGTGCTGACGATCCGTGCTGACGATCCGTGGTCACCACGGATGCGCAGCGGCCAAGCCGGGCGAAAAGCTGAGCACACGCAAACAGCGGGTCGATGTGACCCACGACGACAGGAGTGACCATGACCGGCTCTTCCTCCCAGGAAATCAAGACCGTGCTGCATCCCGTGTCTGACCTTGCCAAGGCCAAGGCGGTGTACGCGGCCCTCCTCGGTGTCGCGCCACAGACCGACTCGTCCTACTACGTCGGCTTCGAGGTCGGGGGACAGCACATCGGACTGGTGCCGGGCGGTGGGCCGCAGGGCATGACCTCGCCGGTGGCCTACTGGCACGTGCCGGACCTCGAGGCGAAGCTGGCCGAGGTGATCGCCGCAGGGGCCACCGTGAAGGAGACCGCACACGACGTCGGCGGCGGCCGCCTCGTGGCCACCGTCACCGACCCCGACGGCAACGTCCTCGGACTGCTGCAAGACCGATGAACGCCGACGCCGCCGCGACACCGAGCACCGGCTCACCCATGACGACCTCAGGGCCGTCAGCACCCTTCTCAAGATCGAGTACATCAAGGTTCTCAAGGACAATCTGCCATGAACAGCATCGAAACGACGGGCCACCTCGTACCGACCCGCCCACAAAGCTCCTTCCCCGGCCAACCCGATAAGAAAGGCAGTGATAGAGCATGAACGGGCATGTCAGCGCCAACCTGCCCGGCGTCAAGGACATTGAGCAGCAGCCCAAGAGGCGCGGAATGAGGTTCACGCTCAACGGCGCACTTTGGTCACTACAAGCGTTGTTCGGCTTCTTCTTCGCCGGCAGCGGTTTCGGCAAAGTGCTGTTGTACGACGCAGCTCTGTATGCGGCAGCGCCCCGGGCCGTGGCTTGGTACGCCGCGGTGCCGCAGCCTCTGATCGTCTTCATCGGGGTCTGTGAGGTACTTGGCGGCGTCGGCCTGATCCTGCCGGCGATGACGAAAGTCAAACCGATGCTGACGCCGCTCGCCGCCGTCGGCCTGACACTGACGATGATCCTCGCGGCTGGTTTCCATATCACGCGCAACGAATACGCATTGGTGCCCGCGAATCTCTTGCTGGGAGGCGTCGCGGCGTTCATCGCGGTCGGACGATGGGAGCTGCGGCCCATCGCACCCGCGCCCATCACCACCTCACGCGCACTCACGTCATTCGCGGTCCTCGTCGCGCTGGCCCTGCTGGCGTTCGTCCCGACGTGGTACACGATGACCAACGTCCACTTCTGATCACTCCGGTGTCACACGCCTACTCCCTTAGAGCTTGTTGCTGAACTTTCGATCTTGGAAAGCGTCGTCCCCGGGTCTGTACGGTCACTGGCTCTGGCCCACTTTCGGTGGTGACGGAACGTGATAGCTCGTGTCGGTACATGGCTATCTCGCCGTGCTGTGTCAGCGTGACGCCGGTGTGAC